>NZ_AUTC01000099.1 GCF_001461695.1 Sinorhizobium fredii USDA 205 | reverse complement strand
CCAGATGGCTTTCGTCTATGGCTGAACTTTCCCCGGACAGCCCTGCCGCACGCGGGGCGAGGGGACTTAGGCGGCGGCCGCGGGTCCTTCTCCCCGCGAGCGGGGAGAAGGTGCCGGAAGGCGGATGAGGGGCCTTGTTCATTCCTCTTCGTGGTCTATCGAGCCGGCCGGAGCGAACGGTAGTGTTCGGCAAACACTTAGCCGATCTGCAGCGCAACAAGAACCATCAGGTCCGGATTTTCGTTTCTTCGGAAGCATGCGCCGCATCCTCGGCTCAGCCGCAACGGGGCAGCGCATCGAAGACGGCGTCGCTATCGCGCGCAAGCTCGAAGATCGTATGGCGCTCGAGTGCACGGGTGACCTCCATCGGGTCGCCGTCGAGCGCTTCCGGAGGGATAAGATTGCCGACCCGAAAATCGAAAAGGTCGCCCTTCTTGTTCAGAAGCTCGTGGAAAACGGTCATGTCGCGCAGTTCCGTCGACCACTTGGCGAACCAGTAGAACAGCCCGGAGTTGCGCGCGCTCATATGCACCGGCAGGATCGGCAGGCCATATTTGCGGGCAAAGCCGACCGCGGAACTTTTCCAGGGGCGTTCGTTGAGACGCCCCTCGGCCCAGTAAGCGATGCGGCCCGATGGAAAGAGCACGGTCGCCTTCCCCTCTTCAATGGCCCGGTTGGTGACTTGCAACGTTTCGCGCGCCTTGAGCTTCGACTTGTATTCCTCGCGCCACTCCACCGGGATGACCATCTCGACGAAACGCGGATTGACGCGGATGGCGTCGCGGTTGGCGAAGAACATCATATCCGGCCGGCGGCTCTTCAGGAGATCGAAGACCGCAATGCCGTCGGCGATGCCGGTCGGGTGGTTGCTGACGAGGAGAAACCCGCCCTGCGCCGGGATCCGCTCGGCCTTGTCGACACGGATGTCGAGCGCGAGCAGCGAGCTCAAGTGCTCGAAAGCCTGGAAGCCCGGCATGTTGGCAACGGAATTGGCGAACTCGATCGCCTTGCGGTAGTTGAGCAGCGTGTGAAGAAAGGGCCGCATCACCGGCCACATAGGATGGCGAACGATCTTCTGGCCGCGCTCGGCGATCAGCGTGTCGACGATATGACCGGGGCGGCCCTGCGAGACCAGCGCAATTGCCCCTGCAAAATGCGCCAGCGCGCTCGCCGAATCACGTCTCGCCATGGTCCCATCCGCGGTTGCTGACCGAACATCGCAATTCAATATGATCGAAGAATGACAAATTCCAAGAGGATGTTAGCGAAAACATAAGGGCTCCGCGACATGCTCGGCACTGGAAAACAGCTGAGAACGATCGCCGGACCGACAATGAACGAACTTCTTGTGATAGGCCACCCCGAGGTGATGGACGAGCGTCAGCGGTGGCTTGCGAGCCTTGCCGAAGAACGCCGCCTGTCCGGAAAGACGGTCGAGGCCTATGAGCGGGACACGCGGCAATTCCTGACCTTCCTGACCGGGCATCTCGCCGGGCCTCCGCGGCTCGCCGATATCCGCACGCTGAGGCCCGCGGATCTGCGCGGCTTTCTCGCGCAGCGCCGCAAGGCCGGAGCGGGGGCGCGCACGCTCGGGCGCGGGCTCGCGGGGCTGCGCTCGTTCCTGCGCTACCTGGAGAAAAACGGCCTTGCCAACGCCGCCGGCGCCGGCGCGGTGCGATCGCCGAAACAGCCGAAATCGCTGCCGAAACCCTTGACGGACCGGGATGCCCTGAAAGTCGTGACGGCCGATGCACAGCTTGCCGAGGAGCCGTGGATCGCCGCCCGTAACGCTGCCGTGCTCACGCTCCTCTACGGATGCGGCCTGCGCATATCGGAAGCGCTAACCCTGACACCGGACGATTTTTCAGGGGCGGCGTCGCTGCGCATCACCGGCAAGGGCGACAAGACGCGGATCGTCCCGCTGATTGCCGCGGCAACGGAGGCGGTGGCGACCTACAGGAAACTCTGCCCCTATCATATCGGCCCCGGGGAGCCGCTCTTCCGCGGCGCCCGTGGCGCCAAGCTCCAGCCGGCGATCATCCAGCGCGAGATGCAGAAGCTGCGTTCCGCCCTCGGCCTGCCCGATTCGGCGACGCCGCATGCACTGCGGCATTCCTTCGCGACCCATCTGCTCGCCGGTGGCGGAGACCTCCGCACCATCCAGGAACTGCTCGGCCATGCCAGCCTCTCGACCACGCAGGTCTATACGGGCGTGGACTCGGCACGTCTATTGGAGATCTACGATCGCGCCCATCCGCGCGCGTAGAATTTCGGGTCCGTGAAAACCGCTCACGCTTTTCCCGATCCCGTTCTAAAATTCGACGCGCTCGCCCGTTAACCACCTGCGTTAAGGAACCCGTGACCGAGGGGGCGTAGGGTTCGAAGTGCATTTGCCCCGGGGGACCGACACCCATGACGACGCTTACAGGACCCGTTCGCACTCTTGCCGCCAAAGCGGCCGACGGCCTGCTGTGGCTGATCGCACTCATTCACGTGCTGACGGCTGCGAGCCTTCTCGTCGCCCTGCTCTCGATCTCGGAGGCCGAGGCGGCGGAAGATGCCGAGTGCGGTGGCACCAATATCCTCGCCGGTCTGGAGCAGTCCGATCCGGTTCGCCTGGCCACCATACGACGCGAGGCCGATGCAGTGCCGAACGGAAAGGGTCTGCTGTGGAAGATCGAAGGGCAAGGATTGGCGCCGTCCTTCCTGCTCGGCACCATGCACGTCACCGATCCGCGCGTGCTGGCGATGCCCGCCGGCGGTGCCGAAGCCTATGCCGGGGCGCGGACCGTCGTCGTCGAATCCGACGAGATCGTCGACGAGAGAAAGGCGAGCGCCGCCATCATGATGCGCCCCGACCTCACGATGTTCGCCGACAACAGGACGATCAACGATTTCCTGGAGCCGAAGGATCGGGCGCTTCTCGAAAACGGCCTCAAGGCGCGCGGCATTCCCCTGCCCCTGGTCGCCAAGATGAAGCCCTGGATGATCGCCAGCTTCGTCGCGCTGCCGGCCTGCGAGTTCACCCGCAAGGCGGCCGGCGCATCCT
The DNA here is from genome assembly GCF_001461695.1 of Sinorhizobium fredii USDA 205. Lineage (GTDB taxonomy): Bacteria > Pseudomonadota > Alphaproteobacteria > Rhizobiales > Rhizobiaceae > Sinorhizobium > Sinorhizobium fredii. Next base: position 144,331 of record NZ_AUTC01000099.1, on the reverse strand, counting down.
TCCTCGACAAGAAGCTCGCCGAGGATGCCGTCAGCCAGGGCAAGACCCTGAAAGGGTTGGAAAGCCTGGTCGAGCAGCTTTCCGCGATGGATTCGCTTCCCGTCGAGTGGCATCTGAAGGCACTGATAGAAACACTCGCGCTCGGCAAGACGATCGATGATGTGCTGGCGACGATGACCGACCTCTATCTCGCCGGCGACACCGGCATGATCATGCCGATGATGCGGTCGGTGGCCGAGAAAATCTCGCCCGGCGATCTCGGCTACGCCGATTTCGAGCAGCGGATCATCGTCGACCGCAACAGGATCATGGCGGTACGGGCTCAACCCATCCTGAGAGAGGGCAACGTCTTCATGGCCGTTGGCGCGCTGCACTTGCCGGGCAAGGAAGGACTTGTCGAGCTCCTTCGCCAGCAAGGCTTCAGCCTCACGCCGGTCCACTGACGGGCGGCGGCGCCGGTTCGTTCAGTTGCGCGAGCAGTGCCGGAACGATCGCCTTGTGAAAGGGCGTGACGGCGGCGAGATAGAGATAACCGAACAGGTTCCTGCGCCGCACAAGGGTCGTGACCCCGATCACCTGGCTATCGGCCGGCCCGTCACGCACCTCCACGACGATGCGAAAATCCAGATGCCGGTCGTCGAAGCCGAGGACCGCTTCACGCTCGCTCTCGCGCAGGATCGGAAAGGCGCCGATGAGACTGGCGTCTCCGGCAGGGGCAGCGGCCTTGAGGCCGAGCGGCGCGACAAGGCGGTTGCGCAAGGCCAGGAGGCTGCTTATCCAGCGCGGCGCGCTTCCAAGCGCCCGCCTTGCCGCTTCATGCGCGGTAAGCCGTTCGCCCAGAAAGAGAAGTTCATAGCAGTCCGCCCAGTTGGCTCCGGGCAGGCATGCGTTGGGCAAGCGGACGGCAACGCTGCGAGGTCTCATGAACACGATCCTTTTCGTTGTCGCCGGTGGCCCCGGCCCCAGACTCACGGTGGAGCATTCATGATTGCGCTGCTTGAAGGCTGAAAGCAGGGGGGCCGCTTGTCGCCCCCGGGCCAATTGTCACATGGGAGCCAATCACATGTGGATCGGCTTGAAGAAGGTGGAGAGCGCCGCTTCCTTCACCGCTTCCGACATGGTCGGGTGCGCATGGCAGGTGCGGCCGAGATCCTCCGACGATCCGCCGAACTCCATCAGCACGGTAATTTCGTGGATCATCTCGCCGGCGCCGAAGCCGATGATGTGGCCGCCCAGCACCCGGTCGGTCTCCTTGTCCGCAAGGATCTTCACGAAGCCATCAGTCTGGAGCATGGCGCGGGCGCGGCCATTGGCGGTGAAGGGAAACTTGCCGACCTTGTAGGCGATGCCGGCGGCCTTCAGTTCCTCCTCGGTCTTGCCGACGGAGGCGACCTCCGGCTGCGTGTAGACGACCCCCGGAATGACGTCGTAGTTCACATGGCCGGCCTGTCCGGCGATGATCTCGGCGACGGCCACGCCTTCGTCCTCCGCCTTGTGGGCGAGCATCGGCCCGCGCACCACGTCGCCGATCGCGTAGACACCGGCGATGCTCGTCTGGAAATGATGGTCGATCTCGACCCGGCCGCGCGAGTCGAGGACCACGCCGGCCTTCGCAAGGCCCATGTTATCCGTGCAGGGCTTGCGGCCCGTCGCGATCAGCACCACCTCCGCCTCGAGCGTGCTCGCCTCGCCGCCCTTGACCGGTTCGAAGGTCACCTTCGCGCCACCGGCAGACTTCACGACGCCGGTCACCTTGGCTCCGAGCTTGAAGTCGATACCCTGCTTCGCCAGCATCCGCTGGAGTTGCTTGGCGACTTCGCCGTCCATGCCGCCGAGGATCGTATCGAGGAATTCGACGACGGTCACCTTGGCGCCGAGACGCGCCCAGACCGAGCCGAGCTCGAGGCCGATGACGCCGCCGCCGACCACGACCATGCTCGCCGGCACCTTTTCCAACTCCAGAGCGCCGGTCGAGGAGATGATGACCTTTTCGTCGAATTCGACCTCGACGCCCGGAATGCCTGCAACGTCCGAGCCGGTCGCGATGACGATGTTCTTCGCTTCGAGGACCTGCTCCTCGCCTTTGTCGTTGGTGACGGAGACCTTGCCCTGGCCGAGAACCTTGCCGGTGCCCTGGAAGCCGTCGATCTTGTTCTTCTTGAAGAGAAAGGAGACGCCGTCGACATTCGCCTTAACGGTCGCGTCCTTGTGGGCGAGCATCTTCTGCAGGTTGAGCTTGGGGCTTGCGACCTCCACGCCCAGCGCATCGAGACCATGCGCGGCGTAGTGGAACATCTCGGAAGCATGCAGCAGCGCCTTGGAGGGAATGCAGCCGACATTGAGGCAGGTGCCGCCATAGGTGCTGCGCTTTTCGACCACGGCGACCTTCATGCCCAGCTGCGCCGCCTTGATGGCGCAGACATAGCCGCCGGGACCGCTGCCGATAACGATGAGATCATAAGCCATTTGAAAATCCTTCTGGGAGGGTAGTCATCTTGAAAGGGCGGTCATCGCCCGCCGCTGACATTGAGGATGGCCCCCGTCACATAAGTCGCCTTATCCGACAGGAGATAGAGAATTGCGTCGGCCACTTCCCCGGCCGTGCCGGGGCGCTGCATCGGGATCGACGGCGCCATGTCGCGGGCTCGATCCGGCAGGCCGCCGGACGCATGAATGTCCGTATCGATGATGCCCGGGCGGACCGCATTCACACGGATGCCCTCGGACGCCACTTCGCGCGCGAGGCCGACGGTGAAGCTGTCGATCGCGCCTTTAGCGGCCGCATAGTCGACATACTGACCCGGTGCGCCCAGCACAGCCGCGACGGAGGAGAGGTTGACGATCGAGCCGCCCTGCCCGCCGTGACGCGTCGACATCCGGAGTACGGCCTCCGCCGCACAGCGAATGGAGCCCGTCACGTTGACGCGAAACATCCGCTCCAGCCGCTCCGTCGAAATCTCGTCGATTCGCTGCGGCGGGCCGACAATGCCAGCATTGTTGACCAGCCCGTCGAGCCGCCCGAAGGCGGCATCGACGGCCGAAAAGATCGCCTTTACCCCGTCCTCGGAGCCGACATCGCCATGAATGGCGATCGCCGAGCCGCCGGCCCCGGTGATTTGGTGGACGATGTCCTCGGCGGCTTGCTGCTGGGAGGCATAGTTGACCGCCACCCGCCAGCCTTCCGAAGCCGCGGCCAGGCAGACGGCGGCGCCGATGCCGCGGCTGCCGCCCGTGACGAGAAGGACGCGGCCGCCACTCATGCGGCGCATCCCTTGAAGTGGAAGACGTCGGAACTGTCGGCCGTCGCCTTTCCCTTGCCCCAGGCGCTCGACTGGCGCAGCGACGGACCGAAATCCGGCAGCAGGATCTGCCGGGCGGCCGGTGCATCTTCCGCCTGAAGCAAGCCGATCGTGCCGGCGTTGTCGACGGCGTAGATCGGTCCCTGCCAGACGGTGCAAGCCGCCAGGTCGGCGCCGGTCACGTCGCCCGTCGGGCAATCGTGCATGACGATGCCGTTCGGGCGTTCCGGCTCGCCGGACGGCAATACGACGCCGTTGAGCGACACTTCGGTGCCCGCCACGCTGATCTTGAAATGATTGCTGGTCACCGCCGCTTCCGAACCGACCGGCTCGAAATGCAGCTCATAGCTACCGGCCGGGTCGGCATAGATCGCCCGTGCCTGTGTGCAATCCTCTGCCAGCGCCTGCGAGGCGCCGAGCGCCAGAGCGAAGGAAGCGAGAATGGCCGGCCGGGCAGCCATATCAGGCAGCCTTCTCGGTCGCGAGCTTCAGGCCGAGCGCGATGAACACCATGCCGCTTGTCCGGTCGATCCACTTGCTCGCTCGCGTGAAGGCGGCGCGCATCCGCGGCGTGGTCATGAACAGGCTGACGCCGACGAACCAGGTAAAGAGAGCGCTCGCCATGACAAGGCCGTAGCCGAACTTGACGAACATCGGCGTGTGCGCGCTGACGACGGTCGAGAAGATCGACAGGAAGAAGAAGACCGCCTTCGGGTTGAGCGCATTGGCGGCAAAGCCGAGGCCGAGGGCCTTCAGCGCCGACTGCCCCTTGCCCCTCCCGGCATCCTCGGCCGGGTCGACGGCGATCGCGGTCTGTCCGGCCCGGAGCGCCTTGACGCCGATATAGATCAGGTAAGCGACGCCGCACCATTTGACGATGTTGAAGAGGTAGATCGATTGCGAAATGATCAGCCCCAGGCCGAGAACGGTATAGCTGACGTGGAACATCAGTGACGCGCCGATGCCGAACGAGGTGATGATCGCCGCCCGCCGGCCGTGGACGAGCGACTGGCGCATCACCATGGCGAGGTCGGCCCCGGGCGAAACGACGGCGAAGAAGAAGATCGCCATCAGCGATGCGAGTTCGATCAGGTAAGCGCTCATGGTTGCCACCGGTGCGTTGAAGATCAAGACGGAGCCGAAAGACCTGCATGCCCGCATAGCGTGCTTTGCAGCACCCTAGCTTCCGGCTCCATCGCTGTCGAGCGGGCCGCGTCGACGGTTGCGCGCGGCAAGACGGAAACGGGGGCTCACGCCCCCGGCTTGACTTAGAGGTCGAGCACCAGACGTTCCGGATCCTCGAGGCTTTCCTTGACGCGCACCAGGAAGGTCACGGCTTCCTTGCCGTCGACGATGCGGTGATCGTAGGAGAGCGCCAGATACATCATCGGACGGATGACGACCTGGCCGCCGATCGCGACCGGGCGGTCCTGGATCTTGTGCATGCCGAGGATGCCCGACTGCGGCGCATTGAGGATCGGCGAGGACATCAGCGAACCGTAGACGCCACCGTTGGAGATGGTGAAGGTGCCGCCCTGCATGTCGGCCATCGACAGCGCGCCGTCGCGCGCCGCCTTGCCAAGACGGCCGATTTCCTTCTCGATCTCGGCGATCGACATCTGGTCGGCATCGCGGACGATCGGAACGACGAGGCCCTTCTCCGTGCCGACGGCGACTCCGACATGGCAGTAGTTCTTGTAGATGATATCGGTGCCGTCGATCTCGGCGTTGACGGCCGGCAGTTCCTTGAGCGCATGCGTGACGGCCTTGGTGAAAAAGCCCATGAAGCCGAGCTTCACGCCGTGCTTCTTCTCGAAGATGTCCTTGTACTTGTTGCGCAGGCTCATGACGGCACTCATGTCCACCTCGTTGTAGGTGGTGAGCATCGCGGCGGTGTTCTGGGCGTCCTTGAGGCGCCGGGCGATCGTCTGGCGCAGGCGGGTCATCTTGACGCGCTCTTCGCGGACGGCGTCCTCGGCCGTCGCCGGGGCGCGCGCCTGAACCTTGGCCGGCTCTGCGGCAGCAGGCGCAGAAATTCCCTTGGCGACGGCGGCAAGCACGTCACCCTTCAGCACCTGGCCGCGCTTGCCCGAACCATCGATCTGGTCGGCCGAGAGGTTGTTTTCGGCCAGGAGCTTGGCGGCCGCCGGGGCGGGCGGCATCGAGGAGGCAGCCTGCGGCGCGGCAGCGGCGGCCGGCTGGGCGGCCGGAGCGGCGGCAGCGGGCTCGGACTTCTTCTCGGCCGGAGCCGGAGCGGCTGCGGCGGCACCGGCGCCTTCGGCGATCTGGCCAAGCAGCGCGCCAAGGCCGACGGTCTCGCCGGCCTGCGCGACGATTTCGCTGAGCGTCCCGGCAGTTGGCGCCGGCACTTCGATCGTCACCTTGTCGGTCTCGAGCTCGAGGATCGGCTCGTCGGCCTTGATCGCATCGCCGACCTTCTTGAACCAGGTCCCGACGGTCGCTTCGCTGACGGATTCGCCGAGGGTAGGAACGCGGATTTCTGTTGCCATGATTGTTGTTCCGTTGATCAGATATCTGTTTCTGTCGATTGGCAGGCGGCGAGGGGCTTGATCAGCCCCCCAGCGCGTCCTCGAGGAAGGCGTTGAGCTGCGCCATGTGCTTGGACATCAGGCCGGTCGCCGGCGAGGCGGCCGCCGGACGGCCGGTGTAGCGCACCCGCTGATACTTGGCGTCGATATGGGCGAGAACCCATTCGAGATAGGGGTCGATGAACGACCAGGCCCCCATGTTCTTCGGCTCTTCCTGGCACCAGACCATCTCCGCATGGCGGAAGCGGCTGAGCTCGTTGATCAGCGCCTTGGCCGGGAACGGATAGAGCTGCTCGACGCGCAGCAGATAGATGTCGTCGATGCCGCGCTTCTCGCGCTCTTCGAGAAGATCGTAATAGACCTTGCCCGTGCAGAGAACGACGCGCCGGATCTTCGAATCCTTCTGCAGCTTGATCGGGCCGTCCTTGATGACTTCCGCATCGTCCCACAGCAGGCGGTGGAAGGAGCTCTCGCCGGCCATCTCGGAAAGGCTGGAGATCGCCCGCTTGTGGCGCAGCAGCGACTTCGGCGTCATCAGGATCAGCGGCTTGCGGAAGTCGCGCTTCACCTGACGGCGCAGGATGTGGAAGTAGTTCGCCGGTGTCGTGACGTTGGCGACCTGCATGTTGTCTTCCGCGCAGAGCTGCAGGAAGCGTTCGAGGCGGGCCGAGGAATGCTCCGGTCCCTGGCCTTCATAGCCGTGCGGCAGCAGGCAGACGAGGCCGGACATGCGCAGCCACTTGCGTTCGCCCGACGAGACGAACTGGTCGAAGACCACCTGCGCGCCGTTGGCGAAATCGCCGAACTGGGCTTCCCAGAGCGTCAGAGCATTCGGGCGGGCCAGCGAGTAGCCGTATTCGAAGCCGAGGACCGCCTCTTCCGAGAGCATCGAGTTGATGACCTCGTAGCGCGCCTGGGTCGGCGACAGATTGGCGAGCGGAATGTAGCGCTCCTCGCTCTCCTGGTCGTAGAGGACCGAGTGGCGCTGCGAGAAGGTGCCGCGCTCGCAATCCTGGCCCGACAGGCGGATCTTCGTGCCCTCGCTGACGAGCGTCCCGAAGGCGAGCGCTTCCGCCATCGCCCAGTCGATCCCCTCGCCGGTCTGGACCATGTTGGCGCGGTTTTCCATGAAGCGCTGGATGGTGCGATGCGCGTTGAAGCCGGCCGGGATTTCGGAGAGCTTGCGGCCGATTTCCTTGAGCTGCTTCATCGGCACGGACGTCCGGCCACGGCGCTGCTCGTCCTGATTGTCGGCGGTGCGCAGGCCCGACCATACGCCGTCGAGCCAGTCGGCCTTGTTCGGCTTGTAGGACTGGCCGGCCTCGAATTCCTGCTCGAGATGGGCGCGCCAGTCGGCCTTCATCTTCTCCACATCGCCCTCGTTCATGAGACCTTCGGCGATGAGGCGCTGCGAATAGACCTGGACGACGGTCTTGTGGGCGCGGATGGCCTTGTACATCTTCGGCTGCGTGAACGCCGGCTCGTCGCCCTCGTTGTGACCGAAGCGGCGGTAGCAGAACATGTCGACGACGACCGGCTTGTGGAACTTCATCCGGAACTCGGTCGCGACCTTGGCCGCATAGACGACGGCTTCCGGGTCATCGCCGTTCACGTGGAAGATCGGCGCTTCGATCATCTTCGCCACGTCCGAAGGATAGGGCGAGGACCGAGAGAAGGCCGGGTTGGTGGTAAAGCCGATCTGGTTGTTGATGATGAAATGCACGGTACCGGCAACGCGGTGGCCGCGCAGACCAGAGAGACCGAGGATTTCTGCGATAACGCCCTGGCCGGCGAAGGCCGCGTCGCCGTGCAGCAGAAGCGGCATGACCTTGACGCGTTCACGCAACGGAATGATGTCGCCCTCGAAGACGGTCGCCATCTGGTCCTGCTTGGCCCGCGCCTTGCCCATGACGACCGGGTTGACGATCTCGAGATGCGAGGGGTTCGCCGTCAGCGACAGGTGCACCTTGTTGCCGTCGAATTCCCGGTCGGAGGAGGCGCCGAGGTGATACTTGACGTCGCCCGAGCCTTCCACCTCGTCCGGCGCATAGGAGCCGCCCTTGAACTCATGGAAGATGGCGCGGTGCGGCTTGGCCATGACCTGGGAGAGCACGTTGAGGCGGCCGCGATGGGCCATGCCGAGAACGATCTCCTTGAGGCCAAGCTGGCCGCCGCGCTTGATGAGCTGCTCGAGCGCCGGAATGAGCGACTCGCCGCCGTCGAGACCGAACCGCTTGGTGCCCTTGTACCTGACGTCGATGAACTGCTCGAAGCCTTCCGCCTCGATAAGCTTCTGCAGGATTGCCCGCTTGCCCTCGGGGGTGAACTCGACGCCCTTGTCCGGTCCCTCGATCCGCTCCTGGATCCAGGCCTTCTCCTCCGGATTGGACATGTGCATGAATTCGACGCCCATCGTCGAGCAATAGGTCCGCTCGAGGATCTCGACCATCTCGCGCACGGTGCCGTATTGGAGCCCGAGCACGTTGTCGAGGAAGATCCTGCGATCGTAATCCTTCTCTTCGAAGCCGTAGGTCTTCGGGGAAAGCTCGTCGTAATCCTCGACCGGATCGGCAAGGCCGAGCGGGTCGAGCTTGGCATGCAGGTGGCCGCGCATGCGGTAGGCGCGGATCATCATGATGGCGCGGACGGAATCGCGCGTCGACTGATGAACCTCGGCCTCGCTGACCGGAACGCCGGTCGCGACGGCCGCTTCCTCGGCCTTCGCCTTGACCTTCTTCTCGACGATCTTTTCGACGGTGCCCCAATCGCCGTCGAGCGCGGAGACGAGTTCGCCATTGGCGGCGATCGGCCAATTTTTCTTCTTCCAGGAGGCCCCCTTGGCCGCCTTCACCACATCTTCGGGCCTGTCGGCAAGCGCCTTGAAGAAGGACTGCCATTCGGCCGAAACGGACGCCGGGTCCGCTTCATAGCGTGCATAGAGCTGCTCGATATAGGCGGCATTGGCGCCGTCCAGAAACGAAGTGAGCTGGAATTGCTCGTTGGCCTCTTGCCTTGTCATGGTCTCTCGCGGACTTGGTCCGCCTCCTGACTCTAAGTTGGGATGCCGGGTTGTCCCGGTCATGTTTGCCTGGCGCCCGGATCGGGATGGCCTTCGAAAGGTCAGACGCATCAGTCCCGGCTTGCGTCGGTCGGTGCGGGGATGCGGCGCTTCGCCACTCTCGTCTCGCCCGACCGCTCGATCATCGTGTCGTTCGTGGCTCCATTGGGGCGGCACCGGATGCCGCCCCGGAGAGGTTCGTCAGCCCTTCAGGACTTCGACGAGAGTCTTGCCGAGCCGGGCCGGCGACGGCGAGACGCGGATGCCGGCGGATTCCATCGCCGCGATCTTGTCTTCCGCGCCGCCCTTGCCGCCGGAGATGACGGCGCCGGCATGACCCATGGTGCGGCCGGGAGGTGCCGTACGGCCGGCGATGAAGCCGACCATCGGCTTCTTGCGACCGCGCTTGGCCTCGTCCTTCAGGAACTGCGCCGCGTCCTCTTCGGCCGAGCCGCCGATCTCGCCGATCATGATGATCGACTTGGTCTCGTCGTCGGCGAGGAACATTTCCAAGACGTCGATGAACTCGGTGCCCTTGACCGGGTCGCCGCCGATGCCGACGGCGGTCGTCTGGCCGAGGCCCTCATTGGTGGTCTGGAACACCGCCTCGTAGGTGAGCGTGCCGGAGCGCGACAGCACGCCGACCGAGCCCTTGCGGAAGATGTTGCCCGGCATGATGCCGATCTTGCATTCGTTCGGCGTCAGCACGCCCGGGCAGTTCGGGCCGATGAGGCGCGAGGACGACTTTTCGAGCCGCGCCTTGACCTTGACCATGTCGGCGACCGGAATGCCTTCGGTGATGCAGACGATCAGCGGGATTTCCGCGTCGATCGCCTCGATGATCGCCGCGGCGGCGCCGGCCGGCGGAACGTAGATGACCGATGCGTTGGCGCCGGTCGCCTCGCGGCCTTCGGCAACCGTCGCGAAGATCGGCAGCGCTTCGCCCTTGGAGCCGGTCCAGGTCTCGCCGCCCTTCTTCGGGTGGATGCCGCCGACCATCTTCGTGCCGTTGTAGGCAAGCGCCTGCTCGGTATGGAAGGTGCCGGTCTTGCCGGTCAGGCCCTGGACGAGGACCTTGGTGTCTTTGTTGATCAGGATGGACATGAAACCTCAGGCTCCCTTCACGGCTGCAACGATCTTCTGGGCGGCATCGTCCAGATCATCGGCGGAGATGACGTTGAGGCCCGATTCATTGATGATCTTCTTGCCGAGATCGACATTGGTGCCCTCGAGGCGCACGACGAGCGGCACCTTGAGGCCGACTTCCTTGACCGCGGCAAGCACGCCTTCGGCGATGACGTCGCACTTCATGATGCCGCCGAAGATGTTGACCAGGATGCCCTTCACGGCCGGATCGGCGGTGATGATCTTGAAGGCGTGCGTAACCTTCTCCTTGGAAGCGCCGCCGCCGACATCGAGGAAGTTCGCCGGCTCGGCGCCGTAGAGCTTGATGATGTCCATCGTCGCCATCGCAAGGCCGGCGCCGTTGACCATGCAGCCGATATTGCCGTCGAGGGCGACATAGGCGAGGTCGTGCTTCGAGGCTTCGATTTCCTTCTCGTCCTCTTCGGTCGTGTCGCGCAGCGCGACGACGTCATCGTGGCGGAAGAGCGCATTGCCGTCGAACGACACCTTTGCGTCGAGGACGCGCATGCGGCCGTTCTTCATGACGATCAGCGGGTTGACCTCGAGCAGGCTCATGTCCTTCTCGACGAAGGCCTTGTAGAGGATCGGGAAGAGCTTCTCGGCGTCGGCGCGCGCTTCGCCGTCGAGCTGCAGCGCCGCGGTCAGCGTCTTCAGATCGTCAGCGGTAACGCCCTTGCCCGGGTCGATCGCAACGGTGACGATCTTTTCCGGCGTGTGCTCGGCAACGGCTTCGATGTCCATGCCGCCCTCGGTCGAGACGACGAAGGCAACCTGGCCGACGGAGCGGTCGACGAGGATCGAGAGATAGAGTTCGCGATCGATGTCGGCGCCGTCCTCGATATAGAGGCGGTTGACCTGCTTGCCGGCCGGGCCGGTCTGCTTGGTCACCAGCGTATTGCCGAGCATCTCCGTGGCATTGGCGACGACCTCGTCGACCGACTTCGCCAGGCGCACGCCGCCCTTGGCATCGGGCCCAAGTTCCTTGAACTTGCCCTTGCCGCGGCCGCCCGCATGGATCTGGCTCTTGACGACGTAGAGCGGTCCCGGCAGCTTCTTGGCGGCCGCTTCGGCTTCGGCAGCGGAGAAGATCGCGACCCCTTCCGCGACCGGCGCGCCGTAGCTCTTCAGGAGAGCCTTGGCCTGATATTCATGAATGTTCATGGGTTCTTTCCTGTCTGATTGACCTGTCTGATCGGCCTGGCGGCGGTTACTTCAGGCTCGGCGCAATGCCGATGCAGGCCTCGCAAAGGCCGGCGACAGCCCCGACCGACTTGTCGAAGGCTTCCTTCTCGCCCTTGTTGAGGTCGATCTCGATGATGCGCTCGACGCCGCCGGCGCCGATGACCGTCGGCACGCCGACATACATGTCCTTGACGCCGTACTGGCCGGAGAGATGCGCCGCGCAGGGAAGCACGCGCTTCTTGTCCTTCAGATAGGCCTCGGCCATTTCGATCGCGGAAGCGGCTGGCGCGTAGTAGGCCGAGCCGGTCTTCAGGAGGCCGACGATCTCGGCGCCGCCGTCACGGGTGCGCTGGATGATTTCTTCGAGGCGTTCCTTGGTTACCCAGCCCATCTGGACGAGATCGGTCAGCGGAATGCCGGCGACGGTCGAGTAGCGGGCGAGCGGCACCATCGTGTCGCCATGGCCGCCGAGAACGAAGGCGGTGATGTCCTGGACCGAAACGTTGAATTCCTGGGCGAGGAAGAGGCGGAAGCGCGACGAGTCGAGCACGCCGGCCATGCCGACGACCTTGTTCTTCGGCAGGCCGGAGAACTTCTGCAGCGCCCACACCATGGCGTCGAGCGGGTTGGTGATGCAGATGACGAAGGCGTTCGGAGCATATTTCTTGATGCCGGCGCCGACCTGTTCCATGACCTTCAGGTTGATGCCGAGCAGATCGTCGCGGCTCATGCCGGGCTTGCGCGGAACACCGGCAGTGACGATGCAGACGTCGGCACCTTCGATCGCCGCATAGTCGCTGGCGCCGGTCAGCGATGCGTCGAAACCTTCGACCGGCGAGGACTGGGCGATGTCGAGGCCCTTACCTTGCGGGATGCCGTCGGCAATATCGAACAGGACGATGTCGCCCAGTTCCTTGAGGCCGGCGAGATGCGCCAGAGTGCCACCAATCATCCCTGAACCAATAAGTGCGATCTTGTTGCGCGCCATGAAAGTGCTTCCTTTGTGATCCATGATCGAGGCCTGAAACGCGGCAAACGCCAAACCTTCGCGCAAAGCCCTTAAACGGCAAATGGTAAAATATCAATCCATACTTTTCGATAGAGCAAATTCAATCGGTTAGATCATAAAATTCTTACGTAAAGGTAAGAATTACCGTCATCATCGCGTCACGGAAAGACCGTATTTTCAGTATGTTGGGCGGCATATTCCTCACTTTGCATCTCGATGAGACGCGAAACCGTCCGGTCGAATTCGAACCCTTCGGTACCCTTTTTAGCGACCAGGAGCCACTCGGGCTCGGCGGCGGCCGAGGCGAAGAGACGGGCGCCCTGGTCGTAGAGCGCATCGACCAGAATGATGAAGCGCTTCGTCTCGTTGCGCATATGCGGGCCGAGATGCGGAACGCGGTCGAGGAAGATCGTCCGGTATTGCGACAGGATTGCCAGGTAATCAGCCGCACCGAGCGGCTGGGCGCAGAGATCGGCGAAGGAAAAGCGGGCGCACTGGCCGACGGCGCCCGGCACATGGATCTTCCGGCCCTTCCGGCCGATCTCCGCCGAGCTGGCGGGCGCGCCGTTGGTCGCGACATACCAGGCGCGATCCATCGCCGCCTCGGTTTCCGGTCCGAGCGGCGACAGCCAGACGGGATTTCCCTCGGTCTTGCGCAGGCGATAATCGGTGTCCGTGTCGAGCGAGATGATCCCTGTATTGGCTTTCAGGAGGTCGATGAAAGGCAGAAAGAGACCGCGGTTGAGACCGTCGCGGTAAAGCTCGGAGGGCTCCACGTTCGAGGTCGCCACCAGCACGCAGCCCTTGGCGAAGAGCTCGCCGAAGAGCCGCCCGAGGATCATCGCATCGGCGATGTCGGTCACCGAGAATTCGTCGAAACACAGAAGCCGCGCCTCGGCGAAAAGCTCCGACGCAACCGGCTGGATCGGGTCGGCCTGCTTGGTCTCGCCGTTCTTGAGCCTCTGGCGGTGCTTGTAGATGCGCTCGTGCACATCCGCCATGAATTCGTGGAAATGGGCGCGCCGCTTGCGCTGAATGGGCACCGCGTCGAAAACATGTCCATGAGCATGGTCTTGCCGCGGCCGACGCCGCCATGGATATAGAGGCCCTTGACCGGCGCGTGCTCCTTTTTGCGGGCCGCGAAAAGCCAGCCGAGCGCGTTGGCCTTGCGCGACGGGCGGCTGGCAAGGAGTTCTGCCGTCAGATGGTCAAGCCGCCTTGCGATGGCGCATTGAGCCGGGTCACGCTGCCGCTCACCGGCCGCAACGAGCGCCTCGAGCTTGTGGAGAATACTGTCGTCAGGATTGAGCACGATGCACCTGGTTGTGCCAGGGGCTGTTTTGGGAGGTGAGACTTAAGGCTGCTGGCGGAAGCCCCACCCCGACGACAGGCCGTCTCCCCGCATGTTTCCTTAGATCCTGGCCGATCCAAGGAAACATGCAGCAACTTAAAGAGCTACAGCGACCTTTGCGCGTCTGACAAGACGCGCGGCGCTGTAAGTCCGGCAGAAAAGCCGGACCGGAGGATAGGTCAGCGGCTGAGGCTGACCGGCTGGCCGCCATTGGTCGAGCCGTCGAAGCGCGCATCGGCGGTCTTGTAGAGGCGGGCGATCGGATTGCCGCTGCGGTCCTTGAGCACGACCTGCTTGCCGGCGACCTCCCACGATCCCATCGCCGTCAGTTCGCCGGCGCAGCCGCGCGTGCCGCCGCGTGAGCCGCTGCCGAGATTGGTCAGCGTCAGGAACATGTCGCAGGAACTGCCGGCGCTCGAAACGCGCCAATTGCCGACCATCGATTCCTTCGTCACGTCGAGCGCGCTGGTGGCGGCGGCCACATTCGTGCCCCCGGGCGCGCCGGCTGCCGGCGTCCCCGTCGGAGCGCTCGGGAATTGCGAGGTGCTCGTCGTCGGATCCGGAAGCTGGCCCGAGGAGACCGATGGCACCGGTTGCGCTTGCAGGGGGGCTGGAGCGGCAGAAACATCCTGAGAACCGAAGCCGCCAAAGGATGTCCGCTGGCATCCGGTCAGCGCAAGCACAATAACAAGCCCCGCCGCCGCATGAAAAACCCGCATGTCTTTACCCCCGATATTGTCCGCGAACCATGATGCAATGCGATAATAAAGGCCGAATTACAGCAAATCCACCAGTGAGATCAAGGCACCGCATTTCGGTCTTGGCTGTTGCACGATGGAAACGCTTGAGTTGAGGCCGGGAAAATGCCGTTCCGGCTGTTCACCTGAGAGCGAATACCGGACTCAGTGGCTGACGCCGGCATAGGCGCGCTCGCCCCAAAGTGCCTCGACTGCCCGGTTTCGGCCGCAGCCATTGCGGTAGTACCAGTAACGGATCGGATTCCGCGCCGCGAAATCCTGATGACGGTCTTCGGCAGGCCAGAACGTCGCGGGCCCTTCGACGGGCGTCGCGATCGGCCTGCCGAGTTCGGCCTCGGCCTTGATTTTCTCGGCCTTGGCCTGCATTGCCTGCGGCTCGGTAAGCGCGTAGATCGCCGTCGTATAGGAGAAGCCGCGATCGCAAAACTGGCCGCCGCCGTCGGTCGGATCCGTCGTGTGGAACAGCACGCCGACCAGCTCCGCATAGGAGACCTTGTCGGGATCGAACTTGATCCGCACCACCTCGCGGTGCCCGCCCTTCGCATAGTCCGCATAGGTGGGATTTTCGGTCTTGCCGCCGGCATAGCCGGAAATCGTTTCGAGAACGCCGGACACGTCGTCGAAGTCGCTCTCGACGCACCAGAAACAGCCGCCGGCGAAGATCGCATATTGCGGCTCGGCCGCCTGCGCCGGCGAGAGGAAAAGGCAGCTCACGGCGATTCCGACAGCCAAGCGAAGCATCGGCGACCCTCCACCACTATTACCTATACGCGTCGCGGCGGCTTTCAATTCACTTACCGACACGTCGATGTGAGAGCCGTGATATGCAGACGGCGGGCACTCGGCCCGCCGTCGGATTGCCATTGATTGTCGGTGCTGTGCCGCTAGAACCGGCGCTCGACCAGCATCTTCTTGATCTCGCCGATCGCCTTGGCGGGGTTCAAGCCCTTCGGACAGGCCTGGGCGCAATTCATGATCGTGTGGCAGCGGTAGAGCCGGAACGGATCCTCGAGATTGTCGAGGCGCTCGCCGGTCGCCTCGTCTCTCGAGTCGATCAGCCAGCGATAGGCCTGCAACAGAACGGCCGGACCGAGATAGCGGTCGCCGTTCCACCAATAGCTCGGACAGGAGGTCGAGCAGCAGGCGCAGAGGATGCACTCGTAAAGCCCGTCGAGCTTCTGGCGGTCTTCATGGCTCTGCCGCCATTCCTTCGCCGGCGTCGGCGACACCGTCTTCAGCCACGGCTCGATCGAGCGGTGCTGGGCGTAGAAATTCGTCAGATCCGGCACCAGGTCCTTGACGACCGGCATGTGCGGCAGCGGATAGACCTTCACCGAGCCCTTGATCTCGTCCATGCCCTTGGTGCAGGCCAGCGTATTGGTGCCGTCGATGTTCATCGCGCAGGAGCCGCAGATCCCCTCGCGGCAGGAGCGGCGCAGCGTCAGCGTCGGATCGATGTTGTTCTTGATATAGAGCAGCCCGTCGAGAACCATCGGCCCGCAATCGTCGATGTCGATATAGTATGTATCGACCCGCGGGTTCTTTCCGTCGTCCGGATTCCAGCGATAGACGCGGTATTCGCGAAGGTTCGTCGCGCCGACCGGCTTCGGCCAGACCTTGCCTTCATTGACCTGCGAGTTCTTCGGGAGAGCGAGTTCAACCATGCTACCTTGTCCAATCCTATGGCAACTTTGGGCGCTGATTAAGCTTCTGCGGGTCAGAACAGCCACTGAGGCGATAATTCTCTCGCGCCAGAAGCAGGCTTACCTTGTTTGCGCCGCCAGCTAGATCCGAAACTGCCTCTTGGGCTGGGTCATCTTCCCACCCGCAGACATTACAGATCTCCCATTCGCCAGCTTCGGTGAGCGAGTAGGAGTCACAGCAAGGGCAAGCAAAATATCCATCCTTTTCGACGCGCCGCGAAGCCGCGGATGCCGCGAGGTTGAAATATTGGACGCCCTTGCCCGTCATTGCATCAATACACTCGTGCCTTCGGCTCGATCTTCTTCGGATCGATGCCCGCGGCAATAAGCTCGGTGTGAACCGGACGATATTCGAGCCGGACATCGCCGGCGTCGTTGACCCAGGCGAGCGTGTGCTTGCGCCAGTTGACGTCGTCACGGCCGCCGAGCGGGCCGTCCTTGTAGTCCTCGCGGGCGTGCGCGCCGCGGCTTTCCTTGCGCGCTTCGGCGCCGTAGACCGTGGTGATGGCGTTGGCCATCAGGTTCTCGAGCTCCAGCGTCTCGACGAGGTCGGAGTTCCAGATCATCGAGCGGTCGGTGACCTTGACGTCCGGCAGTTCCTTCCAGATCGCCGACAGGCGCTGGCAGCCGGATTCGAGCGATTCCTGGGTGCGGAACACGGCCGCATCCTCCTGCATGGCGCGCTGCATCTTGTCGCGCAGCGCCGCCGTCGGCGTGCCGCCCCTGGCGTGGCGCAGCCGGTCGAAGCGCTCCATGATCCGGTCCGAGGCAGCCGTGTCGACCTCCGGCACCGCCTCGTTGCGGTCGATGATCTGGCCGGCGCGGATCGCCGCAGCCCGGCCGAAGACGACGAGGTCGATCAGCGAGTTCGAGCCGAGGCGGTTGGCGCCATGCACCGAGGCGCAGCCGGCTTCGCCGACCGCCATCAGGCCGGGCGCGATGCGCTCGGGGTTCTGAGCGTCCGCATTCAGCACCTCGCCCCAATAGTTGGTCGGAACGCCGCCCATGTTGTAGTGAACGGTCGGCAGAACCGGGATCGGTTCGCGGGTGACGTCGACGCCGGCAAAGATCTTCGCCGATTCCGAGATGCCCGGCAGGCGTTCGTGCAGCACCTTCGGATCGAGATGATCAAGGTGCAGGAAGATATGGTCCTTGTTCTTGCCGACGCCGCGGCCCTCGCGGATCTCCATCGTCATGCAGCGCGAGACGACGTCACGGGAAGCGAGGTCCTTGGCCGAGGGCGCATAGCGCTCCATGAAGCGCTCGCCTTCCGCGTTGACGAGATAACCGCCCTCGCCGCGCGCCCCTTCGGTGATCAGACAGCCGGCGCCGTAGATGCCGGTCGGGTGGAACTGCACGAACTCCATGTCCTGCAGCGGCAGGCCGGCGCGGGCGATCATGCCGCCGCCGTCGCCGGTGCAGGTATGCGCCGAGGTCGCCGAGAAATAGGCGCGGCCGTAGCCGCCGGTCGCCAAGACCACCATCTTCGCGGCAAAGCGGTGGATCGTGCCGTCGTCGAGGTTCCACGCGACGACGCCGGTGCAGCGCCCGTCATCCGACATGATCAGGTCGAGGGCGAAATATTCGATGAAGAACTCGGCGTTGTTGCGGAGCGACTGGCCGTAGAGCGTATGCAGGATCGCGTGGCCGGTGCGGTCGGCGGCGGCGCAGGTGCGCTGCACCGGCGGGCCTTCGCCGTAGTTCTGCATGTGGCCGCCGAAGGGCCGCTGGTAGATCTTGCCTTCCTCGTTGCGCGAGAAGGGCACGCCGTAATGCTCGAGCTCATAGACGGCCTTCGGCGCTTCCATGGCGAGATATTGCATGGCGTCGACATCGCCGAGCCAGTCCGAACCTTTGACCGTGTCGTAGAGGTGCCACTGCCAGGAGTCCGGCGTCATGTTCTGCAGCGAGGCGGCGATGCCGCCCTGGGCCGCGACCGTGTGGGAGCGTGTCGGGAAGACCTTGGTGATGCAAGCGGTCTTGAGGCCCTGCTCGGCCATGCCGAGGGTCGCACGCAGGCCGGCGCCGCCGGCGCCGACGACGACGACGTCGAAGGCGTGATCGACATATTGATAGGCCTTGCCGTTTGCAGCGGGGGAACTGATCGATGCCATGACGAAATTACCCTGCAAAAGCGATCTTCAGGACGGCGAAAAGACAGAGCCCGCCGATCGCGATCGCAAAGAATGTATTGAGCATGAGAAGCGCGATCTTGGCGCCCTCCGCATGGACGTAGTCTTCGATGATGACCTGCATGCCGATCCGCATGTGGACGAGCGCCGAGGTCACGACGAGAGCTATGATCACCGCGACGAACGGATTGGCGAGGGCGGCGACGAATTCCGCATGCGGCGCACCGGCATAGCGGGCTACGAAGAAGACGAAGAAGATCAAGAGCGGAAGGTTGGCGACGGCCGTCAGGCGCTGGCGCCAGAAGTGGTCCGTACCCTCCTTGGCCGAGCCGAGACCGCGAACCTTGCCGAGGGGTGTGCGCATGTCCATGGTGATTTCCCCTTAGCGAACGAGAGAACCGACGATCCAGAGAAGGAGCGTCAGCGCAACCGACCCGGCGAGCGTCGCCTTGGCCATCTTCGTCGCGAAATGCTTCTCGTAGCCGTAGCCGAGATCCCAGATGAAATGGCGGATACCGCCGAGCATGTGATGCACCAATGCCCAGGTGTAGCCGAAGAGCACGAGCTTGCCGATCAGCGTGCCGAACAGCCAATTCACCCAATCGTAATAGGCAGCGCCCGAGGCGGCGGCGATCAACCACCAGGCAACCAGGATCGTGCCGAAATAGAGTGCGCCGCCGGTAATGCGGTGCACGATCGACATGACCATGGTGGGAATGGGCTTGTAGATTTGAAGATGCGGCGAGAGCGGCCGGCTTCTTGTGACATTCGTCATCGGAACCTCACGAAATGACCGGAGTCCACGCCCTTAAACTAGACTAATTTCATCCGGTATCGCACCCGATTGTGCGCAATTCAGTCATCCGGACCTTTAATCACCATATTGCTTAACGACAAGTATGCTTGCGGTGCAAAATAAATAAAATCGATTAGACGAAAAGCGGCATTTTCCGGTCTGCCGGAGACATCCGCCCGTTAACGATATGGGCGGAAAAGCCAATCGAATCCGTGACATTTGCCTGCGCTTGCATCAGGATGCGATTAAGAATTCGTTAACCGCATCCTGAAGGCAGGACAGAATGAATCTGTTGCGCGCGGTCCATGCGACCAAAGTTCTCCTCCTGGCCTTCACGCTGGCGATCCCCGTCGGCCCGCCCGCGCAAGCGGGGAACGGCGAGGGCCTGCCGGAGGTGGAGACACGGGTCCGGCATGTCCGGCTCAAGCACCGCGCCCCACACCATGCCCGCCACAAGGCACATGATCGCCGCCATTTCGCCGGCCATCGGCGCCACCGCTCCGTCAATTCCAGCGTCGATGACTTCCCGTCTTTCGAGACAGGCGGCCTGGGCAACGTTCAAACCCGCACCCGTCATATCCGGCGGAAGCACTGGCCCTCTCACTTCGCGCGGCGTGACCGCAATCGCGGCGACTTTGTATTCATCGACGGAAGGGGCTACGGCGCCGGCAGCTACAGCGGCGACTTCGATGGCGGCTATGATTTTCCGTCCGGGATTCCCGGTCTCGGCACCTATACCGGCAACCTCTCGGCCTATGAGCAGCCGGGCAACGGCATCTATTTCAGCCAGGCCGGCAGCTACTCCTATTTCGCCGAGGACGGCCTCGAGGCAGCCCCGCCGGCAGCGCGCCCGAAGATCATCGTCGTCTCGCCGCAGACCAATGCCAGCGCCTGCGCGTGGGAGCACGGCGTCTGTGTCGTCCGGCCATAGGGCGGAATGACGCGACAGGACGGACGCAGGCGCAACTGTCGCGCGGAATTGTTCCCCTCCCAACCCTTGTGGGCTCGTTGTGAGCCCCTTGCAGGGTAAGCCTGTTCCGCCCATCTCGCCGATTGCCGAACAATCAAAAAATTGATATGAGCACCGGCCATGGAATCCAAATTCGGATGTCGCGAACAGAAAATCGTCGTGCTGCAGGACCACAAGCGTCTGCCGGCACGTTTTTTTTCGCGCGTCTGCGGCGCGCTCACCAGCCGCCTAGCCTGATCGCTTGATCAGTGTTGTTTCCGGCCGCACCGCCGCCGGTTTTCCGTATTCTGAACTTTCGATGGATATATCGCCATGAGCGCACCGCGTACCCTCTATGACAAGATCTGGGACGACCATCTGGTCAATCAACAGGATGACGGCACCTGTCTGCTCTACATCGACCGTCACCTCGTGCACGAGGTGACGAGTCCGCAGGCCTTCGAAGGCCTGCGCATGGCCGGCCGCAAGGTCCGCGCCCCGGAAAAGACGCTCGCCGTCGTCGACCACAACGTGCCGACCTCGCCGGACCGTCATCTCGGCATCAAGAACGAGGAAAGTCGCATCCAGGTCGAGGCGCTCGCCAGGAACGCCGCCGATTTCGGCGTCGAATATTATTCGGAGAACGACAAGCGCCAGGGCATCGTCCACATCGTCGGCCCCGAGCAGGGCTTCACGCTGCCGGGCATGACGATCGTCTGCGGCGACAGCCACACCTCGACGCATGGCGCCTTCGGCGCGCTGGCGCATGGCATCGGCACGTCGGAAGTGGAGCACGTGCTGGCGACCCAGACGCTGATCCAGAAGAAGGCGAAGAACATGCTGGTGCGCGTCGACGGACAATTGCCGCCCGGCGTCACCGCCAAGGACATCATCCTGGCCATCATCGGCGAGATCGGCACGGCCGGCGGTACGGGCCATGTCATCGAATTCGCCGGCGAGGCGATCCGCTCGCTGTCGATGGAAGGCCGCATGACCATCTGCAACATGACGATCGAAGGCGGCGCCCGGGCCGGCCTGATCGCGCCGGACGAAACGACCTTCGAATATATCAAGGACAAGCCGCGTGCCCCGAAGGGCAGCGCCTGGGACATGGCGCTCGACTACTGGAAGACGCTCAACACCGACGAGGGCGCCCATTACGACCGCGTCGTCGTCCTCGACGCGGCCAACCTGCCGCCGATCGTCTCCTGGGGCTCGTCGCCGGAGGACGTCGTTTCGGTCCAGGGCGTCGTTCCGAACCCGGACGACATCCAGGAGGAGACGAAGCGCGCTTCGAAATGGCGGGCGCTCGACTATATGGGCCTGAAGCCGGATACGAAGATCACCGATATCGCCATCGACCGGGTCTTCATCGGCTCCTGCACCAACGGCCGCATCGAGGATCTGCGTGCCGTCGCCAAGGTCGTCGAGGGCCGCAAGGTCGCCTCGACCGTGTCGGCGATGATCGTGCCGGGTTCCGGTCTCGTCAAGGAACAGGCGGAAGCCGAGGGCCTCGACAAGATCTTCAAGGAAGCCGGCTTCGACTGGCGCGAACCCGGCTGCTCCATGTGCCTGGCGATGAACGACGACCGGTTGAAGCCGGGCGAGCGCTGCGCCTCGACCTCGAACCGCAACTTCGAAGGCCGCCAGGGCTTCAAGGGCCGTACCCACCTGGTCTCGCCGGCGATGGCCGCCGCCGCCGCCGTGGCGGGCCACTTCGTCGATATCCGCGAGTGGAAATAAGCCGGTTTTGAGCTTTTCCGGCATGCTTGGCCGCCCTTCGGGGCGGCCTTTTTTATTGCATGGTACGGTGCGACAAATAAGATCATCGGCCGACACAGGAGGAACGCTTCATGCCTGACGATGCCAGCCCTCCGATACGCCGTCTCATGCTGCTCCGCCACGCCAAATCCGCCTGGCCGGAGGGGGTTGCCGACCACCGCCGGCCGCTCGCAGGCCGCGGTCGAAAGGCGGCCCCTGCAATCGGCACTTTCATGGCGCGGCGGGGCCTGATCCCGGACCTCGCCCTCGTTTCGACCGCCCGGCGCGCGCAAGAGACTTGGGAGCTCGTCGCCGAAGCTTTGCCGCACAAGGTTGCCGCCCGTGACGCCGTCGGCATCTACGAGGTTGCCGCCACGGCCATCATCGACGTGATCCGCAAGGTGGAGCCGTCCGTCGAAAAGCTGCTGCTCGTCGGGCACAATCCGGGCATGGCTGAACTCGCGCTGCTCCTCGCGGGCGGTGGCGATGCGGTGGCGCTGGAGCGCCTCAAGGAGAAGTTTCCGACGGCCGGGCTCGCCGTCATGGATTTCACCATCGAGCAATGGTCGGAGATCGCGCCCGGCGCGGGCCGGCTCGTCCAGTTCGTGACGCCGCGGCTGCTCAAGGATGGATCATGAGGCCATCCTAAGCAACCCTGACGACCATCCCCCGACGCATGTGCCGGATCAGCCGCTTCATAGCGGGCAGGCTGACGGCGATGCAGCCTTGTGTCGGCTCATAGCCGGGACGAATGAGGTGGAAGAAGATCGCCGAGCCGACTTGCCTCCGCCTGCAGGAGATGTTCCAGTCCATGACGAGGCAAACATCGTAAAGCCCGTCATTCCGCATCATCGTTTCGTGGCTCGCGGCAAACGGCGCCCTGACCGGGCGGTTGTAGGAAGCATGGTCGGGGGCGTCGCACCAGAGCATGTCGCGACGGATCCCGCGTATCGGCAGTGGCGTCGGCGGCAGGGAGACGCGGTCGCGACGCGTGAAGCCGCCGATCAGCTTCATCGTCGCCCGCGGCGTCGCGCCGTCGCCTTCGCGCTTCATGGCGGTGAGGCCACTTCGCCCGATCGCTGCCTGCTCCGTTCTGCCGTCGAAGCTGAGAAGCGCGCGCCGGCGGTCGCGCGGCGCAGCCCGGACGACAATGGTGGATTTCCGCGATCTTACTCCCGACGTTTTCTTGCGCATTATTCTCACAAATTCTTGCTTTGCCTGTGATCTCGCGGCCACCCTAAGCACGGCTGCAGGGCGACAAGATTGCGTGGCCGCCGCGCTTTGCCAAGGGCGGCATTTGAGCTAGTTTGAATCCAGGAAGCAACAGGAACTGTCCCATGGCGACGCGCACCATCCTCCTTGTCGACGATGACAACGACCTGCGTGAGACGTTGATAGAGCAGCTTTCTCTTTACGAGGAGTTCGACCTCCTGCAGGAAGCGACCGCCGGCAAGGGCATCCAGACGGCGCGGACACGCCAGGTGGACCTGCTGATCGTGGACGTCGGCCTGCCGGACATGGACGGCCGCGAGGCGGTGAAGCTGTTGCGCAAGGGCGGATTCAAGGCGCCGATCATCATGCTGACCGGTCACGACACCGATTCGGACACGATCCTCGGCCTCGAAGCCGGCGCCAACGACTATGTCACCAAGCCCTTCCGCTTTGCCGTGCTTCTGGCCCGTATCCGCGCCCAGCTTCGCCAGCACGAGCAGAGCGAGGACGCGACCTTCAGCGTCGGTCCCTACACGTTCAAGCCGAGCCAGAAACTGCTGACGATGGACAACGGCCAGAAGATACGCTTGACCGAGAAGGAGGCGGCGATCATCCGCTACCTCTACCGGGCCGACCAGAAGGTGGTGACCCGCGACGTCCTGCTCGAAGAGGTCTGGGGCTACAATTCCGGGGTGACGACCCACACGCTCGAGACGCATGTCTACCGGCTGCGCCAGAAAATCGAACGCGACCCTTCCAATGCCGAGATTTTGGTGACAGAGAACGGCGGCTACAAGATCGTTCCGTAACGCGGGATCGCGGAAAAGTGGGAAGCGGCTTTCCCTTCCAGGTCGCGCTCCTCCCCGTCAGCTAGGAGACATGCTGCTTGGCGCTCAATGACGATATCGCGCTTCTGTCCAACGTCTCGCTTTTTGCGGAGATCGGCGACGACAAGCTCCGGCTGATCGCCTTCGGCGCCGAGCGCCGTCGCGTCGCGAAGGGCCACGAGCTCTTCCGCGAAGGCGCACCGGCCGATTGCGCCTATGCGGTTGCCGTCGGCAGCTTCTCGCTGTCGAAACTCGACGCCGACGGGCGCCCGCAGCACGTCGACACCGTCTCCCGCGGCGCGTTGCTGTCGGAGTTGGCGCTGATATCGATGGTCGAACGCAAGTTCACCGCGACCGCCGACGAGGACAGCGAGGTGATCCGCATCAACCGGCCGCTCTTCCGCCGCATGCTGGAGGAATATCCCGAGGTCACCGCAATGGTCGAAGCCCGGATCCGCGACAACCTCCAGGCAATGATCCGCCGCGTCGAGGCGCTTGCCGGGCGGTTTGCTTAGTCGAGGCGAGGCTTGCCCCTCATCCGGCCTGCCGGCCACCTTCTCCCCGCAAGCGGGGCGAAGGCGACTCGCGGCCCCGTCTCGCCCCGCCTATTGTTGTAGGAAGAGCGAGTTGCGCGTTCCTGTTCCCTCTCCCCGTGAGAACGGGGAGAGGGCTAGGGTGAGGGGCAATTGACGCGGACTCACAATTCGAAATGCGCGATCACCGGCACATGGTCGGAGGGGCGCTCCCAGCCGCGGGCTTCCCTGAGGATGTCGACGCGGACGAGTTTCGCGGCGAGGTCGGCGGAGGACCAGATGTGGTCGAGCCGGCGACCCCGGTCGACCGCCGCCCAGTCCTTCGCCCGATAGCTCCACCAGGTGTAGAGCTTTTCCGGCGGCGGGGTGTGCTGGCGCATCAGGTCGACCCAGGCGCCGCCGGTCATGACCGTGGTGAGCCCGTCGGTCTCGACGGGGGTGTGGCTGACGATCTTCAGCAACTGCTTGTGCGACCAGACATCGTGCTCCAGCGGCGCGATATTCAGGTCGCCGACCAGGATCGACGAGATGCCCGCCTCGGCCTCGGCGTGCAGCAGCTTCATCTCGTCGACGAAGTCGAGCTTGTGGCCGAATTTCGGATTGATCGTGCGGTCCGGTTCGTCGCCACCGGCCGGCACATAGAAATTGTGCAGGCGAACAGTCTTGCCGCCGGCCGCGAAGACGACGGAGAGATGGCGCGCGTCGCCGACGCCGCAATAGTTGCGGCGATCGGTCAGTTCGGTAAGCGGCAGGCGAGAGATGGTCGCCACGCCGTGGTAGCCCTTCTGCCCGTGCATTTCGATATAGTTGTAGCCGAGCTTTCTGAGCGGAGCCGACGGAAACTGGTCGTCCGGGCATTTGGTTTCCTGCAGGCAGAGGATGTCGGGCTGCCAGTTCAACAAGAGATGCTCCACCAGCGGCATGCGCAGGCGGACGGAGTTGATGTTCCATGTGGCGATGGAAAGGGCCATTCACGTTCCTCTGGGTAGGTTTCGCCGGTGGCGCGACAGCAAGTGTCCGGCAGCACGGGGCGTTTTAATCAGGTCCGGCGCCAATCGACAAGCATGAAAAAGGCCGCCCGAGGGCGGCCGATTCCAGTATCAGAGTCAATGCGGGTTCGGCTACTTGCCACCCTTGTTGCGCACCTCGTCATAGGGAATGCGGAACACCTTGTCGTCGAGTTGGATGCCGGTCTGCACGTTGAAGATCATCACCGACGTGTCCTTCTTCTGGGCGTCCGTGATCGTCCACTGCCTGAGATTGTAGGTCTTCGGGTCGAACATCATGGTGATGGTCGAATCGCCGAAGATCGAGCGGTCGCCCAGCACGATGGTGATGAGGTCCGGCTCGACCCGGACGTTGCGGACCATGCGGCTGCTCAGGTCGATCCTCTCGCTCAAAAGCAGGTTGAGCGGCGTCTTCGACAAGGGATAGATGTCCCAGGTCTTCAGCTTCATGTTGCCGATCACCACCGACCGGCCGTCGGCGATGACCCGCATCGGCGAGGGCGCCTCGTAGTTGAAGCGGATGCGTCCGGGACGGCGGATGTAGAACTTGCCGCCGGTCTGCTCGCCGCGCGGGCCGAACTGGACGAATTCGCCGGCCATCGTCTTCACCGATGAAAAGTGATCGGCGATCTTCTGGGCAACGGCGGATGCCTGCGCCGAAGCGGGGGCCGCGTCGAGGGTCGTTCCGGCAATGCCCGCGAGCGCTGCCAGGCCGCAAACGAAGAGGCGCCGCGAGATCACCAGAGTATTGCCGTCGCCGTTTCTTGTCTCTGTCATCGCAGTCTCCTTCATATGAGCGTCATGTGGAGCGCAAGTGGGGCGCCTTCAAGGCGTCATTTGCTGCTGCTCCGGCCTCGCTCTCAAATGACCGTTACCGGCCGGCTCTCCCGACTTACCGGCCCGTGATCTCCGCCTCGGTCGGCACCAGGATCTCGCGCTTGCCGGCGTGGTTCGCCGGGCCGATGATGCCCTCCTGCTCCATCCGCTCGATCAGCGAGGCGGCACGATTATAGCCGATACCGAGGCGCCGCTGCACGTAGGAGGTCGAAGCCTTGCCGTCACGCAGCACGATCGCCACGGCCTGGTCGTAGGGGTCTTCGGAATCGGCGAGATTCGAGGTCCCGGACGGTCCGCCGCCTTCGCTCTCCTCGTCGTCGTCCTCGGTGATCGCATCGAGATACTGCGGCACGCCTTGCGTCTTCAGATAGGCGACAACCTCTTCCACTTCCGTATCGGAGACGAAGGGGCCGTGGACGCGCTGGATGCGCCCGCCGCCCGCCATGTAGAGCATGTCGCCCTGGCCGAGGAGCTGTTCGGCTCCCTGTTCGCCGAGGATGGTGCGGCTGTCGATCTTCGAGGTGACCTGGAAGGAGATGCGGGTCGGGAAGTTCGCCTTGATCGTGCCGGTGATGACGTCGACCGACGGGCGCTGCGTCGCCATGATGACGTGGATGCCGGCGGCGCGGGCCATCTGGGCGAGCCGCTGCACGGCGCCTTCGATGTCCTTGCCGGCGACCATCATCAGGTCGGCCATCTCGTCGATGATGACGACGATATAGGGCATCGGCGAGAGGTCGAACTCCTCGGTCTCGTAGACGGCTTCGCCGGTCTGGCGGTCGAAGCCGGTCTGGACGGTGCGGGTGATCGCCTCGCCCTTCAGAAGCGCCTGCTCGACGCGCGCGTTGAAGCCGTCGATGTTGCGGACGCCGATCTTCGACATCTTCTTGTAGCGCTCTTCCATCTCGCGCACGGTCCATTTCAGCGCGACGACGGCCTTCTTCGGATCGGTGACCACCGGCGACAGCAGATGCGGGATGCCGTCATAGACGGAGAGCTCGAGCATCTTCGGATCGATCATGATCAGCCGGCACTGATCGGGGGTGAGGCGATAGAGCAGCGACAGGATCATCGTGTTGATCGCCACCGACTTGCCCGAACCGGTGGTGCCGGCGACGAGCAGATGCGGCATCTTGGCGAGGTCGGCGACGACCGGTTCACCGCCGATCGTCTTGCCGAGCGCCATGGCAAGCTTCGTCTTGGTGGTCTCGAAGTCGCGCGAGCCGATCAGTTCGCGCAGATAGACCATCTCGCGCCGCTGGTTCGGCAGTTCGATGCCGATGGCGTTGCGGCCCGGCACGACCGCGACGCGGGCGGCGATCGCGCTCATCGAGCGGGCGATGTCGTCGGCAAGGCCGATGACGCGCGACGACTTGATGCCCGGCGCCGGCTCCAATTCGTAGAGCGTCACAACAGGCCCCGGGCGCACATGGATGATCTCGCCCTTGACGCCGAAATCCTCCAGCACGCCTTCGAGCATGCGGGCATTCTGTTCGAGCGCATCGGACGATAGGGAGGCGTCGCGGGTGACATTCTTCGCCTCGGCGAGGAAATGGATCGGCGGAAGCGTGAAGTCGCCATCGTCATCGACGAAGGAGCGTTGGGCTTCGCGTTCGATGCGCTGGCCGCTCTTCGGCCGCGTCGGTGGCGGAGCAACCCTGGAACCGTTGATCGGCGGCCTGGCCGGAGCGGGCCGCGGTGCCCAGTCGGCGGCGATGTCGTCCTCGTCGTCCGGCAGGATGCCGGCGGGGCGAGGATCGTCGAGGTCGAAGGGCGGGTCGTCTTCGTCGGCGAGGATCGGCGGCGGCGTGACGAGGCGGCGCTCGGCGCGATCGAGCGATGGTTCGACGCGCGCGGCGCCGGCCTGTGTCTTCGGCCGGGCCGGCTCGTTGAGCGTGCCGAATTCGTCGTTGTTGAAATCATAGGGCTCGTCGTACTGGCGCTTGGCGCGGCTGGCGCTCAGGCCGAAGGCGCGACGCAGCCGGGCTTGCGCCGTGAAACGCATATGGGCCAGCGAGCCCATCAGGAGGGTCAGCGGCCCCTCGTCATCCTCATCCTCGAGCTCTTCGCGGATGGTGCGGGCCTTGCTCGGAACGGACTCCGGTGCCGCCTCTTCCTCGCCTTCGTCGCTGACACCGATAAGCCCGGCGCTGAAGATCAGCGCCCAGGCGGCCGGCGCAGCGAAGAGGCAGGCGAGAACGGTCGCGAAGGTGCCGGTCGGGAAGGTGCCGGTGAAGAGCGCCGGGAAGCGCAGGATCATGTCGCCAAAGACGCCGCCGAGACCGTTCGGCAGCGGCCAGGTGATCGGCGCCGGCACGCAGCTCAGGGCAGCGCTCGCCAGCACCGAACCGACGAACCAGAGGCAGAGCCGCTTGACGGCCTTGTCGAAAGGTTTGCCGCCAATCAGCACGAGCGCCCAGGCGACCGCCGGCAGCAGCGCCACGACGCTCGCCAGTCCGAAGAATTGCATGAAGATATCGGCAAAGGCAGCACCGCCGTAGCCGAGCACGTTGGTCGGCTCCTGCGAGGTGGCATAGGAGAAGCTCGGATCGGAAACGTTCCATGTCGAAAGCGCGGCAACGGCGAGCGCCAGGGCGCCGAACAGCGCAAAACCTGCCAGCGACGCGGTCTGGCGCCAGAGGAAGGTGGTCAGCACGAACTGGTTGGAACGGCTGTCAAGCGTTGCGGGATTGCTTCTGCTCATGTTGCCTGCTGCCCGTTTCGATCCGCCGGAGCGCCACGCATCTTCCAAGTGAACGGTGGGAACATTCCAGCCATTGATTGCAGGGCATTCTTGCCGCCCTTCCGAAACCGGTCTGGACACAGAATGCTCCGGGCACATTGCGTGCCATGGAATCAACCTAAGCGGACGAGGGTTAATGCGACATTAACCATGCGCCTGCGGGAACGAAATAGCGCGTGATGACGATGATTCCGTCGCAAATTGATCCCTATCGCGGGTCCTCACCTTAACCCTCTCCCCGAGGGAACTTGGGCCGAAGCGATGCCGCGCGTTTCCTTCGCCCCGGGGAGAAGATGCCGGCAGCCGGATGAGGGGTGGTCAGCGCATTGAGCAGCACAAAAAAAGCCCGGATCGCGAGGATCCGGGCGAAAGGGCGATCCGCGAAATATGCGGATCGCGACGGGACTGTTGGCGGCGCTTTTCTGCCGGCGCCGCAATCCGCTTAGCTGGCGTGATAGGCGGCTTCGCCGTGCGAGGAGAGGTCGAGACCTTCGCGCTCCGCTTCGACCGTGACGCGCAGGCCGACGATTGCATCGACAACCTTGAAGAGGATGACCGAACCGACACCGGACCAGACGACGGTGACGAGCACGCCCTTGAGCTGCGCCCAGACCTGCGTTGCCGTGCCGGCGTAGCCAGCGGCGAAGTCGGCGGTCGAATAGTCGACGATGCCTGCGCCGCCGAGCGCCGGGTTGACGAGGATGCCGGTTGCGATCGCGCCGAGGATGCCGCCGACGCCGTGGATGCCGAACACGTCGAGGCTGTCGTCATAGTGGAACTTGTTCTTTACCACATCGACGAAGAAGTAGCAGAGCGGCGAGACGGCGAGGCCGAGTACGATCGCGCCCATCGGCCCGGCAAAGCCGGCGGCCGGGGTGACGGCGACGAGGCCGGCAACGGCACCCGAGGCGGCGCCAAGCATCGAGGCCTTGCCGCGAACGAGCGTTTCAACGACCGCCCAGGAGACGATGGCTGCTGCCGTTGCCAGGAAGGTGTTGATCATCGCGAGGGCCGCATAGGCATTGGCTTCGAGGTTCGAGCCGGCATTGAAGCCGAACCAGCCGACCCACAGCAGCGAGGCGCCGACCATGGTGAGCGTCATCGAATGCGGAGCCATGATCTCGCGCTTGTAGCCCGTGCGCTTGCCGAGCATGATCGCGCCTACGAGGCCCGCGATACCGGCATTGATGTGGACGACGGTGCCGCCGGCGAAGTCGATCGCGCCGAAGGAGAAGATCAGGCCGGTCGGAGCCGTGTAGGCGCTCGGTCCACCCCAGAACCAGACCATGTGGGCGATCGGGAAGTAGACGAAGGTGACCCACAGGATGACGAACAGCATGACGGCCGAGAACTTGATGCGCTCGGCGAAGGCGCCGACGATCAGGGCCGGCGTGATGCAGGCGAAGGTCATCTGGAAGACGACGAAGACGTATTCGGGGATGAAGACGCCCTTCGAGAAGCTTTCCGCAAGGGTCGTCGTGTCGACGCCCGCCAGGAACATTTTCGAGAAGCCGCCGATGAACGAGTTGAGCGAGCCGCCATCCGTGAAGGCCAGCGAATAGCCGTAGGTCACCCAGATGATCATCACGACGGCGGTGATCATCATAACCTGCATCAGCACCGACAGCATATTCTTGGCACGCACCAGACCGCCATAGAAGAGCGCGAGACCGGGAACGGTCATCAACAGGACGAGGATGGTCGACAGCAGCATCCAGGTGGTGTCGCCCTTGTCCGGAACCGGCGTTGCCGCAACGGCCTCGGCAGCGGCGGGCGCCGCCTCCTGGGCGAAAGCAACGACCGGCGCGAGCAAGGCGGCAGCGGTGGCGCCCACGCGTCGAAGAGAGAGGGAAAGATTGAATGACGACATCGAAAAATGCTCCCTGATCGGCGCTGCTTACAACGCTTCTGAATCGGTTTCGCCGGTGCGGATGCGCACGGCATGGTCAATCGAATAGACGAAGATCTTGCCGTCGCCGATCTGGCCGGTCTTGGCGGCCGAGGCGATCGCGTCGACGGCCTTGTCGACGATCTCCGACGGAACCGCGATCTCGATCTTCAGCTTCGGCAGGAAGCTCACGGCGTATTCGGTGCCACGGTAGATTTCGGTGTGCCCCTTCTGGCGGCCGTATCCCTTCACTTCGGTCACGGTCAAACCCTGGATGCCTACGGTGGTCAGGGCTTCGCGAACCTCATCGAGCTTGAACGGCTTGATAATGGCCATCACAATTTTCATCGGCTTCCCATCCTTGTCTGCCTCGGCCCGGAGGCCGTCTCTCCTTGCTGCTTGAGCGCATGAAGCGCCGGGCAACCGAACCTTCACATTCAAGGGGCGTGCCAGATTCGATCGAGAAGGCGCAAATTCAGGAAAAGACACGGAAAAACCACTTTTCGCGGCGCTTCGGCCGCGAAGTGCTAAAAAAGAAGCCAATCAAGAAGCTTAAAAAACAGGCAAAAGAACAAAAAAGGCTGGAGATTGCCTATTTTTTACTCAACTGCCTTTTTACGGATCAGGCCTTCCTGGGCCACGGAGGCGATCAGCACGCCGGAACGATCGAACAGGCTGCCGCGCGTCATGCCGCGCGCGCCGTGCGCGCTTGGGCTGTCCTGCGTGTAGAGCAGCCAGTCGTCCATCCTGGAGGGTCGATGGAACCACATGGCGTGGTCCAGGCTCGCGACCTGGAGCGTCCGGTCGAAGACCGAAGTGCCGTGCGCGTAGAGCGAGGTATCGAGCAGCGTCATGTCGGACAGATAGGCAAGGACGGCGGCCTGCAGATGGCGCTCGTCCGGCACGTTGCCGACGGTCTTCACCCAGACGTCCTGCCGCGGCGTGGCCTTGTCGCGCGAGAAGTAATGCTCGAGCGAGGTCGGCCGGATCTCGATCGGCCGCGGCCGTTCCCAGTAGCGGCGGATCGCCTCGGGTGCGTGGACGAGGAATTTCTCGCGCAGTTCCTTTTCGCCCGGCAAGGTTTCCGGCATCGGCACGTCGGGCATGTCGAACTGATGGTCGAATCCGTCCTCGTCATACTGGAAGGAGGCCGACATGGAGAAGATCGCCTTGCCGTGCTGGATCGCCACGACGCGCCGGGTGGCGAAGCTCGATCCGTCGCGGATACGGTCGACCTCGTAGATGATCGGCACGGTCGGGTCGCCCGGCCGCAGGAAATAGGCGTGCAGCGAATGGACATAGCGGCCTTCGTCCACGGTGCGTTGCGCGGCGACCAGCGCCTGGCCGATGACCTGCCCGCCGAACACCCGCTGCCAGCCGACCTGGGGGCTCAGGCCCCGGAACAGGTTTTCTTCGAGCTTTTCGAGATCGAGGATCCCGAGCAGCGCATCCATGGGCGTGGCGGATTCGGCGGGGCGCGACATTTTCGGCGGTCTCCGATGGTAGGAACGGCGATGGCATTGATCTATATACGCATGGATCGATGCTCAAGTGCGACGGGAGAGGCGGGATGATCGATGTATTGATTGCCGGAGGCGGCTATGTCGGCCTGTCGCTCGCCGTATCGCTCAAGAAAGCGGCTCCCCATCTCGACGTGACCGTCGTCGACGGCGCGCCGGAAGGCGCCTGGAAAAAGGACGAGCGGGCCTCCGCGGTCGCCCTTGCGGCCGAGCGCATGCTCGACGTTCTCGGCGTCTGGAACGCGATCGCCCCGGAGGCGGAGCCGATCCTCCGGATGGTGATCACCGATTCGAAAACGGCCGATCCCGTCCGTCCGGTGTTCCTGACCTTCGAGGGCGATGGCGGCGAGGGGCGCCCCTTCGCACATATGGTGCCGAATACCGCGCTGGTCGGCGCATTGCGCGAGGCCTGCCGGGAACTCGGCGTGCCGATCCGCCAGGCGGCGTTGGTCGAAAACTTCAAGAGCGGCGATCACGCCGTTGCCGTGACACTCGCCGGCGGCGCGGCGGTGGAGGCGCGACTGCTCGTCGCTTGCGACGGGGTGCGCTCGAAATTGCGCGAGGCCGCCGGCATCAAGGTCGTCGAGTTCGATTACGGCCAGTCCGGCATCGTGACGACGGTCGAGCACGAGCGGCCGCACGGCGGCACGGCGGAGGAGCATTTCCTGCCGGCGGGGCCCTTCGCCACCCTGCCGCTCAAGGACAATCGCTCGTCGCTGGTCTGGACGGAGCGCAGCGCCGACGCCGAGCGCCTGGTCAAAGAGGATGATTTCATTTTCGAGGAGGAACTGGAGCGCCGCTTCGGCCACAAGCTCGGCCATCTCAAGGTGGTCGGCGGCCGCAGGGCCTTTCCGCTCGGGCTGACGCTGGCGCGCGATTTCGTAGCACCTCGCTTCGCGCTGGCGGGCGATGCCGCGCACGGCATCCATCCGATCTCGGGCCAGGGCCTCAATCTCGGCTTCAAGGACGTGGCGGCGCTTGCCGAAACGGTCGTCGAGGCGGACCGCCTCGGCCTCGACATCGGCTCGCTTGCCGTTCTCGAGCGCTACCAGACCTGGCGGCGTTTCGACACCTTCCGCATGGGCGTGACGACCGACGTCCTGAACCGGCTGTTCTCCAACGACATCACGCCGGTGAGGGTCATCCGCGACATCGGCCTCGGCCTCGTCGACCGCCTGCCGTCGCTCAAGAGTTTCTTCATTCGCCAGGCCGCCGGCGTTGCCGGCGAAACGGACCCGCGATTGCTTTCGGGCCAGCCGATCTGAGGAAAGTGTGGGGCCTTTGTAACTTCGGCCCCGCATCCGGCCTGCCGGCCACCTTCTCCCCGCAGGCGGGGCGAAGGAGACGCGCGGCGCCACCTCAGTCCCCTCGCCCCGCCTGCGGGAAGAGGGTTAGTCCTCGGGTTAAACCCGAGGAGAGGGGCAACTTGGACCCACTCGACAACACCGTGGCTTACTGCTCCGACAATTTCATGTCTGGATGATAGTCCTTGCCCTCCACCTCTTTCGTCACCGCCTGACCGCATTGCATATGCTGGGTGTCGGCATTGAAGGCATAGGTCGGCGAGCCGTGCAGGCTCCAACCCTGGTTCAATGCCGCCGTCACCTTGTGGCAGAACGAAGCGTCGTCGGGGCCGGTCAGAAATCGGTAGAGTTTCAAGGTTTCGCCTTTCGTTTTTCGATGATCTCCGCTTTCGCGGCGAGTTTCAGTGCCTGGTCGAGATGGAGGCGCTCGACCATGCGGCCGTCAAGGTTGATCACGCCTTTGCCTGCATGCTCCGGCCGGGCGAAGGCGCCGATGATCGCTCGCGCCTCGTCGAGCGCCGCCGCGTCGACGCCGAAGCAACGATTGGCCGCGTCGATCTGGGCGGGATGGATCAGCATCTTGCCGTCATAGCCCATGTCGCGCCCCTGCTCGCACTCGGCCGCAAAACCCTCCGCGTCGCGAAAATCGTTGAAGACCGCGTCGATGGCGTCGAGACCGCTGCCGCGCGCCGCGATGAGCACCTGCATCAGCCAGGGCACGAGATAGGTGCGGCCGGCGAGCGCGGGAACGCCCGTCGCGTGGCGCAGGTCGTTGAGCCCGACAACGAAGCAATCGAGCCGGCCGCCGAGGGTGCGGCCCATCTCGGCGATGGCCGGCGCATTGAGGACGCCGCGCGGCGTCTCGATCATCGCCCAGAGCCTCAGGCTCTCCGGCGCGTCGTTTTCAGAGAGCCAATCGAGAACCGTTTGGATATCGGCAGGGCTTTCGACCTTCGGCAGAAGGATCGCGTCCGGGCGCGTCGACAGTGCGGCGGCAAGATCCGCTTCGCTGAACCCCGATTCCGCCACATTGACGCGGATGATCGCTTCGCCGTCCGGCCGATTTGTGGACAGGTGGCGGACAAGGGCGTCGCGGGCCTCGGCCTTGCGCTCGGGTGCCACGGCGTCCTCGAGGTCGAAGATCACCGCATCCGCGACAAGATCCTTGATCTTGGCAAGGGCACGGGGGTTGTCGGCCGGCACGCTAAGCACGGAACGGCGGAGCCGCACGGGATGATGATCGGTTGCTCTTGTCATAGGACCGGTTGTGCCCGCCTTTCTTGCCTTGCGCAAGGTCGAAGGGCCTCTTGCAAGCGGTGCCGCCAGCCACCACATGCCTTGATAGAAAGGTGACGAATATGCAAAGCATCCGCTCTGTTCTCTTCACGGCCGCAGTCCTTACCATCACGGTTGCGGCCTTCGTGCTGACCGCCTCGCTTGCCCTGGCGCTTGCCGGCATTGCCGCCGTCGTCGCGATCGGCAGCGCCATCGCCGCAAGGTTCAACGCCAAGCCGATGCCGGCGCGTGCCCGCCCGGCCGCCGGTCATGAGCGTGAAATGCGAATCTGGAACGACGGGCGCGGCACGATCATCGACCTCTAGAGCGCCGCGCGTTCAGTTGAACGCGCAAAGGACGCTCTAGCACTTTTGAAACTAGAGCATCTTTCTGCTTTCAGTGGTTCTACCTAAAGCAGGATGCTCTAGAATCGTGCTCCCGGAGCCTCGCGGACGCAGATTCTCCTTCATTTCGGCGCGAAACTGATCTAAACGCTCTCCAACACTTCCGCTGAAATCGAAGGCTAGCCCATGGACAAGTTCGTCAAGCTCACCGGCGTTGCTGCGCCCCTGCCCGTCGTCAACATCGACACGGACATGATCATTCCGAAGGATTACCTGAAGACGATCAAGCGCACCGGTCTCGGCACGGGGCTTTTCGCCGAAGCCCGCTACAACGAGGACGGCACGCCGAACCCGGATTTCGTGCTCAACAAGCCGGCCTATCAGAACGCCAAGATCCTGGTTGCCGGCGATAATTTCGGCTGCGGCTCCTCGCGCGAGCATGCGCCCTGGGCGCTCCTCGATTTCGGCATCCGCTGCGTCATCTCCACCTCGTTCGCCGACATCTTCTACAATAACTGTTTCAAGAACGGCATCCTGCCGATCGTCGTCAGCCAGGCCGACCTCGACAAGCTGATGGACGACGCCAACCGCGGTTCAAACGCCGTGTTGTCGATCGATCTGGAAACCCAGGAGATCACCGGCCCGGATGGCGGCTCGATCAAGTTCGAGATCGACGCCTTCAAGCGCCATTGCCTGCTGAACGGCCTCGACGACATCGGCCTGACGCTCGAAAAGGCGGGTGCCATCGACACTTTCGAAAAGGCAACCGCCGCATCGCGCCCCTGGGCCTGAGCGGCTCGCGGATGACGCGCAGGCTGATCTCCACCGGTTCGCCCTTCGAGAAGACGGCAGGCTATTCGCGCGCCGTCGTGAAGGGCGACTGGTGCTTCGTCTCCGGCACGACCGGCTACGACTACGCCACCATGACCATGCCGGAGACGGTCGAGGATCAGGCGCGCAACTGCCTGAAGACGATCGAAAGCGCCCTGAAGGAAGCCGGCTTCTCGCTCGCCGATGTGGTGCGCAACCATTATTACGTCACCGACGCCAGCTTCGCCGACCGGGTCTTCCCGATCTTCGGCGAGGTCTTCGGCGAGATCCTCCCGGCCGCGACGATGGTCGTCTGCGATCTGATCCGCCCGGAAATGCTGATCGAAATCGAAGTCACGGCGTTTCGAGGGTAAGCGGGATGAGGAAAAGTGTAAGCGGTTTTCCGCCCGCATCCCGCGTTTTCACTTAGAACCGAAGGCAGCCGATGCAGTTCGAAGGCACCGCCGACTATATTGCCGACAAGGACCTGATGGTCGCCGTCAACGCGGCGATCCGGCTGGAGCGGCCGCTGCTCGTCAAGGGCGAGCCCGGCACCGGCAAGACCGAACTTGCCCGCCAGATTGCCGCAGCACTCGGCCTCGACCTCATCGAGTGGAGCGTCAAGTCGACGACCAAGGCGCAGCAGGGGCTCTACGAATACGATGCCGTTTCGCGGCTGCGCGACAGCCAGCTCGGCGACGCCCGGGTCAACGATGTGAAGAACTATATCCGCAGGGGCAAGCTCTGGCAGGCCTTCGAGGCGCCTCGGAAGGTGGTGCTGTTGATCGACGAGATCGACAAGGCGGATATCGAGTTCCCGAACGACCTGCTGCAGGAACTCGACCGGATGGACTTCCACGTCTACGAGACCGGCGAGACGGTCCGTGCCCTGCACCGGCCGATCGTCATCATCACCTCCAACAACGAGAAGGAACTGCCGGACGCCTTCCTGCGCCGCTGCTTCTTCCACTATATCCGCTTTCCGGATGCCGAGACGCTAACCCGCATTGTCGAGGTTCACTATCCGGGCATCCGCAAGAACCTGCTGTCGGCGGCGCTTGCCGCCTTCTATGGCGTCCGCGAGGTGCCGGGCCTGAAGAAGAAGCCCTCGACCTCCGAGGCGCTCGATTGGATCCGCCTGCTGGTCGCCGACGAGATCGATCCGGCAGACTTGCGCGCCGATCCGAAATCGATGCTGCCGAAGCTCCATGGCGCGCTTCTGAAGAACGAGCAGGACGTGCACCTCTTCGAGCGGCTGGCCTTCATGGCGCGCCGCGACGGATGAGGCCGCGTTCAGAAGCCTGATCCCGCGCAGTGCGGAAAATGCCCCTCACCCTGACCCTCTCCCCGCAAGCGGGCGAGCGGACCGGAGTTTGCCGCGCCGCCTTCCCTACCCGAGACTCCTTTTTCATTGACCGCGCGGCCTTCGTCGCGCTATCAAGCGATCCTGTGGTGATTTGGCCGGCCGGCTTGCAGCCACGTTAAAGAAATCGCTAAAGGGCCGAGGAAGAACGGATTTCCGAGGACCGGTCGCGATCATTTCGCCGCCGGTTTTTTTGTATTGATCGAGTGACGCCCATGCCCATCAAGATACCCGATACGCTGCCCGCCTTCGAAACGCTCGTCAACGAGGGTGTGCGGGTGATGACGGAGACCGCGGCGGTCCGCCAGGACATCCGCCCGCTGCAGATCGGGCTCTTGAACCTGATGCCGAACAAGATCAAGACGGAGATCCAGATCGCCCGGCTGATCGGCGCGACGCCGCTGCAGGTGGAACTGACGCTGGTGCGCATCGGCGGCTACCGGCCGAAGAACACGCCCGAGGAGCATCTCTTCGCCTTCTACGAGACCTGGGAGGAGGTAAAGGGGCGCAAGTTCGACGGCTTCATCATCACCGGCGCGCCGGTCGAGATGCTCGACTATGAAGAGGTCACCTATTGGCGGGAACTGCAGAGCATCTACGACTGGACGACGACGCATGTGCACTCGACGCTGAACGTCTGTTGGGGGGCGATGGCGGCGATCTACCACTTCCACGGTGTGCCGAAATATGCGCTCAAGGAAAAGGCCTTCGGCGTCTATCGCCACCAGAACCTCAGGTCCTCCTCCGTCTATCTGAACGGCTTTTCGGATGATTTCGCCGTGCCCGTGTCGCGTTGGACCGAGGTGCGCCGCGCCGATATCGACCGGGTGCCCGGCCTCGAGATCCTGATGGAATCGAAGGAGATGGGCGTCTGCCTGGTGCACGAAAAGAAGGGCAACCGGCTCTATATGTTCAACCACGTCGAATATGATTCGACCTCGTTGTCGGACGAATATTTCCGCGACGTCGATGCCGGCGTGCCGATCAAGCTGCCGCATGACTATTTCCCGCACAACGATTCCTCCCTGCCGCCGCAGAACCGCTGGCGCAGCCATGCGCATCTCTTCTTCGGCAACTGGATCAACGAGATGTACCAGACGACACCCTACGAGCTCGAGAAGATCGGCACGGGAGAGTGATGTTCATCCCCTTCTTCCTCGAATTGAAGGCCGAGAAGGTCCCGGTGACGCTCCGGGAGTTCCTGTCGCTGATCGAGGGAATGGAGAAGGGGATCGCCGCCTTCGACGTTGAAGCCTTCTATTTCCTGGCGCGCACGGCGCTCATCAAGGACGAGCGCTACCTCGACCGCTTCGACCGGGTCTTCCAGCGCTCCTTTGCCGGGCTCGAGGCGGCCCCGCAGCCGGAGGGCCTTGTCGAAACCGCCATCCCCGAGGAATGGCTGAGGAAGCTCGCCGAGAAATACCTGACCGAGGAGGAAAAGAGGCTCGTCGAGGCGCTTGGGGGCTTCGACAAGCTGATGGAGACGCTGCGCCAGCGGCTCGCCGAGCAGGCCGGCCGCCACCAGGGCGGCTCGAAATGGATCGGCACGGCCGGCACGTCGCCCTTCGGCGCCTATGGCTACAACCCCGAGGGTGTCCGGATCGGCCAGGAGGGCTCGCGCCACCGGCGCGCCGTCAAGGTCTGGGACCGCCGCGAGTTCAAGGACTACGACGACACAGTCGAGCTCGGCACCCGCAACATCAAGGTCGCCTTGAAACGGCTCAGGCGCTGGGTGCGCGAGGGGGCAGCCGAAGAGCTCGACCTTTCCGGCACGATCCGCTCCACCGCGGAGCACGGCTATCTGGACGTGGTGACCCGGCCGGAGCGGCGCAATGCCGTCAAGCTCCTGATGTTCTTCGATGTCGGCGGATCGATGGACGATCACATCCGCGTCGTCGAGGAACTGTTCTCGGCGGCGCGCGCCGAGTTCCGCCACATGGACTATTTCTACTTCCACAACTGTATCTACGAGGGCGTCTGGAAGGACAACCGCCGCCGCCGCGCCGACATCACCCGCACCGCGGAGCTGCTGCGGACCTATCACGGCGACTATCGCGCCATCTTCGTCGGCGACGCGTCGATGAGCCCCTATGAGATCAGCCATCCGGGCGGCTCGGTCGAACACTGGAACGACGAGTCGGGGGCGCTCTGGCTCGAACGCCTGACGACGCATTTCCCGCATTCGATCTGGCTCAACCCGGTGCCGGAAAGCGACTGGCGCCACACCCATTCGATCGGCATGGTCCGCGCTCTTTTTGGCGGGCGGATGTTTCCCTTGACGCTCGCCGGCCTGCAGGCGGCGACGAAGGAATTGTCCCGCTGAAAAATGCGACTTTCCGGTTGCCGCACCGCCGGAAATGACGCAGTTTGTCGCCCGCCTGGATGACGCAGCAAGGGACACAAGATGAGCACCGACACGGAAATCTTCGGCCACCTACCCTCTGGTGAACCGGTCTATCGGGTGACGCTTGAGGGCGGCGGGCTGATCGCCAAGGTGTTGACCTGGGGCTCGGTCATCCAGGACCTCAGGCTCGAAGGCCATGCGGCCCCGCTCGTCCTCGGTTTCGAGGATTTCGACAGTTATCCATCCCATTCCTCCTATTTCGGTGCCACGCCCGGCCGCAACGCCAACCGTATCGGCGACGGTCGCTTCACGCTCGAAGGCAACGCCTACCAGCTCGAGGTCAACGAAAAGGGTGTCACGCATCTGCATGGCGGCAGCGACAATATCGCCAAGCGCAACTGGTCGATCGTCGAGCGGGCCGAGGACCGCGTCACGCTCCGGATCACCGACCCCGACGGCCGCGCCGGCTATCCCGGCAATTGCACGGTCACCTGCACCTATACGCTGAAGCCCGGCGGCACGTTGAACGTCCTCTACGAAACCGAAACGGATGCGCCGACGCTCGCCAATGTCTGTCAGCACAGCTATTTCAACCTCGACGGCGGCGAGGATGCGCGCGGCCATGACATCATGATCGCCGCCGACCATTACCTGCCGACGGACGAGCGGCTGATCCCGACCGGCGAAATCCGCCCGGTTGCCGGCACCCCTTTCGATCTCCGCGAAATGACCTCGCTCAGGCGCCAGATGGAGGGCGACAAGATCGCCTATGACCACAATTTCTGCCTCTCGCCCGAGCGCATGCAGAAGCGCTCGGTGGCGCTGGTGCGCAGCATCAATTCCGGCGTGTCGCTGGAGGTGCTGACGACGGAGCCCGGCGTCCAGCTCTATACCGGCAGCAAGCTGAACGTCCCGGTCCCGGGCCTCGGGGGCCGTCGCTACGGCCCCTTCGCCGGCTTCTGCCTCGAAACGCAGATTTGGCCCGACGCGGTGAACCACGCAGGTTTTCCGAAGGCGGTGCTGAGGCCCGGCGAGACGCTCCGGCAGGAGACGGATTACGTTTTTGCGAAGAACTGACCGGCGCGCCACCCGTCAACACGCCGTCGCCGACCCGATTGCGGTGATCAGCGTCCCAGCAAGACCGATCGCGGGACCGCGACATATCCCGGTGGCGGCACGGTCTCTTCCCCCGGCGATACGAGAATTGGCGGCGGAAGCGTCTCGTCGATCCTGGCCGGCCCGATGCGCTCCCAATCGTATTCGAACAGGGCGCGATAGAACTCGGCGATCTCCCGGTCGTAGAAGATCAGGCTGGCATCCCGGTTGAAGCCGGTTCCGGCGGTCGTCCAATTGTGGCTCCCGACCAGCGCCGCCTCGCCGTCCACGATGATGCCCTTCGTATGGCAGTTTTTCTGGATGCGGATCCGCCCGGTGTCGAAGCCATAATCCTTGGCGAAAGAGATCGTGTCCCGATCGTCGGGACCGAAGCTGCGGAAGATGACGCGAACGTCGAGCCCGTCCTGCTGCTTGGCGAGAAGCGCATCAAGCAACTTGCCGTAGTCGCCGCCGACCGTCTTCGTGTTGAAGCTCTGGTTCTGAAACAATACCGAGCGTCTTGCCGCCTGGATGAAGGGCAGCACGGTCTCGATGTAATTGTCCGGCGTCAGGATCGGATGCACATCGAGCATGCGGCGACCCTCGAGCGGCGGGAAATAGCGGGGCTTTGCCGCCGCTTCCAGGTCGGCCAACATGCCGGCCGGCACGAAGACAAGCGGTTCTGCCGGAGCCGGAGCTTCCTCGGTCTCCCGCGCCTCCTTGAGGTCGCGTTCGATATGGTTCGCGAAAAGCTCCGCGAGTTCGGCATTGTCGAGGATCACATGCCATTCGCGGTTGAACTGCCTGAGCGCCGCAGGGGTGCTGTCTTCCGTCAAGGGATCGACATTGGGCTGGTTGGAGGTTTGCCAGGAGCCGCTCGAGAGCCATAGCGAGCGGCTGTCGCGAACGGCGACCTTGATGTGATAGGCGGAATCGAAAATGCCGGCCTTGCCGACACTGGCGGCGGCGAAGTCAAATTTCGATTTCTTCGCCTCGCGAATCCGATCCACCGTTTCCGCATCGGTGAAGTCGTCCTTTTTCGTGCCGCTCCCGACGTGGCCGCCGAGTTGCAGAACGAGGCCGATCGTTTCCTTGGCTCCCTTCACGCCTGCAATCACGCCATCGACAATGTGGGGAGCCCCAAATTCATACATCGCAACCGCAAGCGACTTGCGCGTCGCCTTCAGGAATTTCGACAGTTGCGGCCAGCCGGAATCGGGACCCGAATGGATGACGAAACGCATCTGTGCGCTGCGGCGCGTCATCGGCAGGTCGGGCCGTTTCTCATAGGCTGTATGCCAACTCGGCACCCGCGCTTCCTCGCCGATCCCGGTGCCTTCGCCGCAAAGGTCGGCCGTTGTGGCGACCGCCACATCGACCCGCACGCCGTCGATCTGCGTGGGCAAGGCAAGCACGCCGCGCGATTCGAGCGAGGACCTTTCGATCTTGCGGCGCACGGAGACCACCACCGCTTTCTCGTCGGTGATCGCTCCGTCGGCGAAGCGGTAGCCGGGCTTGATCGCCACCACATCTGCGCGGTTCGCCAGAAGGGCGCGGGCGTTGACGACGGCCTGCGCCAGCCTTTGCTTGTCGACGGGGCCTCCGACCTCGGATGCGGGCAGTGCGCCACTCGCAATCGTCGGCAAAGCTGCCGCGGTGAACGGCGAGGCAGCTATACCGCCGAGTTCCACCGTGATTCTGAGCGGTATCGTGAAGGTTACACTCCCCGGTGTTGATCCGACCTGAACGACGCCGTCGCGCCCACGCGCGTCTTGGCTCTCATCCTTCGACACGGCTAGCCCTCCCACCCCCTGTATCGCGCGCGCCCGTTCGAGACAGCGGTTCAACATCGGCACGGAAACGGCGTCGTTCTCGACGAATTCGATGCCGCGATAGTGCAGACCCACCACCTCGCCGCTTCCGATGTCGA
Organism: Sinorhizobium fredii USDA 205; assembly: GCF_001461695.1. Lineage (GTDB taxonomy): Bacteria > Pseudomonadota > Alphaproteobacteria > Rhizobiales > Rhizobiaceae > Sinorhizobium > Sinorhizobium fredii. The sequence goes on along the minus strand of NZ_AUTC01000099.1, from coordinate 101,606 downwards.
TCACCGGCGAGCCGGAATTACCGCCGAGCGTCGAGCATCCATGGGTGATTTCGTCGGCACCCGCGCCGAGGATCTGGCCGACAGCGACCCTTTTCTTGTCGAAGACGCCACCGAAGATCTTCTCGGCGAGCGCCCGATCGGAGAACCGGCTGTCGCGTGCCGGATAGCCGATGACAGCCACCGGCAATTTCGGCCGCGGCGTCTCGGTGGCGCGAACCAATGCCTTTCGCCCGACCAGCGTCGATGCTGGCGCAAGCTTCAAGAAAGCGACATCGGGTCCGGTCTCCGGCGCCACCCAGACGATCCGTTCGACGCGGACTTCTGCAGACCTGTCATTGCCGAGTTCCTCGAGAAAGTCGACCTTGACCCCGATTGGTGTTCGCGCATCGAATCCGAGGCGGAATTTGAAGCCGACGCCGCTTGCCTCGGCAAACAGATTGGCGACATGGCGGTTTGTGACGACGAGGCCGTCGTCGATGACCCAAGCCGTGCCGACATAGGGGCTGTCGTCGACGAAATTGTCGACATCGATCCGGCCGACGGACATCAGGACATTGGCCATGGAGGCGTCGTGCTGGGCAAGGAGTTTGCGCCACCCCTTCGCCTCGGCACGCGCGCTGTCGAGGTCGATACGGCCATCGCGAACGACATAGACGGGGGTGCCGACCGCGAAGACGATAGTCTCGCGCACGCCGACTTCGTCCGATGGCGCCGCGCCCTCGTCGACTGCCGCGGGTCTGATGCCGGCTTCTATTGCAGGCTCGTTGCGCAGGCGTCGCTTCATCGCCTGCTGTGCCTCCCGGAGCCAGGCAGGCCGCTCCCTGGGTTGCTTCAGCAGCGCCTCGATGTCCGCCTGAACATCAGGATTGCTCGCCTCTTTGATCTGCTGAGCAACGGCACTCACTCGCGTTGAATCGCTGATCGCCATTTCGTCCCCCGGGGCCGACATGTCCAACTATCATTATTGTGCAACTTTTGCGAAAGAATAGTGACGCGACACTACCGATTCGGGGCGGCTCGGTAGGTGCGTCAGAGGCAAGACGCGCGATTTGAGCCGTCCTCCGGCAAAACACCCGACTGCGAGCACGAGCCGGGTCCGTGATAATGCTTTGAATTTCTGACGAAGATGGCGGAGAGGGGGGGATTCGAACCCCCGATGGGCTTGCACCCATGCCGCATTTCGAGTGCGGTGCATTCAACCACTCTGCCACCTCTCCGCGGGGCCGGTTGGCGCTATCTGAGCGCGGCCGGTTCATAGCGACAGTTTCCGCCGCTGACAAGGGGGCAGAAGGAAGAATATCTTCAACTCAGTGCCTTTCGCCTTGACAAGGAAGGGCGACTCCCTTAATCCGCGCCATGAAGTGGTGTGGCCTGCCCGCACCGCGCCGGGTCATGGTTTGTGCCCGTTCACTGGTGGAGGTCGAGGGTTTCCCTGCGGCGCTCCGCTCAATATGAACGACTGACAAAAAGACGGCCTTGCTTTTCCAGGCAAAGAGCCGGACCGAACATGAAAGGATAAAATATGTTCGCAGTCATCAAGACCGGCGGTAAGCAGTACCGCGTGGCAGCCGACGACGTCATCACCATCGAAAAGCTGGAAGGCGTTGCAGGCGACAAGATCGAATTCACCGAGATCCTGATGGTCGGCGTCGGCGCCGATGCAACCATCGGTGCTCCGTTTGTCGAAGGTGCCGTCGTCAGCGCCGAAGTTGTGGACCAGGGCCGCGCCAAGAAGGTCATCGCCTTCAAGAAGCGCCGCCGCCAGAACTCCAAGCGTTCGCGCGGCCATCGCCAGCATCAGACGGTCGTCCGCATCCTGGACATCGCTGCCGCCGGCGGCAAGGCGAAGAAGGCTTCGAAGAAGACCGAAGCCGCCGCTGAAGCTGCAAACTGAGTCCGGGATCGAAGGTTTAAAGGAGAACACCAATGGCACACAAAAAAGCTGGCGGTTCGTCGCGCAACGGTCGCGATTCTGAGTCCAAGCGCCTTGGCGTGAAGAAGTTCGGCGGCGAAGCCGTCATTGCAGGCAACATCATCGTGCGCCAGCGCGGCACCAAGTGGCATGCCGGCGCCAATGTCGGCCTCGGCAAGGACCATACGATTTTTGCGCTTGCGGCCGGCAACGTGGACTTCCGTACGAAGGCCAACGGCCGAGTCTACGTGTCTGTAATGCCGAAAGCCGAAGCAGCGGAATAAGCCGGTAGCGCTCTAAAACAGCCGGCGTCTCATCGACCCGGCTGACGCACCCGCAAGGTTCCGAAGCCAGACTTCAAAGGGGAGATGGGGCAATACCCAACTCCCCTTTTCGCATGTCTGGAGGAAGAACCATGCAAACCGAGCTCGTCAGGGAAGACCAATCCCGGTCTCCCGAACAAAGGCTGAGGCCTCAACGGTCAAGGACCGACTGCCCGATATTGTTATCGCCCCGGCTCGTTTTGCGCACGCCCCACGAAGACGATATCGACGCCCTTGCCCATCTTGCCAACAACGCCAATATCGCCACCATGGTCTCGCGCATGCCGCACCCGTACACCACGGTGGATGCGGCCGATTTCGTGCGACGCACAAAAGCCGGCACGATTGGCAAGTGCGTCTACGCGATCACCAAAGCGGACAATGGCGCATTCCTCGGCTGCTGCGGGATCGAGCCGCATGCCGACGGCAGGACGGTCGAGCTCGGCTACTGGCTGGGCGAGCCTTACTGGAACCAGGGCTATGCCACCGAAGCGGTGCAGGCGCTGACCGACATGGCCTTCCGCACCCGCGACATCGACCAGATCGATGCGCGCTGCCGGGTCATGAACATGGCCTCGCGCCGGGTCGTCCAGAAGTGCGGCTTTCAGTTCCAGGGCTCCGGCATGGTCGACAGCCTGGCGCTCGGCGGCACCGTCGCCGTCGAATGGTACAGGCTCGACCGCAAGACCTGGGTTTCGCTCAAGAGCTGGGGAGGCATGCGATGAACGCGCTCGTCACCGAACGGGCGCGGATCGTCGCCCGCCCCGATCCCGGCCCCTGCCCGGTCATCGAAGCGAAGCGGCTGAGGCTGCGCCCGCATCGGCTGTCGGATGCTGGGGCGATCGCCGAATCGCTCGCCGATTTCCGGGTGGCGCGTATGTTGGCGCGCGTGCCGGCGCCCTATCACCAGCAGGACGCGCTCGACTGGCTGAACCGCCAGGCCGCGAACGTCCTGCCCGACTGGACGCTGGCCGTCACCATGGGAGACGACGTCCATATCGGCTGCGTCGGCATCGAGTTCCTGCGCGGCGAGTGGCATGTCGGCTACTGGCTGAACCGCTTCTACTGGGGCAAGGGGCTGGCAAGCGAGGCGGCCATGCCGCCGTCGACCGGTTCTTCCGGCGGATGCCGGACGCCGTGCTGCGTTCCGGGGTCTTCGCGGACAACCCGGCCTCGCTCAAGGTGCAGGAGAAGCTTGGCTTCAAGATCACCGGCTGCAGCCAGATCTATGCGTTCGCCCGCAACGCCATGGTGGCGCATATCGAAACGCGCCTGACGGCCGAGGACCTGCGCCGGCCGGCCTAAAGAGATCGAAACCCGCCGGGACGTGTCTCGGCGGGTTTCTTTTGCGATAGTCTTTGACCTGTGCCGGAACCGCCTATATCGATGGCGGCGAGTGCTAGGGCGAGCAGTGGGTGCGCGGTTTTCCGCCAGCATCCCGCTCCAACTTCAATTAAGCCGAACAAGAAATGGCCAGCCCATGAAATTCCTCGATGAAGCAAAAGTCTATATCCGGTCCGGGGATGGCGGCGCGGGCGCCGTCTCCTTCCACCGCGAGAAATTCATCGAGTTCGGCGGGCCAGATGGCGGCGACGGCGGCCGCGGCGGCGATGTCTGGGTGGAGGCGGTCAACGGCCTCAATACCCTGATCGACTTTCGCTTCCAGCAGCACTTCAAGGGCAAGACCGGCATCCACGGCATGGGCCGCAACCGCACCGGCGCGAAGGGCGCCGACGTGACGCTGAAGGTGCCGGTCGGCACGCAGATCTTCGAAGAGGACAACGAGACGCTGATCGTCGACATGGTCGCGGAAGGCCAGCGCTATCGGCTCGCCGCCGGCGGCAATGGCGGCTTCGGCAATGCGCATTTCAAGTCCTCGACAAACCAGGCGCCGAACTGGGCCAATCCCGGCCTCGAAGGCGAGGAAAAGACCATCTGGCTGAGATTGAAGCTGATCGCCGATGCCGGCCTCGTCGGCCTGCCGAATGCCGGCAAGTCGACGTTTCTCGCCGCCTGCACCCGCGCCCGGCCGAAGATCGCCAACTACCCCTTCACGACGCTCCATCCCAATCTCGGCGTTGCCACCATCGACGGGCAGGAATTCATCATCGCCGACATCCCGGGGCTGATCGAGGGCGCCCATGAAGGCGTCGGCATCGGCGACCGTTTCCTCGGCCATGTCGAGCGCACCCGCGTGCTTCTGCATCTGGTTTCGGCGCAGGAGGAGGATGTCGCCAAGGCCTATACGACGGTGCGGCACGAGCTCGATGCCTATGGCGGCGGGCTCGAAGACAAGCCGCAGATCGTCGCGCTGGCCCAGATCGACGTGCTTGACGACGAGGAACTCAAGGCGAAATCCAAGGCGCTCGCCAAGGCCTGCGGCGCGCCGCCGCTGCTCATCTCGGCCGTCACCAACCGGGGCATGACCGAGGCGCTGAGGGCGTTGCGCGACGTCATTTCCGCGGCGAAGGCCGGCGAGGAGCAGGTTTGAGATGGCCGCGACCCGCAGACCGCTCGAAAAATACCGTCGGATCGTCATCAAGATCGGCTCGGCGCTCCTCGTCGACCGCAAGAGCGGGCTGAAGAAGAGCTGGCTCGACGCCATGTGCGCCGATATCGCCGCGCTGAAGGCGAAGGGCGTCGAGGTGCTGGTCGTCTCCTCGGGTGCCATCGCGCTCGGCCGCACCGTGCTGAACCTGCCGGCCGGCGCCCTAAAGCTCGAGGAAAGCCAGGCGGCGGCCGCCGTCGGCCAGATCGCCCTGGCGCGCGCCTGGTCGGAAAGCCTTTCGACCGATCAGATCATCGCCGGGCAGATCCTGTTGACGCTCGGCGATACGGAGGAGCGCCGCCGCTACTTGAATGCGCGCGCCACGATCAACCAGTTGCTGAAGCTCGGCTCCGTGCCGATCATCAACGAGAACGACACGGTCGCCACCACCGAGATCCGCTACGGCGACAACGACCGGCTAGCCGCCCGGGTCGCGACGATGGTCGGCGCCGACCTGCTCGTCCTGCTGTCCGATATCGACGGCCTCTATACGGCTCCGCCGCATCTCGATCCGGAGGCCCGCTTCCTCGAGTCGATTGCCGAGATCACCCCGGAGATCGAGGCGATGGCAGGCGGCGCGGCCTCCGAGCTGTCGCGCGGCGGCATGCGCACCAAGATCGATGCCGGCAAGATCGCCACCACCGCCGGCTGCGCGATGATCATCGCCTCCGGGAAGCCGGAGCACCCGCTGAAGGCGATCGAGGCCGGCGCCCGCTCCTCCTGGTTCGCGCCTTCCGGTTCGCCGGTGACGGCCCGCAAGACCTGGATCGCCGGGCAGCTCCTGCCGGCCGGTTCGTTGACGATCGACGCCGGGGCGGAGACGGCACTGCGTTCCGGCAAGAGCCTGCTGCCGGCCGGTGTCCGGCAGGTGTCGGGAACGTTCAGCCGCGGCGACACCATTGCGATCCTTAACCATTCCGGCCGCGAGATCGCCCGCGGCCTTGCCGGCTATGACGCCGACGACGCGCGCCAGATCGCCGGCAAGAAATCGGCCGAGATCGCTGCGATCCTCGGCTATGCCGGCCGCACCGCCATGGTGCACCGCGACGATATGGTCATGACGGCTCCCTCCGGCGCGCGGTCCGAGGAGGGAGGGAATGAGAAGAGGGGCAAGCTCCATGCTTGAGGCGGCCAGGAACGGCGCAGACGTCGACGCAATCATGTTGGAGATCGGCCGGCGTGCCAAGGCAGCGGCCCGGCCGCTCGCCATTGCCAGCGCCGAGCGCAAACATGCGGCGCTTGTCGCCATGGCGGAGGCGATCATCGCGAAGAGCGGCGAGATCCTCGCCGCCAACGCGGTCGATCTCGAAAACGCGCGGGAAAGTGGCGTCGCCAAGGCCTTCATCGACCGGCTGACGCTGACGGAAGGCCGTATCCGCGACATGGCCGACGGCATCCGGGCGATCGCCGCGTTCAAGGATCCGGTCGGCGATATCATCGCCGAATGGGACCGGCCGAACGGGCTGCATATCGAGCGGGTCCGAACGCCGCTCGGCGTCATCGGGGTGATCTATGAGAGCCGCCCCAATGTCACGGCCGATGCCGGCGCGCTTTGCCTCAAGGCCGGCAATGCCGTGATCCTGCGCGGCGGCTCCGACAGCTTCCATTCGTCACGGGCGATCCATGCCTGCCTCGTCGAGGGGCTGAAGGCGGCGGGCCTGCCTGAGGATGCGATCCAGATGGTTCCGGTCGCCGACCGCGCGGCCGTCGGCGCCATGCTTTCGGGCCTCAATGGCGCGATCGACGTGATCGTGCCGCGCGGCGGAAAGAGCCTCGTCGCCCGCGTCCAGAACGAGGCCCGCGTACCGGTTTTCGCGCATCTCGAGGGCCTCTGCCATGTCTATGTCGACGCGTCGGCCGATCTCGACATGGCGGCAAGAATCGTCGTCAATGCCAAGATGCGCCGCACCGGCATTTGCGGCGCCGCCGAAACCCTGTTGATCGACAGCAACGCCACCGACCGGTTGGCAAGACCGCTGCTCCGGGGGCTCCTCGACGCCGGCTGCGAAGTACGCGTCTCGGAAGAGTTGCAAGGCCTGCTTCCCGGCCTGAAAGTGGCGGGCGACGAAGACTGGGCAACCGAATATCTGGACGCGATCATCTCGGCAAAGCTCGTCGATGGCATTTCCGGCGCCATCGAGCACATCAACACGTGGTCCTCGGCCCATACCGAGGCGGTGATTGCCGAGGATCCGGCCGTCGTCGAGCGCTTCTTCACGGAAATCGACTCGGCGATCCTCCTGCACAACGCCTCGACGCAATTTGCCGATGGCGGCGAGTTCGGCATGGGGGGCGAGATCGGCATTGCCACGGGCAAGATGCATGCCCGCGGCCCCGTTGGCGTCGAACAGCTCACCTCGTTCAAATATCGCGTGCGCGGCACGGGACAGGTGCGGCCCTGACGACCCCTGCCGATGTGAAGCCAAGATATCTGCGCATGCCGCATGTCGAAGGCGGCATGGCGGTCGGCCTGTTCGGCGGGTCCTTCAACCCGCCCCATGCCGGCCATGTGCTGGTCGCCGAGACGGCGCTGCAGAAGCTCGGGCTCGACCAGCTCTGGTGGATGGTGACGCCCGGCAATCCGCTGAAGGACCACAACAATCTCGCACCGCTCGCCGAGCGCATCGCAATGAGCGAGAAGATCGCCCGCAACCCGCGCATCAAGGTCACCGCCTTCGAAGAGGCGCTCGGCCAGAGCTATACGGCGCGCACCTTGGAATTCGTCCGGCGGCGCAATCGCGGCGTCCGCTTCGTCTGGGTCATGGGGGCGGACAATCTCCGCAGCTTCCACCGCTGGCAGAACTGGCGCCGGATCGTCGGCACCTTCCCGATCGCGGTGATCGACCGGCCGGGCGCGACGCTCGCCTATCTGTCGTCGCGCATGGCGATGACTTTCCACCATGCGCGAATCGACGAGGACGACGCGCCGACGCTGGCGTTTCGAAGGGCGCCGGCCTGGACCTTCATCCACGGCCCCCGCTCGTCCTTGAGTTCGACGGCGCTTCGTTCCGCCAAATCCGGGTGAATTCCCGTCATTTATTTCTCGCGTCTTGAAACCGCACCGGTTTGGTGCCTACATTTGACACACGGTTCGACCTCAGATCACGAACCGGAAGTGCTTGTTCTGTTCATTCGGAAAGGAAAGACCCTGACAACAGCACACGCCAAGGGATATGCGGTCTCCGCATTCCCGCGCAGCACGGGATCGAGCGACGAAGCCGCTGTCCGTGCGCTTAAGCTGGTCCTCGAAAGCCTAGAGGACTCAAAGGCAGAAGACATTATCAGCATCAACATTGCCGGAAAGTCGGCGCTGGGAGACTTCATGGTCGTCGTCTCCGGGCGTTCGAACAGGCATGTGATGGCCATTGCCGACCACCTGGTGACGGACCTGAAGGACGAGGGCCTTGGCAATCCCCGCGTCGAGGGTCTCGAGGGTGGCGACTGGGTGCTGATCGACACCGGCGATGTGATCGTTCACATCTTCCGGCCCGAGATCCGGGAGTTCTACAACATCGAAAAGATGTGGGCGGCTCCGGAGATCGAGGACAGCACCCTGCACTGAGACGCGCCGCCCGTCCCTGACCCATAGCCTCAGGACGGAGCGACAACCGGTGCCGATTTGAGATAGGGCTGTCATCACCCGATCGGGTGGATGGCAGCAAGAGGGTTTTTGCCGATCGAAACCTACAGCGCCGTGCGTCCTTCAGACGCACAAAGACCGCTGTAGCACTTTGAATTGCTGCGTGTCTTGTCCTTAAGCCCGGCGATGGTCTAAGGAAGTACGCAGTCGTCGATCGGATGCCGGTGGGGACGGAGCGGGTCAATGCGTATCGGACTTTTCGCAGTCGGCCGCCTGAAGGCGGGGCCGGAAAAGGACTTGGCGGCCCGTTATCTCGATCGGTTCGCCAAGGCGGGGCCGGCCGTCGGCCTGGAGCTGGCGCGCGTCGTCGAAATCAACGAGAGCCGCGCTGCGAATGCGGAGACGCGCAAGCGCGACGAAGCGACCCAGCTCGACAAGGCGCTTGCCGACGGCAGCCTGCTCCTGTTGCTCGACGAACGCGGCAAGGCGCTCGATTCGGAAAGTTTCGCCACGCTGCTCGGCACCTTCCGGGACGGCGGCAAGCGCGATCTGATGATCGCCATCGGCGGTGCCGACGGGCTTGATCCGGCCCTTCATGCCCGCGCCGATGCGGTTCTGTGCCTCGGCAAGATGACCTGGCCGCATCAGCTCGTGCGCATCCTCATCGCCGAACAGCTCTATCGTGCCGTGACCATTCTCGCCGGCCACCCCTATCACCGAGCATAGTCGCCCCTCATCCGGCCTGCCGGCCACCTTCTCCCCGCGAGCGGGGCGAAGGGGATTCGCGGCGGCGCCCCGCCCCGCTCGCCGGCTCGTTGGGAATTGCAGGCGCGGCTTGTCCCTTCTCCCCGCGCTGCGGGGAGAAGGTCGCGGCAGCGGGATGAGGGGCACTCCATGGCTACTTGTCCTTCATCGCATGGTTTTGGATCGGCGACGATTCGACGAAGGGCAGCGCCTCCCTGAACCCTTGCCGGGCGATAACAAGAATATGTATTGGTGGCCTCCGCCAAATCGGATTAGGGTCTCCTGATTTATTCACTAGCCCCACGAGACAGGATGACGCGCGCCAGGAACAGAGCCGAGGTGGCCCGGACGAGATTTGATGTGGCGCAGATCGGTCGGCTTGCGGCGATCGCCGCCGTTCTTCTGCCGATTTGCGGAGCGGCCGTTGCGCAGGATTCCGCCGTGGACGCTTCCGCCCCGGCCGACGCGAAGCAGGGCCCCCCGGATCCCGCTGCCGGCCTCGCCTCGAGACGTGACAGCACGCGCAGCGAACTGGACGCGCTGTCGAAGACGATCAGCCTTTCGCGCGAGCGCGCCGGGGCTCTCGAGCAGACGATTGCCGAGATCGACAAGAGCAATGCGGCGCTGCGCTCGGCGATCGTCGATTCGGCCGCGAAGCGCCAGGAGCTCGAGCGACAGATTTCCGAGGGAGAGACGAAGCTCAACGAGTTGCGCGCCAAGGAGGACGTGGTCAAGCGTTCGCTCCGGGCCCGGCGCGGCGTGCTTGCCGAAGTGCTCGCTGCACTGCAGCGCATGGGCCGCAACCCGCCGCCGGCGATCCTGGTGACGCCGGAAGACGCACTTGGTTCGGTCCGCAGCGCCATCCTGCTCGGTGCGGTCGTTCCGGAGATACGCGAGCAGACCGACAGTCTCGTTGCCGACCTCAAGGCGCTTGCCGACATCCGCGCCGGCATCGCCAGGCAGCGGGACGATCTGACGGCGACGATGACCGCCAATCTCGAGGAAGAGCGGCGCATGTCGATGCTCGCCGCCGAGAAGGACAAGCTGCGGCAGCGGAACGCGATGGAACTCGCCTCCGAACAGCGCAAGGCAGAGGAACTCGCCCTGCAGGCGACCAATCTCGAGGGGCTGATCTCCTCGATCGAAAACGAGATATCCTCGGTGCGAGAGGCGGCCGCGGCGGCGCGCGCCCAGGAGGAGGAACGGCTGCGGATGAACGAAGCCGAGCGCGAGGCGGCACGGGAATTGGCCAAGAGCGCGGTGCCCGACAAAAACCGCATTGCGCCCGCATACGTGTTTTCGGAATTGCAACAGAGGCTCAGCTATCCGGCCGCAGGCTCGATCCTGCGGCAATTCGGCGACGCGGACGGCACCGGGCACTCGCTGCAGGGGATCATGCTGGAAACCAATGCAGGCGCGCTGGTGACTACGCCGGCGGACGGCTGGATCGTCTATGCCGGCAGCTTCCGCAGTTACGGCCAGATGATCATCCTCAATCCCGGCGACGGCTACCATATCGTGCTGGCCGGAATGGAAGGTGTGGGCGTCCGCCCCGGGCAATTCGTCGTGGCAGGCGAGCCGATCGCGACGATGGGTGCAAAAAGAGTGGCGAGTGCGACGGCCTTGACGCTGGAAACGGACAGGCCAACGATTTACATTGAATTCCGAAAAGACGGAAAGCCGGTTGATTCCCGACCGTGGTGGACCGCAACAGAGGTTGGAAAGGCGCGAAATGATACGTAGAGCTTCACTTGTTCTGGTCGGGGCGCTGATGGGGGCGACGGCGATGGGCGTCGTCTATTCGGCAACGATCCCGGCCGTGGCGGCCAATTCGTCCACGTACCGCGAGCTGGCGATTTTCGGCGATGTGTTCGAGCGTGTGCGCGCGCAATACGTGACGCCGCCGCAGGACGACAAGCTCATCGAGAATGCCATCAATGGCATGCTCTCCTCCCTCGACCCGCATTCTAGCTACATGAACTCGGCCGATGCCGAGGATATGCGGACCCAGACGCGCGGCGAATTCGGCGGCCTCGGCATCGAGGTGACGATGGAAGAAGACCTGGTCAAGGTGACAAGCCCGATCGACGACACTCCTGCCGCCCGCGCCGGCGTGCTTGCCGGCGACCTGATCTCGAAGATCGACGGCCAGGACGTCCGCGGCCTGAAGCTCGAGGAAGCCGTCGAGAAGATGCGCGGTGCCGTCGGCACGCCGATCAAGCTCACCATCCTGCGCAAGGGTGCGGAAAAGCCGATCGAGCTGACGATCGTTCGTGACGTGATCGCCGTGCGCGCCGTCAAGTACCGCGTCGAAGGCGATGTCGGCTATCTCCGGGTGATCTCCTTCACCGAGAAGACCTTCGACGACCTGAAGAAGGGCATCGAGAAGGTCAAGGCGGACGTCCCGGCGGACAAGCTCAAGGGCTATGTCCTCGACCTGCGCCTCAATCCGGGCGGCCTGCTCGACCAGGCCATCAATGTTTCGGATGCCTTCATGGAGCGCGGCGAGGTCGTCTCGACCCGCGGCCGCAACCCGGACGAGACGCGCCGTTTCAATGCGACGCCGGGTGACCTGACGGACGGCAAGCCCGTCGTCGTGCTCGTCAACGGCGGCTCGGCGTCGGCATCGGAGATTGTCGCGGGCGCGCTCCAGGATATGAAACGCGCCACCGTGCTCGGCACGCGCTCCTTCGGCAAGGGCTCGGTTCAGACGATCATTCCGCTCGGCGACGCCGGCGCATTGCGCCTGACGACGGCGCTCTACTACACGCCGTCGGGCAAGTCGATCCAGGGCACGGGCATCACGCCGGACATCAAGGTCGAGCAGCCGCTGCCGCCGGAACTCCTCGGCAAGGTCGAGGCTCAGGGCGAGTCCGATCTGCGCGGCCACATCAAGGGCCAGAGCGAGAACGACGAGGGCTCCGGCTCTGTCGCCTACGTGCCGCCGGAAGCCAAGGACGACATTCAGCTCAACTACGCGCTCGACCTCTTGCGCGGCAAGAAGACGGATCCGGCCTTCCCGGCCAATCCCGATCAGGCCGAACTCAAGAAGTGAGCCTACTGTAGCTGGCTTGTGGATCGGTCGGATCCAGCGCCACTCGGCCATTCGAAGCGAGACACTAAGGCGCCGGGCTGTTCAACCCGGCGCCTTTATATTATGCATCGGCGATGCAGCCGACTGCCGATGATTCTTCACGGGCGGCACACTCCTCACCGGCAACTTCCTAAGGTCGAGGCTCCGTTTGGGAACTGATCTCAATGCTCCCCTTGGCCAAGGCCCGAAGAAGAGGCCGACGCGCAAGCGCGATCCGCGCCGGATGTTCGGCTATGCGTTTCTTGGCATCTTCACGCTTGCCGTCGCCGGGCTCTCCGGCTGGGCCGCTTTCCGGCCCGATCCTCTGCTTCGCACTTCCGACCCGGCCACAAGCGCTGAAGCGATCAAGGCGGCCGCCGAGGTAACCGCGCCTTCCGTCAAGCCCGGAGGAGCAGCCGGCTCGCTTCGCCAGAGCGGAGCCCGCTCGGGAGCCCATGTCGAGGAAATCCTGACGGACGACGGCGCGACGGTTACGAAATACACGCCGAGGTCGCGCGACGGCGACGGCCCGGCGCTGATCAGTGCCGGTCCGATGCGCGGCCAGGATCCGCGCATGGCGGCGCTTCCGAACGAGGACCTCATCGAGGACACGCCGCAAGGCCGGTTGCCGATCGTCGGTCCGGACGGATTGCGACCGATGGACCAATATGCCCGTCCCTGGTCAGGCGCGCGCGGCACGCGCATCGGCCTGGTCGTCGGCGGCCTCGGCCTCAGCCAGACGGGAACGCAGCGCGCCATCCACGACCTGCCGCCGGAGGTGACGCTCGCCTTCGCCGCTGCCGGCAACAGCCTGCAGCGCTGGATGCAGGATGCGCGGCGCGACGGCCACGAGTTGCTGTTGCAGATTCCGATGGAGCCCTTCGACTACCCGGACAACGACCCGGGTCCGCACGCTCTTCTCCTTTCCCGCGGCGCCACCAAGAACCTTGCCGAGTTGCACCGCAGCATGGGCCAGATCACCAACTACACCGGCATCATGAACTATCTCGGCGGACGGTTTCTCTCCGACGCGGATGCGCTCGAGCCGGTGATGCGCGACCTCGGCAAGCGCGGATTGCTTTTTCTCGACGACGGCACCTCGGCGCAATCGCTTTCCGGAACGCTTTCCGGTGCCGTCGGCGTGCCGCACGGCTTCGCCGATCTGGTCCTCGACAGCGAACTCAGCCGCAATGCGATCCTGCGCAAGCTCGACGAGCTCGAACGCGTCGCACGGCGCAACGGCACGGCGATCGGCGTCGCTTCCGCCTTCGACGAAAGCGTGGCGACAATCGCCGGATGGATGGAGGAGGCGGGCGGGCGCGGCATCGAATTCGTCGGTATTTCGGCCCTCGTCAACGATCCGCAACAAAACTGATCTAAGCAGGCAATCGGCTGAATAACTGGTAGCACATGCAAGGGAATGGCGACATGGGTAAGGACAAGCGCAAGGTTTTGAAGGCGGAGGACCTGCCCTATCGGCCGTGCGTCGGCGTCATGGTCCTCAATCATCAGGGCCTCGTCTGGGCCGGACATCGGCTCGCCGTCGGCAACTCGGAATATGACGGCTCGCCGCAACTCTGGCAGATGCCGCAGGGCGGCATCGACGAGGGCGAAGATCCGCTCGAAGCTGCCTATCGCGAACTCTACGAGGAAACCGGCATGCGCAGCGTCTCGCTGCTTGCCGAGGCGCCCGGCTGGATCAATTACGACCTGCCGGAGCACCTGATCGGCATCGGCCTGAAGGGCAAGTATCGCGGCCAGACGCAGCGCTGGTACGCCTTCCGCTTCGAGGGCGACGAAAGCGAAATCGCCATCAACCCGCCGCCGGGCGGCCACGACCCCGAATTCGACGCCTGGGAATGGAAGCCCATGCAGGAGCTGCCGAAGCTGATCGTACCGTTCAAGCGCAAGACCTATGAAGAGGTCGTCGCCGCATTTGCGCATCTGGCGGGGTAAAGAGGAAATCTTTGCTCATCCGCATGCCGGCACCTTCTTTCCGCAAGCGGGCGAAGGGGTATGCCGCGCCGCCTACAGCGACCTCAGCGCGTCCGATTGGACGCGCGGCGCTGTAGCGGTCCGTTCCTACCCACGAGAAAGTGCCGCGGTGCGAGACGCGCGGCACTTGATCGAGATCGAATCGGTACTACTCGGCTTCGTTGGCCGGGGCGGCGTTGAGCTGCCCGTATTTTTCCTCGCCGATCGTGTCAAGCAGCTGCAGCTGCGACTCGAGGAAGTCGATGTGGCCCTCCTCGTCGGCGAGCAGTTCCTCGAAGAGTTTCATCGAGACATAGTCGCCGGCCGCGTGACAGATGTCGCGGGAATTCTTGTAGGCCGTGCGGGCGTCGTATTCGCCTGCAAGGTCGGCCTTCAGCACTTCCTTGACATTCTGACCGATGCGCAGCGGGGCGACCGTCTGAAGGTTCGGATGGCCTTCGAGGAAGATGATGCGTGCGATGAGTTTGTCGGCGTGGTGCATTTCCTCGATGGATTCGGCACGCTCCTTCTTTGCGAGAAGCGTGTAGCCCCAGTCTTCGAGAAGGCGGTAATGCACCCAGTACTGGTTTACGGCACCGAGTTCGAGAAAGAGCGCTTCGTTAAGCTGCTCTATGACCTTTGCGTCGCCTTTCAAGATCCGCCCTCCGGTTTTCTTCGTGAAATTGTTTTAGGCGGGTCATGAAATCAAATATCTCGGCTTCCGTCGAGTCGCGACGGGCGTGATATTGCTCGGTGGTGCGGATGATGATGTCGACGACATTGGGGAAACAGCCGCAGCAGCGGCCGCGCTTTTCCATCGCGTGATAGACTTTTGCCGGCACGATCAACTGCCAACAGTCCTCATCGAGGAGGCCGATGATGGTGTCCTCGATTTCTTTTTCACTGATGAAATTGCAGCTGCAAACCAGCATTTCGTCTTGCCTGTCAAACGCAACATCCTGATTTTGCGATAAAGCAAAAGAGGACATTTGCCGTCAACAAAAAACTCCTCTCCATAAAGTTGAGGAGTATATTAGAGTCGTTCTAATCTTGAGGAAAAATTTCGTGTTTTCATCAGATTAGGTGATTCTAAGACGACGATTTTTCTCTCAGGACTTGCAAAGCGGGGAGGACGTCCTGCGACATTTTTACACAGGCATGTCCGGAGGCGAAAACCTGGGCAAACCGACGATGCAACGATCGTCGGCGGCGGTCTGAGCGGGCCTCAATGGAAATTGCGCCCCTTCGGCATGACCTCGGCCACCTCGCTTCCCGCCTCGGAAGCTTCCGGTCCCCGCTGTGCAGGCGGCGTCGGGCGCAATTGCCGGAGCGCTTTCTTGTCGCGGGCATCCGCCGTCGGGCGGAGCGCCTCATCGGCCCGATCATTGGCTCCGAACCGCCGTGCCTCCTTGCGCAGGAGGCCGAGCATCGGCGTCATGTCTTCCATATATTCGGCGACCACATGGATGACGCCGCTTTCGCTCTGTAAGCGGCCGCGCACCTTTATGAGCCGGGATCCCATCACCTGGGGCCGATATTTCTGGAACGTCTTTTCCCAGACGATGATGTTGGCGACGCCGGTTTCGTCCTCGATCGTCATGAAGATGACGCCGTTGGCGGAACCCGGCCGCTGGCGAACGAGCACAAGGCCCGCCACCGTCACCCGCCTGCCGGCCGGGGTCTTCGCTAGGTCACGGCTGGAAAGAATACCCATGCGCGCGAAATCCTCGCGCATGAAGGAAACCGGATGGGCTTTCAGGGAAAGCGTCAGATAGCGATAGTCATGGATGACATGCTCGCCCGCGGGCATGTCCGGCAGGGTGACGGCGGCTTCGACCTGCAGGTCCGTGGAACCCGCCCCGTCGAAAAGCGGCAGGCGCTCGACCGCCGATTGCTCGTTGAGTGCCTTCACCGCCCAAAGGGCTCTTCGCCTATCGAACCCGATCGAGCGGAAGGCGTCCGCATCCGCAAGTCGCTCCAGCACCGCCCGGCTCAGGCCGGAGCGGACCCAGAGATCGTGGACGGAGCAGTATCCCTCGCCGCGGCGCGCAACCAGCGCCTCCATATCCGTTTGCTTGAGGCCCTTGACCAGCCGGAAGCCGAGCCGCACCGCCTTTTCGGAGCGGATGACATTGCGCATGTCGCCATGGCGCGAATCGATCGCCTCCTTACGGAACATCGCCTCGCCTTCGAGCAGGGCATCCCAGTCCGAATGGTTGACGTCGACCGGCAGCATCCTGACCCCGTGTTCGCGGGCATCGCGCACGAGCTGGGCGGGCGCATAGAAGCCCATCGGCTGTGAATTCAGAAGCGCGGCGCAGAAGATGTCCGGATAGTAGGCCTTGAACCAGGACGAGGCATAGACGAGCGAGGCGAAGGAGGCGGCATGGCTTTCGGGAAAGCCATATTCGCCGAAACCCTTGATCTGGTTGAAGCAGCGTTCGGCGAATTCCCTGTCATAGCCGTTCCTGACCATGCCATCGATCATCTTGCGTTCGAACGTATGGATCGTGCCGGTCCGCTTGAAGGTCGCCATGGCGCGGCGCAGGCGATCGGCCTCGCTCGGCGAAAAGCCGGCGGCGGTGATGGCGATCTGCATCGCCTGTTCCTGAAACAGCGGCACGCCGAGCGTCCTTTCCAGCACCGCCTTCAACTCCTGGCTCGGATAGTCGACCGCCTCTCCCCGACGCTGCGCCTCGCGTCGCTTCAGATAGGGATGCACCATGTTGCCCTGGATCGGCCCCGGACGGACGATCGCCACCTCGATCACCAGATCGTACATTTCGCGTGGGCGTAGGCGCGGCAGCATGCTCATCTGGGCACGGCTTTCGATCTGGAACACCCCGACCGTATCGGCGCGGCAGATCATGTCGTAAACGGCCGCCTGCTGGTCCTCGTAGAGTTCGGCGAGCGTTTTCGGCTTGCCGTAATGGGCTTCCAGAAACCTGAAGGCCCTGGCGAGGCAGGTCAGCATGCCGAGGGCCAGCACGTCGACCTTGAGGATCTTCAACTGGTCGAGATCGTCCTTGTCCCATTCGATCATGTAGCGGTCGGGCATGGCCGTATTCATGATCGGCACGACCTCGTCGAGCCTGTCGCGGGTGATGACGAAGCCGCCGACATGCTGAGAGAGATGCCGCGGGAAGTTCATGAGCAGGCTGGCATAGGCAAGGACGCGCCTGGTCAGCGGATCCGCCATGTCGAGGCCCGCCCCCTTCGCCTGCTCCTCGGTGAAGGGCGAGGTTCCCCAGCCCCAGACCGAACTGACGAGAGCCGACTGGACATCCTCCGACAGACCGAAGGCCTTGGCGACCTCGCGTCCGGCCGAGCGCGAACGATAGCTGATCACCGCGGCGGTGAGCCCGGCATGCTCCCTGCCATAGGTCCTGTAGATATATTGGATGACCTCTTCGCGCCGCTCGTGCTCGAAGTCGACATCGATATCGGGCGGCTCGTCGCGATCGCGCGACAGGAAGCGGTCGAACAGTAGCGTGAACTTCTGCGGATCGACATCGGTGATGCGGAGACAGAAGCAGACCGAGGAATTGGCCGCAGACCCCCGTCCCTGGCAGAGAATGTTCACGCTGCGGGCAAATTTCACCAGCTTGTGGACGGTCAGGAAATAGGGTTCGTATTTCTTGTCGTGGATGAGTTCGAGCTCGTATTCGATCTGCCGCTGGACCTTTTCCGGCACCCCGGAAGGGTAACGCTCGAGCGCGCCTTCGGCGACGAGCCGCCGCAAGCTTTCGGCCGGCGTCTCGCCCTCGGCATTCTCGTCCGGATATTGGTGGCTGAGTTCGTCGAGGCTGAAGGAAAGCCGCTTGAAGAATTTTCCCGCATTGACGATCGCTTCGGGATAGTCGCGGAAGCGCCGTGCCATCTCCTTCGGCCCCTTCAGGTGCCTTTCGGCATTTTTCTGGAGGAGGAAGCCGGCGCTGGCGATCGTCACATGCTCGCGAATGGCGGTGACGACATCCGCAAGCGGCCTGTAGTGCGGATCGTGATAGAGCGCGTCATTGGTGGCCAGAAGCCGGACATCCAGGCTTCTGGCGACTGCGGCGAGCACGGCGAAGTCATGCCGGTCGAAACCGTCATAATGCGGCGCCAGGCCGAGATAGAGCCGGTCGCCGGCATGCTCCTGCAATTTTCTGAGGAGCGTGTCCAAGGTTTCCGGCTGCGGCCGGCCTTCGCCCGGCATGACGATCAGGAGCAGATCCTCCTGCCATTCGAGGAGATCGGCAAGATAAAGCGTGCAGTCGCCCTTCTTCGAGCGCAGGTTGCCGGCGCTGAGCAGGCGGCAAAGATGCCCCCAGCCCCGCCTGTTCCTGGGATAGGCGAGAATATCCGGCGTGCCGTCGGCAAAGACCAGGCGGGCTCCCGGCTGGAAGGGGTAACCCTCCACTTTCGCCTTGGCATGGGCGCGCACGACGCCGGCCACGCTGTTGCGGTCGGCGACGCCAAGGCCCGAAAGCCCGACCTTCCTGGCAAAGACGATCATCTCCTCGGCCGGCGCCGCCCCCTCGAGGAAGGAGAAATTCGTGCGCGCCCCAAGCTCGTAGAAGACCGGTTCCCCGCTCATGCGAAAACTCCGTGCATGAACCAGCGGGCCGCGGCCACCTCCCTTCCGTAAAGGCCTTCGCGGAACAGCCAGAAGCGGCGGCCCTCCTGATCCTCGATCCGGAAATAGTCACGGGTCGGATGCCCCTCCCCGTCGATCCACCATTCGGCGGCGATCCGCTCCGGCCCCTCGGCGCGGGCGACGCGATACTGGGTCCTGCGCCAGTTGAAGCTGCGCGGCGCGCCGTCCGGCACCTCGGCCGTCGCCTCCACCAGTTCGGGATGGGTGAAAATCCGAAGCGGGCGGTTTTCAGGAAAAAGCTTGTTTTCAGAGGCAGGCGACCCCATCACCGCCGCGACATCCCTGACGGCGGCAAAGCCGCCTGCCCGTTCCGGCAGGTGGCTTTCGGCAAGGCTCGCCTGCGTCAGGCAATCGGGGCCGAAACGGGCTGCGACCTTGTCGATGAAGGCGGCAAGCGGCTGACTTTCCTCGGGGACTCCGGAAAAATCCTGCTGCGCCGGATCAAGCCTTTCGCTGCGCAAAACGGCCAGCCTGAGGATTTCGAAACCGTATCCGGCATCGAGATCGTCATGGACGGCCTGCAGCCGTTCGCGAAAGAGCGCCGCGATGCGGTCGGCATCGTTCAACGGCATGGCCGCATGCGCCCGGACGCGGAACACCCGGCCGTCGACGCGAAACAGCAGGAGCTCGAACAGCCGCCCGCCTTCGCCATGCCGCTCCAGCGAGGCGCGGACGTCCTTGGCAAGGTGCCGCGTCAGTTCGAGAATGTATTCCTCGTCCATCAGCGGCTCGGCGAGCCGGCGCTCGGCGCAAAAGCTCGGCACCGGCAGGCGCGGCGATAGAGGTTCGTCCGCCTCGCCTCTCGCCTGGTCGAGCCTGAGGAGAAGGAGGGAACCGAAGCGGCGGGCGAGCGGTGCGCGCGGCGCTTCGAGAAGATCGCCGATCTGTTTCAGCCCGACGCGTTCGAGTGCTGTGGCGGTTTCCGCCGGCAGGCGCAGCGCAGCGACCGGCATGGGTGCCAGAACCCGGCCGGCCTCTCCCGGTTCGATGACGGCGACATTGCCGTAACGGGTGGCGGCCCAGGATAGACCGGCAGAGGAGGAGACGGTAGCCCGCGCCTCGACGCCGAGCGAGAAAAGCCGGGACAGGAGGTCGCTGATAAGCGCCTTCTCGCCGCCATGCAGATGGGCGCAGCCGGTGATGTCGAGGAACAGGCCGTCCTTTCCGTCGAGCGCGACGAGCGGCGTGTAGCGGTCGCACCAGTCGGCGAGCCCTTCCAGAAAGGTCTGGTCGGCCGCCGGATCGGCGGCGATCACGTCGAGCGCCGGGCACATGGCGCGGGCCTCCGCCGCCCCCTGGCCGCGCTTCAGGCCGATGCGCTCGGCCAGCGTATCGAGCGCGACGAGGCGCATGGCATTGTCGATCTTGGCGACAAAAACCACCGGCGGATGGTCAGGACGCCCGCGCGAAAGCCAGGAGGCGCCCCAGCGGCTGCGCGCGACGCGGTCGGCCGGCAGGTGCGGAAAGTGGATCGACAGGATTCTCTGGCTGTCCGTTGGCCTGAAGAGCGGCGCTGCGGCGCTCGTCGAGGGGGTAGAAGCGGCGGTCATGGGCGTTCCATTCCAGAAAGATGTCGGTAGAGCCGTAAGCCCTGCTTTTTTCGACAAGGAGGTGAAAGGCGGGATGGTCGATGCTGCCGCAAAGCGCCGAACCATCGGGAAGAGGGCGTTCGCCGGCCGGCGCCGGCTTGATCTGGAACCGGAAGAAGGCGCTGCTCGCCTCCTCCTCGCCCGCCTGGCGAAAGAGAAGCACAGGCACGCCGCCGGCCCGGGCCCGGACATTGAGGCGCCGGCTTTCGCTCAAGGCGAGACAGGCGGGATTGCCGCGGATTTCCAGAACGACCGCGGCGAAGACCGGCACCGAAAGCGCCGTCTCGGCGATCCACAGCGCATCCTTGACGGTGCGCACTGAGACGAAGAGGAAGCGCTCCGGATCTAGCCCGTAGGACTTGAGGCCGGGCGCATAGAGCTGCCCCGCCTCGCGCGAGGCGAGCGCCTGGCTGATCCACAGCACCGGAGCGAGATGGCCTTTCTCCTTCCTCACTTGCTGATAAAGCACCGCAAGCGCCGCCACGAAGCCGGCGGCCGCACCCGCATCGCGGGTTTCGGCATTGCGGATTTCCATCAGGCCTTCGAGCGGCAGCCCGCCCTTGAGGACATCGTCAAGGGCCGCAATCCCGAAAGGCAGGACCTTGCGAGGCACGCTCCCTTCCCTGCCGCGCCGAAAGCCGGCGACATCGGCCGCCTTGGCGGCCCGCACAATTCCAGGCAAGCTGCAATTTTCAATCCGTGCTATGGTGTCACGAAGGGAAAGAATGGTTTGCCGTTGCACGGCGTTCTCGGCCATGACGGTCAGCTCCCATCAAATGTTCATGTTATGTTCTTATGGATTCCAGAGCTTGGGGAAAGAGTCAACAGCAAAGGATAAGAATTTATTCCTCACTCCTGTCCGAGGGAATTTCAACACTCGAAAAACAAACGCGAAATCGCTATATGAGGGCAACAAGGAGTGCCTATGGCCCGCATTGACCAGACCGAGGATTGGCGGGAACGCCACGCACCGACGCTTACCACATTCGAACAGCTTGCGTTTGAAGCCTTTAGCCACCTGCCGCAAGAATTCCGCAAGCTGACGACGGACCTCATCATCGAAGTTGCCGATTTTCCAAGCGACGACGTCTTCGAAGACATGGCGCTCGAGACGCCTTTCGACCTGCTCGGCCTGTTCGAAGGCCGCGGCATCGGCGAACGCTTCACCATGGAGACCGGCCAGTTCCCCAACCGGATCACCCTCTACCGCCGCCCGATCCTCGACTACTGGGCGGAAAACGAGGAGACCCTGGGCGACATCATCACCCATGTGCTGATCCACGAGATCGGCCACCATTTCGGCCTTTCCGACGACGACATGGAACGGATCGAGGCCAGCGTCGAGCACGTCGGCGGCTAAGCAAGGATTTGCCCCTCATCCGGCCTGCCGGCCCCCTTCTCCCCGCAAGCGGGGACGGGTCAGGGTGAGGCAAAATTGCGTGCTAATCCTCGATCTTGCGCGCCTCCGAGACCAGCATGATCGGCACGCCGTCGCGGATCGGATAGGCAAGGCGCGCCCTTTCCGAGACCAGTTCGTGGGCCTCGGCATCGTAGCGCAGCCGACCCTTCGTCAGCGGGCAGACGAGCAGTTCGAGGAGTTTCGGGTCGACCCGGCTGGCATTCGCGTCCATGGCTTCGCCTTCACTGCAGAATGTTGTCGAGATCGCCGAAACTGCGGGCGAGCACGATCTCGGTGATCGCGATCAGCGTTTCGGCACGCGTCCTGAGATCGGGCGCCTCGAGGAGCGCCTGCTTCTCCGCCGGCCCGTAGGGCGACATCATCGCCATCGAATTGACGAGCGTGCGATTGCTTGCCCGTTCGACGCTTTCCCAGTCCGCTTCCAGCTTGTTGGCGTCGAGATAGGCGCGGAAGGCGGCGAGCAGCGCCTCGCGGTCGACGAGGGCTTCGTCGTCCGGGCCCTCGAGATCGGCTGCGAAGGGGCCGATGCGGAAACGGCGATAGCCGCGCACCCCGGAAATTTCGGCAAAGAGCCTGTAGCGGCAGACGCCGGTGAGCGAGGTGATATAGCGGCCGTCGCCGGTCTCGGCGAAGGAGGTGATGCGACCGATGCAGCCGACCTGGCATAGCGCCGGCACCGGCGCGGAATCGATATCGCTGCGTCCCTCGGCGAAGGAAGGTTGAACGATGCCGATCAGCCGATCGCCGGAGAGCGCGTCGTCGAACATCGCGAGGTAGCGCGGCTCGAAGATATTGAGCGGAAGTTGTGCACCGGGAAGCAGCAGCGCGCCCGTCAGCGGGAAGACCGGAAGTATCCCCGGCAAATCCTTCGCACTGAGATAACGCGCATTTCCGACATGCATTTCCGATTGCCCCTGCAGATCGCGGCGTTCCCGCCGCATGAAGGCCGGCCGCACGCTCAAGAGATGGTGCATCCCTCGAAAATCTCAAGGAGAAAGCTGCGATCGGAGACGCAAAAAGCGGTTCCGCTTGCCTGCCGCCAACCGGTCAGGAGAAGAGAAGTGCGGAAAGCTTGCGCCGGGCGGCAATCGTCGCCGGATCCTTCGGCCCCCAGACCTCGAAGAACGACAGGAGTTCGCGTCGCGCCGCGTCGTCCTCGAAGCTGCGGTCGCGCTTCATGATCAGCAACAGATGGTCGGCGGCGCCGGTCCTGTCGCCTTCGACATTGCGGATCTTGGCAAGCTTCAGCCGCGCCGCGTGATCGTCGGGGTTGAGCGCCAGCTGATGCTCCAGCTGCACCGGATCGCCGAGCTTGCGTGCCTCTTCGATCTGGTCGAGCTTCTTGGAAACGGCGCCGATGGCCGCAGCCTTGCCGAGCTCTTCCGGCAGTTGCGACAGAGCCTGGCGCGCCTCGGCAAGCTGGCCGAGCGCGATCATGCATTCGACCATGCCGGCAACCGCCTCGGCATTTTCCGGCTCCGCCTGCAGCACGGCACCGTAGAGGCCCGCGGCATTCTGAGCATCGCCGGCTTCGAAGAGCGCCTTGGCGTCGGCAAGCACGGCCTCGACCTCGGCCTTGGCATCGTCGACGGCCGGGCCGGCAATCCGGTCGATGAACTGCTTGATCTGGCTCTCGGGGATGGCGCCCATGAAGCCGTCGACCGGACGCCCGCCGACGAAGGCGATGACCGCCGGGATCGACTGGATGCCGAGCTGGCCGGCGATCGAGGGATGATCGTCGATATTCATCTTGACGAGCCTGACGCGGCCGGCGGCCTCCTTGACCACCTTCTCGATGACAGGCGTCAGCTGTTTGCACGGGCCGCACCAGGGCGCCCAGAAATCGACCAGCACCGGCTGCTGGCGCGAGGCCTCGAGCACGTCGCGCGCGAAGGTGGCGGTCGTCGTCTCCTTGATCAGGTCGCCGGCGGCGGCGGCATCCGGTGCCGGCTGCCCGCCGAACGAGGCCGAGGCCGTCATCTGGTTGCCGAAGGAACCTGCATAGGGATTATCGCTACCGCCCATTCTTCTCTCCTCGCGGGCTTGTCGCCCGACTTGATGCTTTCCGCGCCAAAGATCGTATGTCAGGCCGTCACTTTCAAGACAAGCGGCTCGTGTCCGGTCGCCTCCATGAAACGCAGCATATCCTTGGCGGCGATCGAGGTGGTCTGGTCGTTCGACAGCGGATGGCAGTTGATCGTGTCGAATTCCATCAGCCCCTCGTCGAGAATGAACTTCACCTTGCCCGAGGTGTCGTTGATCGCGCCGAAAGCGGTCACGGCGCCGGGGATCACGCCCAGATATTCCATCAGCTTCTCCGGTTTGCCGAAGGAGACCTTGCTTGCCGCGCCGATGGTCTGATGAATGATCTTCAGGTCCACCGTCGCATGCTCCTCGACGGTCAGGAGGAAATAATTGTCCTTTTTGTCCTTCAGGAACAGGTTTTTTGTATGTCCGCCAGGAATTTCGTCGCGCAGCGCCACCGATTCGGCGACGGTGAACACCGGCTGATGCCGCTTCGTCTGGTGTTCGATACCGAGCTCGTCGAGAAAGCGGAACAGATCTTCCGCGGTCTTCGGCTGTGCCTCGCTCATGCGTCTTGTCCTTCTGCCGTCTGGGGTGTCAGCTTGCTTTACGAGGAAGGACCGGCTTGCGCAATCTCAGGGGCGGCGGCCAACGACCGGGATCGCGGCGTTTTGGGATTAGCCCGAAAAAATTCTTGCCTTCCGCATCATTTCCCTGTTGCATTTGAAAAATCGTTAGGCCATATAGCGCCGGTCGCCGCAAGACGGGGCGACAACCCACGGTCCACAGATTACCCCGGGCCTGGGTCTGATGAGCGGGTGTAGCTCAGGGGTAGAGCACAACCTTGCCAAGGTTGGGGTCGAGCGTTCGAATCGCTTCACCCGCTCCATTCTTCCAAGACCTTCGAAGCCTCGGTTTTCCGGGGCTTTTGTGTTTTCCGGTTCTGTTGAAATGCGGAGCGGCAGGTTTGACTCCGAAGGATCGAGCGGCCGAAGGTTTGTATGTCCGCGAGCGACGCAGCGGCATCCAGCGCCTTGTCCGGCGCTCCCGGCGAAGTCTTCGCCAGGGCCATGGCATCAAAGTCCAAGTCAACAAGTCGCGCCGATGTCCGAAGGCATCGGTCGGCTCAGCGCTGTGCGTTGATGCGCAGCCATCCCTCCAGGGCGGCAATCACCGACAACCGGAGGCTGGCGCCACGGGCCAGCGCGCCGGCAAGCGCGCGGTCCTCGGCCGCAAATCCCATCTCGTGCATCACATCCTGAGGCGTCAGTCGGCGCTGGGCCATGATCACCTCGATCTCGGCGATGGTGGAAGGGAGCAGGTAGCGGCCGCTCGCGATCGGCGTTTCGGCCTGCCTTGGACTGGAAGGCGACGGGGCCAGGGAGGGTGAAGAGGCGAGCGTCGGGCTGGACCGCCTTGCGCCCCTCGCAGCAAGCCAACTCAGGAAGGCGTCGCGCTCGGCATCCGTGGCTTTCGCCCAGGAGTTCTTGAGCTTATCGAGGCGGCTGCGCTCCGGCTTGATGCCGGCGGCGGCGCAGGCTTTGCGCGCCGAGGCGATCTCACCGGCGAGTAAGGCGCGGTAGATATCCGGAAACTCGGTCCTCAGCCGCTGCAGCTGGACGTCATCGCGCCGCGTCTTCTTCGACATCATCAACCTCTCGACTTCCGTGGTCCTCTATCCTGCGTGAACCGCGAGGGCGAGAAAAAATATGAGCGCCAACCACGCCCTTTGAATGGCCCGGCTGCCGCGATTGCAAGAGACCCCGTGGGTGGCGGGCTCGCGCATGTCAGCTCGGCACAAGCCGGCCTTCCTATCATCACGCCAACAGCCGGAATGTAACGTGGCGAAGGAAGGACGATGAATGTCTGACACTGTTGAGCACCATAGCGACCCGCAGGAGGCGCGGCTGGGCCTCTACCTGATGGACAATGACGGCGACGAACTCACCGATCTTCTGGTCGCCGCCCTCGAAGATGCCTTTCGGATCCTCGGCGAGGATTGGGCGTCGCAAACGATGCATTGACGCCGGCGGTGGACGCTAACCGTTCTGCAACAGACACTCGACGGAAGCGGCCACCCGCAACAGCGCCCTGTCGGCGCCGTTCCGTCCCATCAGCATCAAGCCTGCCGGCAAGGCGGTCCCGGGCATCGGCAGGGTGATTGCCGTCAGGTCGAACTGGTTGGCAACCTCAGTGTTGCGCAACAGCAGGTCTTCGACACGACGATACTGCTGTTTGTCCTGTTCCACGGAGGCAATGCGAACGGCGGGAATCGGTGTTGTCGGCAGGAGGACGAGGTCGAAGCGCGCCAGGCGCTCGTCCATGGCGCGGGCAAGCGCCCGCCGGGTCTGCAGCAGGGTTTCGAGCGCGGCGTCGGGGACGGCGAGGCGGCGGCGGAGCGGGGATTTGACGCGGGGGTCGACCGGCGCCGTGTCGTCCACCAGCCAGTCCGCATGGATGCGGCTTGCTTCGAGACTGGCGAGGGAGCCGATTGCGGTTGCTTCGGCAAAGCGCGCGAGAAGATCGTCAATCTCAAATTCGGCGAGGCTTGCGCCGGCACGCGACAGCCTTTGCAGGCTTGCCTCAAAGGCTTTGGCGATGTCCGGGGCGAGCTCTTTGAGCAGAATGCCTTTCGGAATGCCGAGCGTCAGGCCGCCGACCGGCAGCGGCGTCAGCGGCTCCGGCGTCTCACCGGCCATGATCGCATCGGCCGCCGCGCAATCGGCGACGCTGAGGGCAAGCGGGCCGATCGAATCGAGGCTGGGTGAGAGGGGGAAGGCGCCGTCGAGCGGCACGCGGCGGGCGGTCGGCTTGAAGCCGACGAGGCCATGCAGCGCGGCCGGGATCCGCACCGAGCCGCCGGTATCGGAGCCGATGGCGATCTCGCTGGTGCCTTCCGCCACCGAGACTCCCGCCCCCGAGGAGGAACCGCCAGGAACGAGCATCGGATCGACAGCGTTGCCGGGCACCGGGTAATGCGGATTGAGGCCGACGGCGGTGAAGGCAAATTCCGTCATGTGGGTCTTGCCGATGATGACGGCGCCGGCGGCGCGCAAGCGCCGCACGACCGTGGCATCGGCCGACGCCGGCGGCGCCGTGCGGCGGAGGATCGAGCCGGCAAGGGTCGGCTCTCCGGCGACGTCGAACAGGTCCTTGATCGAGACGATGAGGCCGTCGAGCGGGCCGAGACTCTTTCCTTCCTGCCGCCTGCGGTCGGCCGCTGCCGCTTCGGCGCGGGCGGATTCGGCATAGAGCTTCATGAAGACGCGCTCGTCGCCGCGCCGCCGCTCCAGGCGCGCGAGAATGGTTTCGAGCCGGTCGCGAGAGGGAGTGTTCGATCGGACCAAGGCGAAGGACCTCGTTAACTGCGGCGGTCGGCATTTCTATAGGACCGCACGATTGATACAGATAGGGCTGACTTCCTCGAAATCAGCGCGCACCGAGCGCATTTGTCCTCGTCCGGCTCGCGGGCCGGGGATGACGTTGCTCGCTGCACAGCGTTTCACAGAACTGTCGCCAATCCGTTCAAATAGTTTCATCCGATTGTAACGCCGCTGACATGCGGTTCGCCAAAGGTCCGCTCGCGAGAACGATGATTCGCGAAGCCGGCACCGGAGGCGGAATTTGGCTGACATTCGAAGCACGCTCACCAGGCGTTCCTTCCTCTTCTCCGCCGGCGGCGCCGGTCTCATGGCTTCTTCCGGCCTTGCGACACCTTTCTATGCGCGCGGCTACGGTCGGCCGGAATTCCTGCACGGGGTGCAGTCCGGCGATGTCGATCCGCAATCGGGGATGATCTGGACGCGCGTGGATCGTCCGGCCCGCGTTGCGGTCGAATATTCGACCACCGAGAGTTTCTCGAACGCCGTCCGGCTTGCCGACATCGACGTGACGCCGCAGACCGATTGCGCGGTCAAATGCAGCCTCGACAACCTGCTGCCGGACCAGGACATCTTCTACCGCTTCACCGCGACCGATCTTTACGACGCCAATCGCGTCTCGGAGCCGATCGTCGGGCGTTTTCGCACCGCGCCCTTGCGCCGCCGGTCGGTGCGCTTCGTCTGGTCCGGCGACACGGCCGGCCAGGGCTGGGGCATCGACGAGGTCGGCATGAAAACCTATTCGACCATGCGCCAGCACGAGCCGGACTTCTTCATTCACTCCGGCGACACGATCTATGCCGACAATCCGATCCCCGACGAGATCAAGCTTCGTGACGGCGGCATGTGGAAGAACTGGATCGTGACGCCGGAAAAGCGCGACGTCGCCCGCACGCTCGAGGAATATCGCGGCCAGTGGAAATACAATCTCCTCGATGAGCATGTGCGGGGCTTGAACGCCGTCTGCCCGACCTTCTATCAATGGGACGATCATGAAGTCTTGAACAACTGGTCGGCCTCCACCGACCTTCGCGACGATTCGCGCTATCCGGAGAAGGACGTGGCGGTCTACGCATCCCGTGCGGCGCGTGCCTTCCACGAGATGACGCCGATCCGCACGCTGCCGACCCAGCCGGGGCGGATCTTCCGCAAGATCGCCTATGGACCGCTGCTCGACGTGTTCTTCGTCGACCTGCGTTCCTATCGCGGCCCGAACCAGGGCGGCGAGGCCGGGCTCTTCGGCTGGCGGCAGGCGGACTGGCTGAAACGCGAACTCGCCGCCTCGCGCGCCACCTGGAAGGTGATCGCCTGCGACATGCCGGTCGGCCTCGTCGTCTGGGACGATTATTCGAAGAAGCGCGGAGCGGACGCGATCGCCAATGGCGACAATGGCGCTCCACAGGGCCGCGAGACGGAATTTGCCGATCTCCTGCGCTTCATCCGCGACAATGCGATCGACAACATCGTCTGGCTGACGGCGGACGTGCACTATACGGCCGCGCATCACTACGACCCGTCGCGCGCCGCCTTCAAGGATTTCCTGCCCTTCTGGGAATTCGTCTCCGGTCCGCTGCATTCCGGGACCTATGGCCCGAAGGAACTCGATATGACCTTCGGCCCGGAGGTGCGTTTCATCAAGGCGTCGGGCGGCGGCATCGACAGCAACCTGCCGCCCTCGGCGGGGCTGCAATTCTTCGGTATCGTCGATATCAGCGGCCAGACGCGGCAGATGACCGTGCGGCTCATGGACCGGCAGGACAAGGAGCTTTGGCGGGTGACGCTCGATCCGGCAGCGGTCGTTTGAGATCGCAGCGTCCCATGCAGCCCTGCTGTGCACGCCGGCCCCCTTTCGCAATCGCAAAAAAACCTGTATGAGCGCGGCAACTGAAAAGCGGTACCCGCCCTGTCGCGCGTGCCCAGAGCTTTCCGAGACAAAAAATGAGCATTCGTAACATCGCGATCATCGCGCACGTCGACCATGGGAAGACCACGCTCGTTGACGAACTTCTGAAGCAGTCGGGCTCGTTCCGCGAAAACCAGCGCGTTGCCGAACGCGTCATGGATTCCAACGATCTGGAAAAGGAACGCGGCATCACCATTCTCGCCAAGGCGACCTCGGTCGAGTGGAAGGGGACGCGCATCAATATCGTCGACACCCCCGGCCACGCCGATTTCGGCGGCGAGGTCGAACGCATCCTGTCGATGGTGGACGGCGCGATCGTGCTGGTCGATGCCTCCGAGGGCCCGATGCCGCAGACCAAGTTCGTGGTCGGCAAGGCGCTGAAGGTCGGCCTGAGGCCGATCGTCGCGATCAACAAGATCGATCGGCCGGACGGCCGCCACGAGGAGGTCATCAACGAAGTCTTCGACCTCTTTGCCGCGCTGGACGCGACCGACGAGCAGCTCGACTTCCCGATCCTCTACGGTTCGGGTCGTGACGGCTGGATGAACGTCAATCCCGAAGGTCCGAAGGACCAGGGAATGGGACCGCTGCTCGATCTGGTTCTGAACCACGTTCCCGAGCCGACGGTGGCCGAGGGTCCGTTCCGGATGATCGGTACGATCCTTGAGGCAAATCCCTTCCTCGGTCGCATCATCACCGGCCGCATCCACTCCGGTTCCGTCAAGCCGAACCAGGCCGTGAAGGTACTGGGGCAGGATGGCAAACTGCTGGAATCCGGCCGCATTTCGAAGATCCTTGCCTTCCGCGGCATCGAGCGTCAGCCGATCGAGGAGGCCCATGCCGGCGACATCGTCGCAATCGCCGGGCTCACCAAGGGCACCGTCGCCGACACCTTCTGTGATCCTTCGGTGGCCGAGGCACTGACAGCCCAGCCGATCGATCCGCCGACCGTCACCATGTCCTTCATCGTCAACGATTCGCCGCTTGCCGGCACCGAGGGCGACAAGGTGACCTCGCGCGTCATCCGTGACCGCCTGTTCAAGGAAGCCGAAGGCAACGTTGCGCTGAAGATCGAGGAATCGTCCGAGAAGGACTCCTTCTTCGTCTCCGGTCGCGGTGAATTGCAGCTCGCCGTCCTGATCGAAACGATGCGCCGCGAGGGCTTCGAGCTTGCCGTTTCCCGTCCGCGCGTCGTCATGCACAAGGACGAGAACGGCCAGCTTCTGGAGCCGATCGAGGAAGTCGTCATCGACGTCGATGACGAGCATTCCGGCGTCGTCGTGCAGAAGATGTCGGAGCGCAAGGCCGAGATGGTCGAGCTGCGTCCCTCCGGCGGCAATCGCGTCCGCCTCGTCTTCTTCGCGCCGACCCGCGGCCTCATCGGCTACCAGTCGGAGCTTCTGACCGACACGCGCGGCACGGCGATCATGAACCGACTGTTCCACGACTATCAGCCCTACAAGGGCGAGATCGGCGGCCGCGTCAACGGCGTTCTGCTCTCCAACGATGCCGGCGAATCCGTGGCTTACGCCATGTTCAATCTTGAGGATCGCGGCCCGATGATCATCGAGGCGGGCGAAAAGGTCTATGCCGGGATGATCATTGGCATTCACACCCGTGACAACGACCTGGAAGTCAACGTTCTGAAGGGCAAGAAACTCACCAACATGCGTGCCGCCGGCAAGGACGAAGCCGTTCGCCTGACGCCGCCGATCAAAATGACACTCGAGCGGGCGCTCTCCTGGATCCAGGACGACGAGCTTGTAGAAGTCACGCCGAAATCGATCCGGCTCCGCAAGATGTATCTCGATCCGAATGAGCGCAAGCGCTTCGAAAAGTCCCGCACCGCCGGCGCCGCATAAATTTCGAGAAAATCGACAGATGCATGAGAACCCCGGAGCGATCCGGGGTTTTTTGCTGTGTGTGCCTTTCGCGGGCGGCTTGCGGATAAAGTTAAAAACACGTTAACCTTCGAACAGGCGCCGTTAAAGTTGCCTGTGGGTTAACGTGGCGCGGCACTCTGGCGGGATTCCGGTTCGCCGTGTCGTGTGTTTAGAGTCAGGTCATGAAGACTGTTTCGATCGAGGTCAGGCCCGGAGAGCCGCATGAGGCGGCGGCGATTGCCGATGTGCACCGCATTTCCTGGCTGCAGGCCTATGGCGGTCTCATTCCGCACCGCCCCTTGGTCCGGATGGTCAACCGACGCGACGAGACCTGGTGGAGGAAGGCGACGCGCGGGCCGGCGACCTTGCTTGTCGTCGACGTGGCGGGAACGATAGCCGGCTATGCGACGCTGGGCTTGAGCCGCGCGCGGGCGCTGCCGCAGGAAGGCGAGATCTACGAGATCTATCTTCGCCCGGAATATCAGGGCCTCGGTCTCGGGCGCATCCTGTTCGGCGAGGCGAAAAGCCTGCTGAAATCGCTCGGCTGCGAGGGAATGGTCGTCTGGTGCCTCGAAGACAGCGAGCTCGCCTATAATTTCTTCCTGTCGGCCGGTGGGCGCGACGTTGCCGAGGGCATGGAAGATTTCGGCGAAAAATACCTGAAGAAGGTTGGCCTCGTCTGGAAATAGGCGCTCCTCGCTTCGTCATTGGCAAAGGCGGGCGACAATAGACCCATTGCCTTTCTCCGGGACAAAAATCCGGTCTGCCCATATTTGGCCGTGCCGCCTGCCTACAGCATTTCGGCCCACCGGACGAAAGTCATGTTGCATCGCGGCATGTTTCCCTTTATCCGACGGGCGACTTTTCAACGGCCCTGGAGGTGCTCATGCGGATCGACGCGATTTCCATCGGAAAAAACCCACCGGAAGACGTCAATGTGATTGTGGAAGTCCCGGTCGGCGGGCATCCGATCAAGTACGAGATGGACAAGGAAGCCGGCACGCTGGTGGTCGACCGCTTCCTCTACACGCCGATGACCTATCCGGGCAATTACGGCTTCGTCCCGCACACGCTTTCCGATGACGGCGATCCGATCGACGTGCTGATCTGCAATACCCGGCCGCTGGTGCCGGGCTGCGTCATCAACGTCCGCCCGATCGGCGTGATGATGATGGAAGATAACTCCGGCCACGACGAGAAGATCATTGCGGTCCCGTCGGCTCACCTCACCCAGCGCTACGACAAGGTTCACGATTACACCGACCTGCCGGAAATCACCTTGAAGCAGATCGAGCATTTCTTCGAGCACTACAAGGATCTGGAGCCCGGCAAATGGGTGAAGATCTTCGGCTGGAAAGATGCGAGCGTCGCCAAGCAGCTGATCCGCGAAGCGGTCGAACGCGCCAAGGCGAAGAAGTAACTAGCTACTTGGCGACGAGTTCGCTGAGGCGCTTGTGAACAGCCTCCGGATCGGCGTCGATCCGGAGGATTTTTTTGCGCTGCGTATCGCCGGAAACGAGGGTTATACGGTTCCTTGCAAGGCCGAGCGCTTTGGCGAGGAGGGCGATCAAAGCCTCGTTCGCTTTGCCCTTTTCCGGCACGGCGCGCACTCTGACCTTCAGGTGCTCTTCTCCGTCCGCCGCGGTTTCGAAACCGTCGATCGCGTCACGGCCGCCGTTCGGCGTCAGCCGCACCGTCAGGCGCGCGTGGTCGCCGAAGCTGGTCAGCGCGGCGCGCACGACCTCAGCGGATCAGCGCCGGCGCGATCGTCGTGTTCAGGAAGAGCTGGATGAAATAGAGGATCACCAGGACGACCAGCGGCGAAAGATCGACGCCGCCCATGTCGGGCAGGAAACGGCGAATCGGCCGGTAGAGCGGCTCGGTCAACTGGTAGAGCGAGCGTCCGATCATGTTGATCGCCTGGTTGTTCACGTTGATCACGTTGAAGGCATAGAGCCAGGAGAAGATCGCCGACGCGATGATCAGGAACCACGCGATGTTGATGATGAAATTCAAGGTACCGATGACAGCAATCATGCCCGTCTCCAAATCTTTGTCGCCAGACATGTAGACATTGCGAACCAAACGAGCAAGTACGACGCTCACCGCCGCGCCATCATGTTTAACGATGCGGGGCCGCTATTACCTTGGAGAGTGCTTCCGCCATGCCGGCCGTCCACAATGCACATCGCTTTGCCGCTTTTCGGCATGTGGGTTATCGGCGTTATTTCTTCTCGCGCTTCCTCGCCTATTTCGCCGTGCAGATCCTGTCGGTCTCGGTCGGCTGGCAGATCTACGACCTGACGCGGGATCCTTTCGCACTCGGCCTGATCGGCCTTTTCCAGTTCCTGCCGTCGCTTGTCCTCATCCTCGTCACCGGCAGCGTGGCGGATCGCTATAACCGCCGCGTCATCATGGGGGTGTGCATGCTCGTCGGCACGCTCTGCGCCGCGGCACTGCTGATCCTCACCGTGACCGGCTTGTTCGCGCCCTGGCCGGTCTACGCCATCCTCGTCGTCTTCGGCATCGAGCGGGCCTTTCTGACGCCGGCCGCGCAATCGCTGGCGCCCAATCTGGTACCGGCCGAGGATCTGCCGAATGCGATCGCCTGGAACTCGAGCTCCTGGCAGACGGCGACGATCGTCGGGCCGGTGGTGGGCGGGCTGATCTACGGCTTCGGCCCGATGGTGCCCTATACGGTGAGCCTCTGTTTCTTCGCCGCAGCGGCACTGATGGTGCTCGCCGTGCCGAAACCTGCCCAGCGCTCGCCCGCCTCGGCGCAGAGCTGGCATACAATCACCGCCGGTTTCCGCTACATCAAGGCCGAGAAGGTCGGGGCAATCTCGCTCGACCTTTTCGCGGTGCTGCTCGGCGGCGCGGTTGCGTTGATGCCGGTCTTTGCGCGCGACATACTGGTGCTCGGCCCGTGGGGACTGGGCCTGTTGCGCGCCGCGCCGGGTGTCGGCGCCGTCGGCATGGCCGTCTGGCTCGCCGCCCACCCGATCCGCAACCGCGCAGGCCTCTACATGTTCATCGGCGTCGCGCTGTTCGGTCTCGCGACGATCGTCTTTGGCATCTCGACGACCACCTGGGTTTCGATCGCGGCGCTCGTCGTCATGGGGGCGGCGGACATGATCTCGGTCTATGTGCGCGAGAGCCTGATCGCGCTCTGGACGCCGGACGAGCTGCGCGGCCGGGTGAATGCCGTCAACGCGGTGTTTGTCGGCGCCTCCAACGAGCTCGGCGAGTTTCGCGCCGGCACGATGGCATCCGGCTTCGGCGCCGTCTTCGCCGTCGTCTTCGGCGGGCTCGGCACGCTGCTGGTATCGCTGCTCTGGGCGGCGGGTTTTCCGCAATTGCGGCGGATCGACAGACTGGATGTGCCGGAAGGGAAGCGGGCGGCGTGATTTTGGCGGGATAGAGAAGAGATTGCCCCTCATCCCGCTGCCGCGACCTTCTCCCCGTTCTGACGGGGAGAAGGGGCGATGCCGCGCCGCTCTCAGTCCCCTCTCCCCGTCAAAACGGGGAGAGGGTTAGGGTGAGGGGCATTTTCACGTTCATGCCGCTCCGCCGCGCAAGAAGATCAGTTCGAGAAAACTCTCCATCCAGGTCCGCAGCGGGTGATCGTGAACCATCCGGCCCTCGAGATGCGCCTTGCCCAGCTGGGCGCCGGGCAGCACGAAGCGGTGGGCGCCGTGCACCACCCAGCGATGCATCATCGCCCGCGTCAGTTCGCCGTGAAACTGGATGCCCCAGGCGTTCTCGCCATAGCGGAAGGCCTGGTTCGGATAGGTGTCGCCGGTCGCCAGCAGCTCGGCGCCTTTCGGAAGATCGAAGCCTTCGCGGTGGAAGTGGTAGACCATAGCCGGCCAGTCGAGCAGCGCCTTGCCGGCTTCGGTGGCCTCAAGCGGGTACCAGCCGATTTCGGTCATGCCCTCGTGGTGGGGGGCGACCTTGCCGCCGAGATTGCGGGCGAGCATCTGGGCCCCGAGGCAGATGCCGAGATATGGCTTGTTTTCGAGAAGCGGCACTGACAGCCAATCGATCTCGCGACGGACGAATTCCTCCTCGTCGTTGGCGCTCATCGGCCCGCCGAAGACGATCGTTCCCGAATGGCCCTCGAGCGTCGACGGCAACTCGTCGCCGAGCGCCGGGCGGCGGATATCGAGTGAAAAGCCCTTCTGCTCGAGAATATGGCCGACGCGACCAGCGCTCGACCGCTCCTGGTGGAGGACGATAAGGATCGGTCTCTTGGCGTCGCGGGCGTCTGGCGGCATCGTCAGCCTTCCTGTTGTGCCTCGTTCTCCTCCTCAACCATGTCGATCTTGGCGGCTGCCTCCCGTCGTTTCAAGACCCGGTCGCGTCCGGATACGCCGAGGAGATCGGCAATCCGCCAGATTGCGTGATCTTCCATTTCGCTGCGCGCGCCGTCGGCATAGACGATGTCCCACAGCATGCCGACGAGTTCGACGCGCTGCTCTTCGGAGAGGCGGCGCTTGATCTCGGCGGTGAAGCGATAGAAATCGATCGCCTCGCTCTCGGCGGTTTCGCCGGCCGCGACCAGCGCATTGAGGGCGGCATCGTCGAGCTTGTAGTGCTCCTTGATGAGCTTGCGCATCTTGCGGCGTTCCGAGCTACGGATGGCGCCATCCGCCTCCATGACCTGGAAGCAGAGCCCGATGACGGCGATGCGCGGATCGTCCTTGTCGATCCGCGCCGCCGGACCTTTCAGTTCTTCGAGAAACGTTCGAAACCGTTCAAACATGCCTTGTGCCCACAGCCCCGTGAAACCAGAATTCAGAACAGCCGGAAGCTGGCCTTGTTGCCGTCCTCAACCGCCCGGTCGCGAACACCCGGATCGTCCGGTGGCCGCCCGAAGAAGGGCGCTGCCTCTTCTTCCTCTGCGACGGTCTCCTCGCTCTTGGGCGGCGGGGCGGCGCTTTCCTTCCGCTCCGGCACGGTTATCGGAGTGGGTGTCGGGATTGGGCGTTCCGCTTCCAGCACGGGCCGGCTTTCTTCGGCTCTGGGCGTCACTGGCGCTTCCCGGACCAACACCTGCTGCTCCGGCGCGACCGGCGGCAGGCTGCGGATCGCCCGTCGACACTGACGCGACCCTCTTCGGTAGCGCCGGCAAGCGGCGAGGGTGGCTCCTTCCATTCGAAGGCATCGAGCCTGCCGCTGACCGGCGACACCGGCAGCCAGGTTGGCGAGGTGACGCCATCGGCCGTCCAGGCCGGATCGCGCGGGCTTCTGAGCGCCTGCGCCATCCAATGGCGGATGCGGCCCTCGTCGCCGGTATCGGCCTCCTCGATGTCGGCGATGAGCAGGAAGATGCTCTCGCTCGGCGCCAGCCGCGCGGCGGCTTCCGCCTTGGTTCGGGCGAGTGCCAACTCGCGCGCCTCGAGCGCTGCCTCGGCGACGGTTGCCAAGCTGACGGCATTGTTGCCGCGCAGCGTTTCGAGCCTCTTGGCGCGCTTCAGTCGGTCGACGGCGGAATCGCCGCCGCGGGCGCGGACATAGAGCCGAGCCAGTTCCGGGTGGGGATCGTGCTTCCACATCTTTTCGAGAATCGAAGCGCCCTTGCGCAGGTTGTCCTCGCGAAACAGCGCCTTGGCGGCGGCGAGGGCTGCCGGCACCAACCGATCGTCGAGCTTCAAGGCGGCGAGCGCGTCATCCCGGGCGGCTTTCGGATCGGCCTCCAGCTTGCCCGTCGCCCGGGCGGTCAGCAGCACGGCCTTCTTCCGGTTCGCTTCCTTCTTGTCGAGAACGTTGGCGGTGCGGCTCTGGTCGAGAAGACGGATCGCTTCGTCCCATTGACCCGCCTGGCTGCGCTGGTCGAGGGTCGCCAAGGTTGCCCAGGACAGGTGCGGCGCCTTTTCGGCAGCGCGTTCGGCATATTGACGGGCGGCCTCGTTGGCGCCCAGCCGCTTGGCTTCGAGATAGAGCCCGCGCAAGCCGAGCTCGCGGGTCTCCGGGTCATCCGCCATCACCTCGAATTTCTTGCGCGCGTCGTCATACTTGCCTTCGATCAGCGCCGTCTGGGCCTCGAGCAGATGGATGAGCGGTTCCTGATCGGCGCTGATGAGGCCGCGGGTCCGGGCCGCCATCTTGCGCGCCTGCACTGCGTCGCCGGCCCCGGCAGCGATCAGGCCGGTCGAGAGCGCCTGATAGCCGCGGTCGCGCTTGCGGGCGCGGAAGTAGCGCGTCACGGTGTGCGGCGACAGCCAGAGCGTGCGGATCAGCCAGACGACGATCAGGATCGCGGCGACGAGCGAAATCAGGATCGTGGCGGCGCGCATCAGGCTCATCTCGATCAGCTGGCCCTGCCAGATCAGCGACAGCTCTCCCGGTCGATCCGCAAGCCAGGCAAAGCCGAGCGCGAGCGCGAGAACGAGCAGGATGAAGAACAGTATCCGGACCATGTCGTCTTCTTCCTTTTCTTAGCCTTGCGTGCCGCTTCGCGTCATGGTCGCCGCCACGGCCGCGTCGATGGCGGTCTCGACGCGCAGGCGCCGGTCGAGCTTCGCCTTGAAATCCTGGCCGGCGGCCTTTGCCACGTCGGGAAGGCTTTCCCATTCGAGCGAAGCGCCCTTGAGGTCGCCGTTGTTGAGCTTGTCCTCGATGCGGGCGACCATCGCCTCCGGCGTGTCGCCCTCGACACTGCCGACCGGGCGGACGCGAATACCGGACATGGCGCTCGAATAGAGCCGGGCGAAGATGCCCTCATTCGGGTCGGGTTGATTAAGGGCGTCCAGCATCGCCGTGGCGGTGGCCGGAAATGCGCTGCGCAGATCCGTACGCGTCGCGACGCCGGTTTTAGCGTCCTCGGCCAGTTCCTTCACCGCCGCGTCCTCGGGGGCGATGCTGCGCAGCGCATCGAGTTCGGCGAGGAACGGTCCGCCGCGATCGATTGCGGTCTTCAATGCGGTTACGGCGACGGCCTTGGCCATTTCGATGTCGTTGACCGGCTCGTTGAGCTTCTGCTCTGCCTGGTCGATACGGCCGGCAAGCTCGGCCTTGGCCGCATCCGCCGACTGCCGGGCATCGGCGAGGTCGGTTTTCAATGCCGCAATTTCCTTGGTCAGGTTGGCGACCTCGGCCTGGAGGGCCGTGACGTCGGGTGCGTTCGCACCAGCGGGCGCTTGTGCCGCCTGTTCCAGTGCGGCAAGGCGGCCTTCCAACGGAGCGATATCGACCGCCGCTGCCGGGCCAGTCGGGCGCGATTGAAGCTCGGCCTTGATCGCCTCGATTTCGCTCGCCAGGTTCTGTTCGACCGATCCGTTGGCGCGATCCGGCCCGGGTGCCGGGACGTAGCCGGCATATTGCAGCACGCCGGCGCCGAGAAGCGCGATGAGACCGCCGAGGATGCCGGCGGCAAGTGCCCCGGCGCTCGTCGCCTTCTTAGCCTTGGGCTCGGGTGTCGCGTTGCCCAGATGTGGAGGCTCCTCGTCGAAAGCGGCGGCGGCGGCGTCGGCGCGCTCGTCTTCCGTCTCCGCTTTCTCGCCGCCGTCCTTGTCGGCCGTGTCCGGCTTGGCGCCATCCATTTCGGCGTCGCTCGCGACCGCGTCCGTGGTGTCCGGCACTGCTGT
Source organism: Sinorhizobium fredii USDA 205 (assembly GCF_001461695.1). Lineage (GTDB taxonomy): Bacteria > Pseudomonadota > Alphaproteobacteria > Rhizobiales > Rhizobiaceae > Sinorhizobium > Sinorhizobium fredii. The sequence continues at coordinate 63,024 of NZ_AUTC01000099.1, read as the reverse complement.
CGCTGAAATCTCCGCCGGCTCATCGGTCACCGGCTCCTGACTGGCGATCGCCTCCGCCTCTTCGGTGACGGTTCTTTCCGCCTCGAGGTCGATCGTCAGCGGTTCCTTTTCCGGTTGCGAGCGGCGCGGCCGCTTTTCCGATACCATGTTGACCTCTTTAACGTTCGTCGGGCTCTTAAAGCCAAACCTAGTCAGGGAAGCTCGACAGGGAAAGTCCCTGCACCTCGTTTTTGAGGCATTTGCCTTAGATGACCTCGCCGATGCCCCGGACGTCAGCGGAAAATCGGCGTCGTCTTTGCTGATCCCGTCTCAAAGGAGGCCCAACAGGCGATCCTCGTCGGGTGCCGCTGCAACGTCGGCTGCAGCGCTGGTGGGCAGCACGTCTTTGACGGACGCGCTCAGGCAAAGGTAACGTGCGGAAAAGCCGGCGCAATCAAGGCCGCTTTCGCCGATGAGCGCGACAAGACGCCGAGCCGTCTCGCGCGAATAGAGCAGCACCGCGTCGAACGGGCCGGACTGAACGAGAGCGGGCAGCGTTTCCGGCGCGTGGTCGATCGCGACCATCCGGTAGCACTCGACGGTGACGTGATCGATCGCCCGCTCACGGAGCGCGTGCTCGAAACCGTCGGCGCGCGGTAAGCCGGCGAAATAAAGCAGTGATCCCGTCTCCGGTTCGAGGAAGCCCGCAACTGTCTCCGCAAGCGCTTCGCCCGTTCCGGCCCCGACGCGGATATCCTTGAAGCCGAGATCGGCGGCGACGCGCGCCGTCGCAGCGCCGACGGCGAAAAGCGGTGTCGCGAGATGCGCCTGAAGATCGGGACCGAGCCCGGCCAGAACACGGACGGCCTCGGCGCTGGTCACGGCAATCGCGTCATGAGGCCGCTCGAAGCCGGCGCGCACTGCGGCGACAAAATGCTGCGCCTGCATCAAAGGCAGGACGACCGGCTGGTGCCCCATCGCTTCAAGCTTCAGCGCCGTTCTGTCGGCTGCCGGTTGCGGGCGGGTGACGAGCACGTGCATCGCTCAGGTCCAGCTCGAAAAGAACCCCGGTCCGGCCTTGACGCGGATCTCCTCACCGGCCCTGCGCCCAAGCTCCGTCGCATCCGCCGCCTTGCCGTCGATTTCGACACGATGCGAGGTGGTGCCGTCGGGCGTCAGGATCATCCCCGAGAAGCGGATATGCGTGCCGTCCGACTGGGCATAGCCGGCAATCGGCGTGCGGCAGGAGCCGTCGAGCGTTGCCAGGAAGCCGCGCTCGCAGGCGACCGCCTCATGGGTGCGCGGGTCGTCGATGGCGGCGAGCAGTGCGTTGACGCGTTCGTCGCCGACGCGGCTTTCGATGCAGATCGCACCCTGGGCCGGCGCCGGCGGAAATTCCTTGGGGTCGAGCAGTTCGGTCGGCACGTCGGTCATGCCGAGCCGTTTCAGCCCGGCAAAGGCAAGCAGCGTGCCGTCGACTTGGCCTTCGGCGAGCTTGCGCAGCCGTGTTTCGACCTGGCCGCGATAGGTGATGACGTTGATGTCGGGCCTCAGCCGGCGGATCAGCGCCTGGCGCCGCAGCGACGACGAGCCGACGGTGGCGCCCTCTGGCAGTTCGACGAGCCTCGGTGCGGTGCGGCCGACGAAGGCGTCGCGAATGTCCTCGCGCGGCAGGAAGGCGGAGAGAAACAGGCCGTCGGGCAGCTTGGTCGGCATGTCCTTCGAAGAGTGGACGGCGAAGTCGAGGCCGCCCGAAAGAAGCTGCTGCTCGAGCTCTTCGGTGAACAGGCCCTTGCCGCCGATCTCCGCGAGCGGCCGGTCGGTGATCCGGTCGCCCTTCGTCGAGAGCACGACGACCTCGAACATTTCCGGCGACAGCCCATGGGCGGCGGCCAGGCGGTCGCGCGTCTCATGGGCCTGGGCGAGCGCCAGCGGGCTGCCGCGCGTGCCGATGCGGAAAGGTTTTGTTTGCATCCTTGACCATCCGTTGTTACTGCATGGTTCCTTAAATCGGAACGGGTTTAAGGAAAAACCATGCAGCACTTCAAAGCGTTACAGCGTCCTTTGTGCGTCTGAGAGACGCGCGGCGCTGTACAAGTTCCGTGTACCCAGCTTTCTGGGTGTCCGCAATCTTTGAGTATACCACGTCATGTCCCCGCCTTTGCGCATCCTCGGCATTGAGACAAGCTGCGATGAAACCGCGGCTTCCGTCGTGCTGCGCGATGAAGAAGGGGCCGGTCGGATCCTCGGCGACGTGGTACTGAGCCAGCTCGAAGAGCACAGCGCCTACGGCGGCGTCGTGCCCGAGATTGCCGCGCGCGCCCATGTCGAGGCGCTCGATACGCTGATCGAGGAAGCGCTGCTGCGCGCCGGTGTCACGCTTGAGGAGATCGACGCGATCGCCGCGACGAGCGGTCCCGGGCTGATCGGCGGACTGATCGTCGGCCTGATGACCGGCAAGGCGATCGCCCGGGCGACCGGCAAGCCGCTCTATGCGGTCAACCATCTCGAAGGCCATGCGCTGACGGCGCGGCTGACCGACGGGCTCTCCTTTCCCTATCTGATGCTGCTCGTCTCGGGCGGCCACACGCAGCTGATCCTGGTCAAGGGCGTCGGCGACTACGAGCGCTGGGGCACGACGATCGACGACGCGCTCGGCGAGGCCTTCGACAAGACGGCGAAGTTGCTCGGCCTGCCCTATCCGGGCGGTCCGGCCGTGGAGCGAGCGGCCCGAACGGGCAATCCCGAACGCTTCGACTTCCCGCGGCCGCTCGTCGGCGATGCCCGGCTCGACTTCTCCTTCTCCGGGCTGAAGACGGCGGTGCGGCAGGCGGCGCAATCGCTGGAACCGGTCAAGGAACAGGATATCGCCGACATCTGCGCCTCGTTCCAGCGCGCCATCGCGCGGACGCTGAAGGATCGCGTCGGCCGCGGGCTGAAGCGGTTCAAGGCGGACTATGCGTCGGTCGATCAGCCGGCGCTTGTCGTTGCCGGAGGCGTAGCCGCCAACCAGACGCTGCGGGCGACGCTGCAGGCGCTCTGCGACGCGCACGGTTTCCGGTTCATTGCACCGCCGCTTGAGCTTTGCACCGACAATGCGGCAATGATCGCCTGGGCAGGCGCCGAACGGCTGGCGGCAGGCCTGCCGGCCGACGGGCTCGATGTCCCACCGCGTTCCCGCTGGCCGCTCGACACCCGGGCACAGGCATTGATCGGCTCCGGCAAGCGCGGCGCCAAGGCATGACGGACAGAAGATGAGTGATAATCCAACGATCGCCCCCAAGATCGTCGTCGTCGGTGCGGGCGCCTTCGGAACGGCGCTTGCGGCGGTGGCGGCGGCAAGTGCCAGTGCGAATGTGACGCTGCTGTCGCGGCGCGAGGAAGTGGCGGCAGAATGCCGCCTGACCGGCCGCAACGAAAGGGCCTTGCCCGGCATCGCGCTTCCGGCCGGTCTTGCCTTTTCCTCCGAGCCCGCCGCGCTCGGCGGAGCCGATATCGTGCTTTTCGCCATGCCGTCGCAGGAGCACCGGGCGGCGGCGCAGCAATACGGCGCAGCGATCGGCGCCGATGCGACGATCGTCACCTGCGCCAAGGGGATGGAACAATCGACCGGCCGGCTCCTGACCGAACTGCTTGGGGAGGAATTGCCTGGCCACCGGATCGGCGTTCTCTCCGGACCTGGTTTTGCCGCCGACATCGCCAAGGGCCTGCCGACCGCGATGGTCGTCGCCGCGCCCGACATGGCCGTTGCAACGCAACTGGCCGAGGCGCTCTCCGGACCGACCTTCCGCCTCTACCCGTCGACTGACCGCATCGGCGTTCAGCTCGGCGGCGCACTGAAGAATGTGCTGGCGATCGCCTGCGGCATCGTTGAAGGCGCGGGTCTCGGCGACTCGGCCCGTGCAGCGCTGATCTCGCGCGGGCTTGCGGAAATGTCGCGTTTCATCGCCGCGAGAGGCGGCGAAGCCGATACGGTGCGCGGCCTGTCGGGGCTCGGCGACCTAGTGCTGACGGCGACCAGCCACCAGTCTCGCAACCTGCGCTTCGGCATTGCGCTTGGAAAGAACGGCCGCGCCGACGGGCGCGGCGGCGAGCTTGTCGAAGGCGCCTTCGCCGCGTCGGTGGCGGCGCGGGTGGCCGGGGATCTCGGCATCGAGATGCCGATCACCGAGGCCGTCGCCGCCATCATCGACGGCAAGCTCGACGTCCGCACCGCTCTCGAACAGCTGATGTCGCGGCCGATCACCCAGGAATGATCGCCACCCAGCAATAAATTCTTCAGGAGGAACCATGCTCTTCGCACTCATCTGCACGGACAAGCCGGGCGCCCTGCAGCTCCGGCTCGATACGCGGCCCGACCACCTCGCCTATCTCAACGACCTCAACGCCAACGGCATCCTGAAGATTGCCGGTCCCTTTCTCGGCGATGACGGCAAGCCGACCGGCAGCCTGGTGATCGTCAAGGCCGAGACGATCGACGATGCGAAGGCGATCGCCGAAGCCGACCCCTATGCAAAGGCGGGCCTGTTCGCCAATGTCGAGATCAAGGCCTACAACTGGGTCTTCAACAATCCGGAGGCGTGAGGGGGCGATGGCGCACTGGCTCTACAAATCCGAACCGAATAAATGGTCCTGGCAGATGCAGAAGGACGCCGGCGCCAAGGGCACCGAATGGACCGGCGTGCGCAACTATCTCGCCCGCAACAACATGCGGGCGATGAAGATCGGCGACAAGGGCTTCTTCTACCATTCCAACGAAGGCCTGGACATCGTCGGCATCACCGAGGTCTGCGCCCTGTCGCATCCGGATTCGACGGCCGAGGGTGACGCCCGCTGGGACTGCGTCGATATCCGCGCCGTCACGGACATGCCGCGCCCGGTCTCCCTGAAGGAGATCAAGGAAAACCCCAAGCTCGCCAAGATGTCGCTGGTGACCTCGATGCGCCTTTCGGTCCAGCCGGTGACCGAGGAGGAGTGGATCGAGGTCTGCCGCATGGGCGGGCTCGACAATCCGCCGAAGTAACCTTTCGGATCACGCCCTGAGCCTCCAGTCTTGAAAACCGATCCGGAAAGCTTCATCCGCGCCAATACCGGCATCCTCTCGCCGCCACACGTGCCGGAAGTCCGGCTGTACTTGGCGAGCGAGGCGCATGATCTGTGGCTGAAGACCGAGGAGGAACTGGAGGCGATCGGCCTGCCGCCGCCCTTCTGGGCCTTCGCCTGGGCCGGCGGTCAGGGCCTCGCCCGCTATGTTCTCGATCATCCGGAAACAGTGCGTGGCCGCCGCGTCGTCGATTTCGCCTCCGGCTCCGGTCTCGTCGCCATTGCCGCCATGCTGGCCGGCGCTGCAGAGGTTCTCGCCGTGGATATCGATCCGTGGGCCGAAACTGCCGTGCGCCTCAATGCGGAACTGAATGACGTTCCGGTCGGCTTCCTCGGCGAGGACATCATCGGCCGCGAGCGCGCCGCCGACGTCTATCTCGCCGGTGACGTCTTCTATGACAAGGGCTTTGCCGATCTGCTTCAGCCATGGTTCGACGCGCTCGCGCGTGCCGACGCCTCGGTGCTCGTCGGCGATCCGGGGCGGGCCTATTGCCCGCGCCAGCGGCTGACGGCGCTTGCGACCTATGAGGTCCCGGTCACAAGGGCGCTTGAGGACAGCGAAGTGAAGCGGACGACCGTCTGGCGGTTCGGGGCCGGTGATGGCGGTTGGATAGATAGGGCTTCTATTCGAGGGGCACTTGGGAGTCTGAAAAGGCGCTCGCGCTCCCGCCATACCGTTCCGCGAATTCTGAGATTCCGAATGGAATGTCCGCCGGCGCGGGTGATCGGTCGAGAAAAACCGCGATCGGGGATGACAAGCCGCCTCGTTTGGTGTATGTGCCGCCCCGGTTCGGGTTGTTGCCCGTCGACCACCAACAAAGAATGGTGAAACCGCTCCTGCCTGGAAAGGCAAGGCCCGAAGGAAACCGACGGGCCGGCCGAGAGCGCTCTGGCTGTTTCAGAAGAAAGCAAAGGTTAAACCGATGAACATCATTGAGCAGCTGGAAGCCGAACAGGCCGCCAAGATCGCCGCCAAGCGCACCCTTCCCAATTTCTCCGCCGGCGACACCGTCCGCGTCAACGTCCGCGTTGTCGAAGGCAGCCGTACCCGCGTCCAGGCTTACGAAGGCGTCTGCATCGCCCGTTCCGGCGGCGGCCTCAACGAGAGCTTCACCGTCCGCAAGATCTCCTACGGCGAAGGCGTCGAGCGCGTATTCCCGGTTTACTCGCCGCTCGTCGAAAGCGTCGAAGTGGTTCGCCGTGGTAAGGTTCGTCGCGCCAAGCTCTACTACCTGCGCGACCGTCGCGGCAAGTCGGCTCGTATCGTCGAGAACACCGGCACGCGCGCCCGCAAGCTGAACGAAGCCGAGCGCCAGGCCGTTGCCGAGGAGAAGGCACGCATCGAGGCTGAGAAGATTGCCGCCGCCCAGGCACTCGCCGCCGAGAAGGCAGCCGCCGAGGCCGCCGAAAAGGCAGCCGCCGAAGCAAAGGCAGCGGAAGCCGCCGCGGAATAAGATTTCAAATCCTCGGATTTACGGAAAGGCGGCCTCTTGGCCGCCTTTCTTTTTTAGTACTATCTGCTTGTCTTCCCGACGAAATTCGTGACATTTTCGGTCGCCACTATTTTCGGGAGCTCCTCCAATGACAATCCGCCGCCACGTGCTCGCGGGCATCGCCGCTGCCCTCGCTGTTCCCTTCGCATTTTCCGCGCCCGCAGCCGCGAGCGACCTGCCGGACCTCGGCGGCAAGACGGTGGTCGTCGTCACCGAGAATGCCTATCCGCCGCTGCAGTTCGTCGACCCGAAGTCCGGTCAGGCGGTTGGCTGGGAATATGACGCGATGAACGAGATCGCCAAGCGGCTGAACTTCCAGGTGGAGTACCAGAACACCAGCTGGGATGCGATGATCCAGTCGGTTTCCGATGGACAGTATCAGATCGGCATGACCGGCATCACGATCAAGGATGACCGCAAGGAGAAGGTCGACTTCTCCGATCCCTATATGCGCTCGCAGCAGTTCATGCTGGTGCGGGCCGACGAGACGCGTTTCAAGGATGCCAAGAGCTTCGCGGCGGTCGAAGACGGGCTTGTCGGCGCTCAGCCCGGCACCTCGCCCTTCTACACGGCAGTCTACGAAATCCTCGACGGCAACGAGCAGAACCCGCGCATCAAGCTGTTCGAGACCTTCGGAGCCACGGTGCAGGCGCTGAAGGCCGGCGACGTCGATCTGGTGCTGACCGACAGCGTCGCCGCCAAGGGCTATGTCGATGCCTCCGAAGGCAAGCTCAAGGTCGTCGGCGAGCCGCTCGGCACCGAGGACTTCGGCTTCATCTTCCCGAAGGGATCCGACCTCGTGGCGCCGGTCAACGCCGCCATCAAGGCGCTGAAGGACGACGGCACCTTCGACGCGCTCAACAAGAAATGGTTCCTCGACTACAAGATGGGCGGCTGATCGCCAGGTCCTGACCCTACAATGGCGCCGGTGCAATCATCCGACACTTCCGAGAAGGGCGACTATCCCTGGTGGCTGGTCGCCCTTCTCGTCATCGCCGTGGCGCTCGCCGCGGTCATCGTCACCAACGAAATCTTCACCCAGGTCTTCACCGTTGTCCTCAAGGGCCTCGGCGTCACCGTCTTCGTGACGCTGGTCGGCTTCGCGCTGGCCACCGTGCTCGGCCTTGGCGTCGCGCTGATGGCGCTTTCGGAGCGCGCGGCACTGCGCCAGGTGGCGCGCTTCTACACCGAGGTCATCCGCGGCGTGCCGATCCTCGTGCTGCTCTTCTACATTGCCTTCGTCGGTGCGCCGGCGCTGGTCGTGACCGTGAACTTCCTGGCGACGCCGCTGATTACCTGGGGCTTTATGGAGCCGCTCGTCGTGCGTGACATCTCGCTGATGTGGCGGGCGATCATTGCCCTGATGATCGGATATTCCGCCTTCATCGCCGAGGTGTTCCGCGCCGGCATCCAGTCGGTAGACAAGGGGCAGGTGGAGGCCGCCAAGGCGCTGGGGCTGACGCGCTACCAGCGCTTTCGCCTCGTCGTTTTTCCGCAGGCGATCCGCGTCATCCTGCCGCCGCTCGGCAACGACTTCGTGGCGATGGTCAAGGATTCCTCGCTCGTCTCGGTGCTCGGCGTCGCCGATATCACGCAGATGGGCAAGGTCTACGCCTCCGGCTCGTTTCGCTTCTTCGAGACCTATTCGATCGTCGCCTATGTCTATCTGATCCTGACGATCGGCCTGTCGCTGGCGCTCCGGGGACTCGAGCGGCGGCTGAGAAGGGCTGAGAGGCGGTAGATTCCGTATTCCCCTCGTAAACCCCCTCCCCAACCCCTTCGCCTTGTGGCGGCTACTGCATGTTTCCCTAAATCGTAGCCGATTTAGGGACAAAAACATGCAGCAATTCAAAGTGCTACAGCGTCCTTTGCGCGTCTGATAAGACGCGCGGCGCTGTAGCGGGAAGAGGTTGGGAGGGGTCCAACCTGCCGCGGGCTTGCGGACGATTGCTCCAGCCGTTATCCCGAAGCCACGCGGATACGAGGACGGCCATGACTATTTTCCAGGCGTTGTTGCTTTTTGTTGCGGGATTCCTGTCCGGCGCCGTCAATGCCATTGCCGGCGGCGGCACGTTTCTCACCTTCGGGGCGATGACGCTTGGCGGCGTGCCGCCGATCGTCGCCAACGCCACGTCCTCGATCGTCCAGTTTCCCGGCTACATCACCTCGGCGCTCGCCTATGCCAAGGAGATCCGCGCCGACCGCAGGAACGCCATCCTCCTCGGCGTCATATCGGCGATCGGCGGGCTCGCGGGCGCGCTTCTCCTGCTTTCGCTCTCCAACCCGTCGTTCCGCGCCATGGTGCCCTGGCTGCTGATCGCCGCGACGGCGATCTTCGCCGCGGGCCCTCTCCTGAAGCCGAAGGCTCGCAGCGACGAGCACCGGATCGGCCCGCTCGGCGCCGCGAGCCAGATGGCGACCTCCGTCTACGGCGGCTTCTTCGGCGCCGGCATGGGCATCATGATGCTGGCGGTGCTCGGGCTTGCGACCGGCGGCAGCTACCACCGCTTGAATGCGCTGAAGAACTTCATCTCGATCGTCATCGCGCTGATCGCCATTCTCGTCTTCGCGGCGGGCGGCGTCGTTTCCTGGCTGCATGCGACGATCATGGTGCCGGGTGCGGCACTTGGCGGCTATTGCGGCGTCTGGGCCGCGCGACGCGTTCCGCAGGCGGTCATTCGCTCGATCGTCGTCGCCGTCGGCCTGCTGCTCGCCGCCTATTACTTCTTCACCGGCTGAGCCGGATCACGCTTCAAATCCTGATTATGCTCCAGCAGATCGGGGCGGCGCTCCGCCGTCAGCCGCCGCGCTTCGGCCTCGCGCCATTTGGCGACGGCACCGTGATTGCCGGAGGTCAATACCGCCGGGATCTCTTGGCCCTCGAAGAGCTGCGGCCGCGTGTAATGCGGGTGTTCGAGCAGCCCGCCCTCGAAGCTCTCGTGCAGGCCGGACAATTCGTTGCCCATCACACCCGGCAGGATACGGACAATCGCGTCGAGCACGACGAGCGCCGCCGGCTCGCCGCCGGAAAGGATGTAGTCGCCGATCGAGACCTCTTCGAGATTACGTGTGTCGATCACCCGCTGGTCGACGCCTTCGAAGCGCCCGCAGACGATGACGATGCCGGGGCCGGCGGCGAGCTCGCGCACGCGGGCCTGCGTCAGCGGCCGGCCGCGCGGGCTCATCAGCAGGCGGGGCCGGTCCTCATTTGCCGAGACGTGGTCGATAGCACGGGCGAGCACATCCGGCTTCAGCACCATGCCGGCACCGCCGCCGGCCGGCGTATCGTCGACGGTGCGGTGCTTGTCCTCGGCGAAATCGCGGATCTGCACGGCCTCGATCGACCATTGGCCGCGCTCCAGCGCCTTGCCGGCCAGCGACACGCCGAGATGGCCCGGGAACATCTCCGGGTAAAGCGTCAGGACCGTCGCGCGAAAGGGCATCGCCTGCGGCTCACTTGCGCTTCGTCGGGAATTGCTTGTCCAGGCTCTCGTCCTTGTCGTCGACGAGGCCTGCGGCGACCGGATCGACCAGCAGCTTGCCGGCCTCGAGATCGATTTCCAGCACCGACCATTCGGTGAACGGGATCAGCACCGGCCGGCGGCCAGGCCCCTTCAGCTCGAGGAGATCCCCCGCGCCGAAGTCGAACACGCCCGTCACTGAGCCGTAGCTCTTGCCCGTGCCGTCGACCGCTTCGAGGCCTTCGAGATCCGCATAGAAGAATTCCTCCTCGTCGAGATCGTCGTCGGGGAGGTTGTCGCGCTCGATGAACAGCTCGAGGCCGTTCAGCGCTTCGGCCGCCGTGCGGTCGTTGATGCCGCGAAAACGGACGATGACGACGTTCTTCGCCTCACGGATTTCCAGCACCTCGAAGACGCGGCCGTCGTCGCTGTGCAGATTGCCGTAATCGCCGAGCGCTGTCGGATCGTCCGTAAAGGATTTTACCCGCACTTCGCCGCGCAGGCCTTGCGCCGCGCCGATCGTCGCCATCAGGATAGGGTTTTCGAGCTTCGTCATTTCGGCATCCAGCTGAGCGGGTGCTTCCGCGCGCCCGATCCTGCTCCAATTCTTTGAAGGTGCACATAAAGCAAAACGGGCGGCATGAAAATGCCACCCGTTTGCCACACCGTTTTGACGGTTCTTATTCCGCGGCAGTTTCCGCCGCGGCAGCGGCTGCGTCTTCAGCCTTCTGCTTGGCTTCAGCGGCACGTTCCTGTGCCTTCTTGCCGGGCTGTGCCTTGGTCGGGTTGCTGCGAGCCGGGCGCTTGGCAAGGCCGGCCTGGTCGAGGAAGCGCAGGACGCGGTCGGTCGGCTGGGCGCCCTGGGCGATCCAGTGGCTGACGCGCTCGGCATTCAGCTCGATGCGCTTCTCGTCGTCCTTGCCGAGCATCGGGTTCCAGGAACCGATCTTCTCGAGGAAGCGGCCGTCACGCGGGCTGCGCGCATCGGCAACGACGATCTGGTAGTAGGGACGCTTCTTGGAACCGCCACGGGCGAGACGAATTTTCAGTGCCATTTCAGTTACTCCTTGCAGGCTTTCTTGACCGCTTCGTTCAAGCGGAACGGGTGGTGCCGGCGCTGCCCGCGGGCTGCGAGCGATCGGCGGCGATGGCTTCATGATGCCGGATGACTTCCTTGATGATGAAGTTCAGGAACTTCTCGGCGAAATCCGGATCCAGATTGGCATCCTTGGCCAGGTGGCGAAGGCGTTCGATCTGGTATTCTTCGCGCGCCGGATCGGCCGGCGGCAGCTTGTGCTTGGCTTTGAGAACGCCGACCGCCTGGGTGCAGCGGAACCGTTCGGCCAGCATGTGGACGAGCGCGGCATCGATGTTGTCGATCGACTGCCGATAGCCCGCCAATTCTTCTTTGATCTCGGGATCAAGCATTCGTCGCGATCCTCACTTCTTCTTGGGGAGGCCGGGAAGGCCCGGGAAACCGCCACCGAGGCCGGGCAGACCGCCTCCAGGCAAACCGCCACCGCCGAGGCCCGGAAGGCCGCCCGGCTTGCCGAGACCGGCGGCTTCCGCCTGCTTCTGCAGCGCTTCGAGCTGTTTCGGGTCCATCTTCGACAAGTCCGGCATGCCGCCGCCCATTCCCCCGAGGCCCATCTTGTTGGCCAGGCCGCCCATCATCTGCTTCATCATGCCGCCTTTGCCCTTGCCGCCCATCATCTTCATCATGTCGGCCATCTGGCGGTGCATCTTCAGCAGCTTGTTGATGTCGGCCGCGTCGGTGCCGGAGCCGCTGGCGATGCGCTTCTTGCGCGAATGCTTGAGCAGATCCGGATTGGCGCGCTCCGCCTTGGTCATCGACGAGATGATGGCGAGCTGCCGCTTGAACAGCCTGTCGTCGAGGCCGGCGGCGGCCATCTTGTCCTTCATGCCGGCCATGCCCGGCATCAGTCCCATGATGCCGCCCATGCCGCCCATCTTCTGCATCTGGCCCAACTGGTCGGCGAGGTCGTTCAGGTCGAACTTGCCCTTCGCCATCTTGGCGGCCATGGCGGCCGCCTTTTCGGCGTCGATGTTCTCCGCCGCCTTCTCGACCAGCGAGATGATATCGCCCATGCCGAGGATGCGGTCGGCGACGCGGCGCGGATGGAACTCCTCGAGCTCGTCCATCTTTTCGCCGACGCCGATCAGCTTGATCGGCTTGCCGGTAACGGCGCGCATCGACAGCGCCGCACCGCCACGGCCGTCGCCGTCCATGCGGGTCAGCACCAGACCGGTAATGCCGACGCGATCGTCGAAGCTGCGGGCGAGGTTGACGGCGTCCTGGCCGGTCAGCGCATCGGCGACGAGCAGGATCTCGTGCGGATTGGACTTCCGCTTGATCTCCGCCATCTCGATCATCAGCGGCTCGTCGATATGGGTGCGGCCGGCGGTGTCGAGGATGACGACGTCATGGCCGCCGAGCTTCGCCGCCTGCACGGCGCGCGCGGCAATGTCGGTCGGCGACTGGCCGGCGATGATCGGCAGAGTGTCGACACCGGTCTGGACGCCAAGCTGGCGCAATTGCTCCTGCGCGGCCGGCCGACGTGTGTCGAGCGAGGCCATCAGGACCTTTTTCTTGTCCCTGGTCGTCAGCCGCTTGGCGATCTTGCCGGTGGTCGTCGTCTTGCCCGAGCCCTGCAGGCCGACCATCATCACGACGACGGGAGCCGGGGCATTGAGATCGATCGTCACGCCCTCGGAGCCGAGCATGGCGATAAGCTCGTCGTGGACGATCTTGACGACCATCTGGCCGGGCTTGATCGATTTCAGGATTTCGGCGCCGACCGCCTTCTCGCGAACCTTTTCGGTGAAGGAGCGCACGACGTCGAGCGCGACGTCGGCTTCGAGCAGCGCACGGCGGACCTCCCGAAGCGCCGCGGAAACGTCAGCTTCCGACAGGGCGCCGCGGCCGGTCAGTCCATTCAATATGGAACCAAGACGGTCCTGGAGGCTCTCGAACATTCGCTCTTCCTTCTGGTTTCCGGTTGCGCCAATGGCTCAGCCGGAAACGTGGGTTCCTTCGCGCGGAAAACAAGGCGCAAAGCCAAAAACCACCCGAGGGCGCAACGCGCTGTCGGGTGTTGACCTCCGGGCTCTCTTTATACCTTTGCGGGGCCTGGTCGGCGGCTTCGAAGTCATCACTTGCGAAGGAATTTGCCGCGATAAACAGGAAAGCGACCGAAAAGTCAAGTTAGGAGGCAGCACCTGGGGCAATGGCCCGGCTTAGGAGCCTTGGCGACCCGCGTCACGGGCCATCCTGCGCCTCGCCCGCCTGCCGGGCAAGCACCGCGAAGGCGGTATCGATCCGCGCCAAGACTCGCAGCGCCACGACCACCTCGGTCTGGTTGATATCGCCGAGCACCGCATGCAGCATTTCGAGTTCGCGCCGATGGACGGCATCGAAGAGATCCCGGCCGGCTGGGCTCGGCGCGCAGAAATAGGCCCGCCGGTGCTCCGGATTGGGCTTTTTCTCGATCAAGCCCTTGCCGATCAGGCCGGCGGCGATGCGCTGCACGAACTGGCGCTTCATCGACAGCCGCCTGGCGGCCTCCGGCACCGTCAACGGCGCCTCGCAGATGAGTTCCAGCACGGCGCGCTCGGCAATGGTGATCCCGGCGCCCTCGAGCATCTTCTCGATCGTCCTGCTGACGTTGAGATGCACCGGACGGACGAGCTTGATTGCCTTGTAGAGGCGCTCCTGTTTGTCGAATCGGACCAGCATCCGGGCATGATAGCAATCGAGTTGCCATTCTCAAGAAATTCTTAACCGATATCGACCTGACCCTGTGATCGGGCGTGGCAGTGCCTATCTTTCTCGCACAAGAGAGGCGTTCGACGGCTTGGGGCGACGATGAGCAAAGGCGGCAACCGCTATTACAACGGACCCGTTTCGGACCATTTCGACGGCGTTCGCTTTTTCAATCCCGGCGGCATGGCACCGCGCGGCCTCGCGCACCTGCTGCGCTGGCAGTTCGGCGGCAAACGCGTGCGATGGCCCGGGCGCTACGACAGCCCCTTCCTCGAGGTACGGCCTGAACTCAGCGTCGACGGAGACCGTCTGCGGGTGACCATGGTCGGTCACGCAACGCTTCTGATTCAGGTGGCGGGCATCAACATCCTCACGGACCCGGTCTGGTCGCACCGGGCGAGTCCCTTCGCCTTCGCCGGACCGCAACGCCGCAACGCACCCGGTATCCACATGGACGACCTGCCGCCAATCGACGTCGTGCTCGTCACCCATAATCACTACGACCATCTCGATCTCGACACGCTGAGCACGCTCAATGCCGAACATGCGCCGCATGTCGTGACGCCGCTCGGCAACGACACGATCATCCGCCGCGCCGCAGCGAACGCAGAGATATCCGTGGTCGATTGGGGCGATCGAATCGAATTGGGCGACGGGATCGTCATCCATGCGGAGCCCTGTCACCATTGGTCGGCCCGGGGCACGCGAGACCGTCGCATGGCGCTCTGGGCGGCCTTCGTCATCGAGACGCCGGCCGGCAGGATCTATCATATCGGCGACACCGGCTTCCACGGCGGCATCAACTATCGCGCCGCCCGCGACAAGCACGGCCCCTTCCGCCTCGCCAACCTGCCCTTCGGCTGCTACGAGCCGCGCTGGTTCATGGAAAGCCAGCACCAAAATCCAGAAGAGGCAGTGATGGGCATGATCGCCTGCGGCGCCGACCATGTGGCGGGGCACCATTGGGGAACCTTCCGCCTGACCGACGAGGGCATTGAGGAGCCGCTTAGAGCCTTGGAGGCCGCATTGGACGAGGCAGGCATCGAACGAAAGCGATTCCGGCCGCTGCGGCCGGGCGAGGTATTCGACGTCCCCTCCTGAGCGGAACGACACCGGCACTGGTAATTTCCGGGCTTTTCCGCCATATACAGCCCGAATGAAAGGTGCCTCCCGGCTCGGGGGCCGGGTTTGGACAATCGCGACATGACCGACCACGTGCAATTTGCCAGGATGAACGGGCTTGGAAACAAGATCCTGGTCGTCGACATGCGCGGCCGGAAGGATCGTGTCACGCCCGAAGCGGCGATCGCGCTCAATGCCGATCCGGCGACCGAGTTCGACCAGATCATGGCGATCCACGATCCGCAGGCCTCCGGCACCGATGCCTGGATCGACATCGTCAACTCCGACGGCTCGATGGCCCAGGCCTGCGGCAACGGCACGCGCTGCGTCGTCCAGGCGCTTGCCGCGGAGACCGGCAAAAAGACCTTTCTCTTCCATACGGTCGCCGGCCTGCTCGAAGCCAAGGAGCACGACGACGGCACCATTTCGGTCGACATGGGGCTGCCGCGCTTCGATTGGAACGAAATCCCGCTCGCCGAGGAATTCCACGATACGCGCCGCATCGAGTTGCAGATCGGTCCGATCGACGACCCGGTGCTGCATTCGCCTTCGGTTGCCTCGATGGGCAATCCGCATGCGATCTTCTGGGTGGAGAACGACGTGTGGAGCCACGAGCTCGATCGCTTCGGGCCACTCCTCGAAAACCACCCGATCTTCCCCGAGCGCGCCAACATTTCGATCGCCCGCGTCCGCTCCCGCCACGAGATGGACCTGAGGACCTGGGAGCGCGGCGCGGGGCTGACGCTGGCCTGCGGTTCGGCCGCCTGTGCCGCCGCCGTCAGTGGTGTCCGGACGGGTCAGACGGATCGCACTGTCACCGTCAACGTCCCGGGCGGGCCGCTCTCGATCGAATGGCGGGAACGGGACAACCACGTCATCATGACGGGACCGGCGCAATGGGAATGGTCGGGCACCGTCGATCCCGCCACCGGCACGTTTCAACGCGACGAGGTCACCGCCGGCGAAAGCGGAGCGCGGGCGCTTTGAGCGGCGTCGAGGTCATCACCTTCGGCTGCCGCCTCAACACTTATGAATCGGAAGTGATGCGGGCGGAGGCCGAGAAGGCGGGGCTGAACAACGCCATCCTCGTCAACACCTGTGCCGTCACTGCCGAGGCCGTGCGCCAGGCGCGCCAGGCGATCCGCCGCGCGCGGCGCGACAATCCGCATGCCCGCATCATCGTCACCGGCTGCGCCGCCCAGACCGAGAAGGAAACTTTCGCCGAAATGGCCGAGGTTGACGCGGTCCTTGGCAACGAGGAGAAGCTGAAAAGCGCCTCCTATCGGTCGCTGCCGGACTTCGGCGTCTCGGCCGAGGAGAAGCTGCGCGTCAACGACATCATGAGCGTGCGCGCCACCGCGCCGCAGATGATCAAGCACATCGACGGGCACGTGCGCGCCTTCATCCAGGTGCAGAACGGCTGCGACCATCGCTGCACCTTCTGCATCATTCCCTATGGCCGCGGCAATTCCCGCTCCGTGCCGATGGGCGCCGTCGTCGACCAGGCACGCCGGCTCACTGAAAGCGGCTATCGCGAGATCGTCCTGACCGGCGTCGATGCGACAAGCTACGGCGCCGACCTGGCCGGAGCCCCGACGCTCGGGCTTCTCGCCAGGACCCTTCTGAAGCAGGTTCCGGACATCCTGCGCCTGCGCCTTTCGTCGATCGACAGCATCGAGGCGGACCGGCATCTCCTCGACCTGATCGCCGACGAGCCGCGCTTCATGCCGCATCTGCATCTGTCGCTGCAGCATGGCGACGACCTGATGCTGAAGCGGATGAAGCGTCGCCATTCGAGCGCCGACGCCCGCGCCTTCTGCGACGAGGTGCGCAGCCTGCGACCCGAGATCAGCTTCGGCGCCGACATGATCGCCGGCTTTCCGACGGAAACGGAAGAGATGTTCGAGAACGCCGCGCGGCTTGCCGAGGATTGCGGCATCGCCCATCTGCACGTCTTTCCCTATAGTCCGCGCCCCGGCACGCCGGCGGCCCGCATGCCGCAGCTCGACCGGGCGCTCGTCAAGGAGCGAGCCGCGCGACTGCGCGCCAAAGGCGCCGCGCTTCACGCCGCCCATCTCGACCGCATGGTCGGCAGCGAGCAGACGATCCTTGTCGAGATGAACGGCCTGGCGCACACGGAAAACTTCACACTCGTCGATGCGGCCGGCCTTGCGCCGCGCTCGCTCGTTACGGTCACGATCACCGGCCACAACGGCAAGCATCTGACGATGCACAGACAACAGATGGCTGCGGCCTGATACCGGACATTCCCCATGGCGATTGGTTTCATCAAGAAGATCTTCTCCTTCGGCAAGGACACCGTCGAAGAGAAACCCGTGCCGCCGCCGGAGGTGGTGGCGGAAACGCCGGTTGCCGATGAGACCGCGAAAACCCCCTCTGTCCCTGCGGGACATCTCCCCCACGAGGGGGGAGAGGGGGTGGGCGCGGCACCCGCCGAGGATGACCGCGCGGCCTCGAACGAGGACAGGGCCGCGACGGAGGAGGCCAGACCCGGCGCTCAGGGTCTTGCTATTCCCCCTGAGCCAGCCACGCCAACGCCTGAAATTGCAAGCGAAGAAAGCCCGGAGAGCGCTGGTCCTGCCGTAGATGAGACCGTTCCAGCGGAGGACGAAAGCGCGCCACCTGCGATCTCCCCCCTTGTGAGGGAGATGCCCGGCAGGGCAGAGGGGGGTGAGGCCCCTTCCGATCATGCGGCGGCGTTTGACGACGAGACTGAGCCCGCGACACCCCCCTCTGTCCCTTCGGGACATCTCCCCCACAAGGGGGGAGAACAGATGGAGACTGGGGCGACCACCGCGGATAACAGAGCCGCCGCGGAGGCAGAAACGGACACGGACGATCGCACCGATACGCCCGAGGTGACCAAGGAAGACGCTCCGGAGACAACTGCGCCAGAGACTGAAATCACGCGTGAAGACCCCGAAGCAGGCTCCGACATCGCCGCTGTAGAAAGCATCGAGACGGGCAAGGAGAGCGCCCCACCCCTCTCCCCCCTTGTGGGGGAGATGCCCGCCAGGGCAGAGGGGGTAGAGCCGCCTGAAGGTCTCGCCGCTGCCCCCGCCCTCCCCAAGGGCTTCGCCGCCTCGGACAAGCGTCCAAAGGAGACCGCCCCCGCCTCGCAGCCGAAGCTTTCCTGGTACCAGCGGCTGCGTCGCGGCCTTGCCCGCACCTCCTCGCAACTGACCGGCCAGATCGCCAGCCTGTTCACCAAGCGCAAGCTCGACGAGGCGACGCTGCAGGATCTCGAAGACCTGCTGATCCAGGCCGACCTCGGGGTCGAGACGGCGATGCGCATCACCGACACGCTCGCCTCGGAGCGTTACGGCAAGGATGTGACCGGCGAAGACGTCTCGCGCATCATGGCCGGCGAGATCACCAAGGTGCTGGCGCCGGTCGCCAAGCCGCTCGAGCTCGATCTCAGCCACAAGCCGCATGTGATCCTCGTCGTCGGCGTCAACGGCACCGGCAAGACGACGACGATCGGCAAGCTCGCGGCAAAACTTTCCGGCGCGGGTCTGAAAGTCATGGTGGCGGCGGGCGACACGTTCCGCGCCGCGGCGATCGAGCAGCTGAAGATCTGGGCCGAGCGGACGAAGTCCGACATCGTCGCCTCGAAGCTCGGCGCCGACG
Source organism: Sinorhizobium fredii USDA 205 (assembly GCF_001461695.1). Lineage (GTDB taxonomy): Bacteria > Pseudomonadota > Alphaproteobacteria > Rhizobiales > Rhizobiaceae > Sinorhizobium > Sinorhizobium fredii. The sequence goes on along the minus strand of NZ_AUTC01000099.1, from coordinate 44,431 downwards.
CGGCCGGCCTTGCCTATGAGGCGTTCCAGCTTGCGCGCGAGAAGAAGTCGGACGTGCTGATCATCGACACGGCCGGGCGGCTTCAGAACAAGGCCGAGCTGATGGCCGAGCTCGAAAAGATCGTCCGCGTCCTCGGCAAGCTCGACCCGGATGCGCCGCATACGGTCCTGCAGACGCTTGATGCGACGACCGGGCAGAATGCCCTTCAGCAGGTGGAGATCTTCCGCAATGTCGCGGGAGTCAGCGGCCTGATCATGACCAAGCTCGACGGCACGGCGCGCGGCGGCATCCTGGTGGCAATCTCCGCCAAGCACAAGCTGCCGGTCTATTTCATCGGCGTCGGCGAGGGGATCGACGATCTCGAACCCTTCGAGGCTAAGGATTTTGCCGAGGCGATCGCCGGGGTCGGCGCGGCCTGATCAAGGGACGGGAAGCTTGTAGCCGGAAGCGGCTGCTTGCGCAATTTAAGCTGCTACAGCGACCTTTGCGCGTCTCATTAAGACGCGCGGCGCTGTAGTGATATGGTTTTGCCGCAATGCTGGTGTTATGAGCAGCCAGAGAGCGGGACGAGGAAAAGTGTGAAGCGGTTTTCCGCCCGCGTCCCGCTCCAGCAAGGCGATATGAGAGAACAGGATCCGCACATGTCGACAATCGAGGCCACCAAGCCGAAGACAGAGGTAAGCCCTCTCCTGAAGCTCGTGCTGGAGCTCGGGCCGCTCATGGTCTTCTTTTTCGCCAATTCGCGCGGCGACTGGCTGGCAAGCCGCTTTCCCGTGCTTGCCGAGCTTGGCGGACCGATCTTCATCGCCACCGGCCTGTTCATGGTGGCGACGGCCGCTGCGCTCATCGTCTCCTGGATCATGACGCGCACCCTGCCGATGATGCCGCTCATCTCGGGCATCGTGGTCTTCGTCTTCGGCGCGCTGACGCTCTGGCTGCAGAACGACACCTTCATCAAGATGAAGCCGACCATCGTCAACACGCTCTTCGGCGCGATCCTGCTCGGCGGGCTGCTGTTCGGCAAGTCGCTGCTCGGCTATGTCTTCCATGCCGCCTTCAAGCTGGACGACGATGGCTGGCGCAAGCTGACGATCCGCTGGGGGGTGTTCTTCCTGTTCCTCGCGGTCCTGAACGAGATCGTCTGGCGCTCCTTCTCGACCGATTTCTGGGTCGCCTTCAAGGTCTGGGGCACGATGCCGATCACCATTCTTTTCACCCTCGCCCAGATGCCCCTGATCATGAAGCACTCGCTGGAACAGGAAGGTGCCGAGTGACGATCGCCGCCGGTACCGAGGATAACAGACAGCGCGCCTGGATCTGGCTGATCGCCTGCCTCGGCGTCGTCGCCATCCAGATCCTCACGCAGCACCTGATGGGGCGGCTGTGGATCTGCGAATGCGGCTACGTGAAGCTCTGGGAGGGCGTCGTCAATTCGAGCGGCAACTCGCAGCACATCTCCGACTGGTATACGCCGTCGCACATCATCCACGGCTTTCTCTTCTACGGTCTCGGCTATCTGCTGCTGCGCGGCAAGCCGCTGAGCGCCCGCCTGCTTCTGGCGACCGTGATCGAGTCCGCCTGGGAGATTGCCGAGAACACCCCGATGGTGATCAACCGCTATCGCTCGGCGACGATCTCGCTCGACTATTTCGGCGACAGCATCCTGAATTCCACCATGGACACGCTCGCCATGGCGGCCGGCTTCCTGCTGGCGTCGCGGCTGCCGGTGGCGGTGACGGTCACGATCGCCATCGTGCTCGAGCTCTTCACAGGCTGGCTGATCCGCGACAATCTGACGCTCAACGTGCTGATGCTCGTCTGGCCGCTCGATGCGGTCAAGGCGTGGCAGGCGGGGCTTTAAAGTCTTCCGCGGATTTCCCCCTCATCCCGCTGCCGCGACCTTCTCCCCGCAAGCGGGGCGAAGGGACCTGCCGCACCCGCTCGCCCCTCGCAACGCGAGAAGGGCCGGCGAGGTCGCTTGAGGGGGCGCCACACGTCCCCTTCTCCCCGCCTGCGGGGAGAAGGTGGCCGGCAGGCCGGATGAGGGGCAAATGCCGCTTACGACCCCGCTAGCGCCTTCTCGATCGCTGGCAGCAGCCCGTCCTTCAAGGTTCTTTCATCGAAAGGACCGGCGCGCTTATAGAGGATCGTGCCATCCGCGCCGACCAGAAACGACTCGGGAATCCCATACACGCCCCAGTCGATCGCTGCCTTGCCGTTCGGATCGGTGCCGATCGCCGAGAAAGGATTTCCAAGCTCGCCGAGGAACCGGAGCGCGTTGTCGTTGCGATCCTTGTAGTTGATGCCGACGACAGTGAGGCGCGGGTCCTTGGAGAGTTCGAGGATGATCGGATGTTCCTGCCGGCAGGGCACGCACCAGGAGGCCCAGACATTGACGAGCGTCAGCTTGCCCTTGACGGCTGCATCGGCGAGCGCCGGCATCGGCTCGCCGGCGGGCGTCGTGGCGCCCTCGAGCGGCGGCAGATCGAGTTGCGGTGCCTTGGTGCCGATCAGCGCCGAGGGGATCTCGCTGATGTCCCGGCCGGAGTTCAACTGGCTCCAGAAGATCAGTGCAAGGGCCACGAAGATCAAAAGCGGCAGGGCCGCCAGCAGATAGCCCAAAGCCCCGGGCCTGCGTTCGTCCGGCTGCGGCGCCTGGGTGCTCGTCATTGGGCTTCTCCGCCCGGCGCTTCCGCCGAACGACGGCGAATGCCGGCGGCTTCGAGCGCCTTCAATTCGCGCTGCCGGGCGCGGCCATCGCCGACGACCCAGAGGACGAGCCCCACAGCGACCGCGAAGGCGACGACATAGCTGGCAATCACATAGGCTGCATGGCTCATCATGGCGCCAAGCTCTCCCGTCCGGCATTGCGGGCCGCCTGCCGCCTCAGCGACGTCACCCGGCGGCGCCAGATCTCGTTGCGCATCGCCGCGATGTGCAGCGTGAAGAACAGGAGCGTGAAGCCGACCGCCATGACGATGAGCGGCCACAGGAACTCCGGATCGATGGTCGGACCGTCGAGGCGCATGACGCTGGCCGGCTGGTGCAGCGTGTTCCACCATTCGACCGAGAATTTGATGATCGGGATATTGACGAAGCCGACCAGCACCAGCACCGCCGAGACGCGGGCCGAACGGGCCGGATCGTCCATGGCGCGGTTCAACGCCATCAGCCCGAGATACATGAGGAAGAGCACGAAGACGGAGGTCAGCCGCGCATCCCATACCCACCAGGTTCCCCACATCGGTTTGCCCCAGAGCGAGCCGGTGACGAGCGCCAGGAAGGTGAAGGAGGCGCCAATCGGCGCCGCCGCCCTGGCCGAGACGTCGGCGAGCGGATGGCGCCAGACCAGCGTGCCGAGCGCCGAGATCGCCATCACCGTGTAGCACATCATCGAGAGCCACGCGGATGGCACATGCACATACATGATGCGCACCGTCTCGCCCTGCTGGTAGTCGCCCTCGGTGGTGAAGGAGAGCCAGAGGCCGGCGGCGAAGAACAGCACGGTCAGAGCGGCAAACCACGGCAAGACGCGATCGGCCAGCGCCAGGAACCGGGTCGGGTTGGCGAGATCGCTGAATTTGCGGATGGCCAGGCTGATTTCGTTCATGACGGCTCTTTAACGCGGAAGACCTCCTTCCGCAATTGACCCTGGTCAATCACGATTGCGTCAATATAGCGGTTTTGAGACACGGCATGCACAAAACAAGGACGTGAAGGCTGCCGTCTGTCCCGTCGGAGCGCAGCAGCCTTCAGTCGGCCGAATGCCTGAGAGCGGCGGCCGCCGCCACTGGTCCGATCACCGCGAAGAACAGGGTTATCGCCATCAATATCATGAAAGGCGGCAGGAAGGGGGCGGGATCTTCGATCGCCGCATAGACCGCACTGACCCCGAAGATCAGCACCGGGATGGCGAGCGGCAGTACGAGGATCGAGACCAGCAGCCCGCCGCGCGGCAGGGCCACGGCAACGGCCGCGCCGACCGCCCCGATGAAGGTGATCGCCGGCGTCCCGGCAAGGAGCGTGAGCATGGTCGCGCCGATGGCAAGCTCGTCCATGTTCATGAAGAGGCCGAGAAACGGCGAGGCGACCACCAGCGGCAGGCCGGTGGCCGCCCAATGGGCGGCGCATTTGACGAAGACGGTGAGAACGAGCGGCGTCTCGTGCATCAGCATGAGATCGAGCGAGCCGTCTTCGCGCTCCCCCTGGAAAAGCCGGTCGAGGCCGAGCAGCGAAGCGAGCAGCGCGCCGATCCAGAGGATCGCCGCGCCGATCCGGGCGAGCAGATTGAGATCCGGCCCGACGCCGAAGGGGATCACCGAGACGACCGTCATGAAGAAGAGCACGCCGATCATCGCGCCGCCGCCGGCCCGCACCGAAAGCTTCAGGTCACGGAAGAAGAGAGCGATCAATGCGCGAACCCCGTCATCTGCAACGTCTTCGCCTGGCCGATCCCCAGCGACTGGTGGGTGGCGGCGATGACCATGCCGCCGCGCTCGAGGTGGCCTGCGACCAGCCCGGCAAAGAGCCTGTCCGCCCCGGCATCGAGCGCGGCCGTCGGCTCGTCGAGAATCCATATCGGCCGATAGGCGACGAGCAGCTTCGCCATGGCCATGCGCCGCTGTTGCCCGGCGGAAAGATAGCCGAAGGGCAGATGGATGATGCCGGCAAGGCCGACGGCCGCGGCGGCCGCTGCAAGATCGATGCCGGAGCCGCCCGGCGAATTGCCGAGGAAGCGTCGCCAGAAAGAAAGATTTTCCGCGACGGTCAACTCGCGCTTCATCGCATTGCGGTGGCCGAGATAGTGGCTGAGCTCGCGCGGGTGCTCGACGCCGGAAGGCCCGTCCTTGAGCGATACCCGCCCCGATTCGGCCTGAAGAAGGCCGGCCAGAACGCGCAGCAGAGTCGACTTTCCCGAGCCGTTCGGACCGGTCACAACCAGTGCTTCGCCGGTTGCAAGAACAAAGGAAATATCGTGGAAAATCAAGTCTTCGCCGCGCCTCGCGCTCAAACTCTCTACCAGCAGGCGCATCAATTTTAAGCTTTCCCTGATGTTCTCTTCTGCAGAGCAAAAAAAGTTCCGATTGACCCTTGGTTGGTCTGGCACGATTTCAAGAAATTATCTATAAGGCGGCCAACACGCCAGCGGTCGGCGTGAATTTCATCCAAGCGCCGAACCTGGAATGACATTCCACGTACGGACAGCGGAAATGGCCGCACCCGCATCCCATTTCGCGCCTCACAGGCGCTCGGGCGTTCGTACGTCAGTTTTTGGCGATCAGACGGAACGGGGTATTTCCAGTGTCCAAGTCCCTAGACAGCTTCAATTGTCGCTCCACGCTCACGGTCAATGGCGTGGATTATGTCTATTACAGCCTGCCGAAAGCGGAAGCGAACGGCCTCGCCGGTGTGTCGAAGCTTCCCTATTCGATGAAGGTGCTGCTGGAAAACCTCCTGCGCAACGAGGATGACCGCTCGGTCACCAAGAAGGACATCGAAAACGTCGCCGCATGGCTCAGCGACAAGGGCACTGCGGAAAACGAAATCGCCTACCGTCCGGCCCGCGTGCTGATGCAGGACTTCACCGGCGTTCCGGCCGTCGTCGACCTCGCCGCGATGCGCGACGCCATGGTGTCGCTCGGCGGCGACCCGGAAAAGATCAATCCGCTCGTGCCCGTCGATCTCGTCATCGACCACTCGGTGATCGTCGACGAATTCGGCACGCCGCAGGCCTTTGCCCGCAACGTCGAACTTGAGTACCAGCGCAACGGTGAGCGCTACCGCTTCCTGAAATGGGGCCAGCAGGCCTTCAAGAACTTCCGCGTCGTGCCGCCCGGCACCGGCATCTGTCACCAGGTCAATCTGGAATATCTCGGCCAGACGGTCTGGACCCGCGAAGAGAACGGCGAAATCACCGCCTACCCGGATACCTGCGTCGGCACCGACAGCCACACCACGATGATCAACGGCCTCGGCGTGCTGGGCTGGGGCGTCGGCGGCATCGAAGCCGAAGCCGCCATGCTCGGCCAGCCGGTCTCGATGCTCCTGCCGGAAGTCATCGGCTTCAAGCTGACGGGCAAGCTGAAGGAAGGCGTCACCGCGACCGACCTGGTGCTGACCGTCGTGCAGATGCTGCGCAAGAAGGGCGTCGTCTCGAAGTTCGTCGAATTCTTCGGCCCGGGCCTCGACAACATGACGCTCGCCGACCGCGCCACGATCGGCAACATGGGTCCGGAATACGGCGCGACCTGCGGCTTCTTCCCGGTCGATGCCGAAACGATCAACTACCTGACGATGTCGGGCCGTGAAGAACAGCGCATCGCGCTGGTCGAGGCCTATTCGAAGGCACAGGGCATGTGGCGCGACGGCGACGGCTCCGAGCTCGTCTTCACCGACACGCTGGAACTCGACCTCGGCGATGTCGTGCCGTCGATGGCCGGCCCGAAGCGTCCGGAAGGCCGCATCTCGCTGGAAAACATCGCCTCGGGCTTCGCCACCGCACTCGAAAACGACTACAAGAAGCCCGGCCAGCTTGCGAACCGCTATGCCGTCGAAGGCACGGATTTCGACCTTGGCCATGGTGACGTCGCGATCGCCGCGATCACCTCCTGCACCAACACCTCGAACCCGTCGGTGCTGATCGCCGCCGGTTTGCTGGCCCGCAACGCCGTCGCCAAGGGCCTGAAGACCAAGCCCTGGGTCAAGACCTCGCTGGCGCCGGGATCGCAGGTCGTCGGTGAATATCTGGCCAAGTCCGGCCTGCAGACCGATCTCGACGCCCTCGGCTTCAACCTCGTCGGCTTCGGCTGCACCACCTGCATCGGCAACTCCGGCCCGCTGCCGGCGCCGATCTCGAAGGCGATCAACGACAAGGGCCTGATCGCCGCCGGCGTTCTCTCCGGCAACCGCAACTTCGAAGGCCGCATCTCGCCGGACGTCCAGGCGAACTACCTCGCCTCGCCGCCGCTCGTCGTCGCCTATGCGCTCGCCGGCACGGTCCAGAAGGATCTGACCAAGGAGCCGATCGGCGACGACAAGGATGGCAAGCCCGTCTACCTGAAGGACATCTGGCCGACCTCGCAGGAGATCCAGGAGTTCATCTTCAAGTATGTGACCCGCGAGCTCTACGCGTCCAAATATGCGGACGTCTTCAAGGGCGACGAAAACTGGCAGGCGGTCCAGGTTCCGGCCGGGCAGACCTATGCCTGGGACGAAGCCTCCACCTATGTCCAGAACCCACCCTATTTCGTCGGCATGGGCAAGAAGGGCGCCGGGATTTCCGACATCAAGGGCGCCCGCGTCCTCGGCCTCTTCGGCGACAAGATCACCACCGACCATATTTCTCCGGCCGGTTCGATCAAGGCCGCGTCGCCGGCAGGCTCCTACCTGCTCGGCCATGGCGTGACGGTTGCCGACTTCAACCAGTACGGCACCCGCCGCGGCAACCATGAAGTGATGATGCGCGGCACTTTCGCCAATATCCGCATCCGCAACCACATGCTCGGCCCGAACGGCAAGGAAGGTGGCTACACCATCCACTATCCGTCCAAGGAAGAGATCTCGATCTACGATGCGGCCATGACGTACAAGGAAGAGGGCGTTCCGCTGGTCATCTTCGCCGGCGTCGAATACGGCAACGGTTCGTCGCGCGACTGGGCGGCCAAGGGCACCAACCTGCTCGGCGTCAAGGCGGTCATCGCCCAGTCCTTCGAGCGCATTCACCGCTCGAACCTTGTCGGCATGGGCGTCATCCCCTTCGTCTTCGAAGAGGGCATGACCTGGGAATCGCTCGGCTTGAAGGGCGACGAGGTCGTGACGATCGACGGTCTCGCCAACGTCCAGCCGCGCGAAAAACGCGTCGCCAGGATCACCTATGGCGACGGTTCGGTGAAGGAAGTGCCGCTCATCTGCCGCATCGACACGCTGGACGAGGTGACCTACGTCAACAATGGCGGCATCCTGCAGACGGTTCTGCGCGACCTCGCGGCCTGATCCGGTCGCCTGACTGCAGCGGGAAAAAAGGCTATCCGTCGCAGTTCGCGCATCACTCGATCTGGTATCTGGCCGGGGCATCAGCCGATGCCCCGGCCTTTTGCTGTCCGCCGCTGCCCGGGCGTCCTCGCCGTTTTCCCCAACGGAACGGCAGGTCACTCCAACGTGACTTTCTGTTGAAACCCGGCCGTCGTATGTAATGTACTCCCCTGATGAAAGACGCCCGCCCGACAAACGCAAGGGAAGCCATGACTTTCGCCTCGACGCCGATGATCCGCCGCCTGGCCCTGACGATAGGGCTTCTCGGTGCCGTCGGCGGCACGGCGGCGGCAGACAACGGCAAGGCGTTCAAGGGTGTCGTCGAGCTCTTCACCAGCCAGGGCTGTTCGTCCTGTCCGCCGGCCGACGCCGCATTGAAAAAGCTCATCGATGAGGGCGACGTCGTGGCGCTCGCCTATCACGTCGATTACTGGAACTATCTCGGCTGGACCGACACGCTGGCGACCAAGGAGAACACCGAGCGGCAATATGCCTATGCCCGGATGCTTGGCCGAAGCGGCGTCTACACGCCCCAGGTGGTCCTGAACGGCCGTGACCACACGAACGGCTCCGACCTGCAGGCGATCAAGACCCGCCTGACGACGATGAGCGCCAGCGGCGGCGGACTCGCCGTGCCGGTCGATGCCTCGATGGGCGGCGAGGAAATCTCCATCAAGGTCGGCGCCGGCGAGGGCAAGGCGAATGTCGTCGTCGTCTATTTCGACCGGGCCCGGGAAGTCAAAGTCGAAAGAGGTGAAAACAAGGGCAAAGAGATCGCCTACTGGCACGCGGTCAAGGATATTCAGACTATCGGCATGTGGGACGGCAAGCCCGCCCAATTCACGCTGCCCGCCTCGGTGCTGATCGAGGGGCGCGGCAACAGCGGCTGCGCCATCCTGTTGCAATCGATGAAGGATGCGGAAACACCGGGCCCGATCATCGGCGCCGCAACCCTGCTCGCCGGCCCGCAAGGCAAGCTCTAGGCGCTCCGACGACGGCGCTTTGATTCGGAATTGCAGCCGACTACTGGCTACTGCATGATTCCTTAAATCGTAATCGATTTAAGGACAAAATCATGCAGCATTTCAAGGTGCTACAGCGACCTTGGCACGTCCGATCGGACGCGCGGCGCTGTAGAGGGATGGTTCGGCCCGGCAGCATCGAGGGGCTGGGGCTGAGGGTTCGAAGTTACCGGACCGAACCGGCCATGTCCGCGTTCGGAAACCTCCCGCAGCATGACAACCTGTCCGGACATACGGTGGCAACGACTCTGTCCGGCAGCGGGTCGGAGTTTTGCGATCAATTGGGGCGGCGATTTGACTGAATTGCGGCAAGGGCAAGAATTGCCCGCCTTACCAACAGCTTCCGGCTTGCTTTTCGTCTCTCGTCAGGCACACTGTCATCGTCCTGTCACATCAGAAGGCCGAAATGCCGATGACTGATCAATCGGATTTGCCGGAGGGCGAAGCGCATCATCAGGGCCAGACCACGAATGTGGTCGTCGATTTTCACGAATACAAGCAAGCCAAGAACCCACCGCCGATAACCTTCCAACGGCGCGAACTGGACATGATTCTGAGGCTCTACGGCCGCATGGTCGGCGAAGGCGAATGGCGCGACTATGCGATCGACCATTTGAAGGATCGCGCCGTTTTTTCGGTGTTCAAGCGCGCCGGGGAGGTCCCGCTCTACCGGATCGAGAAGAACCCGAAGCTTGCCGCCAAGCAGGGCGCCTACAGCGTGCTGAACGCCCAGGGCACGATCTTGAAGCGCGGCCACGAGCTGACACAGGTCCTCAAGGTCTTCGACAAGGTGCTGAAGCTCGTCGAAACGTGACCAACGATCTGCCTCGAAAATTGCCCCTCTCCTCGGGTTAAACTCGAGGAGAGGGGGAAGGCGCCGGCAGGCGGATGAGGAGCAGCGGACCGGACCATCCGCTCAACTGCGATAGAGCGTATCCGGATAGGCGCCCTCGGCGGGCAGGCTGGCCGTTCCCTCGCCGAGCGGAAGCTGCATGATCGCCGTGTCAAGCCAGCGCCCGTGCTTGTAGCCGGTCGCCCTCATCGTTCCCTGGTATTCGAACCCGACCGCCCGATGAACGGCTATCGAGGCGGGATGGGCGCCGCCGATCACCGCCACCATCTGGCGGAAACCGAGTGCCGTGCATCGCCTGACCAGTTCCTCGAGCAGCGCCCTGCCGATGCCTTGGCCGCGCGCTTCCGGCGCCAGATAGATCGAATCCTCCACCAGGAAGCGATAGGCGGCCCGGGTGCGGAATGCGGAGGCATAGGCGTAGCCGAGCACGATGCCTCGCTCATCCACGGCGGCGACATAGGGATAGCCGTTGCCGGTGATGGTCGAAAAGCGCAGCGCCATCTCCGCCTCGGAAGGCGGCGTCACCTCATAGGTCGCCACGCCGTTCAGGACGGATTCGCGATAGATCTCGGTGATTGCGGCAAGGTCGGCGGCGACGGCGTCGCGAAGCGTGAAAGTCATGGCGGGTTTCGTCGTTGCGATTACCACAGCCTTCGCATGAAGCGACGCGATCGATCAAGATTCGCCACAACAAAAAAGGCGGCCGGAGCCGCCTTCTTCGTCAATTCGGTCCCGACTACTCGTTCTTGTTGCCCAGGAACTGCAGCATGAACATGAACAGGTTGATGAAGTCGAGGTAGAGCGTCAGCGCGCCCATGATGGCCTTTCGACCGGCAACCGCGACATCATCGGCTTCAAAGTACATTTCCTTGATCTTCTGCGTGTCGTAGGCGGTCAGACCGGCGAAGACCAGAACACCGATGACGGAGATCGCGAAGCCGAGCGCCGACGAGGCAAGGAAGATATTGACGATCGACGCGATGATCAGGCCGAACAGGCCCATGATCAGGAACGTGCCGAAGCCCGACAGATCCTTTTTCGTCGTGTAGCCGTAAAGCGAGAGCGCCCCGAACGAGGCGGCCGTCACGAAGAACGTCTGCACGATGCTCTGCCCGGTGAAGACCAGGAAGATCGAGGACAACGAAAGGCCCATCAGCGCGGCGTAGATCCAGAACGTCGTCTGGGCGGCGGAAACGCTCATGGAGTTGATGCGGAAGCTCATGAAGAAGACCAGCGCCAGAGGTGCCAGCATCACGACCCACTTCAGCGGCGAGGCGTAGATGAGCTGGGCGAATGCCGGATTGGAGGCGGCAAGCGCATAGGTTCCGTAAGCTGCCACGCCGGTAATCGCCAGGCCGAGGGCCATAAGGTTGTAGACCTTCAGCATGTAAGCGCGAAGGCCTTCATCGATCACGGCACCCGCCTGAGCGCCGGCGGGCGACATTCGGGTTTGGTAGTTTCTCAGATCAGCCATTGTTTCCTCTTTAAGCCCCGGTTGGAACTACGGTGTCGGGCGGCAAGTGTCTGTATCAGCTCACGCCCAGGCGCCGCTGCGGGGCTCCAGCATGCCTGTGGACAAATATGATGATGAAAACCGCGCCGCACAAGACCTGACGGGGCCGGAATCGCGCAAAGCCGGGCGTTTGAGCGATCAAACAAGGGTGATTTACGGTTAATCGCGCCGCTACAGCTCGCGCAGGACCGGAGCGGCCTTCTGCCCGAGGATGCGCCAGGTTCCGGCAAGACCGATACCGACCGTCACGACGGGGCGACGGCGACCGTCGCGACGGCGACGTCCGGCAGGAAGTTCGAGGGCAGCGTCATGATCCGGCTGACCACGAACCAGGCGGCAACACCGCCGGCCAGCAGCGCGAAAACGGCGGTGGCCAGGCCGAGAATGAAGTATTCGTAGCTGAAGGCGCGGATCAGCGTTCCCCGCGTCGCGCCGAGGGTCTTCAGCACCACCGCGTCGTGGATGCGCGCCCGGTTCCCGGCAGCGAGCGCCCCGGCGAGAACCAGCACCGATGCGACGAGCGCCACGGCGGCGGCGGCGCGGATGGCCGTCGCGAGCTGGCCGAGCAGCGTGTTGACGATATCGAGCGCGTCCTTGACGCGGACGCTGGTGATCGTCGGATAGGCATTGGTGATGGATTTCAGCACCGCCGCCTCCTCGGCGGCCGTCGCATTCGGATCGATGATCGTAGCCAGCCAGGCATGCGGCGCTCCGGCGAAGCTGTTCGGCGAGAAGACCATGACGAAATTGATCGACAGCGATTCCCATTCGACATTGCGGAAATTGGCGATCCGGGCGGTGATGTTGCGGCCGAGCACGTTGACCGTGACCGTGTCGCCGATCTTCAGGCCAAGTTCGCCGGCTTCCTCCGCCGAGAAGGAGACCAGCAGCTCGCCGCTGTAATCCGCCGGCCACCAGGCGCCCTCGGTGAGGGTCGAATTCTCCGGCTTGTTCTTCGCATAGGTGATGCCGCGGTCGCCGCGCAGCACCCATTGCCCGCCGGGCGGCACGGTGCGGCTGTTCACATCCTCGCCGTTGAGGGCGACGATCCTGCCGCGCAGCATCGGCACCTCGATGATCTTGCCCTTCGGCATGGCGTCGCCGAGCAGCGACCGGAAGCCATCGATCTCGTGACCCTGGATATCGACGAAGAAGAAATTGGGCGCGCGCTCCGACATGTTGCCGGTCAGTTCGCGCCGCAGATTGCCGTCGATCAGCGCCAGCGTGACCAGAAGCGCCAGGCCCAGCCCGAGCGACAGGACGACCGACGGCGTCAGGGCACCCGGGCGGTGGATATTGCCGATCGCCAGTCGGAGGGCCGGCGAGTGGACGCGCGGGCTTCGCCGCGCCAGCCAGCCGATCAGGAATGCCACGGCGCGCAGGACGATGAAGGCGAAGGCGATCGCGCCGAGGAAGATCAGCGATATATAGCGGTCATAGGCCGTCCAGACGGCGAGACCGGCGAGCGCTGCCAGGCAGATGAGCGCGCCCGCGAGATAAGGCCAGGCGGGAAAATCGCTTGGCTCGAAACCCTGCTGGCGGAAAAGCGCCGTGGCCGGGACCCGGCGGGCCCGGCCGAGCGGCAGCACCGCAAAGGCAAGCGCCGTCAGGAAACCGAAGAGCGCCGCAAGGCCGAGTGCCGAGGGATAGAGCTCGAAGGACGTCGAAACCGGCAGCACATCGGCCAGGAACTGGGCCGCTACGAATGGGATCAAGGCGCCGATGACGAGGCCTATGGCGATGCCGATCGACGCGATCATCAGGATCTGCGCGAGGTAGATCGTCGCCACCAGCGAGGCGGGCGCGCCGAGGCACTTGAAGGTGGCGATGACGCCGCGCTTGCCGTCGAGATAGGACCGCACCGCATTGCCGACGCCGACGCCGCCGACGATCAGCGCCGTCAGCCCGACGAGCGTCAGGAACTGCGAGAAGCGGGTGATGTTGGCGTTGAGCGACGGGGCGGCATTGCTGCTGGTGCGGATCGACCAGCCGGCCGCCGGGAAACGGGACTGCGCTTCCGTCCGGATCGAAGCAACGCGCGACGGGTCGGCGAGCCTGATCTTGTAGCTGTGTTCGACGAGGCTGCCGGTCTGCACAAGGCCGGAAGTGGCGAGCGCCTCGGCCGACACCATCAGCCGCGGCGCGAAGCCGAAACCGTCGGAGAGCGTATCGGACTCGCGGATGAGCGTGGCATTGATGCGGATCCGCGCGTTGCCGACGAGGACCTCGGTGCCTGGAGCAATGCCGAGCCGCTCGAGGAGCAACGGTGCGGCAACGGCACCATACACATCACCCTGTTTCGACAACAGGTCGGAGAGCGGCCTTACGGGCTCGCTTTCGAGCACGCCATAGAGCGGATAGGCGCTGTCGACCGCCTTCAGTTCCACCAGTGCCTGGTTCGATCCGTCCGGAAGGCGCGCCATGGAGCGCAGCCCGGCGGACGCCGAAACATCGCCAAGCCCGTCGAGGAAGGCGCGCTCCTCGGGCGTCGCGACGCGGTTGTTGAGCTCGAAGCGGATGTCGCCGGCAAGGATCTCCTGCCCCCGCGAGGCGATCGTCGCGCTGATCGACTGCGACAGCGAATTGACGCCGGCGATCGCCGCCGTGCCGAGCGCGATGCAGGCGAGAAAGATATAGAAGCCCTTGAGGCCGCCGCGCATCTCCCGCAGCGCCAGGCGAAGGGCGAGGAACGGCCGAAGGCTGCGGATCGCTGTCGCCGCGCTCATGCAGATGCGGCCTCGGAGCGCGCCGGTTCGGCCAGCGGCGCGGCCTCGGCGCCGGAGACGATCTCGCCCGAACGGACCCGCACCTGCCGCGAGCAGCGCCCGGCGAGTGCCGCATCGTGGGTGACGAGAATGAGCGTCATGCCGCGCTCGCGCTGCTCGGCAAAGAGCAGATCGGCGATCTGCCGGCCGGTCTCGGCGTCGAGATTGCCCGTCGGCTCGTCGGCGATCAAGAGTTTCGGCGACGGCGCCAGCGCCCTGGCGATCGCGACGCGCTGCTGCTCGCCACCGGAAAGCTGCCCCGGATAGTGCGTCAGCCGTTCACCGAGCCCGACGGCGACAAGCTCCCGGCGGGCGATGTCGAAGGCGTCGCGGACATTGGCAAGCTCCAGCGGCACCGCGACGTTTTCAAGCGCCGTCATGTTGGGGATCAGATGAAAGGACTGGAAGACGATGCCGATATTGCGGCCGCGGAAATCGGCGATCTCGTCCTCGCTCATGCGGTGGAGTGCCGTGCCGTCGATGACGATCTCGCCGCCGTCGAGCTGCTCCAGGCCGGCCATGACCATCAGCAGCGTCGACTTCCCCGAACCGGACGGCCCGACGATGCCGACGGATTCGCCGGCATTGACGGTCAGGCTCACGCCCTTCAGCACATGCACCGAGGCTGCCGCCTCTCCGAGGGTCAGGTCCGCATTTTTCAGTTCGATGATGGTTCTTGCCAAGCGAAACGACCCTATATGAGGATGGATGGAATGACGAAAAGATTGCCCAACGAAGTTTTAGGTCCAGAAACCTAGGAACGAACTTATGCGATTGAAAGATTTTCTGCCCTTTTTCTTCTGCCTGGCAATGACAATCGCGTTATCGGCGACGGCCCGCGCCGAGACTCTGAGTCTTGTCGGCTTCGGCGACAGCCTGATGGCCGGCTACCAGCTTCCGCCGGAGCATGCCTTTCCCGCCCGGCTCGAAAAGGCGCTCAAGAACAAGGGCCTCGATATCACGATCGCCAATGCGGGGGTTTCGGGCGATACGACGTCGGGCGGTCTCGCCCGCATAGACTGGTCGGTACCGGACGGCACGAAGGGCGTGATCCTGGAGCTCGGCGCCAATGACGCGCTGCGCGGCATCCCGCCCGAGGAAACAGCCAAGAACCTGGAAGCGATGATCCTGCGGCTCAAGGAGCGCGGTATCGCCGTTCTGCTCGCCGGCATGATGGCGCCGCCGAACATGGGTGCCGACTACGGCGCGCGCTTCAATTCGATTTACTCCGACCTTGCGAGGCAACACAACCTCGTCTTCTACCCTTTCTTCCTCGACGGCGTCGTGACCAAGTCGGGGCTGCAACTCGAAGACGGCATGCATCCGAACGGCGATGGAATTGCCATAATGGTGGAGCGCTTTCTTCCGACCGCCGAGCAATTCGTCGGGTCGCTTCAGAAAGGAGAGTGACACAACATCCACAAATTAAGCGGACGTTAATATCTGAACCCGTCAAATAATAGTTGCGTGCAGAGTCGATGCGTGATTCGCTAAGACATCTGCAAGAGATTCGGGGAGCTCGCCATGCCGAGACTATTCACCGCCCTCGAAATTCCGCGTAATGCAGCAATGAGCCTTTCACTGCTGCGCGGAGGTCTTCCCGGAGCTCGATGGATCGATGTGGAGAACTACCACATCACCCTGCGTTTCATCGGCGACGTCGACTGGCGCACCGCCAATGAAATCATCGACGGGCTCGATCGCATCGAACGGCCCGAATTCCAGCTTCAACTGACCGGCACCGGCGCCTTCGGCTCGAAGAAGCCGCATTCGGTCTGGGCCGGTGTCAGCAACAACCCGGACATGTTCGCGCTGCAGGCGGAAATAGAACGCATCTGCCAGCGTCTCGGCCTGCCGCCGGACCCGCGCAAGTTCACGCCGCACGTGACGTTGGCGCGACTACGCGCCTCACGTGTCGACGATGTCGTCGAATATCTATCAGGGCGCGGCAACTTCATGACCGCGCCCTTTATCGTTCCGCGCTTCGTCCTGCTGTCTTCACGCGACTCGGTCGGCGGCGGGCCCTATCTGACGGAAGAGGTGTTCCCGCTTCACGAAGGGCGTTCGAGCTTCGCGAGCAGCGAGGAACAGCCGGCTTCCAACGTCTGGTAAAGCGCCTCGAAGGCATCCGCCGTCTCGTAGTAGGGGTCCGGAACGTCATCGTTCCGGCCCGCTGCGAATTTCATGAACAGATGCACCTTATGTGCCGTCTCCGGCGAGGCGAGCCTCAACAGCTCGCTGGTGTTGTGGCGGTCCATGCAGAGGATCAGGTCGAAGGCGACAAAATCGGCCGCGTCGATCTGCCGACCGCGCTGATCCGTGATGTCGATGCCGTGGGCCTTGGCGACCGCGATCGAGCGCCGGTCGGGCGGATGGCCGATATGCCATGCGCCGATCCCGACGGAATCGACCGAGACCACATCGCCACAACCGGCGCGGCTCGCCAGCTCGCGCATCACCCCCTCGGCCAGAGGCGACCGGCAGATATTGCCGAGACAAACGAAGAGAATTCTGACGGGTTTCATGTTATCCATAGGCGTTCAGGGAAGCCACCGCGGCATGGTTAGACTGAAATTGGCAGGGAGAAAACACCATGCGGCCCGAAAAGCTCGATGCCGAAGCCATCGCCGAACAGCTGCACAGGATGGAAGGCTGGGTTCTCGCCGAGGACGGCGCCTCGATCTGGAAGGCGTTTCGCTTCCGGAATTTTGCCGAAGCCTTCAGCTTCATGACGCAATGCGCCCTTGCGGCGGAGAAGCTCAACCATCACCCGGAATGGTTCAATGTCTACAACAAGGTGGATGTCACGCTTTCGACGCACGACGCCAGCGGGCTGACGGAGCTCGACTTCAAGCTGGCAGCGAAAATGGATCAGGCGGCCGCCGGCCGGATGCCGGATCATTTGAAATAGCGCCATTTGAAATAGCGCCCCGCCCATCCCATATCGAGCTTCGGCGAAAGGCGGAACGGACGCGATGGACGATATCAAGATCGGTGAGATTCTTCTTCCCGGCGAGGAATCCGAGCAGGAGCGCCGTGAACGCAAGGTGCGCCGCGGCTTCTGGCCGACCTTCCGCCGGGCCGTGCGCCAGATCCCCTTCAGCCGCGACCTCGTCGCCGCCTATTATTGCGCGGTGGATCCGCAGACGCCGACGCGCACCCGCGGCATATTGCTCGCCGCACTCGCCTATTTCGTCCTGCCGCTCGATTTCGTGCCCGACGTGCTCGCCGCCGTCGGCTTCTCTGACGACGTCGCCGTGCTGACTGCGGCCTTTGCGGCGATCAGCGGTCAGATCAAGGAGACGCACTATCGCAAGGCCGACGAGACCATCGGCGACCGGTCCGACGAATAGCGGCCGCCGCCCCGTGTCGAGGTCGCCGCATTGTCGCCCGCAACGACAAACTCTTGCCCAATTCTTTGTGACATAGATTCCGGAAACGTGACGGCTGTGGGCAAAGACGGCAGCAGAACGGCGCGTCCGACAAGATTTGAGACAGGAAAACCACCGGCCGCAGCATTCCAGTACACCGACGTTCGGCAGATCCGCACACGGGAAACCGCACGCCCGAGAGAACGGCACAGGTCGTCTGCGGCTGCCTCGGCGGGGCGAAAGCAGGGACGATTGCGGCGGTCGTTGACGGTTTGGTAACCTGAATTAAGTCAAAATGAATTCAAATCGTGACTATGCGTTGCCCGTGTAAGCCTGGTACGGGCGACCGCAAGCTAGGAAATCGGCAGGAACTCATGTTTGCTAGAAAGATCGCAACTGCAATCGCACTCGTAATGGCGGCAGCCGGCGTGGCTTCCGCGCAATCGCCGACCCGGCTCCAGCAGTTCAATGCCTGGGGCGCCTACGCCTACCAGTCCGGCGGCGGCAAGGTCTGCTATGTTCTGTCGATCCCGAAGGAGAAGAGCCCAGCCGGTGTCGACCACGGCGATATCTTCTTCCTCGTCTCGCAGCGCCCAGGACAGAACATCAGCTATGAGCCGCAGGCGATGATGGGCTATGCGCTGCAGGACAATTCGAAGGTCAACGTCGTCATCGACGGACGTACCTTCGTCATGTTCACCAAGGGCAATTCCGCCTGGGTGGAAAACGCCGCGGAAGAGCCGGCGCTGGTCGCGGCGATGAAATCGGGCAAGGACATGTCGGTCAACGCCAAGTCCCGCAAGGGCACGGCAACGTCCTACTCCTATTCGCTCTCCGGCATCTCCGCTGCCTTGAAACAGATCGAGGCCTGCAAGTAAGCCGCGGCAGCGCGTTGTTGATCGCAAAGGCCGGCCTCTACGCCGGCCTTTTTGCATTCCGGTGAAGCGCTCATGGTGACTCGCAGCCGAAAGAATGCTAAAGCGCCGGCAAATTCAGAGCCCTGCGCCCCCTTCGAGCGTGCACCGAGGCTCGCCGTATTTCAATTCGAGCATCGGAAGATGATCCGGAGACGCACTCCGGACAGCCCCCGCTCCATGACAGGACCATGAGCATGCCAGCCACTGAGATCTTGAACAGGGCGGAGATCGTCAAGGCACCGCAGGCGCGGCTCCAACCGCAGACGGAAAAGCCGTCGCTGATCGGCCTCTTGCGCGAGGACATGGCCAAGCTCTTGGTCGAAAAAGGCGTGCCGGAGCGGCAGGTGAAGATGCGCGTCAGCCAGCTCTGGCACTGGCTCTATGTGCGCGGCGTCTCGGATTTCGACCAGATGTCGAATGTCTCCAAGGACATGCGCGAGATGCTCAAGGAGCATTTCACTGTCGCCCGGCCGGAAATCGTCGAGGAGCAGGTTTCGGGCGACGGCACGCGCAAGTGGCTGCTGCGCTTCCCGCCGCGCGGCGCCGGCCGGCCGGTGGAGATCGAGACCGTCTATATTCCCGAGGAAGGCCGCGGCACGCTCTGCATCTCGAGCCAGGTCGGCTGCACGCTCACCTGTTCCTTCTGTCACACCGGCACGCAGAAGCTGGTGCGCAACCTGACGGCCGAGGAAATCCTCTCGCAGCTTCTGCTCGCGCGCGACCGGCTCGGCGACTTCCCGGAGCGCGATACGCCGCAAGGCGCGATCGTGCCGGCCGAGGGCCGCAAGATCACCAACATCGTCATGATGGGCATGGGCGAGCCGCTCTACAATTTCGAGAACGTCAAGACGGCGCTCCTGATCGCCTCGGACGGCGACGGCCTGTCGCTGTCGAAGCGGCGCATCACGCTCTCGACCTCGGGGATCGTCCCGGAGATCTATCGCACCGGCGAGGAGATCGGCGTCATGCTGGCGATCTCGCTGCATGCCGTGAATGACGAGCTGCGCGACATGCTCGTGCCGATCAACAAGAAATACCCGCTGAAGGAGCTGATGGAGGCCTGCCGCGCCTATCCGGGGCTTTCCAATGCGCGCCGCATCACCTTCGAATATGTGATGCTGAAGGACGTCAACGACAGCCTGCAAGACGCCAAGGAATTGGTGAAGCTCCTGAAGGGCATTCCGGCGAAGATCAACCTCATCCCCTTCAATCCCTGGCCGGGCACCAACTACCAGTGCTCGGACTGGGAGCAGATCGAGGCCTTCGCCGATTTCATCAACCAGGCTGGCTATGCCTCGCCGATCCGCACGCCGCGCGGCCGCGACATCCTGG
This sequence comes from Sinorhizobium fredii USDA 205, assembly GCF_001461695.1. GTDB lineage: Bacteria > Pseudomonadota > Alphaproteobacteria > Rhizobiales > Rhizobiaceae > Sinorhizobium > Sinorhizobium fredii. The sequence goes on along the minus strand of NZ_AUTC01000099.1, from coordinate 24,627 downwards.
CCGCCTGCGGCCAGCTGAAGTCGGAATCGGAGCGCATGCGCAAGGTCGACCGCCTCGCCTTCGAGGCAATGATGATCGCCAATCACGGCGAGGATTGAAGGGGACTTTGCCGCTCATCCCGCTGCCGCGACCTTCTCCCCGCAAGGGGAGAGAAGGGGTATGCTGCAATGACAGCGCTCCAATATGCGTCCCAAAGTACAGCCTGCCGTAAAGATGAGAGAACGGTGGGCGTCCCACTTGTCTCTTCTCCCCGCAAGCGGGGAGAAAATGCCGGCAGGCAGATGAGGGGCAAACGCCGCCCGGACTTGCGCTACCGCGCCTGCGTCAGGAAAATCTTCACCGCAAACACCGAAAACACGCCGGCGAAGCTGTAGTCGATCGCCCGCATCACCCGCCTGTTGCGCTGCAGCCATGCCGCCAGCCAGTCGGCGGCGAGCACCACCAGCGCGTTGACCGGCATGCCGATTGCGATGAAGAAGAAGCCGAGGAACAGGAGCTTGCCGGTCACCGCCGGATCGTCGGCGCTGACGAATTGCGGCAGGAAGGTCATGAAGAAGATCACCACCTTCGGGTTGAGGATGTTCACCGAGAAGCCGGTGGCGATGTTCGACAGTGCCGTGCCCTTCGCCTCGGTGACCTTCGTCACCGACAGGCTCGACCCGTAGCGGATCGCCTGGATCGCCAGCCACAGCAGATAGGCGGCACCACCGGTCTTCAGGACCAGGAAGGCGGTCGGCGAAGCGGTGATCAGCGCCGAGATGCCGAAGGCGACGAGCAGCGTATGGACGACGATGCCGAGCCCGGTGCCGACGACCACGAAGAGTGCGGCCTTCTTGCCCTGCGCCAGCGCCCGGCTGATCGAGAGCGTCATGTCCGGCCCCGGTGTCGCGGCCAGAAGCAGGCTTGCGGCGGCAAAGGCGAAGAGTGTCGGCAGGCTGGGCACGAAGTCCATGGCGCATTCCCCGATGCATGTCGCCCAAAGTGTGCAGCGGTCTTGGGATGACGACATGCATAAAAATAGGGACCGAAAGCGCGCGACGCGCTTTGGTCGGTGATCCTTGCTGATACCGCTGGGCACACGCTTTTGCCAGCGGATTCGCCTATCCCGGCTTAGTTCCGCTTGTATCGCTTCGAGTTCTGGCTAAAGTGCCGCAGATTTTGCACGGCGGCATCGCCGCCCCCGAAAAGCACGGACAGACACCATGGCATCGCACAAAGACGTGAAGAAGGTCGTTCTCGCCTATTCCGGCGGTCTCGACACCTCGATCATCCTGAAATGGCTGCAGACGGAACTGGGCGCCGAAGTGGTGACCTTCACCGCCGATCTCGGCCAGGGCGAGGAACTGGAGCCCGCCCGCAAGAAGGCCGAGATGCTCGGCATCAAGGAGATCTATATCGAGGACGTCCGCGAGGAGTTCGTGCGTGACTTCGTCTTCCCGATGTTCCGCGCCAATGCGGTCTATGAAGGCGTCTACCTGCTCGGCACCTCGATCGCCCGCCCGCTGATCTCCAAGCACCTGATCGACATCGCCCGGAAGACCGGCGCCGACGCGATCGCCCATGGCGCGACCGGCAAGGGCAACGACCAGGTTCGCTTCGAGCTCTCGGCTTACGCGCTCAACCCCGACATCAAGATCATCGCCCCCTGGCGCGACTGGTCGTTCAAGAGCCGCACCGACCTGCTCGAATTCGCCGAGAAGCACCAGATCCCGGTCGCCAAGGACAAGAAGGGCGAGGCGCCCTTCTCGGTCGACGCCAACCTGCTGCACTCCTCATCGGAAGGCAAGGTTCTGGAGGACCCGGCCCAGGAAGCGCCGGAATACGTGCACATGCGCACCATTTCGCCGGAAGCGGCCCCCGATCAGGCGACCGTCATCAAGGTCGGCTTCGAGCGCGGCGATGCGGTGTCGATCAACGGCGTGCGCCTTTCGCCGGCGACGCTGCTTGCCAAGCTCAACGACTACGGCCGCGACAACGGCATCGGCCGCCTCGACCTGGTCGAGAACCGTTTCGTCGGCATGAAGTCGCGCGGCGTCTACGAGACCCCCGGCGGCACGATCCTGCTGGCCGCCCACCGGGCGATCGAGAGCATCACCCTTGACCGCGGCGCTGCGCACCTCAAGGACGAGCTCATGCCGCGCTATGCGGAGCTCATCTATTACGGCTTCTGGTTCTCGCCGGAGCGCGAGATGCTGCAGGCGGCGATCGACAAGAGCCAGGAGCATGTCGAAGGCGAAGTGACGCTGAAGCTCTACAAGGGCAACGTCATGGTCATCGGCCGCGAGAGCGACAAGTCGCTCTATTCGGACAAGCTGGTCACCTTCGAGGACGACCAGGGCGCCTACGACCAGAAGGATGCCGCCGGCTTCATCAAGCTCAATGCGCTGCGCCTGCGCACGCTCGCCGCGCGCAACCGCTAAAAGTCGCCTGTTCGAACAGAAGCCGCGGCGGAGCAATCTGCCGCGGTTTTTTGTTGCGGCTATTCCGCCGCTTCGCGCAGCGGCTCCTCGGCGGAGGCCGGCACCGTCAAGGGGCGCAGGCGAACGGTTCGACGGTACCAGAAATAGCTTGCTATGGAGATCAGGCCGAAGCCCGGGATGATCGTTCCGAGCGCCAGAGCCGGGGCGCCGACGAGCGCGGCCAGCGCGCCGCCGAGGAGGCCGGAGCCCATCTGGATGAAGCCCATCATCGCCGATGCGGTGCCGGCGATATGCGGGAAGGGCGCCATCGCCGCCGTCATCATATAGGGCATGACGAAGGCGATGCCGAAAGCGTAGAGGCCGATCGGGATCATCACCGCGAGAAAGCTCGGCTCAAGGGCATGCATGGTGAAGGCAAGAATGAGACTTGCCATGCCGATGAAAGTGAGTCCGGCGGGTACCAGCGCCTGCGGCGTAAAGCGCCGCATCAGCAGCCGCACGGTCACCGTGCCAGAAAAGAACAGGCCCGACTGCATCAGCATGCCGACGCCGAACTCCGTTGGCGTCAGGCCAACCTCGCTGATCAGCACGAAGGGCAGCATTGTCGCCCAGGCATAGAGGGCGCCGACCGCCCCGGCGATCACCAGCGTTGTCGATACGAAGCGGCTGTCCGTCAGCAGCTCGCGATAGGCAGCGAGGATCGGCCGCAAATGCCCCTTGCTGCGATCCGGCGTCACCGTCTCGGCCATGAAGAACTGCACGGTGAAACAGGCCATAGCCGCGAAGCCGACCATCAGGAAGAAGATCGACTGCCAGCCGAAAAGGCCGAGTGCGAGGCCGCCGAGCGTCGGCGAGACGGCCGGGCCGAGCGCCAGCATCATGCCGATCATGTTCATGATCCGGGCCGCCGTCGTCCCGGTGAACTGGTCGCGGACGATGGCGCGGGCGACGGTCATGCCGACGGAGGCGCCGATCCCCTGCACGAGCCGGCCGGCAAGCAGCACGGCGATCGAGGGCGCAAAAGCCGCCATCAGGCTGCCGGCGAGATAGATCGCCATGAAGATCAGCGTCGCCGGTCGCCGGCCGATCACATCGGAGAGCGTGCCGGAGACGAGCTGGGCGAAGGCGAAGCCGCCGAAATAGAGCGACAGCGTCATCTTGATCGCCGCTTCGCTGGAGGCAAAGGCGCGGACGAGTTCCGGCATCGCCGGCGTATAGAGCGCCATGGAGACGGGGCCGAGCGCCACCAGGAAGGCGCCGATGATGCTCGTGCGCCGTTCGCTCATCCGCAGTGTCATTCTGCTTTCTCCTTGCCGGCGAGACATGGATCGAGGCGGCGAAGATTGTCGCGCAGGATGCGAAGATTGGCGCGCAGCAGCTCCCTGCCCTCGTCGCCCAGGCCTTCCGTATAGGCGTTCATCATGCCGCGTAAGCCGGCCATCAGTTCGGAGAGCAGCGGATCGGCCTTGTCGGTAATCACGACATTCTTGGCGCGTCGGTCGACCGGGTCGGGCAGACGCGCGACGAGCCCGAGCGCCTCGAGGCGATCGAGATAGGCCGAAAGCGTCATCGGCTCGATCCCCATGCGGGTGGCGATCTCCGCCTGCTTGATGCCCTCGGTCATGGCGACCTGCATCAGGGCGCGTGCCTCGCCCGGTGTGATTCCGAGCGCCATCGCATTGACCTTGCGGTCAAAGGCACCGCGCAGGAGGCGCGAGACATCGGTGAGCAGCAATCCGATCGTGTCGGATTCGAGTTTTATGGGCATCGGGGGTTGTTCCAGGAATATAATAAGGTTTCCTTATCATATTTTCCTGGTCCGTTCAATGCTGCCCATCGCGCCATTCCCCTCCCCAACCCCTCCCCACAAGGGGAGGGACTTGCGATGCCGCTCCGGCTCACTCCATTCGAACGGTTCTGCGAGCTCGGATTATTTCCCATGACGGCAGGCGATCGCAACGGGCTCCGAGCCCCTCCCCGTTGTGGGGAGGGGTATTTAACAACCAGTCGTCGGCCTCAGCCCTCGAGCTCCTCGCGCAGCATTTCGAGCTCCAGCCACTCCTCCTCCATGCGGGCCAGTCCCTCTTTCAGCTTTTCGAGCTCCGTAGCGAGTTTGGCGAAAGCATTGGGATCGCGGGCAAAGAGCGCCGGATCGTGCATCTTCTCTTCACGCTTGGCGATCTCGGCCTCGGCCTTGGCGATCTCCTTCGGCAGGTTTTCGAGCGCAAATTTCTGCTTGAAGGAGAGCTTGGCCTTGGCCTTCTGCGGCTCGGCTGCTTCGCCGGGCGCATCGTTCGCCTTGGCCCGCTCGGACTTTTCAGCCTTGCGTCGCTCCTCGATCGCCCCACGGCGCTGCGCCATCATGTCGGAATAGCCGCCCGCATATTCGATCCAGCGGCCATCGGGAGCCTCCGGATTGGCCGGCGCGATGGTCGAGGTCACGGTGCGGTCGAGGAAATCGCGGTCATGGCTGACGAGGATGACCGTTCCGGCAAAGCCGGCGACGATCTCCTGCAGCAGGTCGAGCGTCTCGATGTCGAGATCGTTGGTCGGCTCGTCGAGGATCAGGAGGTTGGTGGAGCGCGCCAGGATGCGGGCAAGGATCAGCCGGGCCCGCTCGCCGCCGGAAAGTTCGCTGATCGGCGTGCGGGCCTGCTCCGGCTGGAAGAGGAATTCCTTCATGTAGCCGGTGACGTGGCGCTGTTCGCCATTGACGAGCAGCGTCTCGCCGCGCCCGTCGGTGAGATAATGTGCGAGCGTCTCGTCGAGGTTCAGATCCTCGCGCTTCTGGTCGAGCGTCGCCATCTCCAGGTTTGTGCCGAGCTTCACCGTCCCCGAATCCGGCTCGAGCTGGCCGGTCAGCAGCTTGAGCAGCGTCGTCTTGCCGGCGCCGTTCGGCCCGACGAGGCCGATCCGGTCGCCGCGATGGACGCGGATAGAGAAGGGCGCGACGATCGTCCGCTCGCCATAGGCCTTAGTGACCTTTTCGGCCTCGATGACCAGCTTGCCGGATTCCCTGGCGTCGGCCACCGTTGCCTGGATCGTCCCCTGCGGACCCTTGTGGCCGCGATAACGCACCCGCATGTCCTGCAGCTCGCCGAGGCGGCGCATGTTGCGCTTGCGCCGCGCCGTGACGCCGTAGCGCAGCCAGTGCTCCTCGCGCTCGATCGCCTTGCCGAGCTTGTGCTGTTCGAGTTCCTCCGCCTCCAGCACCTCGTCGCGCCAGGCCTCGAAATGGGCGAAGCCCCGCTCGAGCCGGCGCGACTGGCCGCGATCGAGCCAGACCGTGGCGGTCGAGACCTTCTCGAGAAAGCGCCGGTCGTGAGAGATCAGCACGAGGGCGGAGCGACTGCGGGTCAGCTCGTCTTCCAGCCATTCGATCGTCGGCAGGTCGAGATGGTTGGTCGGCTCGTCGAGAAGCAGGATATCCGGCTCCGGCGCCATCACGCGGGCGAGTGCGGCGCGCCGCGCCTCGCCGCCGGAAAGCCGCATCGGATCCTCCTCGCCGGTCAGACCCAGATGCTGCAGCAGGTAGGTGACGCGGTAGTGATCGTCGCCGGGGCCGAGGCCTGCCTCGGCATAGGCCTGCACCGTGTCGTACCCGTCGAAATCCGGGGCCTGGTGCAAATAGCGGATGGTCACCGAGGGGTGCCGGAAGATCTCGCCGGACTGCGGCTCGGCAAGGCCCGCGGCGATCTTCATCAGCGTCGACTTGCCCGAGCCGTTGCGGCCGACAAGGCAGATGCGGTCGCCGGGCTCGACCTGCAGATTGGCGCCGGCCAGAAGCGGCGTACCGCCGAAGGTCAGGAAGATGTCGTCAAGCTTCAGGATGGGGGGCGCCAAGGCGTCAGGCTCCGGAAAGATCATAGGGCCGGGCGAGAACCACTGCCCGGCCGGATTTCAGGGAAAGGCGAACCGGACCTTCCGCGACATTGGAAATCGTCCGGGAGGAGCCGAAAGGCAACGCGAAGTCGTCGAGCGGGTAGCGGGCGTTTTCGATCGACAGGCCGGAAAGGTCGGTGAAGCCGAGGATCGAGAACAGACTGCCCTTCGGCAGGTCGATCTCATGGGCGCCCGGCATCAGCGCATAGGCTTCCTCCTCGCCGGAGGTCATGAACGCGGCATGCCCCTCTTCCGCGAGCGCCGCGAGCCGCAGGAGATGCAGGAAGGCATGGTCGCTGCGGGTCCCGCCGAGCGCACCGGCGAAGATCAACGCGGTCGCGCCGCGTGCAAGCGCCGCCTCGACGGCAAGCTCGCCATCGGTGGCGTTCTTGGCGGCCGGATAATTTTCCCGCGGGACGTGGGCGAACGCCGCCAGCAGCGCTTCGTCGGTCGAGTCGAAATCGCCGACCCAGAGATCGGGCACGACGCCCAACGTCTTCGCATGCCGCATGCCGCCGTCGGCCGCGATGAACCGGCTGCCGGTAAGCTGCGCCGCCAGCCGCTCCGTGAGGGTGAGCGCGCCGCCGAGAAGAATGGTGTAGGTCGATCCCGTCATGGCAGAAGCCCATAGCGCAAAGCGGCTCGCAAGGAAAAGGGCAGAACGCCTTTTCTGCCCTTTTGGCCAAGGCGACGCCTGGATCAGCTTGCAGTTTCGTCCGGCGACAACATGTCCGCATAGATACCGGGCGTCGAATCCGGGATCTCCACCGCCCCGACGGCCCGCGCATAGAATTCAGCCGGGCCGACGCCGCCGATGATCGCATAGGCATAGCCGGCGGCGCGCATGGCGAACAGGCTTTCGAAAAGCAGAGCCTCGCCGATGCCGCGGCCGCGCATCACTTCGTCGACACCCGTCGGGCCGAAGAAGCCAAGCGCCGTCACGTCGTGGCAGGCAAAGCCGGCAAGTTCTCCCTTGCATAGCGCGATATGGATCCGCGTCGGCGTCGAGGAAAAGGCCGCTTCCGCTTCGCCGGCCCAGAGGGCGCCGAACCTTTCCTCGATCCAGGCGACGACGGTCCTGCGTTCGGCCGCCAGGGCGCGCCGGATGGTAACGTCGGGGCCAGGTCGGGAGGCGCGGCCTTCGGGCAGGGCATAGAGACGAACGAGCATGTCCGGCATGAAATGACCTCGCTTGGCGAACAAAAAGCCGCTGTCGTGGTTTGATCTGGGAAGCCCCGGCAACCGTTCCGGCTCTTCGGAAACTCTTGATAGCGCAGGCGGCGCCGCGGGCCAATGCATTGGCCGAAACTCCGCTTGCCTTGGCTGCCGCCGGAAGCTAAATCTTGGCTGCTCTAACGGGGTGCCTGAGGCCGCTTGCGGTCCGACGGCTGAGAGGCTTCGAGCCAACCCGCGGAACCTGATCCGGATCGTACCGGCGGAGGGATTAGAAGCGATCGGACCGATACGCGCTTTTCCCATGCAACAGCAACAACAGGGAGAGGTGCCCATCATGTCCAATTCACGCCATCGCAAGATCCTTAGCCGGCTCGCCATCGCAACGCTGGCTGCGTCCGCATTTTCGGCGAACGCCGTCGCCGCCGACAAGACGCTGACGATCTACACCTATGAGAGCTTCATCACCGAATGGGGTCCGGGCGCCAAGGTCGCCGAAGCCTTCGAGAAGACCTGCGACTGCAAGGTCAACTATGTCGGCGTTGCCGACGGCGTCGAGCTGCTGACACGCCTGAAGCTCGAAGGCGAGGGGTCGAAAGCCGACATCGTCCTCGGCCTCGATACCAACCTCGTCGCGGAAGCCAAGGCCACCGGTTATTTTGCCCCGCATGGCGTTGATGCCAAGGACGTGAAGGTCCCCGGCGACTTTTCCGACGACACCTTCCTTCCCTATGACTATGGCCATTTCGCCGTGATCTACGACACCGAAACCCTGAAGAACCCGCCGAAGAGCCTCAAGGAGCTGGTCGAGGGCGATCCTGCGCAGAAGATCGTCATCGAGGACCCGCGCACCTCGACGCCCGGCCTTGGGCTGCTTCTCTGGGTGAAATCGGTCTATGGCGACAAGGCCGGCGAGGCCTGGGCCAAGCTCAAGGAGCGCGTGCTGACGGTAACCCCCGGCTGGTCGGAAGCCTATGGCCTGTTCACCAAGGGCGAGGCGCCGATGGTGCTCTCCTATACCACCTCGCCCGCCTATCATATGGTGGCGGAAGGAACCGACCGTTACCAGGCGGCGCCCTTTGCCGAAGGCCACTACATCCAGATCGAAGTGGCGGGCCTGACGAAGAACGCCAAGGAGCCAGAACTCGCCCGCACGTTCCTCGCCTTCATGACCGGCCCGGAATTCCAGTCGATCATCCCCACCACCAACTGGATGATGCCGGTCGGCGCCACCAAGGAGCCGCTGCCCGACGCCTTCGGCAAGCTCGTCAATCCGGAAAAGACCTTCCTCATGCCGTCCGACGAGGTTGCCGCCAACCGCAAGGCCTGGATCGACGAATGGCTGGCGGCGATGAGCAAGAACTGAGGCAAGCTTGTTCGCGTCTCGCGAAAACAGGATGACGATCGCCGCCGCGGCTGCCTGCCTCGGCGGCATCCTGCTTTTCGTCGGCCTGGCAGCCGCCGCGCTGCTCGCCCAGTCCGGCGAGGGCGGCGCCAACGGCCTGTTCGACGACTATATCTGGCGCGTCACCCGCTTCACGCTGCTGCAGGCAAGCCTCTCGACAGTCCTGTCGATCCTCTTCTCCATACCCGTGTCACGCGCGCTGGCGCGCCAGGCATCCTTCCCCGGCCGGATCTGGATGTTGCGGCTGATGGCCCTGCCGCTCGGCCTGCCGGCTCTTGTCGCCGCGCTCGGCCTGATCGAGGTCTGGGGTCGCCAAGGCCTTTTGAACAAGGGGCTCGCCGCCTTGGGCCTGCAGCAGCCGATCAGTATCTACGGTCTGTTCGGCATCCTGGTTGCCCATGTCTTCTTCAACATGCCTCTTGCGGCGCGGTTGATGCTTGCCGGCCTCGAGCGCATTCCGCCGGAATATTGGCGCAGCTCCGCCAATCTCGGCATGGGCTCGCTGGCGATCTTCCGCTTCGTCGAATGGCCGGCGATCAGGGGGCTGCTGCCGGGCATTGCCGGCCTCGTCTTCATGCTCTGTGCCACCAGTTTCACGCTGGTGCTGACGCTTGGCGGCGGCCCGGCGGCGAGCACGATCGAGGTGGCGATCTACCAGGCGCTGCGCTTCGATTTCGACCCGCCCAGGGCAATCGCCCTTTCCAGCCTCCAGGTCGTGCTGACCGGCACGCTGCTTCTCGCGCTCAAATATCTCGCCCCGCCCCCGGAGGAAGGCGCGACGAGCGGCAGAGCGACCCGACGTTTCGATGGCCTCAGCAGCGTGTCGCGCCTTGTGGATGGCGCTTGGCTTGTCCTTGCACTCCTCTTCGTCGGCCTGCCCTTCGCCGCCATCGCCGTGTCCGGAATGCAGGCGGATCTCGCCCGCCTCGTCGGCGAACCGGCGGTCCATCGGGCGCTCGCCTCCAGCATCGCCATTGCCCTCCCCTCCGCGATCATCTCGGTTGCCATGGCCGCGCTGATGATCCGTACGCAACGCCTGCTGCTCGCCCGGCGGCGGCGCGGAATGCCGGACCGCCTGTTCGCCGGCGCGATCGGCGCCAGCACCTCCTTCATCCTGCTCGCCCCGCCGGTCGTGCTCGGCGCCGGCTGGTTCCTGCTGTTGCGGCCCTTCGGCGACGTCGCCCGCTTCGCCCCATTCGTCGTCATCGCCATCAATGCTCTGATGGCTCTGCCTTTCGTCCACCGCGTCCTTGCCCCGGCCATGGCAACCCATGCAGCGCGCACCGGGCGCCTCGCCGCCAGTCTCGGCGTCGGCGGCTTCCATCGCTTGCGATGGATCGATTGGCCGGGGCTGCGCAAACCGCTGTTGATGGCGTTCTCCTTCGCGCTGGCGCTGTCGCTCGGCGATCTCGGCGCCGTCGCCCTCTTCGGCTCGCAGGATCTCGCGACCCTGCCCTGGCTGCTCTATAGCCGGATGGGCAGCTATCGCACCGCGGATGCGGCCGGGCTTGCCCTGCTGCTGGGGCTCATCTGCCTCGTCCTGACCATGCTCGGCACCGCGGGAGAGAAAGCGGAAGGACGACGCGCATGAGTTCAGTCGCCCTGTCGCTCAAGGACGTCAAGGTGCGCTTCGAAACCAACGCGCTGACGTTCGATTGCGCCGTTCCGGCCGGCCAGATCGTCGCCGTCATTGGCCCCTCCGGCTCGGGAAAATCGACGCTTTTCAACGTCATCGCCGGTTTCGAGACACCCGAGGCGGGCAAAGTGGAGGTCCTCGGCGAAGACATGGCCGGGCGCATGCCGGCCGATCGGCCGGTGTCCGTCATTTTCCAGGAAAACAACCTCTTCGCCCATCTCGATGTCGCGACCAATGTCGGCCTCGGAATCAGCCCGTCACTCAGCCTCGCCCCGTCCGATCGGGAAAGGATCGAGGAAGCGCTGGCGCGGGTCGGGCTCGCCGGTTTTGGCAAGCGCTTGCCGCCGAGGCTTTCCGGCGGCGAGCGCCAGCGGGTGGCGCTTGCCCGCACCCTCGTGCGGCACCGTCCGCTGTTGCTGCTCGACGAGCCCTTCGCTGCCCTCGATCCGGGCATGCGCGCCGAGATGCGCGCGCTGCTCAGCGACCTCCACGCCGAGGAAGGCAACACCATCCTGCTGATCACGCATCATCCCGATGACGTGAGGCGTCTCGCCGACAGCGTGCTTTTCCTCGATCAGGGGCGTATCGTCGCCCATGACGCCCTGGATCGCTTTCTTGCGCGGCGCGATCTTGATGCGGTCAACCGGTTTCTCGGCAACGAGGAGATCAGGTGAGACAATGAGCGTCCTTCGAGCCGGTGGTGGCAATCGATCGGGGCAGGCCGGCAGTATTTTTGGACAATGGGCGGTTCGCCACAATTTGACCGCCCCGCTGTGCGACGCGCGGAACGTCCGGCCGGATGGGCGCGTTACTCGCGCATCCGTTGCTGTGTTACCACGGGGCAACTATTTCTACTGGGATCAGCTAGGCAGGCGGCGCTTAAATCGATACAGCATGGTTATGGCTGAAAAACCTGCGCCGGAGCCCTTATGCGGCTGAAAAAGTAGGATTTTTCGACGCTGGCGACTGTTTGCGCAGGGCGCATCGGCGGATGGAACGGGCTGAGGAATGGCAAGGCAGACAGTCACGAAAGGCTGGTTTCCGACGCGGCGGGGCGGCATCGCGGCGCGCGCTGTGGTTGCGCTGTCTTCGTTGAGCCTTCTTTCCGCCTGCCAGTCGATCATCGAGCAGACCTACGAGCCCGCCGTCTCCCCCTCGTCCAATCCGCAGATCGTCGAGGAGGTGCAGAAGAACGATCCGCGCGCCCAGCTCGGCGCGCGCGAGCATCCGCGCATCGTCGCGAGCTACGGCGGCGAATACAAGGACGCCAGGACGGAACGGCTCGTCGCCCGCATCACCGGCGCGCTGACGGCGGTCTCGGAGAATCCGCAGCAGTCCTACCGCATCACCATCCTCAATTCCCCGGCGATCAACGCCTTTGCGCTGCCGGGCGGCTACCTCTACGTCACGCGCGGCCTGCTGGCGCTGGCCAACGACGCCTCGGAAGTGGCCGCCGTGCTTTCGCACGAAATGGCCCATGTGACCGCCAATCACGGCATCCAGCGCCAGCAGCGCGAGGAGGCCGAGGTGATCGCCAGCCGCGTCGTCTCCGAGGTGCTGTCCTCCAACCTTGCCGGCAAGCAGGCGCTCGCCCGCGGCAAGCTGCGGCTGGCCGCCTTTTCGCGCAACCAGGAACTGCAGGCCGACGTGATCGGCGTCCGCATGCTCGGCGAAGCCGGCTACGATCCCTATGCCGCCGCACGCTTCCTCGATTCCATGGCTGCCTATAGCCGTTTCAGCGCCGTCGACCCCGAAGCAGACCAGAGCCTCGACTTCCTTTCGAGCCACCCCAACGCGCCGCAGCGCGTCGAACTCGCCCGCCGCCATGCCCGCGCCTTCGGCCCCGAAGGAACGAGCGGCGACCGCGGCCGCGATTATTATCTCGCCGGCATCGACGGGCTGCTCTATGGCGACAGCCCGGAAGAAGGCTATGTCCGCGGCCAGACCTTCCTGCACGGCCAGCTCGGCATACGCTTCGACGTGCCCCAGGGCTTCCAGATCGACAACAAGGCGGAAGCCGTGCTCGCCACGGGGCCGGGCGAAGTCGCCATCCGCTTCGACGGCGTCGCCGACAATGGGCGCCGCAATCTAACCGACTACATCGCCAGCGGCTGGGTGACCGGTCTGCAGCCGGACACAATTCGGCCGGTTGCCGTCAACGGCCTGGAAGCCGCGACGGCGCGGGCCTCAGCCGATCGTTGGGATTTCGACGTCACCGTCATCCGCATGGGCGACCGCATCTACCGGTTCCTGACCGCCGTTCCCAAGGGGTCGACGGCGCTCGAAGCGACGGCGAGCCAGCTGCGCAGTTCCTTCCGTCGCATGTCGCCGACCGAGGTCCAGGCCTTGAAGCCGCTGCGCATCCGTGTGGTCACGGTACGGTCGGGCGACACGAGCGCCACTCTGGCGGCACGCATGATGGGAACGGACCGGAAGCTCGACCTCTTCCGGCTCATCAACGCGATGCAGGTCACCTCCACCGTCAGGCCGGGTGACAAGGTGAAGATCATCTCCGAATAGGTGATCCGCCTCCATCGGATCGGCCGGCGCTCTTCCTCGTCCTCCATGCAACGCGTCTCACCGGCCGTCTTGCTGCAGCGCCGTGCGTCTTTTTCAGAGGGACAAAATCTCGCACTTCGAATTGCCGCATGTTTTTCCTTATATCGGCTTCGATTCGAAGAAAGATGCTGTAGACACGGTTACGCGAGGGGATGATCCAGTCATGAGAAATATTCGCCTTCAAACGCTTGGAGCTCTCGCAGCCGCCTCTCTGTTCTGCGGCGCCTCGAGCCAGGCCATCGCCAGCGATAGCCCAGAACATATCGAACGCGTCGTTGACGAGGCGATCCGCCCGCTCATGAAGCAGTACGACGTCCCCGGCATGGCTGTCGCAGTCGCGGTTGAGGGGCGACGATACGTCTTCAACTATGGCGTCGCCTCGAAGGAAAGCGGACAGAAGGTCGGCGATGAGACGCTTTTCGAGATCGGCTCGATCAGCAAGACCTTCACGGCGACCCTCGCGTCCTATGCGCAAGCGCGTGGGGACTTGTCTCTCTCCGATATGGCCAGCCAGCATATGCCGGCGCTCGCCGGCACCAGCTTCGACGGGATCAGTCTCCTCGATCTCGCCACCTATACGGCAGGCGGCCTGCCTTTGCAGTTTCCGGCTTCCGTCACCGACCAGAACGAGATGATCGCCTATTTCAAGGGCTGGCGGCCGAGCTACGCCCCGGGCACCCATCGGCTCTATTCGAACCCCAGCATCGGACTGTTCGGCTACCTCGCCGCCAAGCGCATGGCGGAGCCGTTCGACGATCTGATGGAGAAGACGCTCTTCCCGGGACTTGGCCTGGCGCGGACCCATATCAGCGTTCCCGAGCAACGCATGGGCGACTACGCCCACGGATACTCGAAAGCCGGCAAACCGGTCCGCGTAAACCCCGGCGTGCTCGATTCGGAGGCCTATGGCGTGAAGACGACTGCCGCCGATCTGATCCGTTTTGTCGAGGCAAACATAGACGGCGTGGCGCTGGACGACACGCTCCAGCGCGCCATCGCCGCAACGCACACCGGTTACTTCAAGGTCGGCGATATGACGCAGGGCCTCGGATGGGAGATGTATCCCTATCCGGTCGATCTCAAGCAATTGCTGGGGGGAAATTCGCCCGAGGTCAGCTTCAAGCCGAACAGGGTGACAAGACTTGATCCGCCACTGCCGCCGCGGGACGATGCGCTGATCAACAAGACCGGTTCGACGAACGGGTTCGGCGCCTATGCCGCCTTTGTTCCAGCCGAGCACATTGGCATCGTCATCCTCGCCAACAGGAACTATCCCATCCCGGCCCGGGTGAAGGCCGCCTACCAGATCCTGACCGAGCTCCAACGCGCAGCGGCGAGCGCCCCGTAACGCGTCGGAAATGGGAGCGGTCGATTCAATGCATGGCGGCAGTCAATGCCGGCGCCTTTGATGCCAGCGCCGTCCGCAGCTTCTCGAGCGCCCGCGTTTCGATCTGCCGAACCCGCTCCTTCGAGATACCGAGCGCCAGGCCGAGCTCCTCGAGGGTGGCGCCGTCCTCCGACAGGCGGCGCGCCCGTATGATCTTCATCTCCCGCTCCGTGAGCTGCGTCAGGGCCACCTGCAGCCAGCGGCGGGCCCGCTCTCCGTCGATCATGTCGCTCACCTGCTCGTCGGGAAGCGGCGCATCGCTGGGGAGAAAATCGAGCCGCGCACCGCCGTCGGAATCGCCATGGCCGACCGGCGCCTGCAAGGACGCATCGTTGCCGGAAAGGCGGGCATCCATGGTCTGCACATCGGCGAGACTGACGCCGAGGGCGGCGGCAATTTCCTCATGCATCGCCAGCGATGTAAGTTGCCGATCGCCCTGGGCGAGGCGCGCCCGCAACCGGCGCAAATTGAAGAACAGCGCCTTTTGCGCCGAACTGGTGCCGCCCCGCACGATCGACCAGTTGCGCAGCACGAAGTCCTGCATCGATGCACGGATCCACCAGGTCGCGTAGGTCGAAAAGCGGACCTCGCGGCTCGGCTCGAAGCGCGCCGCCGCTTCCAGCAGCCCGATATGCCCCTCCTGGACGAGATCGCCCATCGGCAGGCCGAAACTGCGGAACTTGGCCGCCATCGCGATCACCAACCGCATATGCGACATGGCGATCTTGTTGCGGGCTTCCTGGTCGTGGTTGTTCCGCCAGGCCTCGGCCAGCGCATGCTCCTCGTCGCGCTCGAGATAGGGGGCATCCATCGCGATCTTGATCAAACGCCTGTCTGCTGTGAGGGTCTTCATCGATCTGCTCCCTGGCTGGCGCTGAACGCCACAATGTTGATCTTGAAGAGCCGAGCGCGTGTCGCAGCGATCGGTTGGAGGGCGGCCGGCACTGCTTGACGAACGCATGCAGTGCCCTAAATCGAAGAATACGAACCTGAGACGGTGAGGACTCACAGCACCAAGATCGCGCGGGAAAACAGGCGCAAGCCTGCCCCCGTGAACGAGAAACGTGCGCGGGGTCGAAAAGTTCCCTTCGGTGATGACGATTTTAGATTGCAGGCCGCGTGCGATGCCACCGGCGCGGTCCTGATCCGGCGGCGGCGAAACGCGTCTACTGCATGTGTCCTAAATCCTAGTCGATTTAGGGACAAAACATGCAGCTATTCAAAGCGCTACAGCGACCTTCGTGCGTCTGAAAAAGACGCACGGCGCTGGCGTGCGCCGCCAAGAAAAAAAGGCCCGGCGTCAAGACCGGGCCTTCTTCAAATGGTGAATGTGCGGACGTTGCCTCGCGTCGCGAGCGCGCCGCCAGCCGACGTTAGGCGGCTTCGTCCTGCGTATCGTCTTCTTCGATGGCCTTGCCGCGCTTCGGCCCCTTGTTCAGATTGGCTTCGACGAGGCGCACGGCTTCCGTTTCCGACATCTTGTTCACGGCAGCGATTTCGCGCGCCATGCGGTCGAGAGCGGCTTCATAGAGCTGGCGCTCGGAATAGGACTGTTCCGGCTGATTTTCAGCGCGATAGAGGTCGCGCACCACTTCCGCGATGGAAATGAGATCGCCGGAGTTGATCTTGGCATCATATTCCTGGGCGCGACGCGACCACATGGTCCGCTTCACGCGTGCCTTGCCCTGCACAACCTTCAATGCGCGATCGACGAAATCGGTTTCGGACAGCTTGCGCATGCCGATGCTGACGGCCTTGGCCACCGGCACTTTGAGACGCATCTTGTCCTTGTCGAAATCGATGACAAAAAGCTCGAGCTTCATGCCGGCGACTTCCTGCTCCTCAATCGCCACGATCTGACCAACGCCATGAGCCGGATAAACGATCGATTCACCGGTCTTGAAGCCTTGGCGCGTTGAAGATTTTTTCTGCTGGGTCGTCATTCGTTTCAAACACTCCCTAGTGCGCACCGGCCTCAATCGGCCGGGCCGGGTCGTGAGGCCCGGATAGACGGGGATACCGCCGGGTGGGGTCAATCCTGCTCCGTCCAACGAAATGCAAATGGCGTCCTGCGTCGCAGTCACGAGCAACGGAACGTTGCCTATTTTGAAAGTGCCGCGCCGTGGAAATCGATTTGCTTTCGTGCTGGTTTTCGGGCGCGCAAAGGCACCCTCTGTGGATCAGTGTATGAAACGTAACACAAAAAAGAGCGGAAATCAATAATTTGCTGCATGGCAACGATCAAGCCACCATGCTCGCACCTGCGAGGCACTGGCGGGATTTCCCCAGATTTCCCGCCTGACGCTTTTTCTGACTTGCGTCAGCCGCGGCGAACCGAGCGACCGAGGCTTCAGTCGCCCTGTCCAGGCTTCTCGGAGAAATACTGCTCGTACTTCCCTTCGACTCCATCCATCTCCTTGGCCTCCGGCAGTGGGTCCCGCTTGACGGTGATATTCGGCCACTGGGTCGCAAAATCAGCGTTCAACTTCAACCACATATCGAGACCCGGCTCGGTATCCGGCTTGATCGCCCCGGCAGGACATTCCGGTTCGCACACGCCGCAATCGATGCACTCATCCGGATGGATGACGAGGAAATTCTCGCCTTCGTAGAAGCAATCCACCGGGCAGACTTCCACACAGTCCGTGTACTTGCAGCGAATGCAATTGTCGGTCACGACATACGTCATGAGGTACTCCAGCCAAGCTCACGTTTGACGGCAGACGGCAAATCACGGTGATGCTCGATCGTCCGCGCATGCTAGGAATGCCCGGCGCGCATAGCTGCCCGAAGCAAACCACGACTGCCACCTTCTGCATGGTTCCTTGGATAGGCACCGCTTTAAGGAAAAACCCATGCAGCAGTTAAATTGTTGCAGCGACCTTCGTGCGCCTGAACAGGCACACTGCGCCGCAACGTGGCTTGTGACGTAAAGGCTTTGGGCGGCCTTTGCAAGAATAATCCACGCGCGATTTGTCGCGAAAAGGGCAGAGTTTTCCAGCATCGCCACGGGATCGGATCGAAGCATCCAAAATTGCCGGACACCCCGTTTCCAACACCCACGACGGCTCGCAATGAGCACGCCGATCGCACTTGAACAAGGCCCTAGTCGTTATCTTCGAAGCCAGGCCTGAGGCGCTCGGTCTCGCGCCGCTCCCGCTTCGTCGGCCGTCCCGCGCCGCGCTCGCGGGTTGCCTGTTCGAAAGGCGTGCGACGCTCGGCGGGTGCTTCCGGCGTCAGGTCCTCGTAAAGCAGCCGTGCCTCTTCATAGGGGCCGCGCCGGGCTCCGGGCAGCAAGACCCGCACAACGAGGTCGCGGCGCTCGAGCGAAAGCTCCAGCGTGTCGCCCGCCTTGACCGGCGTGGACGACTGCGTCGCCCGGGCTCCGTTGACCGCCACATGGCCCGCCTCGATCGCCTTCTGGGCGAGCGAACGTGACTTGATCAGTCGGGCGAAGAACAGCCACTTGTCGAGCCGCTGGCGTGCCGCGGGCGAGGACGGTGGCTGTTTCTCCATGGTCCGCCTACTTCTTCAGTTGCTCCTTGAGCGCGGCGAGCTTCGCGAAGGGCGAATCCGGATCGATCGGCTTCTCCTTGCGCGGCGGGCGATTGTCGAACTTGACGGCCCGATCGTGGCGCTCGTGACGGTCCTGACGCTCCTTGCGCTGACCGCCCGGCTTGCCATCCTGAGGCTTGGCGCGCCCCGGGGCGCCGCCCCCCTTGCGGCCGCCCTCCCTGGCTTCCCCCTGGCCGTGCCGCTGTCCGCCGCGGCGCTGGTCGCCCTGCTGATGGCGTCCGCCGCGCTGGTTGTCCTGGCGGGTGCCGGGACGCCACAGGAGCACGGGCTTCGGCTCGGCTGGCTCTTCGGGCTGCGCCGCTGCGGGAGCCTCCTCGCCACTCGCCTCAGCCGGCGCGGCTTCCGTCGAAGCAGCCTCTGCCGGGTCGGCTTCTGCCGAAGCCGTTTCCACCGGTGCCGCATCCGCATCGGAAGGCTCCGCCGCGTCATCCGCATCCGCCTCGACGTGCTCGGCAGGCGCTTCCGGCGCTGCACTCGCCTCGGCCGGCGTGCCGTCCTGCTTCGCAAGGAAGGCCGCCGCTTCCTCCGCGGTCACGCTGTCGGCGCGATAGCCGAGGCCCTTCAGGATCTCCTCCATGTCGTCCGGCGTCGCGCCGAGGATCGACAGCATCGACGTCGTCGCCGTGAAGCGACGGCCGTCATAGGCACCCTCGGGTCGCTGGGTCGTGCCGGGCTTCCATTGGAGGAGCGGGCGGATCAGGTCCGCGAGCCGTTCCAGGATGTCGATCCGCACCGCCCTCTTGCCGAGATAGCGGAATCCGGCGAGCTTGTAGAAGGTCCGCTCGAAGGACGGGTCGGTGACGACCGAGGTCCGGCCGGCGGCAAGCATCGGGATGAGTTCGCCGTAGCCGGGCTTGTCCAGGCCGTCGTTCTTCAGCGCCCAGAGAAGCGTAATCAGTTCCGCCGGCGCCGGCTTCAAGAGGGCCGGGAGGAAGATGTGGTAGGCGCCGAAACGAACGCCATACTTGCGGATCGACGCGCGGCTTTCCTGGTCGAGCGACTTCACCTCGTCGGCGACGTCGCGACGGAAGAGCACGCCGAGATTCTCGACGAGCTGGAAGGCCAGTCCCTTGGCCAGGCCCTCGAGATCCTCGGCGCGCGAAATATCGTCGAGCGGTTTCAGCACCGTGCTGATGTGATGGTTCACGTAGCGCTCGATCCGCGCGACGACATGGTCGCGGGCATTGGCCGTGAGCTGTTCGTCGGCCAGCAGGATGACGCGGGGGCGCATGACATGATCACTCGCCGCAAGCCGCGCCACGGGATCGCCGAGCCAGCGCACGAGACCGTCCGACGAAAGCGCCAGGTCGTTGTTGCCGGCCGCATGCAGACGGGCGGCGCGCGCCTCGAATTCCAGCGCAAGCGCCTTCTGGGCGGCACCCTGAACGGCCTTCGCGTCCGTTCCCTCGCTGCCGGCGACAAGCGTGAACCGGAAACCGGTTAGCTGACCCACGTGGTGCCCTTCGACGAAGACATCACCATTCACACTGATTTCTGCTTCCAGCATCGCATTCTCTCTCAGGCGCTTCATGAGCACAGATGTCCTGCGGTCAACGAAGCGTTTCGTCAACCTTTCATGTAACGCGTCGGACAATCGATCTTCGATTTCCCGCGTCTTTTCTTGCCAGTGTGTCGGATCGGCAAGCCATCCGGGCCGGTTGGACACATAGGTCCAGGTCCTGATCTGCGCAATTCGCGCCGAAAGTGTGTCAATCTCGCCATCCGTATGATCGGCGCGGCGGACCTGCTCGGCCATGAAGTCCTCGTTGACCGTACCCTGGCGAACGAGATCGGCATAGATGCTCGCAATCAGGTCGGCGTGCTGCGCCGGCGTGATGCGACGGTAGTCGGGCAGCGCGCAGGCTTCCCAGAGCTTCTCGACGCGTTCCGAAGTCGTGGCCACGTCCACGACCTCCGGATAGCGCGCCAGATGCTCCAGCGCCTGCTGGTCGACGGCCGGAAGGGCGCGCGTCAGGCCGGACACCGCAGGTGCCGCCTCGAGGCTGTGCTTCAGCGCCTTCAGCGAGGAATAGTCGAAAGCCTTGGAGCGCCATTGCAGCACCCGGACCGGATCGAACTCATGCGACTCGATCCGGTGCACGAGCTCGTCCTCGAAGGGATCGACGCGACCGGTGACGCCGAACGTGCCGTCGCGGATATGCCGGCCGGCACGTCCGGCGACCTGGGCAAGCTCAGCCGGATTGAGATTGCGGTACTGGTAGCCGTCGAACTTGCGGTCCTGGGCGAAGGCGACGTGATCGACGTCGAGATTGAGTCCCATGCCGATCGCGTCGGTCGCCACCAGATAGTCGACGTCGCCTTCCTGATAGAGCGCCACCTGGGCATTGCGGGTGCGCGGCGAAAGCGCCCCGAGCACGACCGCGGCACCGCCGCGTTGCCGCCGGATGAGCTCGGCGATGGCATAGACCTCGTCGGCCGAGAAGGCGACGATCGCCGAGCGATGCGGCAGCCGGGTGATCTTCTTCGAGCCCGCATAGAGAAGCTGCGACATGCGCGGCCGTTCGACCGCGGTGATACCGGGCAAGAGGTGCTCGAGGATCGGACGCATGGTCGCGGCGCCGAGCAGCAGCGTCTCTCCCCTGCCGCGCAGATGCAAGAGCCTGTCGGTGAAGATATGGCCGCGCTCGAGATCACCTGCGAGCTGCACCTCGTCGATCGCGACGAAGGAAGCCGTCGTCTCGCGCGGCATCGCCTCCACCGTGCAGACCGAGTAGCGGGCGCGGTGCGGCGTGATCTTCTCCTCGCCGGTGATCAGCGCGACATTGTGGTGCCCGACCTTCTCGACGAGACGCGTATAGACCTCGCGAGCAAGCAATCTCAGCGGCAGCCCGATGACGCCGCTGTCATGCGCGACCATGCGCTCGATGGCATAATGCGTCTTGCCGGTATTGGTGGGTCCGAGCACCGCGGTCACCCCGCGGCCGCTCAGGATCATGGATTGAAAGGACACGTCATCGATCCCGGGCAGTCTTTACAGCGCCGCGCGTTTTTCAGGCGCACAAAGGTCGCTGCAGCACTTTGATTGCTGCATGCTTTTATCCTGAAATCGGCTCCGATTTAAGGAAACATGCAGTAGGAGCCGGAGCGCTGACGCACCTCGGCGCGGAACAGATGCCCATGCGGAGGCCCGAACGCAAGAGGGCGCGAGCAATTAAAGAGATCAGGGCTGCCACCGGCCATATCTTGGGGCTCACTTCACCTCCAGACTTTGCCTTCTGGAACAGCGGTGGAACGAATCGGAGACGAATCGCTGACTCGCGTCGATTCACTGTATGTTCACGACTATATATAGCTTTCAACCACTGGACTCGCACCAGATGCTGAATCTTCCGTCGCCCCATGCCCCGCGCCATGAATGAGGGCGCGCATGGCGGCCGCCGACGACGGAATCAGCGCAAAGGATTCCGAATCCAAGAGTCTGGAATGGCTGGAAAATTTTGACCAAGATTCGTTTTTCGGCACTCCGATTCCGGGAATACGAATCGCCATTTCCCGGGCGCGGATGAATCGAGGCGACTCCGGTCGGACTCGCGGAGCGCGTGATCTCTGCTTCTGCCTGCTACAACATATAGTGGTCACGTGCTTGGTTGATGCAGGGAATCCGACAGCGCAAAATGAAAAGCGGCGCCCCGAAGAGCGCCGCGCAGCGACCGAACGATCGAGAATGTCAGGCGAAATACTGCCCGCCATTGGCCGAGATCGTCGACCCGGTGATGAAGCCGGACTCGTCCGAGGCCAGGAACACGACGCAGCGGGCGATTTCCTCCGGCTCGCCGAGGCGGCCGACGGGGATCTGCGGGATGATCCTTTCGTTCAGGACCTTTTCTGGCACCGCCCGCACCATCTCCGTGCCGATATAGCCGGGGCATATCGCATTGACGGTGACGCCCTTGGCCGCGCCTTCCTGCGCCAGCGCCTTGGTGAAGCCGAGATCGCCGGCCTTGGCGGCGGAATAGTTGGCCTGGCCCATCTGGCCCTTCTGGCCGTTGATCGACGAGATGTTGATGACGCGGCCGAAGCCGCGGTCGCGCATGCCCGACCAGACCGGATGCGTCATGTTGAAGAGGCCGGTGAGGTTGGTGTTGATGACCTCGCCCCACTGTTCCGGCGTCATCTTGTGGAACATCGCGTCGCGGGTGATGCCGGCATTGTTGACGAGAATGTCGACCGGCCCGAGATCCGCCTCGACCTTGGCGATGCCGTCGACGCAGGCCTGATAGCTGGAGACATCCCATTTGTAGACCGGGATGCCGGTTTCCTGCTTGAAGGCCTGGGCCTTCTCGTCATTGCCGGCATAGTTCGCGGCCACCTTGTAGCCAGCCGCCTTCAGCGCCACCGAAATCGCAGCGCCGATACCGCGGGACCCACCCGTAACCAATGCTACCCTGCTCATGTTCGCCTCCCATTTGGGTTAAATCTGTCAAAACTGTCCTTCCGCGGCCCGGAATCCCGGGCCACGCGCGCTCGATCGATAGGGCGGAAGCCCTTGCATGCCGCTGACCGGTTACAGGCGCTCGACGCACATGGCGACGCCCATGCCGCCGCCGATGCACAGCGTTGCAAGGCCCTTGGAGACGCCGCGCCGCTTCATCTCGAAAAGCAGCGTGTTGAGGACGCGGGCGCCGGAAGCGCCGATCGGATGGCCGATGGCGATCGCGCCGCCGTTGACGTTGACGATCGACGGATCCCAGCCGAGATCCTTGTTGACCGCGCAGGCCTGCGCCGCGAAGGCCTCGTTGGCCTCGACGAGTTCGACGTCGCCGATCGACCAGCCGGCCTTCTCGAGCGCCTTGCGGGAAGCGGGAATCGGCCCGGTGCCCATGATCTGCGGGTCGACGCCGGCCGTCGCCCAGGAGACGATGCGGGCGAGCGGCTGGATGCCGCGCCGGGCGGCCTCGGCCTCGGTCATCAACAGCGTCGCGGCGCCGCCGTCATTGAGCCCGGAGGCATTGCCGGCCGTCACCGTGCCCTCCTTGTCGAAGGCCGGCCTGAGCTTGGCGAGCGAATCGAGCGTGGCGCCGTGACGAATATATTCGTCCTGGTCGACGGTGACGTCGCCCTTGCGGGTCTTGACGATGAACGGGACGATCTCGTCGGCGAAGCGGCCGGCCTTCTGCGCCGCTTCCGCCTTGTTCTGCGAGCGGAGCGCGAACTCGTCCTGCTCCTCGCGGGTCAGCTGCCACTTGCGCGCGACGTTCTCGGCGGTGGTGCCCATGTGGTAGCCGTAGAAGGCGTCGGTCAGGCCGTCCTTGATCATCGTGTCGATCATCTTGTAGTCGCCCATCTTCACGCCGCCGCGCAGATGCGCGCAATGCGGCGCCATCGACATCGACTCCATGCCGCCGGCGACGATGATGTTCGCATCGCCGGTGGCGATCTGCTGCATGCCGAGGGCGACGGCGCGCAAGCCCGAGCCGCAGAGCTGGTTCATGCCCCAGGCGGTCTTTTCCTGCGGGACGCCGGCCTTGATCGCCGCCTGGCGGGCCGGGTTCTGCCCTTCGCCGGCCGGCAGCACCTGGCCGAGGATCACCTCGTCGACCTCTGCCGCATCGACACCGGCCCGTTCGAGGACCGCCTTGATGACCGTTGCACCCAGTTCATGAGCGGCTGTGTTGCCGAAGGCGCCGTTGAAGGACCCGACGGCGGTACGAGCGGCGCTGGCGATCACGATGGAGGGATTGCTCATGGGACGTTTCCTCTTGTTTCCTTTGCCTGGAGAAGCAGACTGGCAAAGCCAAGAGCGCAAGTCAAACGCCTTTGATGCCCTGCAACAAAAGCTTCACGGGGCGCCGTTCATCACGTTTTGCACCTGCGTCGCCGCAACGCACAAAGAGATTGTCAGCGGTGCTCTTTTGCGGATACTCTTAAAAAACACAATAAAGACGGGACGATGGGTAAGAGGAGACCCTGATGGCGAAGCATGAAGGCCAGATCGTTATCAAAAAATACGCAAATCGGCGGCTCTACAATACCGGCACGAGCACCTATGTGACCCTCGACGATCTGGCCGTGATGGTGAAGAGGGGCGAGGACTTCATCGTGCAGGATGCCAAGTCGGGCGAAGACATCACCCATTCCGTGCTGACGCAGATCATCTTCGAACAGGAATCAAAGACCGGCAACACGCTCCTGCCGATTTCCTTCCTGCGCCAGCTGATCTCCTTCTACGGCGACCAGATGCAGATGGTCGTGCCGAGCTACCTCGAACATTCGATGCAGGCCTTCACCGAGCAGCAGGTGCAGATGCGCGAACAGATCAACAAGGCCTTCGGCGACACGCCGCTCGGCAAGAACCTGCAGGTACCGTTGCAACTGGTCGAGGAGCAGGTCAAGCGCAACACCGAGCTGTTCCATCAGGCCATGCAGATGTTCTCGCCCTTCATGGCCGCTCCTCCGGCCAAGGAGACCAAGAAGGCCGAAGCGAAGGACATCGACGAGCTCAAGGAGCAGCTACGCGCGCTCCAGACTAAGCTCGACAATCTCGGCTAGCAAAATTCCCCTCCCCAACCCCTCCCCACAAGGGCAGGGCTGTCCGGGGAAAGTTCAGCCATAGACGAAAGCCATCTGG
>NZ_AUTC01000097.1 GCF_001461695.1 Sinorhizobium fredii USDA 205 | reverse complement strand
CATGTACGCACATCTTCCTCAGCCGTCGGTTAACTTTACGGTGCCACTGCGTCAGGCAGGCGTGCCGGCTTGACCCACGCTCTCGCTGGCAATTAATCTGAGCACGTGGCCGTCGTTTGCGAGCAGCCTCGGATGTTGGCGAGCACGTTGGCAAAGAGCGTGAGCAGGGCACGTTCTCCATTGTCAGATAATCTGAGCAGAAAATGCCGATGTTGGCGAGCACGAGCCGTTATGTTGGCAAGCGGCTACAGTTACACTGCCCATTGGACGTTTTCACGCGGGTATTTCCGGGCGCTTGAGCTATCAGGCGGCCTTGAGATCCCTGAGTGACTTGTCGAAGACGTCCTTGGCCAATTTGGAAATATCGGTAACCGCCTTGGTAGTGAGCGCCCGAAAATCCTTGGCCTGCTCGACTCCCATTTCGACGCGCTTGCCTAGGAATTTGGTCTGCAGCTCAATGATCTCGGACAGCGACTTCGCACCGGACAGCGCTTCGAGATGCGAAAAATCGACTTCGACATTGGCGCGCAGCGCGGCGATCGTCGTCAGCGACAGCTCATTGCCGACCGACCTGGCGGTTTCGAAGGTCGACTTGAGCACTTTCTGGGTCTCTTCGACGCCGAACTGGAATTTGGCAAGCGCTTCTTGCGATTGTTCGATGCCCTTTTCGGCGACCGCGCGGAACTGATCGGCGGCCTTGCTGGGGTCGATTGCCTGGAATTCCACGGTCTCAGCGGGTTGGTTGGGCTTGTCTGCGGGCTTGGACATTTCCGGATCCTTCTGGTTACGATGGTTTGTTGCCTACGAATGCTATGCATATGCCGTGCCAAAGGAGAAATCGTTTCGGAACAATACGATGGCTCGAACACAACTGTGTCGCATGTCCGACATCGTCGGATGCTGTCATCCAATCACGCCGTAAAATGCGCAAATGTCGCGTTGGTGCGCGGATATGAAATCGAACGCATTGGATGTTGTCGGTTATGCCTGCCTGATTTGATGCCGGACAGACTCCGAGCGTCCACACCTCGGCATGCGGTTGAGAACGATGAAAATCGATGGCAGCGGCACCGTAAAGTTAACCGACGGCTGAGGAAGATGTGCGTAC
>NZ_AUTC01000096.1 GCF_001461695.1 Sinorhizobium fredii USDA 205 | reverse complement strand
CGATGACCAGCCGGCGCGGCTCGATCCGGTCGATCAGCGCGGCGGCGGCGATGAAGCCGATGAGCTTCAGCGACGTGTAGCCGATGTCCAGCCAGGCGAACTCGTCCGGCGTCGCATAGGTGTCGCCGATGATGTCGCCGCGCCCGAGCGACAGCACGGTGCTGGCGATCGCCTCGGTCAGCGTCGCCAGCACGATGCCGGCGACGAGCAGGGCTGCCGAGATCGGCGTGGCGCGGCGCGGCGCGACGGTGAGCACGGTGCTCATGAGCCGCCTCCCTGGACGATCTCGACACGCGCCGACAGGCCGGGCACGAGACGGCCGGCCAGCGGATTGCCGGCCAGGCGGATCTTCACCGGAACGCGCTGGACGACGCGGACGAAGTTGCCGGTCGCATTGTCCGGCGGCAGCAGGCTGAAGGCCGAGCCGCTGCCCGGCGCAAAGCTGTCGACGACGCCTTCCAGCGCCCCGGCCGGATAGCCGTCGATGGTAATCCGGGCGCGCTGGCCGGGGCGGATATGTTCGACCTGGGTTTCCTTGAAGTTCGCCACCACCCAGACATCGTCGACCGGGACGATGTCGAGCAGGGCGGCACCCGGCGCGACGAGCCGGCCGATCCGCACCTGGCGGTTGCCGACGACGCCGCCGACCGGGGCGCGGACCACGGTGCTGTCGAGATCGATCTGAGCGAGATCGCGGGCCGCCTCGGCTTGCGCCACGGCCGCGACGGCCGCCTCGCGCTGGGCGGCGAGCACGGCGATGCGCTGCCGCTGCGCCTCGACCGTTGCCGCCGCGGCCGAGACGCTCGCCTCGGCGCGCGACCGCGCCGCGTCGCTTTCGTCGACATGGGCCTGGCTGATGGTGTTGCTGCGGATCAGTTCGCGGCGGCGCTCGTAGGCCTTGGTCGCCAGGTTGAGCTCGGCCGCCGCCGCCCGGCTCTGGGCTTCGGCCTGGCGGATCAGGGCATGCTGAAGCTCGGTCTCGGCATCGACATTGATGCGGCGCGCCACGGCCGCCTCGACATTGGCGACCGCCTGCGCCAGCCGGGCGCGGTAGTCGCGATCGTCGATGCGGAACAGCACGTCGCCGGCCCGGACGGCCTGGTTGTCGTTG
>NZ_AUTC01000095.1 GCF_001461695.1 Sinorhizobium fredii USDA 205 | reverse complement strand
ATGCTCAGCGACGACGAGGCGCCGCCTGTCGACCGGCCGAATCTTTCCAAGGACTACCTTGCCGGCAAGGCGCCGGAGAGCTGGGTCCCGCTCCGGGGAGAGAGCTATTATTCCAAGAACCAGATCGACCTGCGTCTCGGGACGCAAGCGGTTCGCATCGAGCCACGGACCCGCGAGGTCATCCTCGCTAGCGGATACCCGGTCCCTTATGACAGGTTGCTGCTGGCGACCGGTGCAGAGCCGGTTCGCCTGACGATTCCGGGTGCCGACCAGCCCCATGTTCACACGCTGCGCTCGCTCTCCGACTGCCGGGCCATAATCGAGCAGGCCGCGACGGCCCGCCGGGTGGTCGTGCTTGGAGCGAGTTTCATTGGCCTCGAAGTTGCCGCGGCCCTGTGCGCTCGCGGCGTCGAAGTCCATGTCGTCGCACCCGACAAGCACCCAATGGGGCGGGTCCTGGGTCCGCAGATGGGCAACTTCATCCGGACCCTTCACGAGAAGAACGGAGTCGTTTTCCACCTCGAGGAGATTGCAAGCAGCATCAATGGCGGCGAGGTGAAACTGCGCAGCGGCGACACGCTGGCCGCCGACCTCGTTGTCGCCGGCATCGGCGTACGGCCGCGGACGGGGCTCGCCGAAACGGCAGGGCTGACAATTGACCGCGGCATCGTGGTGAATGGCTTTCTGGAAACCAGCGAACAGGGGATCTTCGCGGCGGGTGATATCGCGCGCTGGCCCGATCCTCATAGCGGAGAGAACATTCGCGTCGAACATTGGGTGGTAGCCGAGAGGCAAGGGCAGACCGCGGCGCACAATATGCTCGGCCGGAGCGAGAAGTTTAATGCCGTGCCGTTCTTCTGGAGCCAGCACTACGACGTCAGGATCAATTATGTCGGCCATGCGGAACGATGGGACGAAATCATGGTCGAAGGCGACATAGCCGGCCGGGACTGTCTGCTGCGCTTCAAGTGCGACGGCCGCGTATTGGCTGCCGCTTCGATATCCCGTGACATCGAAAATCTGATGATCGAGGTGGCAATGGAGCATGAAATGGTCGCCTGCTGACGAGCCAGGCGCCAAAGGCTCGCACCGCCGCAGCGAAGAAAGGAGG
>NZ_AUTC01000094.1 GCF_001461695.1 Sinorhizobium fredii USDA 205 | reverse complement strand
ATGGCAAAGAGCAAATTCGAGCGCAACAAGCCGCACGTCAACATCGGCACGATTGGCCACGTTGACCATGGCAAGACGTCGCTGACGGCAGCGATCACCAAGTACTTCGGCGAATTCAAGGCGTATGACCAGATCGACGCGGCGCCGGAAGAAAAGGCCCGTGGCATCACCATTTCGACGGCGCACGTCGAATACGAGACGCCGGCCCGCCACTATGCGCACGTCGACTGCCCCGGCCACGCCGACTACGTCAAGAACATGATCACCGGTGCGGCGCAGATGGACGGCGCGATCCTGGTGGTTTCGGCTGCCGACGGCCCGATGCCGCAGACCCGCGAGCACATCCTGCTGGCCCGCCAGGTCGGCGTTCCGGCGATCGTCGTGTTCTTGAACAAGGTCGACCAGGTTGACGACGCCGAGCTTCTCGAGCTCGTCGAGCTGGAAGTGCGCGAACTTCTGTCGTCCTACGAATTCCCGGGCGACGACATTCCGATCGTCAAGGGTTCGGCGCTCGCCGCTCTCGAAGATTCGGACAAGAAGATCGGCGAAGACGCGATCCGCGAGCTGATGGCAGCGGTCGACGCCTACATCCCGACGCCGGAACGTCCGGTCGACCTGCCGTTCCTGATGCCGATCGAAGACGTGTTCTCGATCTCCGGCCGCGGTACGGTCGTCACCGGTCGCGTCGAGCGCGGCATCGTCAAGGTCGGTGAGGAAATCGAGATCGTCGGCATCCGTCCGACGACGAAGACGACCTGCACGGGCGTTGAAATGTTCCGCAAGCTGCTCGACCAGGGCCAGGCCGGCGACAACATCGGTGCGCTGCTGCGCGGTGTCGACCGCAACGGCGTCGAGCGCGGCCAGGTTCTGTGCAAGCCGGGTTCGGTCAAGCCGCACCGCAAGTTCAAGGCTGAAGCCTACATCCTGACGAAGGAAGAGGGTGGCCGTCATACGCCGTTCTTCACCAACTACCGTCCGCAGTTCTACTTCCGCACGACGGACGTGACCGGCATCGTGACGCTGCCGGAAGGCACCGAAATGGTGATGCCGGGCGACAACGTGACGGTCGACGTCGAACTGATCGTGCCGATCGCCATGGAAGAGAAGCTGCGCTTCGC
>NZ_AUTC01000093.1 GCF_001461695.1 Sinorhizobium fredii USDA 205 | reverse complement strand
CCGCGGCGCAAGCCCCCACCTGGTCGGCAAGCGTCGAGAGGCTGAGGTCGACACCCTCGCGGGCATAGCGTTCACTTTGCCGGTTCAGCGGTTGATGCTGGCCGAACTTCTCAAACAGGATCATCGCCAGCAGGTTTGGCCCTGCAAAACCGCGCGGCGTCACATGGAAAGGGGCCGGTGGCTGGGCGATCTTCTCGCATTCGCGGCAGGAGAACTTCTCGCGCACCGTCTGGATGACCTTCCACTGGCGCGGGATCACTTCCAGCGTCTCGGCAATGTCCTCGCCCAGTTTCGCCAGCTTGGCCGAGCCGCAGCATGGGCAGCTTGTTGGCGGAGCAATGACGACGCGTTCGCGCGGCAGGTGCTCCGGAAACGGCTTGCGCGATGGACGCTTGCGCTCGAAGGCCCGAACCGTCGAGGATCGTGCCGCCAGTTCAGCGGCCAATTCGTCCTGGCTGGCGTCCGCCTCCAACTCTTCGAGCTGCAATTCCATCTGCTCAAGAAGCCGCGCCTTGCGCTCCGAGCGGCTGCCATGAATGTCGCGCTTGAGCTTCTCGATCTCCAGCCTCAACCTGGCAATCAGCGCATCCGAATGCGAGTTCACTGCCTGGGCTCGGGCAGCAACGGCCTCGGCTTCACGGCGTGCCGCGCGCTCGGCGAGGATCATCGCATGCGCGCTGGCAAGGTCGTCGGGAAGCTGATCGGCCGCATCGGTCATGGCGAGATGGAATCATATTCGCTCCGACCTTTCCAGCCATTTCCACTATCCAGCAGAGCTCGGACGCCAGGTTTTTTGCGGCATTCGCCAGTCGATTCCTTCGAGCAGATAG
>NZ_AUTC01000092.1 GCF_001461695.1 Sinorhizobium fredii USDA 205 | reverse complement strand
CGCTCTCGGTACCACGCAACCAGGGCGCTTTCCTTCTGGAAGACAAGGAACCGCCAAGCCAGTTGGACCATGCCTCTGCGGACCCGGGCATTCCCGGCGCGCGATAATCCGCGCTCACGTCGGCGAGCACCGCTATCATCGGGCGACCCAGTGAGCCCAGCGTAGCGGGCGACAGCGCGACGGTCGCGCAGATCGCGAAGCAGGATCTCGTGTGCCAGCATGTCGGCCGTTTCCACGCCGAGGCCGACGACGCGCGAAAGCATATGAACCATAGCGGCGGCGCGGCTGCGTTCCGGATTGAGCTTCGCAAGCCGCTGTAGCCGCTCACGCTCAATCTCGGCGATCTGATCTTCAACGAGCCGCAGCCGCGCGATGTCGCGGCGCATCTCCGCCAGGGTATTGCCAGGGATCTTTGTTCCCTCCGCAGTCCGTAGCGTGTCGAGACGACCCGCCGTCTTGCGCAGGGCCGGGTTGACGTCACGAATGCCGAGGCGGGCAAGCGCTGCCTTCATCCGGTTCACCAGGCGAGTGCGCTCGGCGACGAGGTTCTCGCGTTCCCTTGTCGGGCGCTTGGCATCCTCCTCGCTGATCTCCGGGACGGCGGCCATCGTGCAGTGCCCTACTTCGCCCCGAAGCCAGCCGAGAAGAACACGCATGAGAAGGGCGGTGTCGAGTCGGTCGGTCTTGGCGCGCCGGCGATCGCGGGACACGGTGACACTGGTTGCGTGGATCACGTGGGCCTCGATCCCGTGGGCTCGCAGCCATCGGGCCAGCCAAAAGCCGTCACGTCCCGCTTCGTAGGCAACCACCACGCGCGCGATCGTCCGACCAGCGGCAAGAGCTTCTTGGCGCCAGCCTTCCAGCAGGCGCATCAGAACATTCTCGTCTGGTTTGAGCTTCTTCAGAGGACGGCGATTAACACCCGGGAGGAGTCCGGCGATGAGCCATGTGGAACGGCTCATCTCTACGACAACGACAAGCGTCTCATCCGGAGCGAAGGCGGCCGTCGAGCGGCCAATGTCGCGCTGCTGCAGCATGGGGCATCTCCATGAACTAATCAAAGGCACCAGCGTACAATGACGCGGTGCTCCCCCATAGCATCTGGAAACCATCAGCCAGATGAGCGATGATCCGCTCATCAGCCTGC
>NZ_AUTC01000091.1 GCF_001461695.1 Sinorhizobium fredii USDA 205 | reverse complement strand
AAGGGAATCCCATACGGACTCTTATGTTAGGCGGATACCACTAGCTTAGCTAGATCAGCTTCGGCCATCAACGATCCCGAAACCGCCGAATATGTCTCCAGGCGCTGCGGCGCTACGACTGTGGAGGTCAATCAACTAAGCCGGTGGACGCAGTCCTCCGGCTCGTCGAGAACCCGCTCGAAGCAACTTGTCAGCCGGCGGCTGATCCTGCCGCATGAAGCGTGGCATGCGCGCCGACGAACAGTCTTCACCGCCGGCAATGCGCCTCTTAGGTGCGGGCGCGCGATCTGGTTTCGCAGAGCGGATATGAAAGCATGCGTGAAGCCAAACGCGTCTTTCATGCTAACGCGGAGAGGCAGTGCAGCTTCTGTCTTAGGTAGCGTCCTGGTCCTCTGGAATTTCCTCCAGAAGTCCGTCATAGACTTCGAGCAGCACATCTGTGATCGCCTTACCCAAAGCATTGCCGGCCGCGCGGACGTCATCCTCCGTTCCGTCACGCGCGGCCTTGGCAAGCTCAAAGCCCTGCTCGCCGACAATCTGCTTGGCAACTTCAATCGCCCAGAGGCCGAAGTCGCCACGGCTCCCGATTTGAACAGTTTCTTCCATGCTAAAACCTCGAATGTCTTCTCCGCGCCGAAAACCAGCGCGCGGCTACTAACCGGTGTATTCATCATTGTTGTGAATCGATCAAGACGCATCGATTCACAAGTGCCGTTGGACTGTGACCCGGCATTTGCGAGTCCCATCTAATGAT
>NZ_AUTC01000090.1 GCF_001461695.1 Sinorhizobium fredii USDA 205 | reverse complement strand
CCGCGGCCGAGAAACGAGACTACATCCGTCATCACCGGCCCGATGGCATCTCCGTCTCGGAAGGATGTCGACTGATGGGGATCGCTCGTTCGACCTATTATGACCGCCGCGATGGGCAGGCTGACGACACCGCTGTCGTCGAAGCCATGTTTGCGATCTGCGACGAGTTCGAGTTCTACGGCTATCGTCGCGTCGGCGCAGCTCTTCGTCAAAAGGGCCTTGTCGTGAACCACAAGAAGATCCGCCGTCTCATGCGCGAACACGGGTTGCAGCCGAAGTTCAGGCGGCGCTTCGTTGCCACGACCGACAGCGATCACAATGGGCCGATCTTTCCGAATTTGGCGCGCGAATTCGCTCCGACCGGACCGGACCAGCTCTGGCAGGGAGATATAACCTACGTTGCCCTGCCGGATCGCTTCGTCTATGTCGCCGTCATCCTTGATGCCTGGTCACGGATGGTCGTCGGGTATGCCATCGGACGGTCAATCGATGCCCGTCTGACATTGGTGGCACTGAAGACGGCCATCGAATGCAGACGACCACCGGCCGGCTGCATCCACCATTCCGATCGTGGATCGCAATACGCTGCGGAAACCTATCGCCAACACCTCGGCCATCACGGACTAGCCGGTTCTATGGGGCGCCGAGGCAACCCCTACGACAATGCAAAGGCCGAAAGCTTCATGAAGACGCTCAAGGTCGAGGCCGTGTATCCGATGGCGTTCGAAACCTATGACGACGTCATCGAACATCTTCCCGACTTCATCGAGAACATCTACAACAAACGACGGCTGCACTCGGCGCTGGGTTATCTCAGTCCGCAGCAGTTCGAGGATCAACACATCCGGCAGACGGGCAAAACCGCAGCCTGATCACTGTCCACCCCAAGGGGCGCTCCACAGAATGCTTCAATTTAACCAGGAAAGGCTCTAATTTACCGAAATACCGAAAGTCCGATAGCAAAATGCTGGGCGCAGCGATGTCAGGCCGGATCGCGAAGTTTTAGAACGATGCAAGAGTCTCCGGGCGTCGCGGCGGGTGTTTGCGGCGGCCGAACGATCAGGCCGTCCGACTGCGCGAAGACCTTGGTCATCGACGAATCCTGGCGTGCGAAGGGATGCGCCAGCAACGATCCATCCGGCTCGCGGGAGAGGTGCGCCCGAACGTAGTCCTGGCGGCGGTCGTTGGCCGGCAGTGGCGCGTCGAGCTTCGCGGCGATCAGGCGCGAGCGGTCAGGAAGATGAGCAAGCCTGCGCGCCAACGGCTCCAGGAAGAGCAGGGCGCAGACGAGGCTCGAGACCGGATTGCCGGGTAGGCCGAGCACCGGCATGCCGGCGAGGTCGCCGACCATCAGAGGCTTTCCCGGCCGCATGGCGATTCGCCAGAAATCGAGCGTCATACCGCAGGCGACGAGCGTCGATTGGACAAGGTCGTGGTCGCCGACCGAGGCTCCACCGAGCGTGACGAGCACGTCGGCTTGCGCGGCCTGCGCTTTGGCGACGGCAGCGGCAATTGCAGCCCGGTCGTCGCTGACGATGCCCAGATCCAGTATATCCGCGCCATTTTCGCGAGCGATCGCCGCGACACCGAAACTGTTCGAGGCGATGATTTGGTCGGCCCCGGGCGAACTGCCGGGCGGCAGCAGCTCGTCACCCGTTGCAAGAATTGCGATCTTTGGACGCAGGAAGACCGGCAGGGTCGGGTGATTCATGCTGGCGGCGAGCGTCAACCGGCCGGCATCGAGCACGCTTCCGGCGGAAAGCGTGACTTCGCCCTGCTTGAAATCCTGGCCGGCCAAGCGGATATGGCGGCCCTTTGCCGGGGCGAACAGGGTGCGGATCCGATCACCCTCGAGCCGCTCTGTATCCTCCTGCAGAATGACGGTATCGGCGCCGGCCGCGAGCGGCGCGCCGGTGAAGATGCGCACGGCTTCGCCTGGTCCAAGCCGGCCCTGAAACCGGCGCCCCGCCGCCGACTGCCCGATCACCGTCAGTTCGGCGCCGACATTGGCGATGTCCTCGTGACGGACGGCGTAGCCGTCCATGGCAGAATTGTCGAAGGGAGGATGGGTGAGCAGAGCGCCCGTGTCCTCGGCAAGCACGCGGCCGAGGCAATCGTGCAGCCCAAGCCGCTCCGTCTCCCGGCTAGGCCGGGCCTGGGCAAGGACCCTTGTGAGCGCCTCTTCGACAGACAGCAGCGACATCAGCCCTGGTCTCCACCGCGGCGGTAGTCGCCGGATTTTCCGCCCGACTTGCTGACGAGGCAAATGCCGCCGATTTCCATCTCGCGGTCTGCCGCCTTTGCCATGTCGTATATCGTCAGGCAGGCAATGCTGACCGCCGTCAGCGCTTCCATCTCGACGCCGGTCCGCCCCTTGAGCTTCGCCATTGCCTCGACGCGCAAGCCGGGCAGGGCGTCGTCCGCTACGATATCGACGGAGACTTTGGTCAGCATCAGTGGGTGGCAGAGCGGAATGAGGTTCGACGTCTGCTTGGCAGCCATGATGCCGGCGAGCCGGGCCGTGCCGATCACGTCGCCCTTCTTGGCGTTGCCTTCGAGGATCAAGGCCAGCGTCTCCGGCCGCATCCGCACGAAGCCTTCGGCGGCGGCGACACGCTCCGTCTCCGCCTTGTCACCGACATCGACCATGTGGGCTTCGCCGGCGCTGTCGATGTGGGTAAGGCGCGGGCCGCTCATCACTCTGCGGCCACGGCGCTTGCCGAACCGGTCAGCAGCGCGCGCGTTGCCGCCTCCACGTCGTCTTTCCGCATCAGGCTTTCGCCGACGAGGAAAGTCGTGATTCCGCTCGTTTCGAGACGCCGGCAGTCGGCGTGTGTGAAGATGCCGCTTTCGCCGACAAGCAGGCGATCGGCCGGCACCACCGGCGCGAGCTGTTCGGAAACCGCAAGATCGACCTCGAACGTCCTCAAGTTGCGGTTGTTGATGCCGATGAGGGGAGACGACAGCCGCAGTGCCCGCTCCATTTCCTCCGCGTCATGCACCTCGACGAGCACGTCCATGCCGAGCGCCCCCGCAGCATCTTCCAGACGATGCGCGTCGTCGTCGGTCAGCGATGCCATGATCAGGAGGACGCAGTCGGCTCCCCAGGCGCGGGCTTCGAACACCTGGTAGGTGTCGAACATGAAGTCCTTGCGCAGCGCCGGCAGCGAACAGGCAGCCCGCGCTTCCGTCAGAAATTCCGGAGCGCCCTGAAAGCTCGGCGTATCCGTCAGCACCGAGAGGCAGGCGGCCCCGCCCGCCGCATAGGCCTTCGCCAGCGCCGGCGGATCGAAGTCCGAGCGAATCAAACCTTTCGACGGACTGGCCTTCTTGATCTCGGCGATCAGTCCGAATTCGCCTTTCTGGCGCCGCGCCGCAAGCGCAGCGTGAAAGCCGCGCGGCGAGGACTGATCGACGATCCGCGCCCGCAGCTCGTCGAGTGGAACGCGCGACTTCGCGGCGGCGATCTCTTCACGCTTGTAGGCCTCGATCTTGCGCAGAATATCCGTCATGTCCTCTCCTCAAGCGGCGTTGGAGACGGTGATGAGCCGCTGCAAGGCGGTCTTGGCCGCACCGCTCGAAAGCGCTTGCCGTGCTATCGCCATGCCTTCGGCGAGATCCGTGGCGCGTCCGGCTATCATCAACGAAGCGGCGGCGTTCGCAAGGGAAATGTCCCGATACGCATTCTCCTCGCCATCGAGCACCGCCTGCAATGCCGCCGCATTATGCGCACCGTCGCCGCCCTTCAATGCGTCGAGAGTCGTGCGCGCGAGGCCGAAGGATTCCGGCGTCAACTCGAAGCTGCGGATCTTGCCGTCCTTCAGTTCGGCAACCTTGGTGACCCCAGTCGTGGTGATTTCGTCCAGTCCCTCACCGTGGACGACCCAGACGCTCTCGGAGCCGAGATCGCGCAGAACTTCCGCGAGCGGATCGACCCATTGCGGCGCATAGACGCCGACAAGCTGTCGTTTAACCCCGGCCGGATTGGAGAGGGGACCCAAGAGATTGAAGATGGTTCTCGTGCCGAGCTCGACCCGGGTCGGTCCCACATGGCGCATGGCCGAATGGTGCTGCTGGGCGAACATGAAGCCGACGCCAGCCTCCCGGATGCAGCGGGAAATCGCCTCGGGTCCGATGTCGAGCTTGACGCCGAGGCAGGAAAGGGCATCCGCCGTTCCGGATTTCGAGCTCAGGGCTCGATTGCCGTGCTTGGCGACCGGCACGCCTGCGCCCGCGACGATCAGCGAAGCCAGCGTCGAGATATTGTAGGTGCCCGCGCCATCGCCGCCGGTCCCGACGATGTCGATCGCGTCCTGAGGCGCCTCGACCGGCAACATGCGCGCCCGCATCGCTCCGACCGCGCCGACGATCTCGTCGACGGTTTCGCCGCGCACGCGGAGCGCCATGAGGAAGCCGCCGATCTGCGAAGGAGTGGCCGCGCCCGACATGATGATCTCGAAGGCGGCTCGCGCATCGTCCCGGCTGAGTGCCTCGCGTGCTGCGACTTTTGCGACGAACGGCTTCAAATCATTCATGCGTGGTTTCCTCGTCCGTCAGCGTTGCGCCAATGCCTGCTCGGCAAGCGTCTGGTTGATCGATACGCCATAGACCGACTGCAGCGTTGCGACCATCTGATCGAGTATGTCGTCGCCGCTCGCGCGGGCGATCGCTTCGATCTGGCGGCTGTCGTTGTCGAGGGCGTTGGCGGGCGCGTTGTCGTCGACGGCCGTCACCTGCATGAGGATCTGGCCTTCGCCCCCCATGCCGGCGGCATTGGCGACATGCCCGTTCGGTCCGCCGAAGGCAGCCGCGATGGCGGCCTGACTCAAGGCAGCGTCCTCCTGTGTGGAGCGGCTCAATCCGGTCTTCGTTTCGACGACGAGGCCGAGTTCGCTCGCAATATCCGCGAGCTTCGCGCCCTTCTGGACACGACCCTTCAAGTCTGCCGCCTTGGCGGCAAGCGCCACCCGCTGCTGCTCGGCCGTCCAGTCGGCAGCCACCTCGTCGCGAACCTCGTCGAGCGTACGGTCGCGGGCGGGGATCACCTCTTCGAGGTCGAACCAGGCATAGCCGTCGCGGCCGATATGGACGGCCAGCGTCTCGAGGCCAACCTCAGCTTTCAACACTTCCTGGAGAAGGGCGCGCTGCTCCGGCAGTCCGGTCACATCGTCGCCATTCTGGTCCTTGCCAGCGGCATCGATCGCGTCGACGGTTACGAGCTTAAGCTTCAGCTGGTCGGCGACTTCCTTCACCGTCGCCCCAGCAGCCCTTTCGTCCTCGATCTTGTCATGCAGGCCGACGAGCTGATCGCGCGCCACGGAAAGCGCGATGTCCTTGCGCAACTCCTCCTTGACTTGATCGAAGCTGCGAACTGCTTCCTGGCGAATATTGGTGACGCGCAGGATGACGGGGCCGAAGGCGCCTTCGACGACGGGCGTCACGCCGCCATCCGACGCGACAGCGAAGGCTGCTTCGGCGACTTTCTGATCTGGCATCCGCTCCTTGGTGAAGTCACCGAGGAGAACATCCGCCGCACTCTTGCCTTCGGCCTTGACGAGATCGTCGAAGGAGGTGCCGGCAGAAAGCTTGGCGGCGGCGGCGTCGGCCGCTTCGCGAGACGGAAAGGCGAGCTGCTCGATTGTTCTCGTTGCCGGGCTGCGGAAGCTTTCCTTGCGCTTTTCGTAGTCGTCGCGCAACTCTTCCTCGGTGACCGTGTCGGTCGCAATCAGATCCTCGGGTTCGAGCTTGATATAGCTGAACTTCCGATATTCCGGAGCGCGATAATTCGCCTTGTGGCTTTCGAACCAGGGTGCGAGCACATCGTCGCCCGGCGCCTTGACCGCATCGATGTTTGCGTTCGAAAGCAGCAGGTAGTCGATAGAGCGGGTCTCGTGCCGGTATTTGCCGACGGCATCGACTAGGATCGCGGGGGCCGTGAATCCGTCCGACAGCGCATCGACGATTTGCGAGCGAACCGCCACCTGGCTGCGGTTCTTGATGTAGTCCTGTTCCGTCAATCCGGCATTGCGCAGCACGCTCGAGAAGGTCATCCGATCGAATTGGCCGTTCGCGCCATGAAAGGCGGGATCCTCGCCGATGAGCCTGGCGAGCCGATCTTCGGAGAGGCCGAGATTCATGTCTTCGGCAAGCTGATCGAGAGCGGCGCCTGCGACGAGCTGAGAATAGACCTGCGCCTCCATGCCGAATGCGCGGGCCTGCTGTCGCGTGAGCGGCGTCCCAAGCTGCCGGGAAAGCAGGCTCAATTGGCGCTCATAGGCAAGCCGATAGTCGCTGCTGGAGACCTTCACTTCGCCGACCGTCACCACCGCATCGGACGTGCCGGTAACCATCAAGGTCTGACCGCCCCACACCATGAAGGAGAGGATGAGAATGGCCAGGAGGCCTTTGACGATCCGCGTCTGGGCGGCGTTTCTCAGGGAGTCGAGCATGGGGGGCAGAAACCTCGTTGCAGTATAGCGGCATTACGCCGAATGATTTCGTTCCTTAGAACAAACCAAAAGGGAATTGAAGGCCGATCCGTCTGAAATCGCCATGCCGCGGAAAACCGGGCCGGAAGACGCGCGGTCCGACGGAATTCTCGGCGCTGTCGGGCGCTTTCGCGGAGGCGTCCATCGAACGACAAGTCGGGGATCGACGCGAACAGGAAAGTGGATGTCGGATTCCTTAGCCGGCAATTGAAATTGATCTGCAAAATTGGCAGTTTCAGGCTGGTCTCTCTATGGCCAAGGAGAGAGATTCGTGTCTTCGATAGTGACAGAAACTTGATGCCCGGCGGCGGCTGCGGAATATCCATGCCATGCAATCCACCATCGTAATGGTCAATCTCTTCGGAGCTGTCGCACTGCTCCTGTTCGGTCTTTCGCTGGTGAAGGAAGGGGTGACGCGCGCCTTCGGATCAAGGTTGCGGGCCGGTCTGGCACGGGGAACGAGCGGTTCGCTGCGCGCCTTTGCGACGGGACTCGTCGCCACGCTCGCCCTGCAAAGCTCCACGGCCACGGCCCTGATGACCGCATCCTTCGTGGAGAAGGGCCTTGTGCGGTCGCGCATGGCGCAGATCGTGCTGCTCGGTGCCAATATAGGCACGGCCGTGACGGCATGGATCGTTGCACTGGGGGTCGGCTGGCTGGCGCCGCTGTTCATTCTGGCCGGCGTCATGATGCACCGAATGAGCCAGTCGAGCGCGCGCCAGGGGGGCGGCTTTGCACTGGTCGGTATCGGCCTGATGCTTCTGTCGCTCGAACTGCTCGGCACGGCGACGGAGCCGATGCGCGAGTCCGAAGCCCTGGCGGCGTTTCTGGGCATGCTCGACAACGCCTGGCCGGTCGCCATGCTGATTGCGGCTGGTCTGGCTTTCGCCTCGTCCTCGAGCCTTGCCATCGTCATGCTCGTCCTGTCGTTGTCATCCGCAGGCGTCCTCTCGACGGGGCTGACCGTTGCTTTGGTGCTCGGCGCCAATCTGGGCGGCGCCATCCCGCCGGTCATCGCGACGCTGGCCGCGGCGCCCGGCGCCCGCCGCGTGACGATCGGCAATCTGGTCGTACGCGGTGTCGGATGTCTGATCGCACTTCCGCTGGCCGGTCTCTACGCGGACATGCTGCAGAGCCTGCCCCTGCCGCGACAGAAGCTGCCTGTCGACGTCCATCTTCTTTTCAACCTGGCCGTCGCGTTGATCGCCTGGCCCTTCTCGGGGTTGCTGTCCCGGCTGATGAGCAGCCTGGTCCCGGACGAAGAGGTGAGCGAGACGGGGCCGCGCTATCTTGACGACGCGGCGCTCGATACGCCCGTCATGGCGCTTTCCGGCGCGACGCGGGAGGTGCTTCGGGTCGGAGACCTCATCGAGGCGATGCTCCTGCGCACGTCGGCCGCCTTCAACAAGAATGACCTCGGTGAACTCAACGACATCGGCAAGATGGAAAAGCAGGTCGATCTGCTGCAGCAGGAGGTGAAGATTTTCTTGTCGCGGTTGGGCCGAGACGGGCTCAGCGAGGAGGATGGACGCCGTTCGATCGTCATCATCGACTATGCGATCAATCTGGAGCACATGGGCGATATCATCGAGAAGGGTATTTGCGAGCAGATCCGCAAGAAAGTGACGAACGGCCTGAAGTTTTCCGACGAAGGCTATCACGAACTGAAGAACCTGTTCGATCTCACCCTCGACAACTTGCGGATCGCGCAGACGATTTTCGTCTCCCGCAACGCGGACCTCGCCCGGCACCTCATAGAGGTCAAGGTCGATGTGCGCCATATGGAAAAACGCTCGGCCGAACGACATCTGGAGCGCCTCCGCGACGGCTTGCTGGAAAGCCTGCAGACGAGTTCGCTGCATCTCGACATGCTGCGGGATCTGAAGCGCATCAACGCGCACATCGCCTCCGTGGCCTATCCAATCGTCGAAGAGAGCGGTCTTTTGACGGAGAGCAGGTTGCGGCCACAGGCTTGATGGCAACGTTTTCCTGACGCCCAGTGGAAGGCGCGACGTGACTTTTCCGAAACAGGGAGCCACCATCGCCTTTTACCCGGATTAACGGGACGTGATTGTGCGATATATGCTTTTCGCAATAGTTTGCGGACGGCACGCGTCGAGTCGGGCGACGGGCATGCGTACGAATACCCGAAGAATACCAAGGAGATCAGAGTATGGAACGGACTTGCCTGGCGATCATCCTGGCGGCGGGCGAGAGCACGCGGATGAAATCGGCCATGTCGAAGGTGCTGCATCCGGTGGCGGGCCGGCCGATGATTGCGCATGTCGTCGACGCCCTGGCAAGCGCATCCATTGCCGACGTGGCCCTGGTTGTCGGCCGCGACGCGGAAGCTGTGTCGACTGCCGCCAGCACAGGCTCTGTAAACGTTTCCTCCTTCCTGCAAAAGGAACGGCTGGGGACGGCGCATGCCGTTCTTGCAGCGCGCGAGGCGATCGAGAAGGGCTATGACGACGTCCTTGTCGTCTTCGGCGATACGCCGCTTATCACCGCCGCGCCGCTCACGGCTGCGCGCGAACGGTTGGCGGAAGGCAATGATGTGGTCGTCATCGGCTTCGAAACCGCGGATCCGACCGGCTACGGCCGCCTGATCGTCGAGGACGGGGAATTGCTTGCCATCCGGGAACACAAGGACGCGTCCGAGGAGGAGCGCCGCATCACCTATTGCAACGGCGGCCTGATGGCGATCAGCGGCCGCAAGGCGCTCGACCTTCTCGGCCGTATCGGCAATGCCAACGTCAAGGGCGAATACTACCTGACGGACCTCGTCGAGATCGTCCGCTCGCTCGGAGGCCGGGCGATCGCCGTCAAGGCGCCTGAGGAGGAGCTCACCGGCTGCAATACGCGGGCCGAACTCGCCTATATCGAGCGGCTTTGGCAGCAACGCCGCCGCCACGAACTGATGCTGGCCGGGGTTTCCATGGTCGCGCCGGAGACGGTCTTCCTCGCCTGGGACACCGAACTTGCCCAGGATGTGCTGGTGGAGCCGAACGTGGTCTTCGGTCCCGGGGTTCGCGTCGAGAGCGGTGCCGTCATCCACGCCTTCTCGCACGTCGAGGGCGCCCATGTCCGCGCGGGCGCGACGGTCGGCCCCTTCGCCCGTCTTCGTCCGGGCGCTGATCTCGGTCCGAAATCGAAGGTCGGCAACTTCTGCGAGGTGAAGAAGGCGGAGATCGGTGCGGGCGCCAAGGTGAACCACCTTACCTATATCGGCGATGCATTCGTCGGTGCCGGATCGAACATCGGCGCCGGCACCATCACCTGCAACTATGACGGCGTGAACAAGCACGTCACGCGGATCGGCGAAAATACCTTCATCGGCTCGAACTCGTCGCTCGTCGCTCCCGTGTCGATCGGCAGCGGGGCGCTCGTCGCCTCCGGCAGCGTGATTACCGAGGACGTGCCGGCCGATGCCGTTGCGTTCGGCCGGGCGCGGCAGGAGATCAAGCCCGGACGTGCCCCCATTTTAAGGGAGCGCTACGAGGCGGAAAAAGCGGCGAGGAAGAAGATCAATGCTTCCGAGTAGCCTCGTTAATCATTGAAACTGAAAGTGAAATCGAAGCGGATTGTTTCCCGTGATAATTTCGCTACCAAGGCTGCGACATTGGCGACGGGGTCGCTGCATTTGAGCTGGCACGCCACAACCGGCGTGCGACGGACGCGGAGAGTGACATGTGCGGGATTGTGGGTATCGTCGGGCAGCAGCCGGTTTCGGAGCGGCTGGTCGATGCGTTGAAACGCCTGGAGTACCGGGGCTACGATTCGGCCGGCGTCGCGACAATCGATGGTGGAGCGCTGGACCGCCGACGCGCCGAGGGAAAGCTTGTCAACCTCGAGGCGAGGCTGAAAATGGAGCCACTGGCGGGTAGCATCGGCATCGCCCACACGCGCTGGGCAACCCACGGGGCGCCGACCGAACGCAATGCCCACCCGCACTTCACCGACGGCGTCGCCGTCGTTCACAACGGCATCATCGAGAATTTTTCCGAGTTGAAGGACGAACTGGCCGAGGCCGGGGCCGAATTCCAGACCGAGACCGACACGGAGGTGGTCGCACAACTGCTGGCAAGACTTCGTCGTGACGGTATGGGACGGCGCGAGGCGATGCACGCGATGCTGAAGCGGGTGCGGGGCGCCTATGCCCTTGCCGTTCTCTTCCAGGACGATCCGTCGACCATCATGGCGGCCCGCAACGGTCCGCCGCTGGCGATCGGCCACGGCAATGGCGAGATGTTCCTGGGCTCCGACGCCATTGCGCTGGCGCCCTTCACTAACGAAATCACCTACCTCGTCGACGGCGACTGGGCGGTGATCGGCAAGACCGGCGTCCATATCTTCGACATGGATGGCAAGGTCATCACCCGCCCGCGCCAGGTATCCACGGCTGCGGCCTATATGGTCGACAAGGGCAACCATCGCCATTTCATGGAGAAGGAAATCTACGAACAGCCGGAGGTCATCTCCCACGCCCTCAGCCACTACATCAACTTCATCGACCATCGGGTGCTGCCGGTTTCGGACGATATCGACTTCGCCAAGGTGCCAAGCCTTGCCATCTCCGCCTGCGGTACCGCCTATTTGGCCGGGTTGATCGGTAAATACTGGTTCGAGCGCTATGCGCGCCTGCCGGTCGAAATCGACGTCGCTTCGGAATTTCGCTACCGGGAAATCCCGCTCTCGCCGCAATCGGCGGCTCTGTTCATCTCGCAATCGGGCGAGACCGCCGATACGCTGGCCTCCCTGCGTTATTGCAAGGATCACGGCTTGAAGATCGGCGCCGTCGTCAACACGCGCGAATCGACGATTGCGCGTGAGTCCGATGCCGTTTTTCCGATTCTTGCCGGTCCTGAGATCGGCGTGGCGTCGACCAAGGCGTTCACCTGCCAGCTCGCCGTCCTGGCTGCGCTTGCGATCGGTGCTGGCAGAGCCCGCGGCACCGTCAGCGAGCAGGAAGAGCAGGCGCTGGTGAGAAGCCTTGCCGAAATGCCGCGTGTGATGGGGCAGGTGCTCAACAGCATCCAGCCGAAGATCGAATTCCTGGCGCGCGAATTGTCGAAGTGCCGCGACGTGCTTTATCTCGGCCGCGGCACGAGCTTCCCGCTTGCCATGGAAGGTGCCCTGAAACTCAAGGAAATTTCCTATATCCACGCGGAAGGCTATGCCGCCGGCGAATTGAAACACGGTCCGATCGCGCTCATCGACGAGAACATGCCGGTCATCGTGATTGCGCCGCATGACCGATTCTTCGACAAGACCGTCTCCAACATGCAGGAGGTTGCGGCTCGCGGCGGACGGATCATCCTGATCACCGACGAGAAGGGCGCCGCCGCGTCGAAGCTCGATACCATGCACACGATCGTGCTTCCGAATGTTGACGAGATCGTCGCGCCGATGATCTTCTCGCTGCCGGTCCAACTGCTCGCCTATCATACGGCGGTCTTCATGGGCACCGACGTCGATCAGCCGCGCAACCTGGCCAAATCGGTCACTGTCGAATGATCATCCGGCCGGAAACCGATGGCGATCACGCAGTGATTCACGACGTGACGGCGGCTGCCTTCGCGGGGCAGCCGTATAGCGACCAGACCGAGCCGCTGATCATCGATCGCCTGCGCGCGGCCGGAGCCCTTACGCTCTCCCTCGTCGCCGTAGAGGGGGAAGAGGTGATCGGCCACATCGCCTTCTCGCCGGTGACGATCGCCCCCGATGCCGCGGGCTGGTATGGACTCGGTCCCGTCGCCGTACGTCCGGACAGACAGGGTCTGGGCATCGGCAGCGCACTCGTTCGCGAGGGCCTTGAAAAGTTGCGCGAGCTTGGTGCGGCCGGCTGTGTCCTGGCCGGCAATCCGGCCTTCTACCAAAGATTCGGTTTCCGCAACGATCCCGCTCTTGTCTTTCCCGGTTGTGCGCCGCAATATTTCATGGTTCTGGCCTTGTCGGAAGCCCGGGTTTCCGGCACGGTCGCCTATCATCCGGCCTTTTTCGGGCCGGTGTGAGGATCCATGGCACTTCAATGACGGACGGTTCTTCCAAAAGCGGCATCATCGCAGCCCGGCTGCGCAAC
Organism: Sinorhizobium fredii USDA 205; assembly: GCF_001461695.1. Lineage (GTDB taxonomy): Bacteria > Pseudomonadota > Alphaproteobacteria > Rhizobiales > Rhizobiaceae > Sinorhizobium > Sinorhizobium fredii. Next base: position 51,214 of record NZ_AUTC01000090.1, on the reverse strand, counting down.
TACTTTCTCACGGGCCTGATCATCTGTGCACCCGTGGCCATCACGGTGTGGCTGGTTCGCTCGTTCATCGAATGGGCGGATAGCTGGGTGAAGCCTTATCTGCCGAGCTTCTATAACCCTGACACCTATTCGCCGGTGGCAATCCCGGGCTTCGGCCTCCTCGTCGCCATCGTCGTGATCACCCTCGTCGGCTTCCTGACGGCGAGCCTTGTGGGGCGCTCGATCATCCATTTCGGCGAATCGCTGCTCGACCGCATGCCGCTCGTGCGGACGATCTACAAGTCGCTGAAGCAGATTTTCCAGACGGTGCTGCAGGACCAATCCTCTTCTTTCAAGAAGGCCGGGCTGATCGAATACCCAAGTCCCGGGCTTTGGTCTCTCGTCTTCATCGCGACCGACGTGAAGGGCGAGATCGCCGCCAAGTTCGACGAGCGCGGCATGGATATGGTGGCCGTGTTCCTGCCGCCGACGCCGCTGCCGACCGCCGGCTTCCTGCTGTTCGTGCCGCGCGACAAGATTGTCCCGCTGCAGATGAGTGCCGAGGATGCGGCCAAGCTCCTGATTTCCGGCGGTCTTGTCACGCCGGATCACAAGCCCCTGGCCAACGCACCGCCGCGGACGATCACGCAGCAGAAAAGGGCGTAACGTCGGTCGCCATTCCAAGGATTAACCGGCACGCAGGAAGCGGATCGCTTCGTCTCGCCGGTGGAGATAGAGCAGCGTCCTCAATGCCTGGCCGCGCTCCGTCGTGAGTTCCGGGTCGCGCTCGATCAGATAGGCGGCATCCTTCCGGGCGATCTCCAGAAGATCCGCATGCGCCTCGAGGCTGGCGATGCGAAATCCCGGCGTGCCGGATTGGCGTGTGCCGAGCAGTTCGCCTTCGCCGCGCAGTTTCAGGTCCTCTTCGGCAATCAGGAAGCCGTCTTCGGTATCGCGCAGGATCGAAAGGCGCGCCCGGCCGGCCTCGCTCAGTGGTCCCTTGTAAAGCAGGATGCAGGTCGAGGCCTCGTCGCCGCGCCCGACGCGGCCGCGTAATTGGTGCAATTGCGCCAGCCCGAAGCGCTCGGCATGCTCGATCACCATGATCGTCGCATCGGGAACGTCGACGCCCACCTCCACCACCGTCGTCGCTACCAGCACGCGAATCTCGCCGTTCTTGAACGCGAGCATGACGGCGTCCTTTTCCGGCCCCGTCATGCGACCATGAACGAGACCGACGTCCTTGCCGAAACGCTGTGCCAGGCTCTGGTACCGCTCGTCGGCGGACATCGTGTCGGTTTCTTCGGATTCCTCGACCAGCGGGCAGATCCAGTAGGCCTTCTTGCCCTGGCTGAGTGCCGAATCGAGCCTCTCGATGATTTCGTCGGTGCGCTCGGTCGGGATGGTGACGGTTTGAATCGGCTTTCGCCCGGCGGGCTTCTCCGTCAGCTTCGAGACGTCCATGTCGCCGAAGGCCGCCAGCACCAGGGTGCGCGGGATCGGCGTCGCCGTCATCACCAGCATGTGCGGGGAAATGCCCTTGGCGGTGAGCCGCAGCCGCTGGTGAACGCCGAAGCGATGCTGCTCATCGACGACGGCCAGCACGAGTTGCCGGTAATTGACGGCATCCTGGAAAAGCGCGTGCGTGCCGATGACCATCTGCGTCTCGCCGGAGGCGATACGCTCGAGAATTGCATCGCGCTCCTTGCCTTTCGTCCTGCCGGTCAAGACGTCGATCGTCACGCCGGCCGGCGCCGCCATTTTCGCAAGGGTCGCATGGTGCTGGCGTGCGAGAATTTCCGTCGGCGCCATCAACACCGCTTGGCCGCCGGATTCGACAGCCGCAAGCATCGCCATCAGCGCAACGGCCGTCTTGCCGGAGCCGACATCGCCCTGCAACAGGCGCAGCATGCGCTCGCTGACAGACATGTCTGCAAGGATGTCCCCGACGGCACCTGACTGGCTGGCCGTGAGAGAGAAGGGCAGGGCGGCGATGACCGGTCCACTCAACTGGCCTGTCGCATGAACCGGCGTTCCGGCGACCTTGCGTAAGCGCTGGCGCACCAAAGACAGGGATAGCTGGCCGGCGAGAAACTCGTCATAGGCGAGCCGCCGCCGAGCCGGCGCCTGTGGAGCGATATCAGTTTCGTCGCGCGGTTCGTGCAGGCGATGGAAACACTCCCTGGCGCCCGCCAAGCCCTGCTGGCGCATCAACGTTTCGTCCAGCCATTCGGGAAGCTCGGGAACGCGCGCCACTGCCGCCTCGATTGTTTTGCGCAGTGGCCGCAGCGTGAGGCCCGCTGTCAGGCCGTAGACCGGTTCGACGAGCGGCAGGCTTTCGGCTTCGGCGGCCCGCACCATATGGTCCGGATGCACCATCGAGGCGCGTCCGTTGAACCAGTCGACCTTGCCGCTGACGATAACCGTCTCGTCGATCGGCAGGGCCTTTTCCAGCCAGTTTCCCTTGACCCGGAAGAAGGTCAGCGCCAACTCGCCCGTATCGTCGTGCAGGAAGACGCGATAGGGGACATTCGGCCGGCCGCGCGGCGACGGCTGGTGCCGGTCCACACGGCCGGTGATGGTGACGATCGAGCCCTGTGGCGCATAGGCAATGCCGGGCTGCTGGCGTCGGTCGATGAGCGAATGGGGCGCGTGAAAGATGAGATCGATCACGCGGCAGTCGTCGATCGACTCGCGTCCGAGCAGGCGCGCGTATAGCTCGCCGGTCCTGGGGCCGATGCCGGGCAGGCTATCGAGCGGAGAAAACAGCGGATCGAGCAGGGCAGGGCGCATGGTCATGAAATTGCGACAAGAAATCCGGCATTGGCAAGGCTGACAAGCCGCTTTCCAGCGTTTATAGAGCCCGTGGACACGATCCGCCATGGCGGCGGTGGCAGGAAGGACGTTCCATGACCGGGATATCGCGCACGAGCGCCGACCTTGATCCGCGTCGGCGCAGGATCCTCTTCCGCGCCTGGCATCGAGGCATTCGCGAGATGGACCTGATTCTCGGGCAATTTGCCGAGGCGGAGCTTGCTACCCTTTCCGATGCGGAACTGGATGAACTCGAAGCGATCATGCGCGAGGAAGACAACGACCTCGTTCGCTGGATCACCGGAGAAAAGCCGCTGCCCGAGCGCTTCGCGACGGAGCTCTTTGCGCGTATAGCCGCCTACCGCCCGGAATTCGACCCCGTTCAGCAAGAGACGGAATGAGCTCAACGATGATCCCTGGCTTTGATCCCAAGAGAATTCTTGCGGCGACGCGAGAAGTGACGATTGGGCCCGTTCCCTCCGGTGCCGAAGCGCTGATCCTCGCCGATGTGGCACGGGCCGGCACACCGGTCGCCTATTTTCTGTCCGACGGCCAGCGGATCAGCGATCTCGAGCAGGTCCTCGGTTTCGTGGCGCCCGACATCCCGGTCCTGACCTTGCCGGGCTGGGACTGTCTGCCCTATGACCGCGTTTCGCCGAGCGCCGATACGTCAGCGCGAAGGCTTGCCGCGCTGAGCGCCTTGATCGCGCATCGCCACAAGCCGCATCCGGCGATCGTCCTGGTCACCGTCAACGCAGCTCTGCAGAAGATTTCGCCCCAGGACGTGATCGAAAGCCTCGCCTTCTCGGCGCGTCCGGGCAATCAGGTGAAGATGGACGAGCTTGCCGCGCGGTTGGAGCGAAACGGTTTCGAGCGCGTGCCGACCGTGCGCGAGGTCGGCGAGTTTGCCGTGCGCGGCGGCATCCTCGATGTCTATGTGCCGGGCAGCGGTGAGCCGCTCAGGCTGGATTTCTTCGGCGATACGCTGGAGACGATCCGCTCCTTCGATCCGGCGAGCCAGCGCACCACCGGTCAGGTGCGGTCCCTCGATCTCAATCCGATGAGCGAAGTGTCGCTGACTCCGGAGACGATCAGCCATTTCCGCAAGCAGTATCTTTCCCTCTTCGGCGCGACAACACGCGACGACGCGCTCTACCAGGCGGTCTCCGAGGGACGTCGCTACGCCGGCATGGAGCATTGGCTGCCGCTGTTCTACGATCGGCTGGAAACCATCTTCGACTATCTCGAAGGTTTCCGCATCGTCACGGATCATCTGGCGCGCGAAGCGGCGGCGGAGCGCTCGAAGCTCATTCTCGACTACTATGAGGCGCGCCAAGCCTCGGCGTCTCCCGCCAAGTCGCAGATATCCCAGGGCACGCCCTACAAGCCGGTACCGCCGGAACACCTTTATCTCAGCGCCAAAAGTTTTGGTGCCGGCCTAACGGAGCGCAATGCCGTCCGGCTGTCGCCGTTTTCCGAACATGAGGGCGAAGCCCGCCAGGTGGTGACCGTCGAGGCTCGGCAGGGGGTGCGCTGGGCAAAGACCGCAGGAGAGGCCGAGGAAAGTGACGGCGCTCGCGCCAATGTCTTCGACCAGGCCGTGAAGCACATCGCCGAGAGACGGGCAAAAGGCGCGAAGGTCGTCATTTCCGGCTGGACGGAGGGCTCGCTCGACCGGCTGCTTCAGGTGCTCGCCGAACACGGCCTCGCAAATATCCGCCCGGTGAAGGCGCTCGCCGATCTGCGCTCGCTGAAGCAGGGCGAGGCGGCGTCCACGGTCTTGAGCCTCGAATCCGGCTTCGAGACAGGCGACCTCGTGGTCATCGGCGAGCAGGATATTCTTGGCGACCGGATGGTGCGACGTTCGAAGCGCCGCAAGCGCGGCGCCGATTTCATCGCCGAAGTGACGGGCCTCGACGAGGGCAGCTACGTCGTGCATGCCGAGCACGGCATCGGCCGGTTCGTCGGCCTGCGCACGATCGAGGCCGCCGGCGCGCCGCATGATTGCCTGGAGCTCGTCTATGCCGACGAGGCGAAACTGTTCCTGCCGGTGGAAAATATCGAGCTCCTGTCGCGCTACGGGTCCGAGGGCACCGATGCGATCCTCGACAAGCTGGGCGGCGTCGCCTGGCAGGCGCGCAAGGCAAAGCTCAAGAAGCGGCTGCTCGACATGGCGGGCGGCCTCATTCGCATCGCTGCTGAGCGGCACACGCGGCACGCGCCGATCCTTGTCGCGCATGATGGCGTCTATGACGAATTCGCGGCGCGTTTTCCCTATGACGAGACCGAGGATCAGATGACCTCGATCGAGGCGGTCCGCGACGATCTCGGCGGCGGCCGGCCGATGGATCGCCTCGTCTGCGGCGACGTCGGCTTCGGCAAGACCGAGGTGGCGCTGCGTGCCGCCTTCATAGCGGCGATGAACGGCGTCCAGGTCGCCGTCGTCGTGCCGACGACCTTGCTGTCGCGGCAGCATTTCAAGACGTTTTCGGACCGCTTCCGCGGGCTGCCGATCCGCATCCAGCAAGCCTCCCGCCTCGTCGGCTCGAAGGATCTGGCGCTTACGAAGAAGGAAGTCGCCGAAGGCAAGACGGACATCGTCGTCGGCACCCACGCGCTTCTCGGTTCGTCGATCAAGTTCGCCAATCTGGGCCTGCTGATCATCGACGAGGAGCAGCACTTCGGCGTCAAGCACAAGGAGCGCTTGAAGGAACTGAAGACTGACGTGCATGTCCTGACGCTCTCAGCGACGCCCATTCCGCGCACCCTGCAGCTTGCGCTCACCGGCGTTCGCGAACTGTCGCTGATCACCACGCCGCCGGTCGACCGCATGGCAGTGCGCACCTTCATCTCGCCTTTCGACGCACTGGTGATCCGCGAGACGCTGATGCGCGAGCACTATCGCGGCGGCCAGAGCTTCTACGTCTGCCCGCGGCTGAGCGACCTTTCCGAGATCCACGATTTCCTGAAATCCGACGTGCCGGAACTGAAGGTCGCCGTGGCGCACGGCCAGATGCCAGCAACCGAACTCGAAGACATCATGAATGCCTTCTACGAAGGCCGCTATGACGTGCTTCTGTCGACGACGATCGTCGAGTCGGGGCTCGACGTGCCGACCGCCAACACCTTGATCGTGCACCGCGCCGACATGTTCGGCCTCGCCCAGCTCTATCAGCTTCGCGGCCGGGTCGGGCGCTCCAAGGTGCGCGCCTTCGCGCTTTTCACGCTTCCAGTCAACAAGACGTTGACCGGCCCGGCGGAACGGCGCCTCAAGGTGCTGCAGTCGCTCGACACACTCGGCGCCGGCTTCCAGCTCGCCAGCCACGACCTCGACATCCGCGGCGCCGGCAACCTGCTCGGCGAGGAGCAATCCGGCCACATCAAGGAGGTCGGTTTCGAGCTCTACCAGCAGATGCTGGAAGAGACAGTTGCCGAGCTCAAGGGGGACGAGGAAATCCACGATACCGGCTGGTCGCCGCAGATATCGGTCGGCACGCCGGTGATGATTCCGGAAGAATACGTGCCCGATCTCAATCTGAGGCTCGGCCTCTATCGTCGCCTCGGCGAACTGACCGACCTCAAGGAAATCGACGGCTTCGGTGCCGAACTGATCGACCGCTTCGGGCCGCTGCCGATCGAGGTCCAGCATCTTTTGAAGATCGTCTATATCAAAGCGCTCTGCCGCACGGCCAATGTCGAGAAACTCGATGCGGGGCCGAAGGGCGTCGTCGTGCAGTTCCGCAACAAGGAGTTTCCCAATCCAGCCGCGCTCGTCGGCCACATCGCCAAGCAGGGAACGCTCGCCAAGATCCGCCCCGACCAGAGCATCTTCTTCCAGCGCGAACTCGTAACGCCGGACAAGCGTCTCTCCGGCGCGGCCATGGTGATGACCCAGCTTGCGACGCTCGCCAAGGCGGCGTGAAACGACAATGGCGCCGACGTGCCGGCGCCATTGCCAAAAAGCGCTTGACCCTATCAGTGGGCCGGGCGAGTGGCCTTCATCTGGGCGATTTCGCGAAGCGCATTGGTCAGCACTTCGACGGATTGCGCCCCCATCACCGCATATTGCTGTTCGATGATGAAGCAGGGAACGCCGGTCACGCCGATTTCCCGGGCCATTTCGATTTCCTGCCTGACGGCGTCCTTGTCCGCATCGGAGGTGAAAAGGGCGGCAATGACGGGCCGGTCCAGTCCCGCCTGTTCGGCGATGTCGAGCAGAACGGCGTGATCGCCCACGTTCTTGCCTTCCTCGAAATTCGCCTTGAAGAGCAGCCGTACGGTCTCGGCCTGGGCAGCCGTGCCGCTGGTAGACGCCCAGCGGATGAGGCGATGCGCGTCGAGCGTGTTCGGGCTGATTTTCACCGCATCGAAATCAAAGCCGATTCCGGCTTCCCGGCCTAAATCTTCGAGCATCTGATGCGCCCGGTCGACGGCATCCTGCCCGCCGAGCTTGGCCGCAAGGTGGCGTTTGTGATCGACGCCTTCCGGCGGAAGATCGGGATTGAGCTGATAGGGCCGCCACTGGATCGCGACATCGACCTCGCCTGCGACTTCGGCGATCGCCTGGTCGAGGCGGGCCTTGCCGAGATAGCACCACGGGCAGACGACGTCCGAGACGATATCGATGTTGACGGTTTCCATGGTGGCGGCCTTTCTGTTTCATTCGCCAGCCACATAGGCCGACCGGCCACTTGTTTCAATGCGTTACCAAAAGGGAACCAGCGTACCCTGCCTACTGCACCCGCTCGTCCCACCAGGTCGGCAGTTGATAGCCATAGAGCGGCACCGCCGAGGGACGACCGATATGCTTCCAGCGGGCAATCCATTGTTCGTCGAGGTGATAGAGCGGCACGACATAGGCGTTGTTGACCAGCAGCCGATCATGCGTACGTACGGCGGCGGTGAAATCCTCGGGCGTGCGCGCCTGCAGGATGTTGTTGATCAGCTTGTCGACGTCCTTGTCGGCAACGCCGGCGAAGTTGGAGCTACCTTGGCGATCACGCGAAACGGCCCCCCAGTAGGATATCTGTTCGGCGCCCGGCGATAGCGACGATGGATAGGACTTGATGATCACGTCGTAGTCGAAGGATTGGCTGCGCAGCTGGTATTGGGAATCGTCGACGGTGCGGACCGTTGCGACGATGCCGAGCGGCGCGAGGAAGCGCTGATAGGCAAGCGCGATCTTCTCCTGCCCGGCGTTCTGGCTCATGATCTCGAAGGCAAGCGGCGTACCCTTTGCATCGACCATCTTGCCGTCCTTGATCGAATAGCCGGCCTCACGAAGCAGGGTCACCGCTTCGCGCAACACGTTGCGGTCGCGGCCGGAGCCGTCGGTGACCGGCAGCCGATAGGTCCCGTCAAGGATGGCGGGATTGATCTTCTCCCTCACGTCTCCCATCAGGCCGAGTTCACGGTCGTCGGCCGCGGCGCCCAGGAAGGAGAGCGACGAGTTCTGCCAGTAGCTCTGGGTGCGGGTATAGGCGCCGTCGAACAGGTTCTTGTTGACCCATTCGAAGTCGAAGACGAGGGCGAGGCCCTGCCTGAGCTTGACGTTGTTGAACATCGGCCTGCGGGTGTTGAAGACGAAGCCCAGCATTCCGGAGGGCGTTTTCGGCTTGAAGCTCTCCTTGACCACGTCACCGGAGCGAACGGCGGGGAAATCGTAGGCGCGCGCCCATTTGGTGGCACTGCCTTCCGGATAAAGGTCGATCTCGCCCTTCTTGAAGGCTTCGAAAAGCGTGTTCTCCTGGAGGAAATACTCGACGGAAATCTCGTCGTAATTGTCCACGCCGATCTTCGAGGGCAGCTCCTTGCCCCAATAATCGGGATTGCGGCGATAGATGATCCGCTCGCCCGGTCTCACCTCGGCGACGCGGTAGGGACCCGAGCCGAGCGGCGGCTCGAGCGTCGTGCGGTCGAACGCCTCGACATTGATGGCGTGCTTCGGCATCACCGGCGAAAGCGCCAGCAACAGCGGGAACTCGCGGTCGGCATCCTCCTTCAAGGTGAAGCGAACGCTGCGATCACCGACCTTTTCCATTTTCGCAACCTTCGACAACCGGTTGCTGAAAGGCGCGCGTCCCTTGTCGCGCAGCAATTCGAAGGTGAAGATCACGTCCTCGACGGTCACGGGCTGGCCGTCAGCCCAGCGCGCCTTGGGATTGAGATTGAACTGGATGAAGGTGCGGTCGTCGTCCCATTCGACCGATTCCGCGAGCAGCCCGTACATGGTGAACGGCTCGTCCTGGGAGCGCTGCATCAGCGATTCGTAGACCAGGTTTCCGAACCCCGGGTCCCACATTCCGCGCGCGGTCGTGCGCATGCTTTTCAGGATGAAGGGGTTGAGGCTGTCGAAGGTGCCGACCACTCCATAGGAAATCTTTCCACCCTTTTTGACGTCCGGATTGACGTAGGGAAAATGCTTGAAATCAGCCGGCAGGGCCGGCTCGCCGTGCATGGAGATGGCGTGCACTGGTGCGGCGGCGGCTTCATTGGCCGATATGCTGGTCGCCAGAAGCATGACCAGGCCGGAAAGAACTGCGCGCAACTTCACCTCCCGTAGGATTGGACGGTCCGATTCCCGGCACGTTACCAATGCGCAGGGATATTTCCAACAAGGCAGCGGGGGAAGACGGCTGTGCGGGGCGGCCGCCGTCGTCATCGCAGGCTTGCGACGCCTTGCGCGCCTCGCAGCCAGTTTCCGGTGTTACCGAGCTAAAAAATGCAAGGAAACACTGGATAAACGGCACAAGCCAATGTAACAGGTGTTTCCGGAATCGGGGCCATTCAAAAGCCTCATTTGGCCAACAGGACAACGGCGGCTGACGATACTCACCAGCGGAACGGCTGTTCCGTGGCCGGTTTTCAGGAGACGGAACTACAATGATCTTCAAGTCGAACTTCACCAAACGGGCGGGAATGGCAGCGCTGGCGCTCTCCGTAGCAGCAGCCGGCGCGCCGGGTATCGCCGCTGCGCAGCAGGGCAAGCCGCCGCAGGGTTGGTTCAAGGTTTGCACCAAGCAGGAGGATAACGATGTTTGCATCGTTCAGAACCTGCTCACCGCCAACAATGGTCAGCTCATCACCGCCGTCGGCCTTATCACCGTCTCCGGCAAGGTCAACCGCAAGGTTGTGCAGGTTTCCGTACCGTCCGCGCGAATGATCCCGCCGGGCGTTCAGATGCAGATCGACGGCGGCAAGGGCGTCAAGCTCGACTACGCCATCTGCATGCCCGACAAGTGCGTTGCCGAGGCGCCACTCTCCGACGCACTCATCGCCAACCTCAAGAAGGGCAATGAAGTCGTCTTCACGTCGGTCAATTTCCAGCGCGCCCCCAACCCGATCAAGATGACGCTGGAAGGCTTCACGGGTGTATTCGACGGCGAGCCGATCGAACAGTCGCAGCTCGAAGAGCGTCAGCGTCTGCTGCAGGAAGAAATGCAGAAGAAGGCGGAAGATGCCCGCAAGAAGCTGGAAGAGGCGCAGAAGGCTGCCAAGCAGCAGTAATCGCTTCGCTTTTGAGATTGAGAGAACGCCCGGTGATCAGCCGGGCGTTTTTCGTTGAGCAGATAGGAAAAGGTGCGAATGGTTTCCCTTCCGCACCTTGCGTTCGTGGCATTGTCTGACGCCGGCTCGATCCGAACCCTCGATCGCCTAATGGCGATAATCGGCCCTCGGCCTGTAATGCCCCACATCCGCCTTCTCGAACAGAGCGTCTACCTGGGTGTGGCGGATCGGCTGGTCGCTTTCGTCCGACACGAGGTTCTGTTCCGAGACATAGGCGACATATTCGCTTTCGTCGTTCTCGGCGAACAGATGATAGAAGGGCTGGTCCTTGCTCGGCCGGATCTCCTGGGGAATTGAGTTCCACCATTCTTCGGTGTTCGCATACTCCGGATCGACGTCGAAGATGACGCCGCGAAACGGAAAGAACCGGTGGCGAACAATCTGCCCGATCTCGAATTTCGCGTTTCTCTGTTTCATGACGCAACACATCCTTTCAGACCATTATTTGGGTTGTCGCATGTGGAACATCAATAGGCCCGCCGGGCTGCCGAAAATGCATTGCCTCTGTCGCATTTGAGAAAAGGCGGGCCTCGTTCGAAACCCGCCTTTCGCTTTCATCTCGATTGGACCGGCCGCATCTGACGGGCCAGCGACCGCCATTAGGCGGAGTAGTACATGTCGTATTCGACCGGATGCGGGGTCATCTCGAAGCGCATGACTTCCTGCATCTTGAGTTCGATGAACGAGTCGATCTGGTCGTCGTCGAAGACCCCGCCGGCGGTCAGGAACTTGCGGTCCTTGTCGAGGCTTTCGAGGGCTTCGCGCAGGCTGCCGCAAACCGTCGGGATCTTCTTCAGTTCCTTCGGCGGCAGATCGTAGAGGTCCTTGTCCATCGCCTTGCCGGGATGCAGCTTGTTCTTGATGCCGTCGAGGCCGGCCATCAGCATGGCGGCGAAGGCGAGGTAGGGGTTGGCGGTCGGATCCGGGAAGCGGACTTCGACGCGCTTTGCCTTCGGATTGCTGCCGAACGGAATGCGGCAGGAGGCCGATCGGTTGCGGGCCGAATAGGCCAGCAGAACCGGCGCCTCGTAACCCGGGACGAGACGCTTGTAGGAGTTCGTCGACGGGTTGGTGAAGGCGTTCAGCGCCTTGGCGTGCTTGATGATGCCGCCGATGAAGTAGAGGCAGGTTTCGGACAGCCCCGCATATTCGTCACCGGCGAAGGTCGGCTTGCCGTCCTTCCAGATCGACAGGTGAACGTGCATGCCGGAGCCGTTGTCGCCGAAAACCGGCTTCGGCATGAAGGTCGCGGTCTTGCCGTAGGCGTTGGCAACCTGATGCACGACGTATTTGTAGATCTGCATCTTGTCGGCGTTGCGGACGAGCGCGTCGAACTTGACGCCAAGCTCGTGCTGGGCGGCGGCCACCTCGTGGTGGTGCTTTTCGACCGTGACGCCCATTTCGGCAAGCACCGTCAGCATTTCGGAGCGCATATCCTGGCAGCTGTCGACCGGCGGAACCGGGAAGTATCCGCCCTTGATGCGCGGACGGTGACCGAGGTTGCCGGTCTCATAGTCCGTGTCGTCGTTCGAGGGCAGTTCGGAGCTGTCGAGCTTGAAGCCGGTGTTGTACGGGTCGGCCTTGTACTTGACGTCGTCGAACACGAAGAACTCGGCCTCGGGGCCGACGAAGACGGTGTCGCCAATGCCCGATGCCTTGAGGTAGGCCTCGGCCTTCTTCGCTGTGCCGCGCGGATCGCGGTTGTAGGCTTCGCCGGAAACCGGATCGAGAATATCGCAGACGATGACCATGGTGGACTGCGCGAAGAACGGGTCCATGTGGGCCGTTTCCGGATCGGGCATCAGCACCATGTCGGACTCGTTGATGGCCTTCCAGCCGGCAATCGAAGAGCCATCGAACATCACGCCGTCGGCGAACATGTCCTCGTCGACCACGGCAACGTCCATCGTCACATGCTGCAGCTTGCCCTTCGGATCGGTAAAGCGCAGGTCGACAAACTTGATGTCGTTGTCCTTGATCTGCTTCAGAATTTCACTGGCAGTCGTCATTGTTTGCAATTCCCTGTGTGAGATGACGCAGTTGGAAAATCGGGGCCGGGCGGCCCTCAGGATCGGATGGGGGTATCGGACGGTCAGTCAATCAGATGGCGTCGAGGCCGGTTTCGCCGGTGCGGATTCGGATCACTTCCTCCACATTGGACACGAAAATCTTTCCATCGCCGATGCGGCCGGTTTGGGCGGCATTGCGGATGGCCTCAATGACGGCTTCCGCATTCTCGTCCGCCAGCACGACTTCCACCTTCACTTTCGGCAGGAAATCGACGACGTATTCGGCGCCCCGGTAGAGCTCCGTGTGTCCCTTCTGCCGCCCGAAGCCCTTGGCTTCCGTGACGGTAATCCCCTGCAAGCCGACTTCCTGAAGGGCTTCCTTCACTTCGTCGAGCTTGAAGGGCTTAATGATCGCTTCGATCTTTTTCATGAGAAAATTTCTCTCCGCTTCTCCCTGTAAAGCCGGGTCTTACCCGCTCGCGTTCCAGTATGCATGTAGCGTGCCAATTTTATAGAGGGGTGATGTGAGGAGAGGGAAATTTCACCTGATCACGTCGAGCCCGCCAGCGCTACCTTCCGATCCGCATTGCCACTCTGCCTATTTTTTATGAAGATTCACCCGTTAGAGCGCACTTTCCCCAGGCGATCGCCAAGGTTTCATGTTCGAAGCCTGTTATTTGAGCACCAATAATAGGCAAATGCATAATATGTAATCATGTCGCTTTGTCCGGATGCGCTCTTGTCTGTCGGACAAGGGCGCGCTTAGATCAGTGCCATGCACGACGCGCTTCAAGACATGCTGGTGACGCCGAACGAGATGGCGGCGATCGACAAGGACGCAGCCGATTCCGGCATCGACAGCTTCTCGCTGATGCGCTCGGCGGGGATGGCGGTGTCGGCTGCCGCCCTCCGGCTGTTTCCGGCTGCCTCTCGCTTTGTCGTCCTCTGCGGGCCGGGCAATAATGGCGGCGATGGCTATGTCGCCGCAGAAGCCCTGGCGGAAAGTGGCGCGCAGGTTGCCTTGTTCTCCCTGGGGGACCCCAGAAAGCTTCGGGGTGACGCGGCCAAGGCCCGCAGCGCCTGCCGGCTCGCGGTCGTGGATATCGAATCTTACCAGCCTAAATCGGGCGACGTTATCGTCGACGCGCTGTTCGGGGCAGGGCTCGCTCGCGACCTGGCAGATGCTGCACGGAAGGTCGTCAAGCAGGTGAATGCAAGCCGGATACCGGTTCTGGCGGTCGATCTGCCTTCTGGCATCGACGGCCGCACCGGGGAGGTGCGCGGCGCAAGTTTCACCGCTGCCCATACGGTCACTTTCATGGCGCCGAAGCCCGGGCATGTGCTGATGCCGGGACGTGTGCTGAGCGGCGCGCTCGAGGTCTTCGATATCGGCATCCCGGCTCGGTTGGTGGCGGCGCGGGCAAGCGACCTGCGGATCAACGGGCCGGCCATCTGGAGGCAGTATGCCGTTGGCCCCGAAGCGGGCACGCACAAATACAAGCGCGGTCACCTTGCCGTCCTTTCGGGAGGGCCGACGTCCACCGGTGCGGCGCGGCTCTCGGCAACGGCCGGTCTGGTCGCCGGGGCAGGGCTCGTCACGCTCGGCTCCCCGCGGGAGGCAATGGCCGTCAACGCTTCGCACCTGACGGCCGTCATGCTCAAGGAAATCGGCAGTGCCGCCGACCTCGCCGAATGGCTGCAGGACAAGCGGCTCGGCACATTCGTGCTTGGCCCGGGATTCGGCGTCGGCAAGAAGGCGAGGGACTTCGCCCTGATGCTCTGCGATCGCGCCCTGGTTCTCGATGCCGACGGGATGAGTTCCTTTCAGCAGGCAAGGGGAGAGCTGTTTGAAAAGATCGCAGCAAGTGGCGGCCAGGTTGTCATGACGCCGCACGAAGGTGAGTTTGTGCGCCTCTTCCCGGAGGTTGCCGCGGATGCCGCGCTTTCCAAGATCGAAAAGGCGCAAGCCGCGGCGCGCCTCAGCCATGCGGTGATCGTCTACAAGGGACCCGACACCGTCGTGGCCGCGCCTTCGGGCCGCGCCGTCGTGAATACGAACGCGCCGCCCTGGCTTGCCACTGCCGGATCGGGCGATGTGCTGGCTGGGATGATTGGCGCTCATCTGGCGCAGGGCTTTCCAGCCTTCGAAGCGGCCGCCGCGGCGGTCTGGCGCCACGGCGAGGCGGGGATCCGCGCCGGCCATACCGCGACGGCCGAGATGCTGGTCGAGCATATTCCGCCGCTTCCCTGAAGCGGCGACGGGCTTAGCCGCGTGTTCCCTTGGCGATCGGCTCCTGATAGGTGAGGCCCATGTCCCAGGGGAAATAGATCCAGGTATCCTGGCTCACTTCGGTCACGAAGGTGTCGACCAGCGGGCGGCCCTTCGGCTTGGCGTATACCGCGGCGAAATGCGCCTTGGGCAGCATGGCGCGGACTTCGGCGGCCGTCTTGCCTGTGTCGGTCAGGTCGTCGACGATCAGCACACCTTCGCCGCCGTCCTTGGCGATCTCTGGCGAGATGCCCTTCAGCAGCTTCATCTGCCCCTGCGTGTCGTAGTCGTGATAGGAGGCGATGCAGACGGTTTCGATCATGCGGATGTTGAGTTCCCGGCTGACGATTGCCGCCGGCACGAGGCCGCCACGGGTGATGCAGACCATGGCGCGCCATTCGTGCCCGTTGTCGGCGAGCCGCCAGGCGAGCGCCCGCGCGTCGCGATGGAATTGGTCCCAGGATACGGGAAAGGCTTTTTCGGGAAGAGACATGTGACGCGCTCCGCTTGGTCGATTGGGACTGTGAAGCGCTTCGGCAGATCGGCGTGCCACACGCGGCGCTTCCATGTTGGCGAATGCAATACTGGCAATGAAGCCTGCCGCGCAAGAGCCTGCGTAGCCGGTACGCCGGTCGCATGAACTTGGGGTCGGTTTGTTGTCTTTTTGCTTGCGGACCGGGTTAGCCGCCCTGGCGCGAGCGTGAGATCGCTTCGAGCATCGCCGCCACATCGGCCTCGGCCGCCGCAAGCGCCGACTCGTCGCGGCCGCGGATCACGATATCGGTCGAGAAGCTCTTGCCGTCGAATTTCGGATAGGAACCGATGCTCGTTTCGGGATGGTGCTTTTGCACCTCGGTCAGCGGCGTGCCGATATCGCCTTCGCCAAAGGGGGAGCGCACCGTTCGCGACAGGACCGGCGTACCGGTCTGGAGGCTGGGCAGCAGGCCATCGAGCATCGCCTGGAATACCTGCGGCACCCCGGCCATGACGTAGACATTACCGACCTTGAAGCCCGGGGCGGTCGATACCGGATTGGCGATGTGGTCGGCGCCGACCGGCATGCGCGCCATCTGCTTTCGTGCCTCGGTAAACTCCATGCTACGCCGCTGATACATCGCGCCGAGCAATTCCATCGCCTTGGGATCGTGGACGCACTCCACCCCGAACGCCTTCGAGATGGCGTCGGCGGTGATGTCGTCATGGGTCGGGCCGATGCCGCCGGAGGTGAAGACATGGTCATAGCGGCCGCGCAGCGTATTAACGGCTTCGACGATTGCTTCCTCGTCATCGGCGACGATACGAACCTCCCGCAGATCGATACCGACCATCGTCAGCATGTCGGCAAGGTGGCCGATGTTCTTGTCCTTGGTGCGGCCGGAGAGAAGCTCGTCTCCAATGGCGAGCATGGCAGCGGTGACAACACTGGCACTGTTCATTTTGCGCTCCGGAATGGTTCGGATCGTTTAACACGATCTGCTTACTGTTGAAAAAGACTGAACAGTCTGTCGACCGGTCCCGTTCTGGCAATGGCATGCGATTTGATAAATCCTGCCGGCCGCGGCGATCAAGCGGAATTGCCGGACATCGAAGGAGATTTTCTTTGGCTAAGGTTTTGGTTCTTTACTACTCGGCGTACGGACATATCGAAAAGATGGCCTACGCCGTTGCGGAGGGGGCCGAGTCGGCCGGCGCGGAGGTGTCGGTGAAGCGTGTCCCGGAACTCGTCTCAGAAGAGATCGCCAAGGCTTCCCACTACAAGATCGACCAGCCGGCGCCGGTCGCGACGGTCGAGGAACTGGGCGACTACGACGCGATCATCTTCGGCGCCGGCACGCGCTACGGCACGGTTGCCTCGCAGTTGCGGAATTTCATCGACCAGACCGGCAGCCTCTGGGCGAAGGGCAAATTGGTCGGCAAGGTCGGGTCGGCCTTCACCTCCTCGGCAACCCAGCATGGCGGTCAGGAATCGACCATCCTCGGCCTGATCCCCACCATGCTGCATCATGGCATGGTGGTCGTTGGTCTGCCATACGCCTTCCAGGGGCAGATGGGCATTGACGAGATCAAGGGTGGCTCCCCCTATGGCGCATCGACGATCACCGGCGGCGACGGCTCGCGCCAGCCGTCCGAGGTCGAGCTCGACGCGGCCCGCTTCCAGGGCGCCCATGTCGCGCGGATCGCCGCCAAGCTGGCCGACTGATCCCAATCGAATTAGCTAGTCCCATGCGAACGCGGCCCCCTCTCGGGGCCGCGTTTTCCATTGAAATCGTTCAGCAATTGAAGTCGGGGAGGGAGGTCGTGGAGCAGCTTTCAAAAATGGCACAACTCTAGCCAATTTGTGTTAACATCGCGCCGTCCAGCGTGGACACGCCACAGGCAAGGAGGAGCATAGCGGCCGTGCGGCAACGGCCCAACCGGGGGCATGATTGTCTCTGGAAATCCACGGGAGTGAAGAATGGCGCGGATCATCTATTCGATCGTTCAACACGACGGAGGCTGGGCCTACAAGGCAGCCGACGCGTATTCAGAGTCCTTTCCCAGTCGCGAGATGGCGCTGGCGGCCGCAAGAGTTGCGGCGGCGGAACAGCAGGTCGGCGGCGACGATGAGGAAATCAGCTTCCAGGATGAGCAGGGAAACTGGCATTTCGAACACGCCGATGGAGGAGATCGACCTGAAGCAACCGTCGAGGATGGCTGAGAGTTCATAGGGGCCTTTGCCTGCGGACCGATGTTTCGCCCCTAATCCCAGGTCGTCCACGGACGCGAGCAACAGCGCGACGGAGGATATCTATGCACTATAGCGTTCAGATCTTCACCTGGACCGCTCGGGAGGGCGTTCACCAGGTCGGATCGGTCATCGAAATCGATGCCCCCAACCCAAAGGCGGCCGCCGTGTCGCTGCTCGGGTTACGGCTCGAAGACAAAGGCGAATCGTCAAAATTGGCAGTCCGGGTCTGGCGCGGCGAAGACGCCCAGAAAGCCGATTGCGATTATTTCTTTTATCACTGAGACGGCCGCGCACGGCGCCGTTTCCATGAATGAGGCGGCAGGCCCCGGCATTCGCGTATGAGGCGAGTGTCGGCGTCGAGGCGTCACGCCGACTCACGTCGTGAAGGACGTGTCTCGCGCGGTTTTCGCACAAGCATGCCTATCCATCCCGTCCTCTGCCCCGGCAGGTCGCGAGCGCGGATCTCCGCTTGGCGCGCCTCGATGGCGCTGGCGAAGGCGTCCTTCATGGCGTCGATGGCGCGGCGCTTCTCGGCGAGATCATCGCAATTGACCGAAACCTCCTGCGTCATGCCGGCCTCCTCTGGTCGAGGGACCGATCGACGAACGATCGTCCGGCGGCCAGGAGCAGGCGCTCATCCCGCGTACCGGCCTGATACTCTTCGATCAGCATCCGGCCGTATCGCTGCGCCTGGGCACTCTTGCGCGGCCACCGGTACTCGCTGCACAGCCGGTCGAAGACACGCTGAAGCGCGTCGAGGTCCTCCGGCCACAAAGGTGTGTTGCTGGACGCTCGCAATGGACGCACGCCGATCCCCTCAGCCAAAAAGGACAGTTTTGAGGTCAACACATTGCCAGCAACACGCAAGGATTGAACCCCTGGCGAATCAGGGGTTTGGGTGAATTTTGTCAAGAACGTGGCACTGAGATTGGACCGCACCTCAGTTGAAGGGAGGTAAGTGGCAGCCTTCCGGCGGGAATTCCCAAAACGCTCTGCATGATGCCTTAAATCGGAATCGATTTAAGGACAAAATCATACAGAATTTCAAAGTGCTGCAGCGACCTTTGCGCGTCCGATAGTACGCGCGGCGTGTAGGTGCCCGCAAAACTTGCTTGACTGAAGCGTCTAAGTAATTGAATTAAGTCACGCGCGGACATGGTGGAATTGGTATACACAACAGACTTAAAATCTGTCGCTTCAATAGCTTACGGGTTCGAGTCCCGTTGTCCGCACCAACTGCTCCGCGTAGAAATTGCAGTGGACCCTCTCACGCAATCTCCCGCTACTCACCCGCAATCTTGAATGGCTGGTCGACGCTGGCGCTCTTGCCGCTGTTGATGTCGTTGAAGCGGAAGCGCAGGACGTAGTCTCCGGCCGGCGCCCCGGAAACGTCGACGGTGAGCGTCGCATATATCTCCTGGTTGCGGAGGTAGCCGGTGAAGGTGAAGTCGCCGAAGGCCTTGCGGGTCGCCAGCACCTCGCCCTTCGGGCTGACGATGTCGAGATCGACGGTGAAGCGCGTCTCGAGCTTGCCCTTGGCGCTTGCCTCCTTCCAGGTGAGCCCAACCGGTTCGACATAGGAGACGAGCGTTTCGCCCGTCTTGAAGACCGAATCCTGCTTCGGTTCGTACATGGCGTAGCCGGCCGGTTCGGCCGTGACGAAAACCGCCTTGCCAATCGTGAAGGGAAGGGTCTGTGCGAATGCGCTGACCGCCTGGCGCAGCGTTTCCCGCGCGCCCGCTGCATCGCCGGAGTCTGCCTGTTTTTCCGCCTTCGCCGCAGCGTCGGAAAGCGGGCCGGCCGCGGCTTCGCAAACGGCGACGGCCGGAGCCGCCAGTGCCAGCATTGCAAGCATGGGCAGGTAGTTCGCCATCGCAGGTCCCCAGCATCCTGACTGCCCAAACTGTCGGCATTTGGCATCCGCAAGTCAAGACGAAGGAGCCTGCGGCGACGCAGCAGATCGGCGTAGAGTGACCTTTCCCGAGCACTGCCGAGCGTCGAAAAGCGCGACCTGTCAAATCGATGGTTTCAACCTCGACAATGTGCGATAGCGACGGCGATCTGAATAACCAACGGATGATGGCACGAGATGAAGCAGGATGTTGAACAGGCGGCCGCGGCGATGCGCGAGATTTTTCCGGCGACACCGCTGCAGCTCAACGACCATCTGAGCGCGCGCTACGGCGCCACGGTCTATCTGAAGCGCGAGGATCTTTCGCCGGTGCGCTCCTACAAGATCCGCGGCGCCTTCAACTTCTTCCGCAAGGCGCTTGCATCGGGTGCTTCGGGCAAGACCTTCGTCTGCGCCTCGGCCGGAAACCATGCGCAGGGCTTTGCCTTCGTCTGCCGGCACTTCTCCGTTCCGGGCATCGTCTTCATGCCGGTGACGACGCCGCAGCAGAAGATCGACAAGACCCGCATCTTCGGCGGCGAATACATTACCATCCGCCTCGTCGGCGATATTTTCGACCAGTGCTACCAGGCCGCGCGCGACCACGTCGAGGCGATCGCCGGCATCATGGTGCCGCCATTCGACCACGCCGACATCATCGAGGGACAGGCGAGCGTCGCGGCGGAAATCGTCGAGCAATTGCCGGACGGCGCGGTCCCCGATCTTGTCGTGCTGCCCGTCGGCGGCGGCGGACTGGCGGCCGGGGTGACCGGCTATTTCGGCGATGCCCTGACGACCGATCAATTCATGTTTTGCGAGCCGGAGGGCGCGCCGAGCCTGCGGCGCAGCCTTGAGGCGGGCAGTGTCGTGACACTCGATCAGGTGGACAATTTCGTCGACGGCGCGGCGGTGGGCCGGATCGGCGATCTCAATTTCGCGGCGCTCAGCGGCTTTGCGCCGGAACAGGTGATGCTTCTCGCCGAAAACGCCATCTGCCTGACGATCACCGAAATGCTGAACGTCGAAGGTGTGGTTCTCGAGCCGGCCGGAGCCTTGTCCATCACCGCGCTGGAAGCGCTCGGTCGCGAGGCGCTGGAAGGCAAGACGGTGGTCGCCGTCGTTTCCGGCGGCAATTTCGACTTCGAGCGCCTGCCCGACGTGAAGGAGCGGGCGATGCGTTACGCGGGTCTGAAGAAATACTTCATCCTGCGCATGGCGCAGCGGCCTGGCGCCCTGCGCGATTTTCTCAATCTGCTGGGCGAGGAGGATGACATTGCCCGGTTCGAATATCTCAAGAAATCGGCGCGCAACTTCGGTTCCGTCCTGATCGGCATCGAGACCAAACATGCGGAAAACTTCCCGCTGCTGAAGCAGCGCTTCGACGCGGCGGGGCTCAGATATCAGGACATTACCGAGAACGAGATTCTCGCCAATCTGGTCATTTGACGGCCGTCGGTGGCTGGCTGCGCAGTCCAGCCAACTTTGGCTTTGACAGAGGCAGCCGCCACGGCTAACCATGAGGCATGGCATCGTTTTTCTCGAAATTGTTCGGCTTCTCAAGCGGCTCCGAAAAGCAGGCCGAGCCCGTTCCAGGCAAGACTGAGACCTATGCGGATTGCCTGATCCGTGCCACGCCGATGCGCGAGGGCGCGCAGTTCCGGCTGGCCGGCAGCATCGAAAAGGCGATGCCGGATGGCGGCACGAAAGTGCGCAATTTCATCCGTGCCGATCTGTTCACCACCGAGCAGGACGCCATCGATTCGGTGCTCCGCAAGGGGCGGCAGATTATCGATGAGCAGCGCGCGGCGCTCTTTTCCGACGAGGCCCAGTCCCGGTCGGTGTAAGCGGCACAATCTGTTCTGCAGCAATCGGTTGCAGAATTTCTTTGATATGTAAGTCGAGGTTCTGGGGCGCTAACCCCCTCTGGCCTGCCGGCCGTCTCCCCCACAAGGGGGGAGACTATGTGCGGCTCGCCCCTTGCCCCGACCGGTGTCAGGTCTGCAAGCGGAACGGTTCGATTGAAGCGCAGAGCGGGCCACATCTAGTCTCCCCCCTTGTGGGGGAGATGGCCGGCAGGCCAGAGGGGGTAGCCATTTGCACCCTCTATAGCCTGATGCGAAAACGGGCGAAGCCGTCGGCGCCGTCGCCGGCGTCTTCGACGGTGACGGCCTTGACCTCAGCCAGGAACTGCCTTGCCTTTGGGCTGCTGTCAAAGATGACGCTGGTGTCTTTGAGCGGCGCAAACTTCCAATTGGCGTCGGCCGACGGGTTGATCGTCCCTTGCTCCACGATGTAGCGCACGATCACGTCGCGATTGGTATCGGGGGCGACGAAGATGACCTTGTCGGCGGCGATCTCCGGAAAATGCCCCCCGCCGCCGGCGCGGTAGTTATTGGTTGCCACGACGAATTTTTGGGCCGGATCGATCGACGTGCCGTAGAACTGCAGGTCGCGGATGCGGCTGGCCGTGGCGTTCACCACATTGCCGTCCTTGTCGTATTTGGCCGGTTGCGAAAGGTCGATCTGATAGGAGACACCGTCGATCACGTCGAAATTGTAGGACGGGAAGTCGCCGTTGATCAGGCTGGCGTCAGTTGACCCCGGGGCGATCTGGTTGAAGATGCCGGCCGACATTTCGAGCCAGTTGCGCACCTGCTCGCCGGTGATGACGACCGCCTGCACGGTATTGGGATAGAGGTAGAGATCGGCGACGTTCTTGATGGCGATGTCGCCGGCCGCAACGTCGGTATAGTAGTCGGCACCGCCGCGGCCGCCCGCCTTGAAGGGGGCTGCCGCCGAAAGCACCGGCAGGTCCTTGTGCTCGGTGTCCTTCAGCATATTGCGGATGTACCAGGTCTGCGCCTGGCTGACGATCTGCACGGAGGGATCGTCGGCGACGAGGGCGAAGTAGGAGTAAAGTGGCGCGGAGGTCTTGCCGACGGGGGTGCGGACATAGGCGAGCGTCGCCTCGTGGTCCTTCTGCGCCGCCGCCAGCACCTCCGACTTGTCGCCGACCTCGGCGATGACCTTCTTCTCCTCCCGCCGGTAGATCGGCCGTGCTTCGCTCGTTGAACTGATCACCCGCCACGCGCCGCCGTCGCGCTCGACGAGCAGGTCGATCAAGCCCAGATGGGAGCCCCAGAAGCCGCCCATCACGCCGGGTTTGCCGGAGATCAGCCCTGTCTTGTTGTCGATGCCTCCGATCGAAGCGAACTTCGGCCCGGGAAAATCGAGATGGCTGTGGCCGGTGACGATCGCATCGATGCCGTCGATCGCCGCCAACGGCACCGAGGCGTTTTCGAGGTTCTCGGCATAGGCCTGCTGTCCGATGCCGGAGTGGGAAAGAGCGATGACGATATCGGCGCCTTCCTCGCGCATCTGCGGCACCCAGGCTTCCGCGGCCCTGACGATGTCGCGAGCGTTTGCCTTTCCTTCGAGGTGCTTGGCGTCCCAGGTCATGATCTGCGGCGGCACGAATCCGATCAGCCCGATCCGGATCGGGTGCTCCTGGCCGGCGCCGTCCTTCACCTTTCGATCGAGGATGACGTAGGGCTTGAGGAAAAGCTGGTCCTGCCGGGGGCCAGCGGCGAGTGCACCCTTGGTCAGGTTGGCACAGACGATCGGAAAGTTCGCGCCTTGGAGCACATTGAACATGAAGTCCAGGCCGTAGTTGAACTCGTGGTTTCCGAGCGTGCCGCAGTCGTAGCCGAGTACGTTCATGGCGGCGATGATCGGGTGAATGTCGCCCGCCTTCATGCCGCGCTTGTAGGCGATGTAATCGCCCATCGGGTTGCCCTGCAGGAAGTCGCCGTTGTCGACGAGGATGGCGTTGGTCGCCTCGGCGCGGATCGCATCGATGATCGAGGCGGTGCGTGCGAGGCCGAGCGTATCGTTTGGCTTGTCGGCGTAGTAGTCGTAGGGGAACACGTGCACGTGCAGGTCTGTCGTTTCCATGATCCTGAGATGGGCCTGGTTGGCGGCGGCCCGCACGGAGAAGGGATGCAGGACGGCGAGGGCGGAGGAGGCAGCCAAGCCGCCGAGCAGGGCGCGGCGGGTAATGGGATGCAATGCGGTCGTCGAAGTCATGGCGGTCTCCGTATCCAGGCCTCGTTCGGATAGATCAAGACGTGCAAGCGGCCGCCATGGCGGCCGTCTGTGCAACCTGACCGCGCGACTATGACCGACTGCCGCCGAACCGCAAGGGGCGGAATCTTGCCTCGTCCTTGCCCGCATAGGTCGCTCGGTAAAGCTTTATTCAAGTTCTAGCGTTAAGGAGCGATCAAGTGAAAACGAAAGTCTCCTCAGCGCATGCCATACGCCAATCTCATGCTCCTGCTTGCCGAGGCCTTGGTCTATGTAGCGTCGATGATCGGGCTTCTGCACTTGCGCTCCCGTCTGGGGCTCGGCGTCTTCGTGGCGGCCCTCGGCGTCATGCATTTCATCGAGACCTATCTTGCCGCCGTCTTCTATGTTCAACTGCCATTCGGAGTGATTTCTCCCGGCTCGGCCGTATTCTTTTCCGGCAAGCTCATGATGATCCTCCTCCTGTATGTGAAGGAGGACGCGGCGACCGTCCGCCAGCCGATCTACGGATTGCTCGCCGGTAACTTCCTGACCGTGGCGCTCAGCCTTCTTTTGAGGCGGCATGAGACAGTGTCGATCGTTCCCGGCCGTTTCGCCGATATCGCCTTCATCGATGAAATGGGCTGGCTGATGGTCTGGGGCACGACGCTCCTCTATTTCGACTCTCTGATCATCATCCTGCTTTACGAGAAGCTCGGTCGATGGTTTCGCCGCTTCGTCACGATCCGCTTCCTGATCTGCGGCGTCGTGGTGCTGACATTCGACCAGGTCGGCTTTTATGCCGCGCTCCACTTCATCAACGGCGCGCCTTCGGATTTCTTCTGGGGCGGGTGGATGGCGAAGATGCTGGCGGCGCCCTTTTATGCCGTCGCAATCGGCTTTTATCTCACGGCTTCCCGTCACACCTTCCTGGCGATTTCGGACCGGCCTCTCGGCGACGTCTTCAACGATCTTACCTTCCGTGAGCGCTACGAGGATCTGCTGTCGCGTTCCGGTCACGATACGCTGACGGGTGCGCTGGACCGTGGCCGCTTCGAAGCACAGGGGCAGCGGATGATGCGCGACGCGGTGGCGGCAAGCGTTCCGCTCAGCCTGATGATCATCGACGTCGACCGTTTCAAGAGCGTCAACGACCAGTTCGGCCACATGGAAGGCGATCGCGTGCTGAAAAAGCTGGCCGAGACGGTGAGGGCAAAGCTCCGGCCGGCGGACCTGCTTTTCCGCTATGGCGGTGAGGAGTTCATCGTGCTCTGCCCAGGCATTCCCTATGCGGATGTTCATTCACGGGCCGAGGACATACGGCTTGCCGTCTCCGCCGCGGTCAAGACTCCGAACGGTCATCCGGTGACCACCAGCATCGGCGTTTCATCGACCCTTGCCGACGGTGCCCGGATTCACGAACTCCTGGCCGAGGCGGATATTCGTCTCTATGCGGCCAAGAACACCGGCCGCAACTGCGTCGTCGGGCGCTGATCCACAGGGCACTTCAGATCCCGACATTAGGGCGGTCGATGACCTCTCGCAGCGAGAAGCTCGAGTTGATTTTCACCACATGTGGCAGGGCCGACAGCCAGTCGCGGTGAATGCGCTCGTAGTCTTCGAGATCCCTCGCTGCGACGCGCAGAATGTAGTCGTATTCCCCGGACATCAGGTAGCAGACGAGCACATTGGGACAGAGCTTTACCGCCGATTCGAATTCGGCGAGCGTCTTGGCGAACTGGCCGGAGAGCGAAATATGCACGATGACCATGATCTTGTAGTCGAGCGCCTTGTGCGCGATGCGTGCATGGTAGCCGGCGATCGTGCCGGATTTCTCGAGGATGTCGACCCGCCGCGAACAGGCCGACGGCGATAGCCCGACCTTGGCGGCGAGGTCGGCATTCGAGATCCTGCCATCCTCCTGCAAGACTCGCAGAATCGAACGATCAATGGCATCCAGTTCGCTCATTCGTGCTTTCCTCTAAAAATCTCGTTAGTCCTGCAATAAACCACGAATTCCATGCGCCGAGGGACACGACTTTGCAAGGACATTCTCGACGCCATCTGTTTTCCTTGTCTGATCATCAATGTTGCGCAAGCGCACAGACAGGAGAGGAACGCAAAGATGCGTGTCGGTTGCCCGAAGGAAATCAAAAATCATGAATATAGGGTCGGCCTGACGCCCGGATCGGTGCGGGAATACGTTGCCCATGGCCACGAGGTTATCGTCGAAACCAAGGCCGGGGCGGGGATCGGGGCGGATGATGACGCCTATCGCGCCGCGGGCGCGAGGATCGTCCCGACGGCCAAGGACGTGTTCGAGAAATCGGACATGGTCGTCAAGGTCAAGGAGCCGCAACCTTCCGAATGGGCGCAACTGCGTGACGGCCAAATTCTCTACACCTATCTTCATCTGGCGCCGGATCCCGAACAGACGAAGGGACTGCTGAACTCGGGCGTCACCGCGGTCGCCTACGAGACGGTAACGGATGATCGCGGCGGCCTGCCGCTGCTTGCGCCGATGTCTGAAGTGGCCGGCCGGCTCGCCATCCAGGCTGGCGCCACCTCCCTCCAGAAGGCCAATGGCGGCCGCGGCATCCTGCTCGGCGGGGTGCCCGGCGTACTTCCCGCAAAGGTGGCGATCGTCGGCGGCGGCGTCGTCGGTCTGCACGCCGCGAAAATGGCTGTCGGCCTTGGCGCCGACGTTTCGATCATCGACCGCTCGATTCCGCGCCTTCGCCAGCTCGACGACATCTTCAACGGTCGCGTCCATACCCGCTATTCGACGATCGACGCCTTGGAGGAGGAAGTGTTTTCCGCCGACCTGGTGATCGGCGCCGTGCTGATCCCCGGTGCGGCTGCGCCGAAGCTCGTCACGCGCGAAATGCTGTCGGGCATGAAGAAGGGTGCGGTGATCGTGGACGTCGCGATCGACCAGGGCGGCTGCTTCGAGACTTCGCATGCGACGACCCATTCCGAGCCGACCTATGAGGTGGATGGCATCGTGCACTATTGCGTCGCCAACATGCCGGGCGCCGTGCCGATTACCTCGACCCATGCTCTCAACAATGCGACGCTCTATTACGGCCTGCAGCTTGCCGATCGTGGTCTCAAGGCGATTGCCGAGGACCGGCATTTGCGAGCCGGCCTCAACGTCCATCGGGGCCGGGTGACGAACGCGCCCGTCGCCGAAGCGCTTGGCTATGACTCCTACGCGCCGGAGAGCGTACTTCACGTCGCCTGAGCGGAATGTTTCAAACCGGCTCGGCGTCCTCGGACGCCGGGCCGGCCTTCAGGCCGTTTCGATGCGGCACTGATAGCAATTGTTTTTGGCGGAGCGCACGTGCACAGAAGCCACGTCCGGCCGTGCCAGCAGCTCATCTGCCCGCCGCTCGAGCATGTCCGCAGGGACCACGCCACCGGTCCCATAGACGATGCGCTCGTCGGCACTGTATCCGCGAAGCAGGTAATCTGTGCTGGATGTGAGGATCGACGGAAGCAAGGTCCCGTCCGCCGCCGGGCACGCATCGGCGTGCATGAAGATCGGTCCCGTTTCGGCGTAAGGCTGGGCTGACGAAAACGGCCGATAGGCAAGGATCAGGTAAGCCTCGCCTTCCTCGACATTGCGCAGGCAGTGCCGGCACGGAACGCCCACCCCATCCGAGATGTGTCGTTCCGGCAGGTTGCCATAGGCATCCCGGCCTCCTTGCCATAGCTGTTCCGCATCCATATCAGGCATCGCGACGTATCGCAGCGTCATAGGGTCTCTCCTCATCGTTTCGACGAGGAGAATGGCCCCTTGCGCTTGCTCGCGACACCCGAAACTTGCCGGAGCGGTCCGTTCAGAGCTTCCTGGCGAAGGTGAGCAGCTCGTCGTCGCTCAAAGGTCGAACGATCGCCTCCCGCGTCGCGACCGGGGAAAAGCCGAACTGCTGGTAGAGCTGCAGGGCACGCGGATGATCGAGGCTGTTGGTGGTGACCGTCACCTTGCGCGGGTCCATCGCCCAGGCAGCGAACAAGGTCTGAAGCAGGAACCACTTGCCGAGGCCGAGGCCAAGGGCATGTTCCATGAGCCCGAAATGGGTGAGGTCGATGACGTCGCCATCTCGCTGCTGCAGTTCGAAGAAACCGGCGGGAGCACCGTTGACGTAGAGAACCGTCAGCGTCGTCCGCCTGTCGTGCAGCACCGCCGCAAGATCTTCGTCGTTCATCCGCAGCCGTTCCGCCCAGTTCCAGCGCTTGCCGACGCGCAGATAGAGGAAACGATAATAGGGCAGCGGGATGTCGGACACCCGCAGGATCGCGGTGTGTATATTGACGGGCACCGGCAGGCTTTGCTTCGGCGGCGACGTCATCTCGAGTTCAGTCACATGTGCCGTGATCGCAGCGGGCTTCGATCCTTGCATGGCTTTCACTCTCTACCGATGGCGACCGGGGTATCCGGCCGGCCGCCCCATTCCGACCAGGAACTATCATAGAGCGTATTGTCCGTATGTCCCAATGATTGAAGCGCAAGCGTGATGATTGCGGCGGTCACGCCCGATCCGCAGGTCGTCACGACCGGCTTCGTCAGGTCGACGCCGGCGTTCGCGAAGATCTGACGCAACGCGTTGAGGTCCTTGAGCTTGCCGCCGTCGGAGAAAACGCCGGAGGGAAGGCTTCTGGCGCCGGGCATATGGCCCGACCGCATCCCGGCCCGCGGCTCCTGTTCCTCGCCGCTGAAACGGCCGGCGCTCCGCGCATCGGCGATCTGGGCGAGGCGGTTCTCGACGGTCTCCTTCATGCGCTCGAAGGACGTGACGGCCCTGGCGTCGAAGCTTGCATGAAAGGTCTGCGGCGCCGGGCTGGGGATCTCGGTGGTCGTCGGTCTGCCGTCCGCCTTCCAGCCGTCCATGCCGCCGTCAAGAACGAAGACGTTCTTGGCACCCATGATGCCGAACATCCACCAGACCCGCGGCGCCGTGAAGATGCCCGGTCCGTCATAGACGACGATCGTGTCGTTCTCGCTGATGCCCATGGCTCCGACGGCTTCGGCAAAGGCATCTGGAGAGGGGAGCGTGTGCGGCAAGCCGCTTGTCTGGTCGGCGATCGCATCCTGGTCGAAGAAGACCGCTCCGGGGATATGCGCGGCCCTGTATTCCGCCTTGGGATCGCGCTGTTGCGCCGGCAGGTACCAGGCGGCATCGACGATCCTGATGCTCGGATCGTCGAGATGCTGCTCGAGCCAGTCCGGGGAAACGACGAAGGCGCTTCGATTGTTGTTATCGTTGGTCATTGTCGTTCCTCGATGGCTTAAAGGGCGGCAAGGTTTTCGGCCGCTCCGAAACGAATCCGGAAGCGCCGGTTCTCCTTACCCTTCTTTTCGATCTTGGCTATGTGAATCGCGCCGACTTCCTGCGTCTCCGAAACGTGGGTGCCGCCGCAAGGCTGGCTGTCGACGGCGGAGTTTTCGCCGATGCACACGAGGCTCACACGCCCCATGCCGATGGGAGGGCGGACATTCTTCGATTTGACGATGCCCGGATTGGCGGCGAGTTCCTCGTCGGCGATCCATTGTACGTAGACCGGATGGTTTGCCTCGACGAGCTTCATCAGCGCCGCCGTCACCTCATCCTTGTCGATCGTTTCGCTCATGTCGAAATCGACCCGGCTCTCTTCATCGCCAACGGCGGCGCCCGTAATCGGGTAGGGGCAGACGACCGAGAGCAGGTGGCAAGCCGTATGCATGCGCATCAGCCGGTAACGGCGCGGCCAGTCGATATGGAGAACAAGCTTCTCGCCGACCGTCGGCCGTGCTTGTCCATCGGCGGGGACATGTACGATGACATCCTTGGTCGAGCCATGCCGCGTGTCGACGATGGGAATACGACTGCCGTCCTCTCGCTCGAAGAAACCCGTGTCGCCAGGCTGTCCGCCGGAGGTCGCGTAGAAGCAGGTCTGGTCGAGTTCGATCCCGCCGTCTTCCAGGATCGCCGTGACACTTGCTTCACAGGTCGAGAGGTAGAAATCCTCGCGGAAGAGGGCGGTCACGGTCCTGGTCATCGCAAAGACTATCCGACTGGTTCGTAGGGAACGGTGATGTTCGAGGTTCTGTTCAGCCAGGCCGGTACCGGCAGGCCTTTCGAGGCAAGGAAGTCCGGATTGAAGAGCTTCGACTGATAGCGGTTACCATAGTCGCAAAGGATCGTCACGATCGTATGTCCGGGGCCGAGCTCGCGCGCAAGTCGAACCGCACCGGCGATATTGATGCCGCTGGAGCCGCCGACGCAGAGGCCCTCCTTTTCGATCAGATCGAAGACATAGGGCACCGCTTCCGAATCGGGGATCTGATAGGCGAAATCGGGCGTGAAGCCCTCCAGATTCGCGGTAACGCGGCCCTGGCCGATCCCCTCGGTGATCGAGCTCCCACCCGCCTTCAGTTCGCCATGGGCGTAATAGTTGTAAAGCGCCGCCCCTTCCGGATCGGCAATGCCGATCTTGACGGCAGGGTTCTTGGCGCGCAGGCCCTCAGCCACACCGGCAATCGTCCCGCCGGAGCCGACGGCGCAGATGAAACCGTCGACCTTGCCGTCGGTGTCGCGCCAGATCTCAGGCGCTGTCGTCTGGACATGCGCCTCCCGGTTCGCAACGTTGTCGAACTGGTTCGCCCAGATGGCACCGTTCGGATCGGTCTTGGCGAGTTCGGCCGCCAGCCGGCCGGAAACCTTCACGTAGTTGTTGGGGTTCTTGTACGGCACGGCCGGAACCTCGACGAGCTCGGCGCCGAGAAGGCGCAGCGCGTCCTTCTTCTCCTGGCTCTGCGTTTCGGGAATCACGATCACGGTGCGGTATCCCAGCGCGCTGCCGACGACCGCCAGCCCTATGCCGGTATTGCCCGCGGTTCCTTCGACGATCACGCCGCCGGGGCGCAACTGACCGGCCTTCTCGGCTTCGCGAATGATCCAGAGCGCTGCCCGGTCCTTCACCGACTGCCCAGGGTTGAGGAATTCCGCCTTGCCGAGGATGGTGCAGCCGGTGGCTTCGGAAACGGCGTTGAGCCGGATCAACGGCGTATTGCCGATGGCTTCGAGCACGGACGGATAGACACTCATCTTAGAAAACCTCACGCTGGACGGAACGAACGCCGGGCCTCAGCCAAGCATTAACCTCGACGAACGGCAAGCGATAAACATTTGGTTTAAGTGCAGGATCGCCGAAATATTGGCGTGTTTTCGGCTCACGCTGTGCAACAGGCAAGAAATAGCGTTTCGCCGCTTTCCTGTCCCGGGCAAAAATCGTCTCCGCTGTCAAATCGACGCGCGGGAAGCGGAGAGTGCGGGCAGGATTTGCCGTCGGAGAGGCAACCGGCTCGGCTGCGCCGAGCCTTGCGGAAGGGCAACCTTCCTGAACGACGTGCGAGGACGAAATGATGACTGCATTTACCGCCCGGCCCGAGCATGGATGGGCGTGGGTAACCGGGGCAAGTTCCGGAATAGGGCGCTCCTTAGCGCTGCGACTGGTGGAGGAAGGCTTCTCAGTCGTCGTCACGGCGCGCAGCCATGAGAAGCTGGTCGCCCTCCAGCATGAGGCCGAAGGGCCGGGCAAAATCGTCGTGCTGGACGGAGACGTCACCGATCCGCGCGACATGGAGCGGTTGCTGACCGCGGTCGAATACGAACATGGCCGCGTGGCGCTGGCGATCCTCAATGCGGGCGTCGCCATTCCCGTTCGCGGCGACGACCTTCATCTCGAGGCGTTCGACAGGAGCTTCGCGGTCAATCTGCACGGCGTCGTCAATTGTCTCGTGCCTCTGGTCGAGCATATGCGGGCGAACGGCCATGGGCAGATCGCCATCATGTCGTCGGTGGCGGGCTATGGCGGGCTGCCCATGAGTGCGGCCTATGGCGCCACCAAGGCGGCGCTGATCAACATGACCGAGAGCCTGAAATTCGACCTCGACCGGATCGGCATCCGGCTCCAACTCATCTGTCCCGGATTCGTCGCGACGCGAGGCAGGGTGAAGAGCAACCTTCCGCGCCCCGCCCTTGTCAGCGCCGACGAGGCTGCGGAATGGATATGCCGAGGACTGAAGTCGAGAAGCTTCGAGATCACTTTTCCAAAACGCTTCACCTACGCCGTCAAGTTGCTGCGGCTGCTGCCTTATGGTGCCTATTTCGCCCTTCTCGACTGGCTCATGGCCGGACCGGGGCCGCATGGGGCGGCACCAAAGCGCAAGCAATCTCCGTCCGGCAAACGGCCGAGTCAGGCAGTGTGAAGCACCAGCACCGCGCCGAAGACGAGCATGAGGCCGAGCCAGCCGATCGGCTTCAGCTTCTCTCCGAAGAAGAGCCGGCCGCAGATCGCCGTGCCGAAAATCCCGGTGCCACCAAGCACGGCATAGGCGATCGCCAGTTCCATGCCCCGGACGGCTTCGGCGAGCAGGGCAAAGGCGGCAAGCACCAGCAGGATCGAAAGCACGCCCCAGCCGCGCTTCACGAATCCATTCGACTTCGTCGAAGCGAGATTCGCCGCAACATCGAGGATGCCGGCCATGACGGCGAAGGCGAAAGAGAGACCCGATGCACTCATGCCGTCGGCTCCTCGGTGGCTTCCTCGCCGTCAGCCCTCCCGGCATTGACGAGCAGAATGCCCGCCACGGCCATCGACAGGCCGAGCATTTCGCGGCCGGTCAGCACATGGTCGAAAACGAACACCGAGACGAGGGTGATGAGCGCGACGCCCGAGCCTTCCCAGATCGCATAGGCAACGCCGACAGGGATCGTCTTCACGGCCCTTGCGAGGAACACGTAGGAGAGGGCGATCGAGGCGTACATGACGGCGTGACCGGTATAGGCGCTCGATGTCGAGGCCGCCTTCATGACTGTGAGGCCGACGACTTCGGTCGCAATCGCAAGCACAAGGAAAAGCCATGCCCAGCGCATGAGGCACCTTCATGAAAGTCGGTGGGAGCGACAAATGAAAAGAGCCACTCGGGCTTTCGCCGCGAATGGCTCTTTCGAAACTGGCTCCCCGGGCCGGATTCGAACCGGCGACCTATCGATTAACAGTCGAGTGCTCTACCGCTGAGCTACCAGGGATCATCTGCGCCGCAGAAGTGAGGCTGCTAATACAAATGCTTTCTCGATTTGCCAAGCGGTTTTTCAAAAAAAATCGCGGGAGCTGGTTGCGGGCCTGTGGAGAAAGCACCAACTGTTGGGGTGTTGGTTGAAAGAGGCATGATGACGAACGGCAGTAAGAAGAGGTATTTCGGCATCGATCCGCAAACGCGACAAATCGTGCTTGGCAAGTGGCGTATCGCGCTGCCCGACTCGCCGGCATTGCGCATCCTGATCGGCTCGCTGCTCGTCGTTTGTGGGCTGCTCGGTTTTCTGCCGGTCCTCGGCTTCTGGATGGTTCCCCTCGGTCTGCTCGTCCTGTCGCATGACATTCCTGCTGTGCGCCGCGCCCGCCGCAAGCTCGCCGTCTGGTGGGCTCGCCGACGCGGGACGGAGAATTCCTCGGGGAAGTGAGCGGGCATTCCGTCGCGGCGACGACGGCATGGTTAAATCGGAGCTGAAGCACGCTTGAGGCGTACCTCCTATTTGCGCTTTGCCAGCTTCCGCTTCTTCGCTGACTCTGCCGGAGCGTTCTGCTCGTCGGCAGCTTCCTTTTCCAGCCGCAACTGCTTCAGGCGTTCCGTCTTCTTCCCACGGGCCGCGGCCTCCTTCTCGTTGATCGCTCGGGCCGCCAGCGTCGCCTGATCCGCACGATCCGCCGGATTCTTCTTCTCGGATTTAAACAGATGGCCGGTAGTGGCGTTCTTCACAAACGAGCTCCTTTCAGGATGGACATAAAAAAGGCCGGGCTTAACCCGACCTTCCGTGGTCGCCTCCCGCCGCTGCCAGTACATCCGTGGTCAGCAGCGAGAGGGAGCGTATGTGTTACTAATGTAGGCGCGATTGAAATTTAATCAAATCGGAATCATAGAGATGCTTCTCCCACAGCGGGAAAACGATCTGCAGCGGCTTCGCCTATGTTTGATCTCAGCGACATGCTGGACAGCGGAAATCCGCCTCCTGCACAGGGATTTTGACGAAGGCGTTTGAGGTCGGCGGGTGAACGACCTGGGACGCACGACGATCGACGAGCTTCTTTCGGTTCCGTCGAGATTATAGCTCAAAGGGATCATTTGCGTTTTTTACGTCGGGGGCCGCCTGAAACGGATCCTTTGGCGCCTTGGCGAAACTCCGCCATCCCCCCGGCGTCCTTATTCCCCTGGAAGTCTCCCGTGGGCTAATCGTCCCAACTCTCGACTCCACCCGGCCGAAACAATCGCGTCGGTGGGCTTGCCGGGGGAGTTGGCGCCGGCAGCAAGGTTACGACCAGCGTCCGAAGATCGATCTGGACCGTCGCGCCCTTCCTTCGAGCAGCCCGGAAAATCCGCTCTGCTTGCCTGAAGGCGCCTTTGCGACATGGCAGAGGCGCCGGAGCGCGCCTTCGCAAAGTTCAATACGTTGAAATTATTGGAGAAAGAGTTTGGAGGCCTCGCCCGGAATTGAACCGGGGTACAAGGATTTGCAGTCCTCTGCGTCACCACTCCGCCACGAGGCCTCTCGTGCTCGGAAAATCGAGCGATGGCGGGCGTTTAGCCCTTCCGACTTATTTTTGCAAGACCAGACATCTGAAAAACCTCTTCGGAGATTTCTGAAATGATGTTTCAGCCTGTTCTTCCACAGCCTGCTTCACGAGCTCGCCCATCTGCTTCTTACCGGCTTCGGAAGAGCGGCATCCTTCGAGGGGCCGAGGACACCGCTCCCATACAGCGTCGCGCTCAGATGAGTGCGACCCTCATCAAACTCGGGCCGTCACTCTTGGTTCCTCAGCCGTCGTGTTGACGGATTCGATGTTCGTATCGCTCTTGTCGCCGGCGGCCTGATGTAGGTCGCAGCCAATGTCCTGACTGAATCTGAGCGGCGGTCCCTCCGCCTCGAACTTCCTCACGCGCTGGTCGTAATTTGGCGAAATCGTACCCAGCACGCGATCCCAAAACGAGAAATAATTGCCGTAGTTGTATCGAAATCCGGAATGATGCTGATCGTGGAAGGTCGTGCACAGCAACGGGGACGGGTAGCGCGCCGAGGACGAGGCGAAATACTCGAACCCGCAGTGGCCGAACATGCCGTTGAAATGTTCGAACAGCCTTTGTCCGATGAGAATTGCCGGCGGAAACGGCACGATGAAGACGATTACTGCCGAGAATCCCTGCAATAGAAAATTGTCGAGAACATCCTCCGAATAGGTGCTCCAGATCGTTGGTGCGACACTCTTATGATGAAGTGCGTGCAACGGGTAGAGCCACTTCGTGTGCAGCAGCCGGTGCATGAAATAGAACCAGGTATCATAAAGGAACATGCACAGGACAAAGAGCGGCACCGCTGCCCACCAGTTCAGGGCCCAGGGCGCCGGCGCCCAGCCCTTTTGCTGGGCGTAAAGGCCGATGGTCAGCGGCAGGCAAGCGCTGAACATCGAAGCCAGGCTCTGACGGATTTCCGCATGGCGACGTTTGTCGGAACCGCGCCCCTTCTGAATCTTTCGCTCAGGATTGCGATCGTTGACCCAGGTGAGACCATAGCCAAGGGCGAAATAGGTAACGACCGTCGTGGCGTAGAATCCGAACAGAAACAGAAGATAGAACAGTTCGTCCGATACCGGCACCTGAGCCCTCCGAGCCAATTTCGCGCCGCCGGAACATGCCATGCCGTTTTGGCAATTCAAAGTGGAAATGCGCGCGTCGAATCACTTGACGTTTGCTGCTGCCAAGCGCGGAGGGTACTGCCCGCGCCGCTGCTCGTCGCCGAGGCGGAGTATCCCGGCTGGGAAAGGGAAATTCAGGGAGCAGGCGGATGAATCGGAGCGGACATAAGGAAACATGCAGCTATACAAACCCACCAGCACGACCTTCGTGCATGTGGAACAGCGGCCTTCTTGATCTTCTCCGCCATCATTCGCCTTCCGTCGTAGCAGAGGAAAGGTCGCAATGCTCCTCAGGACCAAGCAGCGCCGAGCAAGCGGAAGGATGCGTCGGCCGCAACCTCCTGATGCCGGCCGCAACGACCGCCCATGCAAATCGCCCTGTCGGCGCCAAGCGGCGTCAATGATAGCGCCGGATCAGGCCGACGAGCTTGCCCTGAATCTTCACCCGGTCAGGTCCGAATATCCGCGTTTCGTAAGCCGGGTTCGCGGCTTCGAGTGCGATCGAGGCGCCCTTGCGACGGAATCGCTTCAGGGTTGCCTCCTCGTCGTCGATCAGGGCCACGACGATGTCTCCCGGGCTCGCGGTGCTTGTGTTTCGGATGATGACGGTGTCCCCATCGAGGATGCCCGCCTCGATCATCGAATCGCCCTTGATCTCGAGCGCGTAGTGCTCGCCGTTGCCGATCATCTCGACCGGCACGGAAATTTCGTGTGTGTTGTTCTGGATGGCCGAAATCGGCACGCCCGCAGCGATCCGCCCCATGACCGGCACCGTCATGGACGCGCTCTCGACCGGCGCCGGCGCTGGCTTCGGCGCGGTGGGAGGCTTGCCCAGGCTGCCTTCGATGACGCTCGGCGAGAAGCCGCGACGCGGCTGCGCGGCGGCGGAATAGGCTTCCGGCAGCTTGATAACCTCGAGCGCACGAGCCCGATTGGGTAGCCGGCGAATGAAGCCCCGCTCCTCGAGCGCCGTGATCAACCGGTGGATGCCAGACTTCGACGCGAGATCGAGCGCGTCTTTCATCTCGTCGAAGGACGGCGGCACCCCGGATTCCTTCATCCGTTCATGAATGAACAGCAGCAATTCCTGTTGCTTGCGGGTCAGCATGCGCGTCACTCCAGATTCGCGAAACAAATCAAGAACAGAAACTATCCGTTCCATATGTGTTCCGCAAGCACTTAATATTCGGTGAACTTTAGCCGAGCGTCGACGCCCATTGCGGCAATAGAGGGGTGACTCCGTTTGACGTCGGAAGAGGTGGGGAAGCCGCCCTTTCGGCACAGCTTCGCTCGTCGGCCGAGCGTCGTGCTCGCCTTGGCTTTGCCTGCACGCCGGCCCTGCAGCGCCGCGCGTCCAATCGGACGCGCTAAGGTCGCTGTAGCACTTTGAAAGGCTGCATGATTTTGTCCTTGAATCGATTCCGATTTAAGGAGTCATGCAGTAGCGCTTCCTAGTAGGCGAGACGCAGCCCGCCGGGACTAAGGACGTCGAAATCAGGTTCAGGATAGGGGCCGTACCACTGGGTGTAGGTTGTGTTGCCCGTTGAGCCCGTCGAAGCGCATCCTGAAAGTGTGAGAAGCGTGATTGCAGTGACGGCGATCAGAGATTTGAGAGGCATGATGTTCCCCACCTGCGGGAGTTGCCGATATGCAATGATGCCAATAGCTAAGTCTCTCTCAAATCACGCTGTTTGGCAAGCAAGAGGCAATGCGAGAAGGCGGTTTTACTAGGTGAGAAAATACCGTGCGCTCAACGTCCCGGCCTTGGATCCCGGGCTCTTTTTTCCGCATCGGAGTCTGCGAACGGTCCGCAGCAAATACAGTTTCTAGTGGTGGGCTGGCGAGCGACGACAGGCCGCATCGGCGTGTCGTTCGTCACCCATGTCTTAGGAACGATCTGTTGCCTATGTCGCCGGGCTGGACACCGGAGACTTGGTGGAGTCGAAGGGAGTCGAACCCTCGACCTCCGCAGTGCGATTGCGGCGCTCTCCCAACTGAGCTACGACCCCGGCAGTCCCCGTATAATAAGCGGATTTTGACCGGCTGCGCCAGCCCATCTTGGGTCGGACGAGTTGGCGGATAGGCCTTCAATCACTCAGGATTTTCCGAAGCGTCGCCGCATCCTCGAAAAAGGCGTTCGGATCGTCGTCGGCGACGAATTCCAGCATTGCAAATCTCCGCCCTTTCCAGCGCGACGCCGGAAGGCTGGCGAGGATGGTTCGCCAGTAGTCGGCGGCCGACGCCAAGGGAAAGCGGTTTCGGTCCCGATCCCAGGCGAAGACATGGACATGGGAGATATGCTCGCCGATCCGCGCGACCTCGGCAATCGCTTCGCCGAGTGCCAGCCCGGGGCGCGGCTGCCAATAGAGATAGACATTGTCGTGGGCGATCGACTCGATCAGCTCGCAGGCGGACTCGGTCGTATCCGTCAGCGATTGCGGGTGATATTCCAGTGAGACGCTGATGTCATGCCGCGCCGCTTCGGCAGCCATGTCGCGGATCGCATCGGCCGCGGCGCGTCTTTCGCCGGCACTATAGTCTTTGGAATCGCGCCGGCGGGTGCCGGCCCAGATGCGGATATTCGAAGCGCCGAGCGCAATCGCACTCTCGACTGTGCGCATGAATTCGAACAGGTGATCCGTCGGCGGCGCCACATAGGATCCGTAGGAGGTCGCCAGTCCAGCCCTTTCGCAGTGGCGCCCGACAATCCGGGCAATGGATGTGTCCCCAGGGGGAACATGTGCGTCGCCCGCCCATTCGATTGCTGCAAGGCGGGCTTCTCGGGCGAGATCGACAATACTTTCCGGGGGCAAGCCACGGAAGGTAACGGTGCACAGCCCCGGTTCGAAATCGCTCATGCCATGCGCTCCAGATCGTGCTTGCGGATTTCGAACAGCAGCGGCCGCCCCGCGAGAAAACGTTCGATTTCATCGACGGCCATTTCGCCGAGGCGCGTCCTTTCAAGGCCGACGGCGCCGGCAATGTGCGGCGTCAGGAAGACGTTCGGCAAATCATAGAGAGGCGACGTTTCTTCCGGAACCTCGGGATGTGTCACGTCGATGATGGCATTGATAGTGCCCGTCCCGAGCTTCTCGATGAGGGCGGCCTCGTCGACGAGCGCCCCGCGCGCCGTGTTGATCAGGGTCGCAGCCTCCTTCATCAGCGACAGGCGCCGCGCGTCGATCATGTGCCTGGTCTCGGGTAGCGAAGGCGCATGCAGCGAAACGATGTCTGCGTTCGCCATCAGCGCGTCGAGGTCTACTTTCTCCACGCCGAGGCCGGAAGCGCTTTCTTGGCCGACCAGCGGATCGTAGAGCAGCACCCGATAGTCGAATGGCCGAAGCAGTTCGATCACCCGCCTTCCAATCCGCGAGGCGCCGATGATACCGACTGTGCGGCGATAGTTTCCAATCGGCTGTCCCTGCAGCAATTGGGTTCGCCGGCGTCCCCTGTCGGCCGCATAAAGCTCGCGGAAACGAAAGACGTTCTTGCCCGCAAAGATGATCGCCGCGAGCGTGAACTCGGCGACGGGCACGGCATTCGCTTCGGCCGCGTGGCTTACGGTTATCCCTGCATCGAAGACAGCGGTATCGATCAGGCCCTTGACCGTTCCGGCGGCATGGACAATGAGGCGAAGGCGCGGTGCCGCTGCAAGGGCGGCCGCGTCGAAGCGCGGCGCGCCCCAGCCGGTCACCAGGATATCCGCTTCGGCCAGCAAGCGATTCGCTCGGCTGTCGGTGAACCCGGTCATTGGTAGCGGATCGAGAATGCGGGAGAGACTATCGATGCGCGCGAGAAGGTCCGGCGTCAGGACGTGCTGGGTTCTATCGGGCTGCATCGCAAAGGCAATCGCCGGGCGGGTCATGGCATCCGTCCCGGCGCATTCATGGCGCTGACAGTCACGCCTTGCACCGCTACAACACGCAAGTCGGTGAGGTCTGGCGCAGCCGGCGGACGTTCCCAGTCGCTTGAAACGGCAAAGGTGTCGCGAAGCGCCAGCACGGCACAGCGAAGAATGGTTTCACCGGCAGGAATCGCGGCGCGCAGTTGCGGCACCAGGGTCTTTGCGGCGATGAGGTGGGTGTTTGGCGGCGCCTTCTGCGCCAGCCCTTGGCGCGCGACCGTCGAGCCGAGATCGCGGATTCCGCTAAAGTCCTCTTCCCCGATGGCATAGGCAGCGCCGGTCAACGCGCAAAGCGTGTCGGCCTCGAAGTCTCGTCTGGCGATGGCAAAGCCGCCTTCGGCCGTTTCAAGCGGTCTCGGAGTCGCGACCCTATGCAACCGCACATGCCAAGGCGAGGCTGGCAGCAGCCATGTCTCGACTACGACGTCTGGCCACGGCGACCACTTGGAATAGAGCACGTTGCCGGCAAGCCGGACATCTTGATTGGTCTCGCGCACCCGGTAGTGAATGCCGTCGTCACTGAAGGCCAGCATGGAATCGAAAGCCCCGCCGACAAAGCCCCGTTCGTCGCTCTCGACGCTGAAGCCATAGCGCGTCGAATAAGCGAATTTCGCGTATTTCTCCGAGCCGAACCGCATCTGCCGGTTCTCCTGGCCGGAGGAAAGCGCCACGACGTCACCCCTGCAGGGCATCATCACCATGCCCGGATGACGAAGCGCCACCGTGTCGGAGAGCGGTACGGGTGGCGATTCCGAGGAAGTCCAGAACGGATGGTCTTCGCCGACGGCGAGAGGCAGGAAAGCCTTGAACGCCCAATAGGGCGAGCCCGCCGAATTGTAGTTTTCCGACATCAAGAGGTTCGGATAGCCGTAGCCGACCGACAGCACGCCGTCGCGATGCGTCATCGGCTTGTCTGCCCACCATCTGAGGTGGCGAAGGCAAAGGCCCTTGACCTCGCCCCACGGCAGCGCCTCGAGATCGGCAAAGGCGAGTGCCGACCAGAAGCCGGCACAGGCGAAGCGATAGGTGAGGCTGCGCCCGAAAGGCAGGGTCGCTCCATCCTCGGCGAACCAGTGACGAAAATCTTGGGCGAAGGCGAGGGCGCGTTCCCGACAGCGCTTCGAATAGTCATCGTCGACAAGGCGCGAATAGACGAGGCCATAGAAGTGCATGGCAAAGGGGATGTAGTGATCGACACGCCGCACATTGCCGTCGCGATACCACCCATCGGCAATATAGAAGTCGTCGAGCTCCGCGAGATAGGCGTTGGTCAGGCCGCGGTCGTATCCGACGCCCAGACGATCGAGGCCGACGTCGACGAGGATGCGGAAGAATTTCCAATTGTTGTCGGCATAGTCGAATTTCCGCGCGCGGAGCAGGTAGGTGACGAGATTGTCTCTCGCCCGGCCGTTCAGCGGGTCCCACAGTTTTTCGGGGATCAGGGCGAGGGCGAAACCGATGGCAGCGAGTTCGACCATGCGCTGGTCGCGATTGTTGACCCAGCCCCAGAATTCCGGATGGTTCGGATCGGTGCCGTTCGCGATGCCGTCGGCAAAACGCTGCCAATGGCGGAAATCGCCGCCACCGGCGGCGAACGGCGCGAGGCCCCAAAGAGGCCTCGCAAAGCCTTCGAGATCGGCAGCGGCCCGGTCGAAGTGGGCGCCGGCCGCATCAAGACGCACGCGTGCATTCCCCTTTGAGAAATACGGCAGCAGCGGATCGAAGAGGTCCAGCAAGGCGTGCTGCATGTCGCTGCGCGTTTCCAGCGGATTGGCGGCGAGCGGATTGGCACTGGCGGGGTCATAGGTCATGGGTGCTGTCTCTCGTCCAAGGTCCCGCCGGTCACCGGGGTCACCGCGTGAGACACATGCCGGGCCGGCGCATCCCGGTGCTGAAGACGGAAGTGCATCATGCCGATCGCTTCGCGGCCGAGGGCCACGCGGTCGACGCGCATCGTCGCAAGCCGTGGATTGGCCATTTCCGCGCAGGGCAGGTCGTCGAAGCCGACGACGGCGAAATCCTCGGGTACGCGCCGGCCGATCTCGGCGATCGCTTCGAGCACGCCGACGGCGATAAAGTCGTTCATGCAGAATGCCGCCGAGAAGCCGCCGTCCTCGGTAAGGGCGGCGAGCGTTGCCGCATGCGCCTCTATGCTGGAATTGCTCTCAAAGGGCAGGCGGATGACGCGCCCTTCGCCGCCCTCAACAGAACCGACTGCCGCCTCGAAGCCGCGGATGCGCTCGCGGATCGTGTGTCGGTGCGATCCGGTCAGGTGAAGGATACGGCGGTGCCCTGCGTCAAGCATCCGCTGCGTCGCCGCGTAGGCGCCGGAGAAATTCGAGGGCGAGACGCCGTCGAAGCGCATTTGCGGGTCAGTGCCGTTGACGAGGATGACGGGCGTGCCGCTTTTCTCGAGCCATTTGCAAAGGGCGTCAGCGGGGTCGATCCCCACCAGGAAGAGGCCTTCCGCGCCAACGGATTCCATGTGCTCGCGGATATTGTCCGGCGTCGCCTTCGCCTCCCTGACGAGGCGGATATCGAACGGCATGCCCAATTTGGCCGCCTCGGAACGCAGGCCCTCGACAATGCCCTCATAGAAGACGCTGAGCCCCCCCGTCACGCCATTGCTCGCGATCAGGGCCAGCGTCCCCGGGCGCGCCGCCGAAGGCGCCTTTATCGGATAGCCGAGGTCGCTCGCAACCTGGAGGATCTGCCGGCGCACGTCCTCGCTGATGCCCGGTTCGTTCGCGAGGACGCGCGAGACGGTGGAAACGGAAACCCCGGCATGGGCAGCGATATCGGCTTGGCGCAAGCGTTTGGACGATGTATCGATCATGGCGCAAACATTGCGCAAATCATGCAAATTTGCAAGCATTAAACAAATTCTTGCAAATTTTGCGTTCTTGCATAAGCTTTCCGCGGAACTGGACCCGCCGGGCGCTGGAGGAGAGCGCACGGCAGATAACGACAGGAGGAACGGCATGCTACTCAATCGACGCACATTCCTGCTCGGCTCGGCAGGCACCGCCGCCGGCATCGCGCTTGGCGCAACCTCGCCACTCGCGGCTGAAAACGTGCAGTTGCGCGCCATGTGGTGGGGATCCAATGACCGGTCGAAGCGGACCTTGAGTGTTGCCAAGCTGTTCCAGGAGAAGAACCCGGGCATATCGATTGTCGGCGAGAGCCTGAGCGGCGACGGCTATTGGACCAAGCTGGCGACCCAGATGGCCGGCCGCGCCATCGCCGACGTTTTCCAGCTCGAGCCGAGCACGATCTCCGACTATTCCAAGCGCGGTGCCTGCCTTGCCCTCGACCCGTTCATTCCGTCGACATTGGACGTGGGTGCCTTCGGCAAGGATGTGCTGAAGCTGACGACGGTTGATGGAAAGCTCTGGGGCGTCGGGCTCGGCCTGAACGCCTTCGCATTGTTCTACGACGCCGATGCCTTCGCGAAAGCAGGGATCACGCCGCCCGGGGTCGATACCACCTGGAAGGAATATGCCGACATTGCCATCGAGATGACCAAGGCCGCAGGCAAGAAGAACGTTTGGGGCGGGCCATACGGTGCCCGTTATGCCTATGTCTTCGATGCCTGGCTCAGGCAGCGCGGAAGCAGCCTCTACACCGAGAGCGGGCTCGGCTTCGGCGTCGATGAAGCCAAGGAGTGGTATGCCTATTGGGAGGATCTGCGCAAGCGTGGCGGCACGGTCGGTGCCGACATTCAGACGCTCGACCAGAACACGATCGACACGAATTGCCTTTCGCTCGGCTATTCGGCCATGGGTATGGCCTATTCGAACCAGATGGTCGGCTATCAGCTCATCATGAAGAGCAAACTCGGCATCGGCATGCTGCCGCGCGCCGAGAAGGGCGGCCCCTCCGGTCATTATTATCGACCGGCATTGATCTGGAGCATCGGCGCGACGACCGAGCATGGCGAGGAGGCTGCTCGCTTCATCAATTTCTTCGTCAACGATCCGGAAGCCGGCAAGATCCTCGGCGTCGAGCGCGGTGTGCCGATGTCGCCCAAGGTGCGCGAGGCCATTCTGCCGTCGCTCAACCCGACGGAGGCGGAAACGGTGAAATACATCAACGCGCTCAAGGACCAGGTGGGTAACTACCCGGCTCCTGCGCCGCTCGGGTCGACGGAGTTCGATCAGCGGGTGCTTCGCCCGATCGCCGACGAGCTGGCCTTCGAACGCATTTCGATCGCCGACGCGGCGACCCGTCTGGTCGAAGAGGGCAAGGCTACGGTTCGGGCCGGCTGACACCCGGTTCCGCTGCATGTTTCCTTAGATCGTAGCCGATTTAAGGAAAAAAACATGCAGCAAATCAAAGTGCTACAGCGACCTTTGTGCGTCTGAAAAGACGCACGGCGCTGTAGGTGCCACCTACTGTGGCGAGCCGCTCAGCCCTGCAGGCGGCTGAGGAACTGGGCGAAGACCATCGTGCCTTCCGGCCACGGCCCGTGGCCGGATTCGGCATTGATATGGCCCGCCTCGCCGGCATCGACGAGAAGAGATCCCCAGGCATTGGCAATGTCGCCCGCCTGTTCGTAGGAGCCGAACGGATCGTTGCGGCTGGCGACCACGAGCGACGGGAAGGGTAAGGGCTCGCGCGGATAGGGCCCGAAGGTCATCAGATGCTTCGGGCGAATGTTCGGATTGGCGACGTCGGGCGGAGCGACAAGAAAGGCGCCGGCGATCTTCTTCTTGCAATGTGGAAGCGCGTGAACGGCCGTGGCGATGCCGAGCGAATGGGCGACGATCACCACCGGTTTCCTTGCGGCATTGACCTCTTCGATCATCCGCGCCACCCAATCCTCGCGCAGCGGCTTCGACCACTCCGCCTGCACGACGCGGCGCGCGGTCGACAGCTTCCGCTCCCAGCGGCTTTGCCAATGGTCCGGCCCGGAATTGGTATAGCCCGGAACGATCAGGATATGCGCTTCTGAAACCTTCATGATCGCCGCGATTTGGCGATGAAAAGAGCCGAAGTCAAGGCACAGGCGACAAGGGTTGTGTTTTCTGTATAATCCGAGATGGCGGTCGCGGTTCGCATCGGCCATCTTTTTGCCGCCGCTGCGGATCCATGGCTGCTCTGGTTCGTTGAGGAGTGTGAGCCATGACAACCTTCCATGTCCTCTCGGGGGCGAACGAAAGCGCCGTTCATCCCGAGATACGAAAGATTGGCATTGCAGATGTGTTCGATGCGCTGCGTCTCGGGTTGGATGATTTCCGCGAGAAGCCGTCGCATTATGTTTTTCTGTGTCTCATCTATCCTATCGCCGGCGTCGTGCTGATGACCTGGAGCGCGGGGGCGAACATGCTGCCGTTGCTCTATCCGCTCGCATCCGGCTTTGCCCTCATCGGGCCTGTCGCGGCCATCGGTCTCTATGAGATCAGCCGGCGCCGCGAACTCGGCATGGACGCGTCCTGGCCACATGCGCTGCGGCTGCACCGCAATCCGGCAATTCCGTCGATCCTGGCGGTGGCGGCCCTGTTGTTCGTCATTTTCGTCGTCTGGCTCCTGGTCGCCCAGGGCCTCTACGTAACGATGTTCGGCGCAACGCCGCCGAACTCCATTGCCGAATTCTGGAATGGCATCATCGGCACGGAGCAGGGCTGGAACCTGATTCTCGTCGGCAATGCGGTGGGGTTCGTATTCGCGGTGGCCGTGCTGTCGATCAGCGTCATCTCCTTCCCGCTGCTGCTGGACAGGGATGT
The DNA here is from genome assembly GCF_001461695.1 of Sinorhizobium fredii USDA 205. Taxonomy (GTDB): domain Bacteria; phylum Pseudomonadota; class Alphaproteobacteria; order Rhizobiales; family Rhizobiaceae; genus Sinorhizobium; species Sinorhizobium fredii. Next base: position 6,533 of record NZ_AUTC01000090.1, on the reverse strand, counting down.
CGGCGCCTTTACGGCAATCGAGACCTCGGTAAGAGCGACGCTGGCCAATCCGGTGCCGGTCGCCTTGTGGGGGCTGATTATCGCGGTCGGCCTGGTGATCGGGTCGATCCCGGTCTTTGTCGGACTGGCAGTTGTCATGCCGATTTTCGGCCACGCCACCTGGCATCTCTATCGGAAATTGGTGGAGCCGGCCCAGCCGATCCGCTAGACGGCAGAAAAGCACGGCCGGCCCATGGCCGGCCGTCGGCTTAGCGGAAAAACTTGTAATAGGACGAGATTTGCGCCGCCGTATTCGATGACAGCTTGAGCTTGATGCCGATCCTGTCGCCGCGGCACCAGCGTACCATCCCGGTGAGGAAGCCTAGCTCCTCGCTGCGGATCGTCACTTCCTGGCCCGTCCGGGCGCCGATGTCGAACAGCAGCTGAAAACAGATCCCTTCGTCGGAAAGATCCTTCACGACGCCATTGCTCGAGCCGGTACTGCAGCTGACCGTGCCAGTTATCTTTGTGTCCCTGCGCGCTGACGCGCGCTGCACGCTCTCCCTAAACGCCATGGCTTCCTCTAACCTGATTGTTTCAGAGTCAGATTCCATAAGAGCGCTGAAGGGCTTGCTAACAAAAAGGCCCGCATTTGAAGCAAGCGCCCAAATACGGGCCGATTCCATGCTGACGACGCTCTCGTGTCGCCCGCGGCACTCGGAAATGCGGCTCAGACCGTGCCGAAAACCCGGCGGAAAATCGTGTCGACGTGCTTGGTGTGGTAGCCGAGGTCGAACTTCTCGCGGATATCCTCTTCGGAGAGCGCCGCCCGGACTTCCTTGTCCGCCAGCAGTTCCTCGAGGAAGTCCTTGCCTTCCTCCCAGACCTTCATGGCATTGCGCTGCACGAGGCGATAGGCGTCCTCGCGGGAAACGCCGGCCTGGGTGAGGGCGAGAAGCACCCGCTGCGAATGAACAAGCCCGCGGAACTTGTTCATGTTCTTCGTCATGTTCTCCGGATAGACGAGGAGCTTGTCGACGACGCCGGTCAGCCGCGCCAGCGCGAAATCGAGCGTCACCGTTGCATCCGGTCCGATCATCCGTTCGACCGAGGAATGCGAAATGTCGCGTTCATGCCAGAGGGCAACGTTCTCCATCGCCGGAACGACGAAGGCGCGGACCATGCGGGCAAGGCCCGTCAGGTTCTCCGTCAGCACCGGGTTGCGCTTGTGCGGCATGGCCGAGGAGCCCTTCTGGCCCGGCGAGAAATATTCCTCCGCCTCCAGCACCTCGGTTCGCTGCAGGTGGCGGATTTCCGTCGCTAGACGCTCGATCGAGGAGGCGATGACCCCGAGCGTGGCGAAGTACATGGCATGGCGGTCGCGCGGGATCACCTGCGTGGAGACCGGCTCCGGCTTCAGGCCGAGTGCTTCGGCCACATGTTCCTCGACGCGCGGATCGATATTGGCGAAGGTGCCGACGGCACCGGATATCGCGCAGGTCGCAATTTCTTCGCGGGCGGCGAGAAGGCGTTGCTTGCAACGGTCGAATTCAGCATAGGCGAGTGCGAGCTTGACACCGAAAGTCGTCGGCTCGGCATGGATGCCGTGCGAGCGGCCGATCGTCACCGTGTCCTTGTGTTCGAAAGCGCGGCGCTTCAGCGCCTCGAGCAGCCGGTCGAGATCGGCGAGCAACAGATCCGTGGCGCGGAGAAGTTGCACATTGAAGCAGGTGTCGAGCACGTCGGAAGAGGTCATGCCCTGGTGCACGAAGCGGCTATCCGGGCCGACGAATTCGGCAAGATGGGTGAGGAACGCGATGACGTCGTGCTTGGTGACGGCTTCGATTTCGTCGATGCGCGCCACATCGAACTCAGCCGCGCCGCCCTTTTCCCAGATGGTCTTGGCCGCTCCCTTGGGGATCACGCCGATTTCGGCCAGCGCATCGCAGGCATGCGCCTCGATCTCGAACCAGATGCGGAACTTCGTTTCCGGCGACCAGATGGCCACCATTTCCGGCCGGGAGTAACGGGGGATCATGAGCTCTATGCTTTCATTCAGTGGAGGATGGCTGTGCCTCTACCAAAGATGGGACGGAAGCTCAACGTTATTGCGGACGCGCCAGCCACAGGCTCGCCAACAGGAGAGCGAAAGCCCCGAGGGGCAGGTATAACCTGACACCCAGCACCAGGAACTGATAGTAGGCGGAGAGCGAGGTAAACAGCGCCTGGTAGAACCAGATGCGCGAGCCAGTCGGCGCATGCCACTGGGAATAGAAGAGACGATAGTCGAGGGCAAAGAGCAGCGCCGTCACGCCGACGGTGCCGGCGATCAGGCATAGCAGATAGGCGGCAAAGCGTGTTTCAACGGCGCGATCCTGCGCCATGCAGCGCCCGGCGAAAAGCGAGAGCGGCCAGGCAATGAGGCCGCCCGAGGCGAAGAGCAGCAGGATGCTTTCCAGGTGGAATGTTGCGTCATGCTCGCGCAGCCAGAGCGCGCACCAGGCGGAAGAGGCCATCGTCAGACCCCAGGCAGGACCACCTAGACATGCTTCCCGCCATGACGGAATAGCACGAAGAAGGCGCCCACGTCTCCGAGAACTGGTGGGATCGACAAGCCGCCTGCGCGAGGCCGGCTGTTCCTTCATCGTCCAGGCCAGGTTGGCACCGCGATCCAGCGGCCGTCGGTCGTACCCTCGAAGCCGAGGGATTTGACCAAGACCATGACGACATGGACTTGCGAGCCGTCGTCGTTGATGTGGGTCAGCACGCCGCCGATGCGGTAGCCGGTCGGGCAGTGGCGGCTTTCGGGAATGCGGGAGTCATCCTGCAAGACCTCGGACACGGGCTGTCCGGCTTTCTCCGTCATGACGAGGCGGAAGCCTTTGACCTCTTTCAGGAGATCCTTGCAGATGCCGTCGGCTTCGAAACTCTTCGACTCGAGTTCCAGCGCGTAAGTCTTTCGAAACGCCGGGTCGGCGGGGAATGCATCGTATTTCAGTCTGTGGTCCGCCGCGTCCGGCTCCGTCACAGGATTGTAGGCGGCGAGCAGCCCAGGCGTGTCGAGAAGCCGGTAGGCGTCGATCAGCGGCGCCGCCCGCCGACGCGCATCATGGCGAGCTTTCGGAAGAGCGCCGCCATCCTCCTCGACGCGCGCCCGCACCGGCGCACCGGGCAGGAACGCATCGGTTTGTGTGTCGAGGATGTATATCGCTGAATAGGGAAAGCCGGAGCCGTCCTGAATGCCGTATTCCTCGAAGGCGAAGACCTTGCCGTCCGAGGAAAAGCCGATCGGCTGGAAACTGGCATAGTCGCCGGCGACCGTGGGCGGCGCGGCGCTCGCCGTTGCGATCAGGACTGCAGTCGCGATCGCCGCCCGCGTCCTCATCAGCGACCCTTTTCGGCCGGTTTGCGGATCGCCCCGATGGCGGTGCGGTACGCTTCGATGGAGCCGCCCTTGAAGATGGCGGAGCCGGCAACCAGCACATTGGCCCCGGCCGCGGCGACGATGCCGGCGGTTTCGGGCGTGACGCCGCCGTCCACTTCGATCTCGATCGGCCGGTCGCCGACCATTGCCTTTATGCGACGGATCTTCTCTTCCATCGCGGAGATGAATTTCTGGCCGCCAAAGCCCGGATTGACCGTCATCACCAGAATGAGATCGACGCTGTCGAGGACATATTCGAGCGCGCGTTCGGGCGTCGCGGGGTTGAGCGAAACGCCGGCCTTCTTGCCGAGTGCCTTCACGGTCTGCAAGGAACGGTGCAGATGCGGGCCCGCTTCGGCATGGACGGTCAGGATGTCGCAGCCGGCCTTGGCAAAGGCTTCGAGAAAGGGATCGGCCGGCGCGATCATCAGGTGGCAATCGAATGTGGCGTCCGTGTAGGAGCGCAGCGACTTGATGACGTCGGGACCGAAGGTGATGTTCGGCACGAAATGGCCGTCCATGACGTCGAGGTGGATCCAATCGGCGCCGGCATCCACGACATCGCGGACCTCCTGGCCGAGCTTGGAGAAGTTGGCCGCCAGGATCGATGGGGCAATGCGAATGGGGTGGGTCATGAACAGCCTCCGGTCTTTCCCGCGCCCATAGCATCCCCCGACCGTGCGAACAACATGCGAGGGGCGGGCGTCAGTTATCTGGCTGCGCCGACCAGGCGGGCTTGAGGTCGCCCGCAGCCGCCGCGGCATCGTGTACGCCCCGCGCGATTGCCCTTGCCATGGTTGCGGCCGCCGCGGCGCTCAAGTCGATGAAATCCTCCAGCAGGGGTTTCTTGCCGCTGGCGCACGTTGAGAGCGCAAACACGAGATCGCCGTCGAGCGGCGTATGGGACGGCCACAGCGCCCGGGAGAAGCCGTCATGGGCCGCAATCGCCAGACGTTTCGCCTCCGCCTTCGAGAGAACCGCGTCGGTGGCGATGACGGCTATGGTCGTATTGGCGGCGGCGGCCGCCGCCTCGCGAAACTTGAGCCGCGGCTGCGCCGCATCCTGCGGCCAGGGAGATGGCATCCCGAGCCCGCCGAATTCGCCATCCAGTTCAAAGGGTGCGGCCCAGAAATGGCGCGTCTCGCCGATGGTTGCCGAGCCGAGCGCGTTGACGGCGACAAGCGCGCCGACGGTGATGCCGTTCGCAAGGATCGTCGAGGCGGAACCGAGGCCTCCCTTGAGAGTGGCCGTCAAGGCTCCCGTTCCGGCGCCGACGCTGCCCGTCGCGAATGTCCCGGCCGCGGCGCGTGCGGCCTCATAGCCGATGTCGCGATAGGGCGAATATTGCCCCCAATCCTTCTCGCCGCCGTTGATCAAATCGAAGAGGATTGCCGCCGGAACGATCGGAATCCGATGCGGGCCGACGGCAAAGCCGCGGCCCATTTCGCGAAGCGCGGCCTGCACGCCCGAGGCCGCGTCGAGGCCGAAGGCGGAGCCGCCGGATAGAACGATCGCGTCCACGGTCTGGACCGTATTGTGCGGGGCGAGGAGGTCGGTCTCGCGCGTGCCCGGTGCGCCACCCAGAATCTGGACCGCGGCCGTAGCCGGCGGATCGCATAACACCGCCGTTACGCCGGATTTCAACCGGTGATCCTCGGCGTTGCCAACCAGGATCCCCGCGACGTCGGTGATCAGATTCGTCGGTCCCTTGCGCATCACTCGGCCTTGCCTATTTCGCAGCGGCCGCGAAACGGCCGTCCCGCCATTGCATCAGTGTGTAGGGGCTCTCGGCCCGTTCATGGGTGCTGTCGAAGCGGATCGGTCCTAAGACGGTTGTGTAAGGACCCTTCGAAAGAGCGTCGAGGACAGCCTTGTCATCTTTCTCCGCTTGATCCTTCGCCTGCTCGAGAAGCGACACCGCTGCAAAGGCCGGAAGGACGTAACCATCTGGTTCAACGCCAGCGGCACGCATTGCCGTGACGACCGGCGCAGCCTCGCCCGACCGGGTCGCATCGGGAATAGTCACGGCCAGAACGCCATTCTCCAGCGGCACGTCGAGATCCGCGGCGTTCAGCGTATCGCCGCCAAGCAGCGTTATCGGAACATTCTCCGCCTTTGCGTCGCGGGCGATGACGGCGGTGTCGTTGCGGTCGCCACCGGTGAACACATGCGTTGCGCCGCTTTTCGCCAAGCGTCGAACGAGGCTCACCTGCTGTTCCTGGGCCGGACGGTAGGTGTCGGTGAAAACCGGGGTAATGCCGATCTCTGCAAGGGCGTTGCGGACGCTTTCGACAAGTTCGCGGCTATGAATCGTTCCGTCATCGATGAGCGCCAGCGGCTTGTCCCGCCAGTTGGTCACGATCGCATCGGTGATCGCCGCGGCCTCGGCCTTGCCGCTTGGTGCCAGGCGAAAGAGCGGCCTTTTCTTCTTGAGAGCGTCCTCCATGAGAATATCCGAGCGCACGCTGAGGGTGATCGCAGGAATGCCGGCCTCGGCGAGGGCAGGCAGCGCCGCTTCCAGGCTCTCGGTGCAGAGAAAGCCGATCGCCGCCTCGGCGCCGCTGGCAAGCAACGCCTTCGTCAACGCCTCGCCGCCGGCCGGATCGCAGCTCTCTGCGATCGGTACGATCTCGCTTCCCCGATCGCCTGCCTGAAAGGCGGCGCCATCGGTGATCTGTTTGCCGAGCGCCGCGAAGGGGCCGTCGGCGGGCGCGACGACCGCAATCTTGAGGCCGGCGGCAAGCGCGGGAGAGGTCAGCGTCAGCGCGGCGACAAAAAGGGTCGTATCAATTGATTTCAGCATGTTTTTTCCCGCTATCGCAGGCCATGTTTTAAGGGAGTGGGAGAACTCGTCAAAGGAAAAAGATAGGCCCGGAAACGACGACCACCCTATCTGCGTCATCGGCGTGCGCGCATCGGCAAGAATCTCGATCGGCCTAGTTTCATATTTTTCGCGACAGTCTATGTATGTGCGAGATACCGATCCGGAGCGTGATGTGTTGGAGAAGACCCGGCTGGACCCGATAACCTATCGCGATACGATGAGCCGCTTGTCCCATCACGTGCAGTTGATCACAGCGGCGGATGGTGCCGAGCGGCGTGGTGTAACCATCACCGCCTCTTGTTCGGT
>NZ_AUTC01000089.1 GCF_001461695.1 Sinorhizobium fredii USDA 205 | reverse complement strand
CTGGGAATTCAACTGCTTCGTTCAAGGCTTTGGAGAATCTGCCGCTGAACTTGCTCATCCTGGTCTCGTATCGCATCCGTCAACGCTTGTAGCTTGGAGCGCAGACCGTGGACCTGATCAACGAGTGCCATGATGACGTCGATACCCTCGTGGTTGACCCCCATGGTTTCGCTGAGATCGAGGATCAAGAGACCACGCGCCACGTCGGCGTCATGAAACTCTCCCCGTCCATCGTTTTTGGCCGGGACGACCCAGCCCTGTTCCATCCATATGCTGAGCGTTGAGTGCTCGATGCTAAGTCGTTCGCAAAACTCCGAATGTCTCATATCAACCTCCCCAAGCTCTGCGAGGATTTTGGGCCTCTCCCGCCGACCATGATGTGGCGAATGCTGCAAGGTCAGGGTCTGCGGGATCGGGAAGAATGACCTTGACGGTAATGTACTGGTCGCCGCTGCCGCCGCCCCGCTTGGTGACCCCCTTGCCCTTTAAGCGCAGCGTTTTCCCGGTGCTCGAATTGGGCGGCAGCGTCAGTGTCACATTGCCAGATATCGTTGGGACCAACACCTTTCCCCCGAGGATCGCTTCACGAAGGGAGATGGGCATCTCAATCCGGATGTCGTCACCATCGCGGGTGAAGATCGGGTGAGGCCGTACGTGAACTTCAATCAACGCGTCGCCAGCCGGCCCGCCGCCGGGGCCAGGTTCGCCTTTACCTCGAAGCCGAAGTGGCTGCCCGTCCTGAGTGCCTGGAGGGATCTGCAGGTCAAGCGTGGTTCTGTCCGGCAGCGTGATCTGCTTCTTCGCGCCGTTGACTGCTTCAAGGAAATCTACCTCCATGGCGAAATGCAGATCTCTTCCGCGCGCATGCGTTTGCCCATGGCCTCTTCGCGAAAAGAAGCTCGAAAAAATGTCGTCGGCCTCGCCAAAATCCGAGAAGCCGCTCGTACTTTGGTAGCGCGTGTCAGCACCCGGAGTCGCTGCATACTCCTTGTAGTAGTTTCGAGCGGCCTGCTCTGCCCCGGTCGCATCTATTTCGCCTTTGTCGAAGCGTGCGCGCTTCTCCTCGTCGCCCAGCAACGCATAGGCCGCGGACGCCTCCTTGAACCGGTCCTCCGCGTTCTTGTCGCCAGGATTCAGGTCAGGATGGAGTTTCTTCGCAAGCTTGCGATAGGCGCTCTGAATCTCTTTTTGAGTCGCGTTCTTTGCCACCCCGAGGGTTTCGTACGGATCGTTGGCCATTT
>NZ_AUTC01000088.1 GCF_001461695.1 Sinorhizobium fredii USDA 205 | reverse complement strand
CAACACCCCAACATCCCATCAGGAGACCGCGCCTCCAAACCCGACCTATCCCGCGTCAGCGGGTTAGTTCAATCCTTCGATTCCGGATTTCAATCCGATGCTCTAGTTGACGAAGCCTAACTTGGCCGCCGGTTGAAGCGATGATCTCCTTCTCAAGATCGTATAGTGCTGTCGGTCTTGAAAGACGGTCCCTCTTCCTCGCGTCCTCCATCGACGACTTGCACCGTTACTTGGTGATCTCATCACCACCGGCAGGCCGCTGATCACGAAGTGTTTGCTGGGGGTGAGCTTCGTCGGCGATCGCCATGAGTTCATCAAGCGTTAACGCATCACCAGAACGCTCCTTGAGATCGATGGTCGCCTTGATCGCCTTCAATTCGCCTGCGCTCGACTGATCGGCCAATTCCCCAGGCAACTGCACGAACGCGGCGTCCTTTCCTGTCATCTGGATGCAGTTCTTCCCAGCCGCACACTTCTCTCCGGGAACGAGATAGCCCCAGCGTGGACCAAAGGCATAGACGGCGTAGAACAGCAATTTCGCTTTCGGTTTCTCCAAGCCGCTGGCCAGCATGGCGTCATAGAAGACGCGATGCGTCTCTTTCCAAGTTCGAACGTGCCTGTCGCAGTACATGGATGACGGCTGCACGAATATAGCCGTCTTCCCATGGGGAACCGACAAACGGTTGCAATAGCGGCGGAATCGAAGCGCCGTCAGTCTTCGTCTCCTTGTTGGTCTGCCAACCCACTCCGTTCAAATCGACATATCCGAAATCTGCCTTGAGCAGCTTATGGCTTGCGTCACCGGGAATGTCGACAAGTCCGAAACTGCCGGTAAAGCAATTCCGGTCTTTGTTGGACTGGCAGAAATTAACCGCCAAAGTGCTGCTGGCACTGACTGCAACGCCAACCGCTGCAAGAAGCATTGCAACCATAGTTTTCATGAAAGCCCCTTCCATTTGAACGCGAGATTAGCAACTTTGCGTCTACAATCAACGCTAAATGGTATCGGATAAACTCGCTCCATGAAGATTGCGCGGCTCGGCTGAACAAGCGCGTTGCATTTCATTACTTGGCTGGCGGCCTTCCGGAAATAAAGCCCCACAGCGAGGATTTCCGCAACCTGGTGCTCGACCTGGTGCGTGAGCATTACCTGGATTTCGGACCGACGCTGGCGGCCGAGAAGCTGATCGAACGCCACCGGCTTGCCGGTATCCCCACGGTGACGGCCGTCTTGTGATGTGATGCCGAACATT
>NZ_AUTC01000087.1 GCF_001461695.1 Sinorhizobium fredii USDA 205 | reverse complement strand
GAAATCGCAAAAAGCCTCGGCTACTGCGGTCCTGACCGGATGGTTACAACTGAATATAACGAAGATAGCTGATGTGATGCCAGAGCCTGGCCATCGCTATGCCATGCTCTACGCGTTAGCGGATCCTACTTTCGACAAAAGCACAGGGGAGTTTTCTCGCTTATCCGACGCCGGAAAATTGATGGCGCTCGCTTCGCTCTCGAAAAGAAGCCAGCCTACGAGCGAGGAGAAGAAAATCACGTCCTTTCTGTTGCAGGATTGCAACCACCTTAAGCCCCGTGATTGTGAAGCATTAAAAGATTTGCCGCACTACAATGTGGGCGTGGAAGACCCTGAATTCCGAAACTTTGCAGGCATTTTCAGCGACCATCTGTTTGACCGCTTTCGTCTGTTCGCCGAGGCAAATCTCAAACGAGGAATGCCATTGTTGATAACTGGGGGGTGTGGGCTTAATCGCGATTGGAACACTAAGTGGAGAGATTCGGGGCTATTCAGCGATGTATTTGTCCCTCCCGTCCCTAATGATTCCGGTTCAGCGATTGGTACAGCCATCGACGCACAGTTCCAGTTCACTGGCGACCCAAAAATCTCGTGGGACGTATACTCTGGATTGCATTTCGTGTCCGACAGAGCTGTCGATAGCGCCCTGTTTGACGAATGGGAGCCGAGTACTTCGACCGTTGCCGAGATGTTGGCCAGCGATATGATCTTGGGATGGGCAAGCGGTCGGTATGAAATCGGACCACGCGCTCTCGGTAATCGCTCCATCTTGGCTGCGCCTTTTAAAACCAGCACCAGAGAGCGGCTGAACGTCATCAAACAGCGTGAGCAATTTCGTCCACTCGCTCCCGTCTGCTTGGAAGACGATGCTGACAAATGGTTCGCATGTAGTCACCCCAGCCCGTTCATGCTTTACACCTTTCGGGCCACCACAGATGGGCTTGAAGCGGTGACTCATGTGAACCGGACTGCGCGGATTCAAACGGTATCTGCGCTCACTAATCTTCCATTGTTCGAGTTGCTGTCTGCTTTTAAAGCCTTAACGGGCTACGGCGTGTTGTGCAATACTTCCCTGAATTTCAAGAACAAGGGCTTCACTAACACAATATCTGACCTTTCAGCTTACACCTTACAGCATCAGCTTGACGGGTTTGTCGTCGAGGGGCGGAGTTACATGCTGAAATCGTCGCTCAGGTATCAGAGCTACCAACGTTCTCGCTGTTGATCGAAGCTAGTGGTATCCGCCTAACATAAGAGTCCGTATGGGATTCCCT
>NZ_AUTC01000086.1 GCF_001461695.1 Sinorhizobium fredii USDA 205 | reverse complement strand
CACAACTGGCTGATTTCACTCAACTCTTTTTCGGTCAGGCTCTTAGAGCGGGATGATTTAGGCGGAATCGGCATTGGGATTCCCTTACGTGGGGATTTTGTGGTCAAGTGAATGTTCCGCCTTTGCCGTTCGGTATCCAAGTCTGAGCCCGATCACGTATCCCGGCCCGATCACCGAGCCGGATCAACCTCACATCCGGTCGCCGCTCCGATCTGGGCCTTCATGCAGGTAGCACGGCCATCGCCGGTGCGAAGTTCGTCCAGGCGATCACGCCGATCACGGCGCAACGGCTCGTAGTCCCGGATGCCCTGGCTGACGAGGAGGCCTTTGATGCGGTTGACATGGACAACCCGTTCGGCGACCAGCGCCTTGCGCTCCCGGCCAATCCGGCGACGATCCTCGTCCTCCGGCGTCGGCACCCTGACCATCGAACAAACACGCGGTTCTCCCCGCTTCCAGGCCATCAGGGCGCGGACCAGTACCTCGCCATCGAGCCGATCGGTCTTGGCGCGTCGGTGGCGGCGGGCCACCGCAACCGAGGCGGCATCGACAATGTGACTTTCGATCCAGTCTTCCCGGTTCAGCACCCGGTCGATCCAGAATCCGTCCAGCCCCGCTTCCTGGATCACCACCAAGGGATAAAACCTGCCTATGCGCGCCTGCGCCTTCTGGCGCAGATCGGCGCGACAGGCGAGTAGTCCGGGGCTATCGCCGCCGGCGACGGTGTGGCGCGACATCTTCTCGCTGCCAGGTGAAAGCGACGTGACCAGCCAGGTCGATCTACTCAGTTCCAACGAGACGAAGATCGCGCCAATATCCATGCGGATAGCGGCAGGTGCCTCGGGTCTATCGGCAGTCGAAAGATGCATGATTGGCCTCCAGAGATTTTAGCGAATCCACTCTGTCATGGTGCAGGTTGCTATCCACTCCCCATAGGATCCTTTGTGAGCAAATCAGATTCACCATTCAGGCCGGCCAGGATGGCGAAACCTTTTTCGGATGACCTTAGGGACCGTGTTGTGGTGCAGTTACGCGCGATGCGCTGTCCTGCCGGGCGGCGGCAAAGCGCTTCGGGATCGGCATCAGCACGGCGATCGATTGGGTACGGCGCTGGCGTGAGACGGGCAGCGCCGCCCCCGGCCAGATGGGCGGGCACAAGCCGCGGGCGATCGCCGGTGAGCATCGGGTCTGGCTGATCGAGCGCTGCCGTGCGCAGGCGTTCACCTGGCGCGGGCTGGTCGCGGAATTGGCGGAGCGGGGCCTGCAGGTCGACTACCGCTCCGTCTGGATCTTCGGTATCCATCCGAGCAGGGCCGCAGGATTTTGAGCGCCGCGCGTGGT
>NZ_AUTC01000085.1 GCF_001461695.1 Sinorhizobium fredii USDA 205 | reverse complement strand
GATGAGCCGCTTGTCCCATCACGTGCAGTTGATCACAGCGGCGGATGGGGCCGAGCGGCGTGGTGTAACCATCACCGCCTCTTGTTCGGTGTCGGACGATCCGCCGACGATTCTCGCTTGCCTCAATGCTGCAAATCCTCGCAACGATATCTTTCTCCGCAGCGACAGCTTCGCGCTGAACATCCTCGGTGGACAGCATCTAGCCTTGGCGCACGCCTTCTCCGGACGCGACCAGCTCGAAATGGAGCGCCGCTTTGCGTTCGGCCGTTGGACGCAACTGGCGACCGGGGCGCCGATTCTCGTTGACGCCATCGCTGCCTTCGATTGCCGTCTGCTCGAAGTGAAGATCATGGCCACCCACGCAATCCTCTTCGGCGAAGTGGTCGACGTTAGAATCGGCGAAAAGGCACCACCGCTCATTTATGTGGACCGGGGATACCGCACGCTATAATTTTCCTCGATAGAGGAGTGAACATGGCGAAACACGAGACAGGCAGGATGCCCCAGTCCATCGACGAGACGATGGCGCTGCTGGAGGCGGAGAACTATCTCGCCGGTACCGCCCTCGCGACCGTTCTTTTCCTGGCACTCAGGATGAAGCGGCCGCTGTTCCTCGAAGGAGAGGCCGGGGTCGGCAAGACCGAAATCGCCAAGGTGCTCGCCCGCTCGCTCGATCGACCGCTGATCCGTCTGCAATGCTACGAGGGGCTCGACGTCGCATCCGCCGTCTATGAATGGAACTACCCGGCGCAAATGCTGGAAATCCGCCTTTCGGAGGCCGCGGGGATGGTCGATCGGCAAAGGGTGGAAAGCGACATCTTCTCGGAACGGTTCCTCATCCGTCGTCCGGTGCTGCAGGCGATCTCGGCGAATGCTGGCCGTGCGCCGGTCTTTCTCATCGACGAGCTCGACCGTACCGACGAGGCCTTCGAAGCGTTCCTCCTCGAAGTGCTTTCCGATTTCCAGGTGACCATTCCCGAGCTTGGAACGATCCGGGCGGACGAGCCGCCGATTGTCATCATCACCACCAACCGGACTCGTGAAATTCACGACGCCTTGAAGCGTCGCTGCCTCTACCATTGGGTCGACTACCCCAATGCCACGCAGGAACTGGAGATTATCCGGCGCAAGGTGCCCGGCTGCAACGCGGCTCTCTCCCAGGAGATCGTCGCCTATGTCCAGAAACTCCGGACGGTCGATCTCTTCAAGAACCCCGGTGTCGCCGAGACAATCGACTGGGCGACGGCGCTGACCGAGCTCGATGCGCTGGCGCTCGATCCGGAGACGCTGGCCGACACGCTCGGCACGCTCCTGAAGTATCAGGACGACATTGCCCGGATAGAGGGTGCCGAGGGGCGCAGATTGCTGGAAGAGGTCAAGCGCGAACTCAAGGGCGCCGAGCTGACATCATGACTGCCAGTTCCGATGCCGACAGCCTCGACCGACGCCCGGAGAGCGGGCAGTTTGCGGACAACATCGTCTTCTTCGCCCGGGCGCTGCGGCGGGCAGGCATGAGGATCGGTCCCGGCGCGATAGCGGACGCCATTGAAGCGGTCGGCGCAATCGGCATCGGCTCGCGCCGGGAGTTCTACGCCGCGCTTCAATGCACGCTGGTGAAGCGGCATGAGGACCAGGCGCTCTTTGATGAAGCGTTCCGGCTGTTCTGGCGCAAGCGCGATCTCGTCCGGAAGATGATCGCGCTGCTGTCGCCCGTCGCTCCTGCACGCGCCAGTGAAAATCAGCCACGGCGTGCCGGCGCGGCGCGTCTCGGCGAAGCGCTCCTCAGCGGGCGGCATGACGCTCGTCCGCCTCGCGAGGAGCAGGCGATCGAAATCGACGCGCGCTACACCGCTTCGGGTCGGGAGCTCTTTCGCAAGGCGGATTTTGCACAGATGACTGCCGTAGAAATCGCCGAGGCGCGGCGGGCGATGTCATCGTTGCTCCTGCCGCTCGATCGGGTGAGGACGCGGCGCTTCCGCCCTTCGCATCGGCCCGCCAGGATCGATCCGCGCGCCACGATGCGCGATGCCATGCGGTTCGGCGGCGAGCTCATCCTACCGCGTTTCCGGGAACCGCGCCTCGTTCACCCGCCGCTCGTGGTGCTTGCGGATATTTCCGGCTCGATGACCCAGTACACACGGGTGTTCCTGCATTTCCTGCATGCGCTGACAGAGCAGCGGCACCGCGTCCAGACCTTTCTCTTCGGCACGCGGCTGACGAACGTCACGCGCCAGATGCGTAACCGCGATCCCGACGAGGCGCTCGACGAATGCGTGGCAGCGGTCAAGGACTGGTCAGGCGGTACGCGCATCGGTGAAACGCTGCGTGAGTTCAATCGTCGTTGGTCTCGACGTGTCCTGGGGCAGGGCGCCATTGTCCTGTTGATCACCGACGGCCTCGAGCGCGACGACACGGTGCAGCTCGAGATCGAGATGGACCGCCTGCATCGCTCCTGTCGCCGGCTGATCTGGCTCAATCCGCTGCTCCGCTTTGAGGGTTTCGAGGCGCGGGCGCGCGGTGTCAGGGCGATGCTGCCGCATGTCGATGAGTTTCGGACGGTGCACAATCTCGAATCGGTCGCCGAACTGGTGAAGTCCCTGTCGGGTGAAAGGAGCCGCGACGCGGATCCAAGACGCTTTCTTCACGCCCGCCGCGCGGCCCTTCAAGCTCACGACAATGTGGGTTGAAACACGACCGGATCGTCATGATCTAAGAGGGCGAGGTGGAGTGCCAACATCATGACGAACGAAGCAAAGATGCTCGACCCGTTGGAGATTGCCGAGGCATGGCATAGGCAAGGCCGTGCCGTGGCCCTGGCGACGGTCATCGAGACCTGGGGTTCTGCGCCACGCCCGGTCGGCAGCCATCTGGTGATTGACGGCGAGGGCAACTTTGAAGGGTCGGTGTCGGGCGGTTGCGTCGAAGGTGCCGTCATCGGCGAAGCAGCCGACGTGATTGCCTCGGGCGTTCCGAGAGTCCTCGAATTCGGTGTCGCTGACGAAACGGCATGGCGCGTCGGCCTTTCCTGCGGCGGTCGAATCCGTGTTTTTCTAGAGCGAGTTGACGGCTGATCATGCAACTGCCTTCCCTTCAGAAGCTGAATGAGGCGCGCGCGGCGCGGCGGGCGGCCGTGGTCGTCAACGATCTTTCAAGCGGCCGCGCCCAAGCCTTCATCGAGAGAGAAGACTTCCCGGCCGAATGGGATGCCGCGATCTCTGAAACGCTTCGTTCGGGCCGCCCCAATCTTGCGACGCTCGATGAGCGACCCGTATTTATCAACGTCTATCTGCCGCCGCCGCGCTTGGTGGTCATCGGCGCCGTTCATATTACCCAGGCGCTGGCGCGGCTGGCACCAGTCGCCGGGTTCGATATGACCATCATAGACCCGCGCACCGCATTCGCGACGGTCGAGCGCTTCGAGGGCGTCGAACTTCTCGCGGATTGGCCGGAAGATGTCCTGCCCACGCGACCGCTCGACCGCTACACGGCACTGGCCGCGGTCACCCACGACCCGAAGATCGACGACTATCCGATCCGGGCCGCCCTGGACGCGGGTTGCTTCTATGTAGGCGCACTCGGCAGCCGCAAGACCCATGCGAGCCGCGTGGAGAGATTGCGGGCGGCCGGCCTGTCGGAAGAGGCGATCGGCCGAATCCGGGCGCCAATCGGCCTGGATATCGGCGCCGCGAGCCCCGCGGAAATCGCCATCGCCGTCCTTGCCGAAATCATCGGCGCGCTGCGCCACCGCGATCGTCGAGAAGAGGGGCTTGCAGCATGAGATTTGGTCCTGTTCCGCTTGCCGAAGCGGAAGGCGCCATTCTGGCCCACGCCGTGAAGACTGCGGAAGGCAAGCTCGCGAAAGGTCATCGTCTGAGCGCCAATGATCTGGCGATGCTTGCCGATGCTGGCATGGGCGAGGTGATCGTTGCCAGGCTCGACCCGGACGAACTGCCGGAGGATGAGGCCGCAGCTCGGATTGCGGCCGCGATCGCCCCTGATCATCTGCGTTTCTCGTCCGCCGCAACCGGCCGCGTCAATGTGTATGCGACAGTGTCGGGTCTCTTCGTCGCCGGTCGGGCGATTGTCGATCGGGTGAACCGCATCGATCCGGCGATCACGCTCGCTTGTCTTGCCGACCATGTCGCCGTCAATGCGGGTGACATGGTGGCGACGATCAAGATCATCCCGTTGGCTGTGCCGGGAAATTTCGTCGAGCAAGCGGCTGCCGTGCTTCGCGCGGAGCCCGCCTTCGAAGTGAAGCCCTTCGCGCCGAAACGCGCGGCCCTGATTGCAACCGAATTGCCGTCGCTGAAGCGCCAGGTGATGGACAAGACGCGTGCCGTGCTGGCGGCGCGGCTCGCGCAATCCGGCAGCAGCCTGGATACGGAGCGTCGCGTCGCCCACACCGAGCCGGCAGTCGCCGCGGCGATTGCCGAACTCCGGTCTACGCACGACCTGCTGATCATCTTCGGCGCCTCGGCCGTCGCTGACCCTCACGACGTGGTGCCGGCCGCCATCCGAAGCGCCGGCGGGACCGTCGAGCACGTCGGCATGCCTGTGGACCCGGGCAACCTGCTCGTTCTTGGCCGCTTGGACGAAATCCCCGTCATCGGCGCACCCGGCTGCGCCCGCAGCCCGAGGGAAAATGGCTTCGACTGGATCCTCGACCGGCTGCTCGCCGGCGAGTGGCCGAGCCCGACCGACATCACCGGGCTCGGCGTCGGTGGACTGCTGAAGGAAATCCCGACACGGCCGCAGCCGCGGGAGGCCGCAGTCAGGCCGCGGCCCAGCCCAGTCGCGATCGTCGTTCTGGCGGCTGGCCGCGCAAGCCGGATGGGGCCTGCAGGAAAACACAAACTTCTTGCCGAGTTCGATGGCGTCCCGCTGGTCCGCCGTTCTGTCGACACGGCTCTTGCTGTCGGCAAGGGCAAGGTCGTCGTGGTTACCGGGTATCGCGAGCAGGAGATCCGGGCTGCCTTATCCGGCCTGTCGGTCACGTTTGTCTCGAATCCCGATTACGAGAGCGGCATGGCGTCGTCACTTGTCGCCGGCCTGTCCGCGGTGGAAGAGGGGTCGGGCGGCATGCTAGTGATGCTGGCCGATATGCCGGGCGTCACCGCCGGGCACCTGTCAAAGATGATAGAAGCTTTCCATGCTGAATCCGGCCGGGCCGTCGTGCGCGCAGTAACGGAAGGCCAGCGCGGAAATCCGGTCATACTGCCGAAATCCACCTTTGCCGTGGTCCGGCAACTCGTCGGCGACGTGGGGGCGAGACACATCGTCGAGTGCTGTGGCCTTCCGGTGATCGATGTCGAGCTGGGCGCCGCGGCGCGTCTTGATGTCGATACGCCTGAAGCGATCCTCGCCGCCGGCGGCATACTGAAGGAGTGAGACGATGGACAATGCCGCGATCGAGGAAATGTTCGAGACACTGGGGCCGATCAGCATTCGCCGCATGTTCGGAGGCAAGGGCATCTATTGCGAAGGCGTCATTCTCGCCGTCGAGGTCGGCGGGGAGATCCTTCTGAAAGGCGACTCTGAAACGGCTGCGGAACTCGAGGGGGCCGGCGCCCGGCAATGGGCTTACGACGGCAAGGGCAAGCCCGTCAAAATGCCCTATTGGAGCATCCCTGATTCGGCCTACGACGATCCGGATGAGATGGCCCGCTGGGTGAAGTTGGCGTATTCAGCCGCGCGCAGGACGAAGAAATGAGTGCGCCGAGGCTGGCTTAACCTAGCGCGCGCACGGCGTCCGCCGCGAAGCGGGATAGTGGCTGGGGCAGGGCGGTAAGATCGAACCAGCCAATATCGGAAAGCTTGTCCGGTTCGGTTAGGCGCGCTTCGCCTGAAAAATCATCGGTAGCATAGATCAGTGAGATCCAGTGCTGGCGGTCGGCCTCGATCCTCTGCTCGCTGATGCAAAGAAACCGCGTCGAATGGATCGAGAGGCCGCTTTCCTCTTCCGCCTCCCGGCGAGCGGCATCCTCCGCACGCTCCATATGGTCGACCTTGCCGCCGACGATGCTCCAGTGGCCGGCCTCCGGTGCCTTCAGGCGCCGGCAGAGAAGAATCTTGCCGTCCCGCAGGATTGCAAGCCCGCAGCCGAGGCCGGGAAAATCGATGCCCGGGAAGGCCATTGGCCGGCTGTCAGGCTTTGCCGACGATCAGCATGAACGCCGGGATCTCGTCTCCGAAGCCGACCGGCGTCGGGCCATCGTCATGATCGCGACGATTGCGGTGGCGACGGTCGCGATTGTCGTCATTGGCGGCGTTCTGCGCCCGGCCGAGGCGATCGTTGCGGCTCGCATGGCTCTGTTTATTGTCGGCGCTACGTTCCGGTTTCACGGCCTCTGCCCTTTCTGCGACTGGTTCGAATTCGGTCACATTATCGATACGGGCAGCATCGGATTTATGATCGCCGCGCGCCCGACCGGAGCGTTCCACATCTTTTTTGCGATCCTTGCGGCCATCGCGGCCGCGCTCGCGGCGGCTGTCATGGCTTTCCATCGGCTCGGGCAGTTGCGAAAGATCGCCGTTGTGCCACTCGACCGTCTGGCCGATCAGCTTCTCGATGGCATCCGAGAACTTCATGTCGCGTTTCGTCACAATCGTGAAGGAAGCACCGGAACGGCCGGCCCTGCCGGTACGGCCAATGCGGTGCACATAGTCTTCCGCATGGATCGGCACATCGAAATTGAAGACGTGGCTGACGTCCGGAATGTCGAGCCCGCGCGCCGCGACATCCGAAGCAACGAGCAGCTGGATATTGCCGTCCTTGAAGTTGGCCAGCATCGCCATGCGCGAGCGCTGGTCCATGTCGCCGTGCAGCGCACCGACCGAGAAGCCATGGCGGTCGAGCGAGCGGAAGAGCTCGGCGACGTCCTTCTTGCGGTTGCAGAAGATGATCGCGTTCTTGAGTTCGCCCTGGGCGCGGATGAGATCCCGCAGCACGGCGCGCTTTTCGTAGTCCTTTCCGTGCGCGGCGACGAAGCGCTGCGTCACGGTAATTGCCGTCGAGGCGGGGCGGGCGACTTCCACCCGCTCAGGGTTCTGCAGGAACCGGTCGGCGAGCTTCTGGATTTCCGGCGGCATGGTTGCCGAGAAGAACAACGTCTGCCGGGTGAAGGGAATGAGCTTGGCGATCCGCTCGATATCCGGAATGAAGCCCATGTCGAGCATGCGGTCGGCTTCGTCGATGACGAGGATCTCCACCCCGCTCATCAGGAGCTTGCCGCGCTCGAAATGATCGAGCAGGCGTCCGGGCGTGCAGATCAGAACATCGGCGCCGCGCTCGAGTTTGCGGTCCTGCTCATCGAAGGAAACGCCGCCGATCAAAAGCGCGATGTTGAGCTTGTGATTCTTGCCGTACTTGTCGAAGTTCTCCGCCACCTGCGCCGCAAGCTCGCGGGTCGGCTCCAGGATCAAGGTGCGCGGCATGCGTGCACGCGCACGGCCCTTTTCCAGCAGCGTCAACATCGGCAGAACGAAGGATGCCGTCTTGCCCGTGCCGGTCTGCGCGATACCCAGGATGTCACGGCGCTGAAGGGCCGGCGGAATGGCGCCTGCTTGGATCGGTGTCGGCGTTGCATAGCCCGCGTCGGTAACAGCGGAGAGAACTTTTTGGCTCAGGCCAAGGTCAGCAAAATTGGTCAAAGGGGAATCTGTTTCCGTTCCGGTTCATTAGAACACTGATCGATCGATGGAAAATCACCATCCTGTGGCGGCGCTCTTAAGACGAAAGGCGCCGAAAGTCAAGAAATCCAGCACGTTGACGCTTCGCACGGTAAATGACTGCGAATCTATCGCTTTTCGTGTCAACTGCGGGCGTTGGATAGAGAGGATGTTGATGCGTCAGTTCATATAGCCGGCGAGCTTTGCACGGGCGCGCAGGAATCGCATCGGATCCACCGCCAGCCCTCCCAGGCGAACTTCATAATGCAGATGGGGGCCTGTCGACCGACCAGTGCTTCCGGATTGGGCGATTGCCTGATCGGCCTCGACGCGCTCACCGACATGTACGAGGACAACGGCGAGATGCGCATAGCGCGTCGAGACACCGTTTCCGTGGTCGATCTCGATCATGTTGCCGTATCCGCCCGCCGGCCCCGCCGTCGTCACGGTTCCCGCCGCGGTCGCGCGAATGCGTGTGCCGGTCGCAGCGCGGAAGTCGATTCCGGCATGCAGCGCCAATCGCCCCAGAAAGGGATCCAGCCGATTTCCGAAGCTGCTCGTGACGTCACTTGCGGGCGCCGGACTTTCGAGGGGAAGTTTCCGGGCAGCGTCGCGGGTCTCTTCCAGGTCGACAAGCGCATTGTCGAGTGTGGTGAGCGATTGTTCGAACTGATCCTGATTCTGCGGCTCGACATAAGGTCCGCCGATCGCCGTTCCGTCGGCCGGAATGGCAGGCGCGGAAGCGTCTGCGGTCTTCGGAACCGGAAAGACAAAGCCTGTGCGCTCGACGATCGTCCTGATCGCTTCAGAGGTCCTCTGCGCATTGCTTGTCAACTGCCGAACATGCGCCAGTTGATCGCGCTCAATGCCTTTCAGCGAAAGGGTGACTTTTGAAAAGATGCGATCGGTCCGATCGGAAACGGTTTCCCTTGGGCCATTTGTCTGCGCTTCCGGCGCATAGCCGAGCGCAGATGCATGCACCGGCGGTCCGGCGTTCGCTTCTGCAATGCCCATGATCTCTTCGATCGCCTGGATACCGTCCTGAGCGTCGGCCCGCTTCCTATAGGCGAGAGGTTCCGCATCCGGCAATGCGGCCGCGTCCCCGCTAGCCGTGGCCGGCTCGGCGCTCTCGGCCAGCGTCCCCAGCCTGCCGCTGCGTGAAGAAAGCTCCAACTGCTGCTGCAGGAGTTTGTCGACCTTTTCCTCGACGATCTGCTGGTCCAGCAACTGTCGGCTCGTCACCCGATCGACCTGAGCGCGCAGCGCGGTGATTCGGTCCTCGTATTCATGCTGCATGCGCGCCTGGCGGGCGATCGTACCGCCGATCAGGTCGTCGCGTAGGACGAGATAGCTGGTCGCGGCGAGATAGCCGATGCCGAAGACGCCGACGAGCGAGGCCGCCGCCGCCGCCATCCACGGACGGACCGTCATGTGACGAACCCTGTCGCCGCTGGCGAGAATCAGGACGTGACTTTGCCGACGTTTTCCGAAGCTCCGGTTTTCCGGACGAATAGACACCACGTCACCCCCGCCAGATGCGACCCAACTTGCATTTGCCCCGAGGTGATTACACTTTATTAGGGTTAATAAAGCGTGAGGGGCGCCGTCCGTCAGATGTTTCTGGAAGCGGTCATCGACCGGTAAAACGATGGCGTCAGGCCGGCTTCGGCCCGCGCGATGTCGTTGAAGGGCGCTTTCAGCGGCCCGCGGAAGTTTGCCCGCACCAGCGCCTGGAAGGTCGCAGCCGGGTCCTTCTTCTGGCGGGCGCACAGGAAGCGGAACCACTTTGCTCCAACGGCGACGTGACCCTTCTCGTCTTCATAGATGACGTCGAGAACGGCAGCACTTTCATCGTCGCCGGTCTCGCGCATCTTCGCCTGAAGGGCCGGCGTGACGTCTAGGCCGCGCGCCTCTAGGATGAGCGGCACCACGGCAAGCCGGGCGGTCAGATCGTTGCGCGTGTCGTGCGCGGCCTGCCACAGACCGTCATGGGCCGGCAGGTCGCCATAGTCGGCGCCGAGATCGTTAAGCCTTTGCCGCACCAGCCGAAAATGCTTGGCCTCCTCGAAAGCGACCTGCATCCATCCGTCGAAAAAGGATTGCGGCACTGGCTCCGTGGCGAAGCGAGCGACGATGTCGAGTGCGAGATCGACGGCATTCAATTCGATATGGGCAATGGCATGAAGCAGCGCGATTCGGCCCTTCAAGGAACCGAGGGATCGCCGCTTGACCTGCGTCGGCGGCGTGAGAATTGGCCTTTCCGGCCTGCCTGGCCGTTCCGGAACGGGCCGATCGAGCGGCGAGCGCAAGGAGAGCGTTCGCGCCTGCCAACGGCGCGCAGCCTCCTGCGCGAGCTCGGTTTTGACCGCTAGGTCGCTGGCGCGGATCGCTTCGACGGAAGCGCCGCGAAGGCTGTGGAATTGCGGGAGCACGGGCCTTTCGCTCAATCGGTGCGGAGAGTTTTCGCCGCAGCGAGAACCTCCTCCGCGTGCCCCGCCACTTTGACCTTTTCCCAGATCCGATTGACGATGCCATCTGGATCTATGAGGAAGGTGGTGCGTTCGACACCCATGTATTTGCGCCCATACATGCTCTTTTCCGCCCAGACGCCATAGGCGTTGACGACCGTCTTGTCCTCGTCTGCCGCGAGCACGACGGTGAGGTCGTGCTTCCTGGCGAAGCGGTCATGGCTCTTGACCGAGTCGGGCGAGATGCCGACCAGCGCCACACCGGCCGAGGTGAATTCGTCCGAGAGGCTTGAGAAGGAAATTGCTTCCACGGTGCAGGTCTTGGTGTCGTCCTTGGGATAGAAGAACAACACCACCGGCTTGCCGCGAAGAGCAGACAGTGAAATCGAGCCGCCGCCGTCGCGAGCGAGTTCGAAATCCGGGGCGGGATCGCCGGGTCGCAATGGTGCCATGATTAAGCCTTTCTTACGCCAAGTTTTATCGACATTTCGCACATAGGGGATACCCAAGATCGTCGCGGTCCGTCCAGCAGGTTTGTGGCTGCTTTGACAGCTACCCGACGGCTTTCATGGCTAAGAGCCATGATGAAATGCCACGTCGCAAGACAGAGGGCACTCCGGCACCACGGGTCTTTCAGACGCACAGAGGCGCTGTCGTGCTTTCAATTGCTGCATGTTTTTATTCTCAGGTCGATGCCGATCTGGGAGCACCTGCAGTAGGCTGTCGCGCGCTTTCCACAGCAACCACAGCGAAGCGTGGTGACTTGGTTCGGCGATTTGTGATCTACAGGATGGCAACGATCCGGCGCGCATGATGGCGATCCGGACAGGAAGAATGCAATGCAGCAAGCAGGTGGAGGAATCCCGCGCCGATGAGTGATATCCGCGGCGAAAGGGTTTGCTTTCGCAAGGAAGATATCGTCGCGCTGGACGCGCTGCCCTCGGCCCAGGCCCATGATCCGGTCATCGTGCACACGCCCCTGTCCGGAGGCGCCTTGCGTCTGCTTGGCAAAATTCTGCTTTGCTGCTCACTTGTGGCCTTTGTCATCGTTGCCACGCTCATCGCGGTCATCGAAAGCGGCCTCGTTGACGGTCCCTTGAACGCCCGCGCCCGCGCGGCGCTCAACACTGCCCTTGGCGCCAACTACAACGCCGACGTCGAAAGCACCGTGGTCCGCGTCACCGCTCGCGGCGCGCTCGCGCTCAAGGCGCGCGGCGTCACGCTGAACGACACCGCCTCCGGGCGCCCCGTTGCCAAGTTGGCGGCCGTCTCTATCGCGCTCGATCCCTTTGCCCTGATGACCGGCCGCATCGCCGTGTCGCGGCTGGAAGCGGAAGGCGGCGAACTCGATACCAGGCTCTTGCCGCGTGGCGAGCCGATCGACCTGACGGCGGTTCGTATCGCCGACACCGGCACGGCGCTCGAAAAACTGTTCACGCATATCGATGCGATGTCGCGGTTGACGGCGCGAAGTGCCACAAGGACCGTTCAACTTTCGGATCTCTCGCTGTCGGTTACGGGGGCCCGCGGGCGGATCGTTCCGGTCGATGTGAGGATGCTGGCTTTCAGCCGGGATGCCGATGGCTCCATTCAGGTCGACGGCTCCATTGCCATCGACGGCAAGGAAGCGCAGCTCGAGGCCAGAGCCTTCGGGCCAGGCGACAGCATCGGCGGCATCGAGGCCGTGTTTAGATCCCTGCCGCTTTCGCCGTTCCTGTACCACGGCAAATCGGACAGCGAGGAGGCCTTCGGGATCGACGCTGGCGCCGAGGTCAGCCTCCGGGCGACGCGTGCTGCGGAGGGCACGAAGCCCGCTTTGGCAGTCGGCGTCAGGACATCTGCAGGAGCATTTCACGCCGGAGGGCTGGTCTCCGCGCTCAGACCGTCGGAATTCAACGTTTCTTACGATTTTGAGCGGGCTTCGGTGGAGATATTGCCGTCAGCGGTCAAGATCGGGCGCTCGAACTTTCCCTTCACCGGTGCCTTGATCGACCTCGACAAGGTCTCCGATGGAAGCCAGAAGGGCTTTGCGGTCGATCTGCTCCTGAAAGACGCGAGCTCCGATCCCGAAGACATGCAGGAGCGGCCGCTTTCCTTCGACGCCAAGGTGAATGGCCGATTCGAGACCGATAGCCATCGGCTGATCTTCGACCAGCTGGCGATATCGAGCCCGCTCGGGACCATGGCGGGTTCGCTCGCCGTCGCCTTCGGCAACACGTCGCCGCAGATCAATTTCGCTGCGGTGAGCGACCGCATGCAACCCGCCGCGGTCAAGCAATTGTGGCCCTGGTGGGTCGCCAAGGGCGCCCGGCGATGGGCGATCGGCAATCTCTTCGGCGGTACGGTGACGGATGCGCGAATAGAGGTCTCGATCCCGGAGGGGAGAATTGCCAACAGCGGTGGCGAATTGAAGCTCAACGAAGACGAGCTCAATATCAACTTTGCCATCGACGACACGCGCATCAACATCGCCGGCGAGATTCCGCCGCTACGCGATACTGCTGGGCATTTCGAATTGAGTGGCGAGCGCATGACCGTCGAGGTTCGCGGGGGCGCGGCCTTTTTCCCCTCCGGTCGCAGCGTAGCTCTGAACGGCGGCAACTTCGTCATTCCCGATGTCTACAGCAAGCCGCTGATGGCGGAGATGAAGATCGAGGTCGGCGGAGAGGCCGACTCGATTGCCGAACTCGTCAGCTACAAGCCGATCCGGGCGCTGCAGAAAACGCCTTTCGTACCGGAGGATTTCACCGGACCCATGACCGCTTTGGTTGGCGCCCGCTTCGGACTGATCTCCAACCAGAAACCGCCGCCACCCTTGTGGCAAGCGGAAATGGAGTTGCAGAAGGTGTCGATAAACCGGCCGGTTTCCGGTCGCGCGGTCGCGGATCTGTCGGGAAGGATGCGGATCGACAACACCCAGGCGGTTCTTGACGCCGATGCCCTGATCGACGGCGCAGAAATGCGCATCGCGCTGACCGAGCCGGTGGATGCCAAGGCGGATGTGAAGCGGACGCGCGAGATTTCCGGGACTCTCGACGACGCGGCGCGTCGCAAGATCGCTCCTGCCTTGTCCGGGATCGTCAGCGGACCGGTCGGCGTGGAGGTGTCCCTTTCGGATGACGGCAGCCAGTCTGTGAAGGCTGATCTCGGCAAGGCGGTTCTGTCGCTGCCGTGGATCGGCTGGAACAAAGGCGCCGGCATTGCGGCCAATGCCGAGTTCACGGTGAAGAAAAGCGACGCCCTCACGGAGATAGACGACTTCCGCATCCAGGGCGATGGGTTCGGCGCGGCCGGCGATCTACGCGTCGACGACGACGGCCTCGCCTCGGCCCGTTTGCACGACGTGCGCCTGGCGAGCGGCGATGATTTCGCCGTGACGGTCGAGCGGGCGAAGGGTCGCCATGTGGTTGCGCTCACCGGTTCGTCTGCGGATATAAGACTGCCGCTGGCGCGAGCGAAGGGCGAAGCCGGCGCCGGCGACGATGGCAATGTGAAGATCAGCGCCCGGCTCGACCGCGTCGTCGGCTTCAATGGCGAGGTCTTCTCCAATGTGAGCTTTACTCACTCGGCCCGCGGTCAAGAGATCGACGATATCGACCTGTCGGCGGTAACGGCGAGCGGGCAGGCGGTGGTCGCCAGGCTGGTGAAGGAGGGGCCGGACAACACGCTGGAGCTGACGACGAGCGATGCGGGCGCTCTGGCCCGCTTTACCGACATCTATCGCAATATGCGCGGCGGCCTGCTGAACCTGCGCCTTCGCGATCGCGGCGCCAGATCCTGGCGCGGCACCGTGGATCTGCGGAAATTTTCCCTTATCGGCGAACAGAAGCTGCAGTCGATGGTCTCGACGCCGGCCGGCCAGGACGGCCGTAGCCTCAATCAGGCGGTACGCAGGGACATCGACGTCAGCACCGCCCGGTTCGAGCGTGGCTTCGCCCAACTTCTGTTGGATCGTGGCGTCATCCGGGTCGATAGCGGCGTGCTGCGCGGCATCGACGTCGGCGCCACATTCCAGGGCACGGTCCGCGACAGCAACGGCCGCATGGACATGACCGGGACCTTCATGCCGGCCTATGGTATCAACCGATTGTTCGGCGAGTTGCCGCTGATCGGCGTCCTGCTCGGCAATGGTCGCGACCGCGGCCTTCTCGGCATTACCTTCAAGCTGACCGGCCCCTTCAACCAGCCGAATCTGGCGATCAATCCGCTGTCGCTCATCGCCCCTGGCGTTTTCCGAAGCATTTTCGAGTTTCAATGAAAAAGGCCGGCGCTGCGGCCGGCCCTGACTATCGCTGGAAAGGTGGCTGTTCAGACAGGCCGCACCAGAATGTGTTTCTTCTTGCCGAGCGACAGCTTGATCACGCCATCGCCGGTGACGTCGCCGCTGCCGACGACTCGGCGTTCGTCATTGATCTGCTCGTCGTTGAGGCGAACGGCCCCGCCCTGGACGTGGCGGCGTGCCTCGCCGTTCGATGCCGCGAGGCCGGCACGCACCACCAGCGTCAGCAGGCCGAGCCCCGAGTCAAGCTCGGGGGCGGGCACCTCGATCGACGGCAGGTCTTCCGCAAGCGCGCCCTCTTCGAAGGTTTTTCGAGCCGTTTCCGCTGCTTGCTCGGCTGCTGCTCGACCGTGCAGCATGGCAGTGATTTCGGTCGCCAGGATCTTCTTCACTTCGTTGATCTCGGAGCCGCCGAGCTTCGACAGTCGCGCGATTTCCGGCATCGGCAAAGTCGTATAGAGCTTCAGGAAGCGGGTGACGTCGGCATCCTCGGTGTTGCGCCAGTACTGCCAGAAATCATAGGGACCGAGCATGTCTGGATTGAGCCAGATGGCGCCGTTTACCGACTTGCCCATCTTGGCGCCGGAGGCCGTCGTCAACAGCGGCGATGTGAGCGCATAGAGTTGCGGCGTTCCCATCCGGTGGCCGAGATCGATGCCGTTGATGATGTTGCCCCACTGGTCCGACCCGCCCATCTGGAGGCGGCAGTCGTAACGTTTGTTGAGCTCGACGAAATCGTAGGCCTGCAGGATCATGTAGTTGAATTCGAGGAACGACAGCGACTGCTCGCGATCGAGGCGCATTTTAACGCTGTCGAAGGAAAGCATGCGGTTGACCGAGAAGTGACGGCCGACGTCGCGCAGGAAGTCGAGGTAGTTGATGCCCAGCAGCCACTCGGCGTTGTTGATCATCAATGCGTCGGTCTGGCCGTCGCCATAGCGCAGGTAGTTCGAGAAGACGGTCTTGATGCTCGCGATGTTGGCGGCGATCGTTTCCGGCGTCATCAACTGTCGGGCCTCGTCCTTGAAGGACGGGTCGCCAACCATGCCGGTGCCTCCGCCCATAAGAGAGATGGCCCGGTGCCCCGTCGCCTGAAGCCAGTGCAGCATCATGATCTGGATAAGTCCGCCCGCGTGAAGGCTCGGCGCCGTCGGATCGAAGCCGATATAGGCAGTCACGGTTTCCTTCCGGAACAGTTCATCGAGGCCGGTATCATCCGATGTCTGTTGGATGAAACCGCGTTCGTGAAGGGTGCGGAGGAAATCGGACTTGAACTCGGACATAAGCTGTCTCTTTCGGCTCTTGGGATGTGTGCGGCCGGCGTTTATCACTGTTTTGGCGAAAGTGCACGTTTTTGCTTGGGCCGCGTTTTGATATGACCGGTGGAAACGGAAAGGCGCGGAGGACATCGATGGGCAAGCTGTTGACGGCGATCGGCCTAATGAGCGGCACGAGCATGGATGGGATCGATGTCGCCCTCGTCGAGACCGACGGCGAGACGATCGTTCGAAGAGGACCATCGGCCGGGTATGCCTATGAGCCGCCCTTCCGGGACCGTCTGAAGCAGGGACTGGAGGATGCCAAGTCGATCCGCAAAAGGGACGAGCGGCCCGGTGCACTGGCGGAACTCGAGCGAGACCTGACGTTCAGGCATGCAAAGGCAGTTAGGACATTCATTCAAGAAAACAATCTATTGCATGAAAGTATTGATGTAATAGGTTTCCATGGGCAGACGGTCCTGCACCGTCCCGACGAAGCCCTGACCGTGCAGATCGGCGATGGAGAGCTGCTGGCGCGGGAAACGCTGATCGACGTGGTCTACGACATGCGGGCGAACGATATGGTCCATGGCGGCCAGGGAGCACCTCTGATCCCGGCCTATCATGCCGCGTTGGCGCGTGGCTTGTCCGAAAGCTCGGAGATCGAAACGCCCGTCGTCTTCGTGAATATCGGCGGCATTTCGAATATCACTTTCATCGGGGCCGGCGATGGAATCGTTGCTTATGACAGCGGACCGGGCAACACCTTGATCGACCAGTGGGTGGAAGCCCACGCCGGCATTCCCTATGACCAGGGCGGCATGATTGCGAGCGAAGGCTCGGTGCTGCCGGAGCTTGCCGAGCGCTACCTCGCTCATCCCTTCTTCTCGTCGGAAAAGCGCCGCTCGCTCGACCGCAACGACTTTGCGCCGCCCGTCGGCACCGAAGCGAGCCTGGAAGACGGCGCCCGCACCTTGGCGCATGTGACGGCGGCCGCCATCTTGCAATCCGCACGCCATCTTCCGAAGATGCCGGCGACCTACATCGTCTGCGGCGGCGGCCGCCTCAATCCCGTCATCATGCGGGACCTGGCCTCGCTTGCAGAGGCAGCAGGCGTGCGGGTGCTTGCCGCTGAGGCGTTGGATCTGAACGGCGATTCGATGGAGGCGGAAGCCTGGGCCTACCTGGCCGTAAGATCGTTGCGCGGGCTTCCCTTGAGTTATCCCGGCACGACAGGCGTCAGGCGACCGGTCAGCGGCGGGCGGCGGGCAGCCAGGCCGAAAGATGCGTTGTAGGGGCAAGACTGAAGCATTGTTTAATGAATTCTTCGTGCGCAATCGCTACATTGCCCTAAAGTCCGTTGGGCGTGATTTCGCGGATCGTTGATCTGTGTCTGGGAGTTTCGGATTCTGTGATGGGTGGTGCGATTTCCCTGCTGGCGGTGAATTTCATCATCGCCCAGATATTCGTGGTGGCCTTTCTCATCATCGCGGCAAAAAGCCGGGTAAGGGGCCCGGCGATCTGGTGCGCCGCCGCCTTTGCCGTCGCCTCGCTCTCGGCCGTTTTCGAAACCGTGCTGCCGTTCACGCCCGTGCCCAAGCTCTTTGCCATCGGGGCATTTGCAAGCGTTCTGGCCGGCTTCATCCTGCTTCGCGTCGGGCTCGGGCTCTTCTACCGAGTGCCGGCGCGAGTGACCGTCCTTGCAGTCTTCTTCCTCGGTTCGGTTATCCTCGATCTGCTGATCTACGATCTGCCGCGCGGGACGCTCAAGCACGCCTTCTTCTACCAACTGCCGTTCTTCGTCATCCAGGCCTGGTCGGCATCGACGATCCTGAGGTCCGGGCGTCGGTCCCCCGCGGATTGGATTCTGTGTGGCCTCCTGGTGCTGACCTCAATCTACTACCTGCTGAAAATCTACGCCGCCATTGCCGCCGGAGCAGGCACGACGGCGTCGGATTACCTTGCAAGCCCGTTCGCGCTGATTTCGCAGGCGCTTGGCGCGATGCTGATCGTCTCGACCGGCATCGCGATGCTCGGGGTGATGGTCAAGGAGATCATCGACGATGCCCGCGCCAGCTCGGAGCTTGACGCTCTTTCGGGGCTCTACAATCGGCGCGGCTTTGTCGATCGCCTGACGCCTGTTTTGGAAACCGCCGGCGCTGACGGCCCGGGTACCCTGATCCTCGCCGACCTGGACCGTTTCAAGCTGGTTAACGACACCTATGGACACCATGCGGGCGATGGGGTCATCCGGCAGTTTTCGCGGGTGCTGGTCGAGCTCATGCCGAGCCGAGCGGTAGCGGCGCGCTTGGGCGGCGAGGAGTTTGCCGTATTTCTACCGCGCCTCGGCTTGTCGGAAGCCCGCGTGCTTGCCCACGGGATGCGCGCCGCGCTGGCATCGACGCGAATCGATGGATTGCCGGAAAGCGTCAATATAACAGCGAGCTTCGTGTTGCCTCAATTGGTCCCGGAGAATCGCTGGAAGCGGCCATGCAACGCACTGACAAGGCACTCTATGCCGCCAAAGCCGAAGGCAGGAACCGCGTGGAATGCGCCGAGCCGCCGGTGCGTGTGCTGCCCGCCTCCCGGCGGGTGGGGCGGTCTTGAATGCACAACGACCCGGAAACCGATTGCGATCTCCGGGTCGGCTGAAAGTGTGAAACTGGAGCGTTTAGCGGATACGCTTGGCCGCGGGCTCCGGCACCAGCTCGCCATTGAGGCGACGGTCGAGGTAATCCTCGCATTCCGTCATCAGGGTCTCGACCTGACCGTTGAAGAAGTGGTTGGCGCTGGGAACGGTCCTGTGCGTAATCAGGATGCCCTTCTGCGCCTTCAGCTTTTCGACGAGCCCGTTCACGTCCTTCTCCGGCGCGACCTTGTCGGCGTCGCCATTGATGATCAGGCCCGACGACGGGCAGGGTGCCAGGAACGAGAAGTCATAGATGTTGGGCTGCGGCGCAACCGCCATGAAACCTTCGATTTCCGGCCGGCGCATCAGAAGCTGCATGCCGATCCAGGCACCGAACGAATAGCCGGCGACCCAGCAGCTCTTCGAGTCCGGATGCAGGCTCTGCACCCAATCGAGCGCCGAGGCCGCATCGGAGAGCTCGCCGGCACCATGGTCGAACTCGCCTTGGCTGCGGCCGATGCCGCGGAAATTGAACCGCAAGGTCGTGAAGCCGCGCTTCTGGAACATGTAGAAGAGCTGGTAGACGATCTGGTTGTTCATCGTGCCGCCGAACTGCGGATGCGGATGCAGGATGATGGCGATCGGTGCGCTCTTCTGCTTCGAAGGCTGATAGCGTCCCTCGAGACGACCGGCCGGTCCGTTGAAGATGATTTCGGGCATTGGTTCTCCGGGAACGTTTCTGGCTCAAATCGCCGTTCTTGATACCGATCTGTCTTGACGAAAGCAGTCAGCTTTTCTAGAACGCACTTTAGAACCGTTCAAAACTTCGATGCGGGCACTCCGCCCCGTTCGTCCGTCTCATAGGACAAGCGGCGCGGAAAATACAAGAAAAATGCAACGGCATCGATGCAGGGATTGAACCGTCAACTCTAGCGAAGGACGCAATGCCGGAATCGCGCATATACCTGGACTGGAATGCAACGGCGCCGCTTCTGCCCGAAGCGCGTGATGCTTTCCTGTCGGCGCTCGGTGCAGTCGGCAACCCTTCGTCCGTGCACGGCGAGGGACGGGCGGTTCGGGGCCTGATCGAGAGCGCGCGCCGTGACGTCGCGGCGCTTTGCGGCGCTCAGGCTTCCTCGGTGATATTCACCAGCGGCGCCACGGAGGCGGCCAACATGGTTTTGACGCCGGATTTCCGCATGGGGCGCACGCCGCTGAAGCTAGGCAGGCTCTATGTTTCGGCGATCGAGCATCCGGCGGTGCGCGAGGGCGGACGTTTCGCCCGGGAGAATGTTTGCGAAGTGCCTGTCACGGGCGATGGTGTCGTCGATTGCGCCGCGCTCGAGTCGTTGCTTTCGGCACATGATCGCCAGACCGGCCTGCCGATAGTGGCGGTGATGCTTGCCAACAACGAGACGGGTATTATCCAGCCGATCGCCGAAGTTTCCGCGATCGTGCGTGCCCACGGCGGGCTGTTGGTCGTCGATGCCGTCCAGGCCGCCGGCCGCCTGCCGCTGTCCATCGAGAGCCTGGGAGCCGATTTCCTCATCATCTCCTCGCACAAGATCGGCGGCCCGAAAGGGGGCGGCGCGCTCGTCGCCCGTGGCGAGGTGATGATGCCTCAGCCGCTCATCCGCGGCGGCGGTCAGGAAAAGGGCCATCGCTCGGGTACCGAGAACGCGGCCGCGCTCGTCGGCTTCGCGGCGGCTGCCCGTGTGGTTGCCGACAATCTGGAGGACCGCACGGCCGCGATTGCCGCGCTGCGCGATCGGCTTGAAGCCCAGATGCGGGAAAGTGCGCCGGACGTGGTCATCCATGGTCGGAACGCCTTGCGGATCGCCAACACGTCTTTCTTCACGCTGCCGGGACTGAAGGCCGAGACCGGCCAGATTGCCTTCGATCTCGAAGGCGTGGCCCTCTCGGCAGGCTCTGCGTGCTCTTCCGGCAAGGTTGGACAGAGTCATGTGCTGACGGCGATGGGTTATGATCCGCGGCAGGGCGCCCTGCGTCTTTCGATCGGCGCTTCCACGACGCAAGCGGAGATCGAACGCTGTGCGGCGGTGTTCGCGAAAGTGGCGGCGCGGCGCCGCTCGACCGGGCAGGCCGCGTGAACGCGGAAAGCCTTGAACGAAATTGCGGAAAAGCAATTTTCCGCTTGGCAAACGGGGTGAAAACCGCCTTTTAGCCATTACATAAGCGGTGCGTACATATTGCACCGCATTGACAAGCCGCCGGACCTTGGATCCGGCGAGATTGGAGAGCGACATGCCTGCCGTGCAGGAAACCATTGATCAGGTCCGCCAGATCGACGTGGACCAGTACAAATACGGATTCGAGACGAAGATCGAGATGGACAAGGCGCCGAAAGGCCTGTCCGAGGATATCATCCGTTTGATCTCCGCCAAGAAGAATGAGCCGGAATGGATGCTCGAATGGCGGCTGGAAGCCTATCAGCGTTGGCTCACGATGGACGAGCCGAGCTGGGCACGTGTCCGCTATCCGAAGATCGACTTCAACGAGATTCACTACTATGCCGCGCCGAAGGGCACGACCGGGCCGAAATCGCTCGACGAGGTCGATCCGGAGCTGCTCAAGGTCTATGAGAAGCTCGGCATCCCGCTGAAGGAGCAGGAGATTCTCGCCGGCGTCGAGAAGACGAGGATCGCCGTCGACGCGGTGTTCGATTCCGTCTCCGTCGTCACCACCTTCAAGGAAGAGCTGAAGAAGGCCGGCGTGATCTTCATGTCGATCTCGGAGGCGATGCGGGAGCATCCGGATCTGGTGCGGAAGTATCTCGGCACGGTCGTTCCGCAGTCGGACAACTTCTATGCAACGCTGAACGCCGCCGTCTTCACCGATGGCTCCTTCGTCTACGTGCCGAAGGGTGTCCGGTGCCCGATGGAGCTTTCGACCTACTTCCGCATCAACGAGAAGAACACCGGCCAGTTCGAGCGTACGCTGATCATTGCCGACGAAGGCGCCTATGTCTCCTACCTCGAAGGCTGCACGGCGCCGCAGCGCGACGAGAACCAGCTTCACGCCGCAGTCGTCGAGCTGATCGCGCTCGATGACGCCGAGATCAAGTACTCGACGGTGCAGAACTGGTATCCCGGCGACAAGCACGGCAAGGGCGGCATCTACAATTTCGTCACCAAGCGTGGCGATTGCCGCGGCAAGAACTCGAAGATCTCCTGGACCCAGGTCGAGACCGGTTCGGCGATCACCTGGAAATATCCATCCTGCATCCTGCGTGGCGACGGTTCGCGCGGCGAATTCTACTCGATCGCCGTGTCCAACGGCCACCAGCAGGTCGACTCCGGCACCAAGATGATCCACCTCGGCAAGAACACGTCGAGCCGCATCATCTCAAAGGGCATTGCCGCCGGCGTCTCGGACAACACCTATCGCGGCCAGGTCTCGGCGCACCGCAAGGCGGAGAACGCCCGCAACTTCACCCAGTGCGACTCGCTGCTGATCGGCGACAAGTGCGGCGCCCATACGGTGCCCTATATCGAGGCGAAGAACTCGACCGCACAGTTCGAGCACGAGGCGACGACGTCGAAAATCTCCGAGGACCAGCTGTTCTACTGCCTGCAGCGCGGCATCCCGGAAGAACAGGCGATCGCGCTGATTGTCAGTGGCTTCGTCAAGGAAGTCATTCAGGAACTGCCGATGGAATTCGCCGTCGAGGCGCAGAAGCTGATCGGCATCTCGCTGGAAGGCTCCGTCGGCTGAGGCCTGGGACTGATTATTGAACCGGCGCGCTGGACCTGCGCGCGAAAACTATTCGTTTCCCAAGAGGACGATTTGAAATGCTTGAAATCAAGAACCTGCATGCACGCATCGCCGAAGACGGCACTGAGATCATCCGCGGCCTGGACCTGACCGTGAAGGCCGGCGAGGTCGCCGCCATCATGGGCCCGAACGGCTCCGGCAAGTCGACGCTCTCCTACATCCTTTCCGGGCGCGAAGACTATGAAGTGACCGAGGGCGACATCCTTTATAACGGCGAAAGCATTCTTGAGCTCGACGCTTCGGAGCGTGCGGCCAAGGGCATCTTCCTCGCCTTCCAGTATCCGGTCGAGATCCCGGGTGTCGCCACCATGCAGTTCCTGAAGGTGGCGATGAACGAACAGCGCAAGTATCGCGGCGAAGACGAGCTGACGACGCCGGAATTCATGCGCCGCGTCAAGGAAGCCGCCGCCGAGCTGAAGATCGCGCCGGAAATGCTGCGCCGTCCGGTGAATGTCGGCTTTTCGGGCGGTGAAAAGAAGCGTGCGGAAATCCTGCAGATGGCGCTGCTTGAGCCTAAGCTCTGCATCCTCGATGAAACCGATTCCGGGCTCGACATCGACGCGCTGAAGGTCGTCGCCGATGGCGTCAATGCGCTGCGTTCGCCGGATCGCGCCGTCGTCGTCATCACGCACTACCAGCGCCTGCTCGACTACATCATTCCGGACACGGTCCATGTTCTCTACAAGGGCCAGGTCATCAAGTCGGGCGACAAGGCGCTGGCGCACGAACTCGAAGCAAACGGTTACGCGGATATCATCGAGGCGGCAGCCTGACGCCTGTTGAAGGAGTGTTCGAATGAATATGCAACAGGCGATCAAGATGACTGCAGCCGAAACGGCGCTCGTCGATGCCTACACCGCCCAGATCGGCGATTTGCCGGGCGATGGGGCGGTGCTGTCGCTACGCGATACGCTGGTACACGAGCTGAAGACGGCCGGCCTGCCGACGCGGCGCGTCGAGTCCTGGCACTATACGGATCTGCGGACGCTGCTGCGCGCGGTGCCTTCCGCCGATCCGTCGGCCTTTGCCGACCGGGTCGATCCCATCGTCCCAGGCTCGTCGGTGCTTTCGGTGCGCAACGGCCAGGCTGACCTCAAGAGCCTTCCCGAAGGCGTAACGGCGCGCTCCTATACCGAGAGTCTGCTCGACGGTTCGGCGGTCGCCGGTCTTGCCGTGCTCGGCTCCGACGATGCGATCGGCCGGATCAATGGCGGACTCGTCGGTGGCGGCCTCGAAATCGCGCTTGCAGAAGGCGCCGAGTTCGAGGCACCGCTGGAAATCCAGATCGCACAAAGCCACGGCCAAGCCCATACCCGCTTTCCGGTGTCGTTCGGTGCCGGTTCCAAGGCGACTGTGATCGAACGGCATCTGTCGACGAACGGGGATGCGAGCTTCGTTTCCTCTGTAACCGACCTGACACTTGCCGAAGGCGCCGACGTAATCTGGATCATCCTGCAGCAGCAGGGCCCGGCCGACACCCATCTCGGCCAGATCCGTTTTGATCTCGGCAAGGATGCGAAGCTGCATCTCGTCGTCATCAACGCCGGCGGCAAGCTTGTGCGCCAGGAACTCCACGGCAAGGCGAGCGGCGAGGGAGCCGACTTGACGCTGCGCGGCATCAACCTGCTCGGCGGGGACAGCCACACGGACGTGACGTTTACGCTTAGTCACGACGTGCCACACACGACCTCGACCGAGATCATCCGAAACGTCGTTTTCGATCGGGCAAAGGGTGTGTTCCAGGGCAAGATCCTCGTCGCGAAGGATGCACAGAAGACCGACGCGAAAATGTCGTGCAACACGTTGCTCTTGTCCGACGAAGGCGATTTCTCCGCAAAGCCTGAGCTCGAGATCTTCGCCGACGATGTCCAGTGCGGTCACGGTGCAACGGTCATCGATATCGATCATACGCAGCTGTTCTACCTGCTTTCTCGCGGCATTCCGGAGAACAAGGCACGCGCGATGCTCGTCAACGCCTTCGTTGCCGAGATCGTCGAGGAGTTGGAAGCTGACGAGGCGCTGGTCGAGGCGCTCGAAGGCGTGATCTCGGCCTGGCTCGCAAAACACGCCTGATTGGACGAAAGACATGGAACATACTGTGCCGATGCCGGCCTATGATGTCGAAGCGATCAGGAGGGATTTCCCGATCCTTTCGCGGACGGTCTATGGCAAGCCGCTTGTTTATCTCGACAACGGCGCATCGGCACAGAAGCCGCAGCTCGTCATCGATGCGATTGCGCATGCCTATTCCAATGAATATGCAAATGTGCATCGCGGCTTGCATTTCCTCTCCAATGCCGCGACGGACGCCTATGAGGGCGCCCGCGAAAAGGTGCGCCGCTTCCTGAACGCACCATCGGTCGAAAACATCGTCTTCACCAAGTCCTCGACGGAGGCGATCAACACGGTCGCCTACGGCTACGGCATGCCGCATCTCGGCGAGGGCGACGAGATCGTCATCTCCATCATGGAGCACCACTCCAACATCGTACCCTGGCACTTCATCCGTGAACGGCAGGGCGCAAAGCTCGTCTGGGCACCGGTCGATGACGATGGCGCGTTCCATATCGAAGATTTCGTCAAGTGCCTGACCGAGCGGACGAAGCTCATCGCCATCACGCATATGTCGAATGCGCTGGGCACGGTCGTTCCCGTCAAGGAGATCTGCCGCATCGCCCGCGAGCGCGGCATTCCGGTGCTTGTCGATGGCAGCCAGGGCGCGGTGCACATGCCGGTCGACGTCCAGGACATCGACTGCGACTGGTATGTGATGACCGGACATAAGCTCTACGGTCCGTCCGGCGTCGGCGTGCTCTACGGCAAGACGGATCGGCTTAAAGAGATGCGGCCCTTCATGGGCGGCGGCGAGATGATCGAGGAAGTGACCGAGGATCGCGTCACCTATAACGATCCGCCGCACCGTTTCGAGGCCGGCACGCCGCCGATCGTCCAGGCGATCGGGCTCGGCTACGCGCTGGACTACATGGAAAAGGTCGGCCGCGAGGCGATCAGGGCGCACGAGGCGGACCTGACGGCCTATGCCCGGGAACGCCTGTCGAGCGTGAATTCGCTCCGCGTCTTCGGCGATGCGCCAGGCAAGGGCAGCATCTTCGCCTTCGAGATCGCCGGCATTCATGCCCATGACGTTTCGATGGTGATCGATCGTGCCGGCATCGCCGTCAGGGCGGGGACCCATTGTGCGCAGCCGCTCTTGAAACGTTTCGGCGTCACCTCCACATGCCGTGCGTCTTTCGGCCTTTACAATACCCGGGCCGAAGTCGACGCTCTGGCGGACGCGCTCGAACACGCGCGCAAGTTCTTTGCCTAAACAGACGCTCTAAGGCGTCTGTTTAGGCCATTGTTTTGTTGCAGGTTCTTGCCGCAAAAGTATGAGACACTTTCGCGAAGCCTGCTGAAGGAGGCAGACATGAGTCTCGAGGAAACGGGAGAGAAGGTCGATGTCCGCGAAGGCATCGTGCACTCGGCCATTCCCGCCGAGGAACTGGCACGTCTCAGCGACGACATCATCGCCGCACTGAAGACGGTCTACGACCCGGAAATTCCGGCCGATATCTTCGAACTTGGTCTCATCTACAAGATCGACATCGAAGACGATCGCATGGTGAAGATCGACATGACGCTAACTGCCCCCGGTTGCCCCGTTGCCGGCGAGATGCCGGGCTGGGTCGAAAACGCCGTCGGTGCCGTAGAGGGTATTTCTGGCGTCGAGGTAACGATGACCTTCGATCCGCCATGGACGCCGGACCGCATGTCGGAAGAGGCGCAGGTAGCGCTCGGCTGGTACTGAGCCGGTACGCCGCATATTGATCCGTTAACATACGGGCACTACATTGGATTCTGGAAAGCGCCGGGCCTTGAACCCGGTGACAAGAAGGAGATGGAGCCGATGGGCTTTGCCGTAATGAGTCTGACCGATGCCGCCGCCGGCCGCGTGCAGTCGATCGTCGAGAATGCCGGCGGCGATGCAAAGGGCATTCGGGTCAGCATCAAGAAGGGCGGCTGCGCCGGCATGGAATATGCCGTCGACCTCGTGACCGAAGCGAATGCCAAGGACGATCTGATCGAACATCAAGGGGCCAAGGTCTGGGTGGCTCCCGAGGCCGTGCTCTATCTGCTCGGCACCCAGATGGATTTCGAAGTCACAGCCTTGCGTTCGGGCTTCACCTTCAAGAACCCGAATCAGACGTCTGCCTGCGGCTGTGGCGAATCGGTCGAGCTGAAGCCCGCCGACCTGGCGGCACTTGCGGCCGAGGGCAACGCGGTCGTTCGCGCGAATTAATTTTGCACGGCTCTAACAGCAAAGGCCCGGCTTTCGCCGGGCCTTTTGCATTGTAAGCAAAGTAAACCTCCACCTCCGGTGGAGGACTGGACGAGTTCTACATCTTGATTGAGAGACCTCCGTGCTTGGACCGCTAGGCTGGCCGAGACATAGAACGGAGGTTTTATGGATGAACGATCGCAATCACACGCGACGTGGGACTGCAAATACCATGTGGTCTTTTCAAGTAAGTACCGAACGAAACGGCTTTACGGTGACGTACGGCGTGAATTGGGTGACCTTTTGCATAGGCTTGCTCTGCAAAAGGATTGCCGGATCGAGGAAGGGCACCTTATGCCCGACCATGTGCATATGCTGATCTCGATCCCGCCGAAGTACTCGGTGTCGCACATTGTCGGCTTCCTGAAGGGCAAGACAGCCCTTTACGTGGCCAACAAATATGCCCGCAAGCGACGCTACAAAGGCTATCACTTTTGGGCCCGTGGGTACTTCGTCTCGGCTATGATGAGCAGGTCGTCAGACGATATATCCGTAATCAAGAAAAGGCCGACAAAGCTTCCGACTTTGCCGACCTCTTTAACCGTAGCTACTAACTTATAGCAAAACCGCTTCTAGCGGTTCAAGCGCAGCGTTTCAAACCTCCACCTCTGGTGGAGGTCATGACTTTCAGCAGCATGCGTGGGGCGTGCCTAAGACACGCCCGTACTTCACTCGGCTGCTTCTGCGTAGCTTTCGATCGGCGGGCAGGTGCAGATGAGATTGCGGTCGCCATAGACATTGTCGACGCGGTTGACCGGTGACCAGTACTTGTCGACGCGGAAGGCGCCCGGCGGGAAGCAGGCCTGTTCGCGCGAATAGGGCCTGTTCCAGTCGCCGACGAGGTCTTCCACCGTGTGCGGCGCGTTCTTCAGCGGATTGTTGACCTTGTCCATCCGGCCCTCCTCGATGGCGCGGGCTTCCTCGCGGATTGCCAGCATCGCATCGCAGAAGCGGTCGATTTCGGCCTTGGTTTCCGATTCCGTCGGCTCGATCATCAGCGTGCCGGCCACCGGCCAGCTCATCGTCGGTGCGTGGAAGCCACAGTCGATCAACCGCTTGGCGATATCGTCGACCGTCACGCCGGCGCTTTCGGCGAGCGGCCGCGTATCGATGATGCACTCATGCGCGACGCGTCCCTTGGTCGACTTGTAGAGCACGTCATAGGCACCCTTCAGCCGCGCGGCGATATAGTTGGCGTTGAGGATCGCGACCTTGGTTGCCTGCGTCAGGCCTTCGCCGCCCATCATCAGGCAGTAGCTCCAGGAGATCGGCAGGATCGAGGCCGAGCCGAAGGGAGCCGCGGAAACCGCGCCGTCATGATTTTCCGTTTCCGGGTGGCCAGGCAGGAAGGGGGCCAGATGCGCCTTGACGCCGATCGGTCCCATGCCGGGGCCACCGCCGCCATGCGGGATGCAGAAGGTCTTGTGTAGATTCAGGTGGCTGACGTCAGAGCCGATGTCGCCCGGGCGGGAAAGTCCGACCATGGCGTTCATGTTGGCGCCATCCAGGTAGACCTGGCCGCCATGCTTGTGGACGATCTCGCAGACCTCGCGCACGTTCTCCTCGAACACGCCATGCGTCGAGGGATAGGTGATCATGCAGCAGGAGAGCGTGTCGGCATATTGCTCCGCCTTGGCGCGAAAATCGTCCATGTCGATCTCGCCGATGTCGCTCACCTTGACGACGACCACCTTCATTCCCGCCATGTGCGCCGAGGCCGGATTGGTTCCGTGCGCCGATGTCGGAATCAGGCAGACGTCGCGATGGGCGTTGCCGTTGGCGATATGATAGGCGCGGATTACCAGGAGGCCGGCATATTCGCCCTGCGCACCCGAATTCGGCTGCATCGAGATCGCGTCATAGCCGGTGATGGCGCAGAGCTTTTCCGACAGATCCTCGATCAGATGCTGGTAGCCGCGCGCCTGGTCCACCGGCACGAAGGGATGGATCTCCGAAAATTCCGGCCAGGTGATCGGCAGCATCTCCGCCGTCGCATTGAGCTTCATCGTGCAGGAGCCAAGCGGGATCATCGCCCGGTCGAGCGCCAGATCGCGGTCGGCGAGGCGGCGAATGTAGCGCGTCATCTCGCTTTCGGCGCGGTTCATGTGGAAGATCGGATGGGTGAGATAGTCGCTGGTGCGCAAGAGCGCCTCCGGCAGCCGGTAGTCCGGCTCGAACTCCTCGACCTTGAAGTCGCCGCCGAAGGCGCGCCAGACGGCCTCAAGCGTGACCGGGCGGGAGCGTTCGTCGAGGCTGATGCCGATCTTGGTATTGCCGATCTTGCGAAGGTTCACCTCCTCGGCGACCGCGGTCTTCAGGATGATGCCCTGCAGCTTGCCGACATCGACCGTGATCGTGTCGAAAAACACATCCGGCTCCACCGTATAGCCAAGCTTTTCCAGACCCATCGCCAGGCGCACCGTCTTCTGGTGGACGCTCTGCGCAATCGCCTTGATGCCTTTGGGTCCATGGAAGACGGCATACATCGACGCCATCACGGCAAGCAGCACCTGCGCGGTGCAGATGTTCGACGTCGCCTTTTCGCGGCGGATGTGCTGTTCGCGCGTCTGCAGCGAAAGGCGGTAGGCCCGGTTGCCGCGTGCGTCCACGGAGACGCCGACAAGCCGTCCGGGCATGGAACGCTTATGGGCATCCTTCACCGCCATATAGGCGGCATGCGGCCCGCCATGGCCGACCGGAACGCCGAAACGCTGCGTCGAACCGATGGCAATGTCGGCGCCCATTTCTCCCGGGGATTTCAACAGGGCAAGCGCCAGCGGATCGGCGGCGACGGCCGCGATCGCACCCTGTTCGTGCAGCCTGGCGATCAGTTCGGAGAAATCGCGGACATGACCGTAGGTGCCCGGATACTGGAAGATCGCGCCGAAGACGCCGGCGGCATCCAGATCCGAGGGGTCGCCGATGACGAGCTGCCAGCCGAGCGGCTCGGCGCGGGTCTTCAAAAGCGCGATTGTCTGCGGATGGCAATTCTCGTCGACGAAGAAGGCCTTCGCCTTGGACTTGGCGACGCGTTCCGCCATCGCCATCGCTTCGGCCGCGGCCGTCGCCTCGTCGAGCAGCGAGGCATTCGCGACATCAAGCCCGGTCAGGTCGCAGACCATCGTCTGGTAGTTGAGCAACGCTTCGAGCCGACCCTGGCTGATTTCCGGCTGGTAGGGCGTATAGGCCGTGTACCAGGCCGGATTTTCCAGGATGTTGCGCTGGATAACCGGGGGCGTGATCGTGCCGTAATAGCCCTGGCCGATCAGCGAAACGAGCTTTTCGTTGCGATTGGCGGTTTCGCGCAGCTTGTCGAGCGCTTCTCGCTCGGTCATCGGCGCGCCCCAGGAAAGCGGCGTCTTCTGGCGGATGGAAGCCGGAACGGTGTCGTCGATGAGCGCATCGAGGCTCGGATAGCCGACGGTCTTCAGCATCTCTTCCATTTCGGTCGGCGAGGGGCCGATATGGCGTCGATTGGCGAAATCGTAGGGCTTGTAGTCGGTAAAGGTGAAGTCCTTGGGCATGCTCATCAGCCGACAAGCTCCTTGTAGGCTGCTTCGTCGAGAAGACCATCGGCGGAGCGCGGATCGGCAAGCTTCAGTTTGAAGAACCAGGCAGCCCCCTGCGGATCGCTGTTGACGAGCGACGGGTCGTCGACGATCGCCTGATTGATCTCGACGATCTCACCGTCGAGCGGACAATAGACGTCGGAAGCGGCCTTCACCGATTCGACGGTGGCAGCCGAATCGCCCTTGGAGAAGGTCGCGCCGGTTTCCGGCAGTTCCACGAAGACCAGATCGCCGAGCTGGCCGGCTGCGTGTTCGGTGATGCCGACTGTCGCAACGCCGCCCTCGACCTTCAGCCACTCGTGTTCCTCGGTAAATTTCAGCATGCGCGCTCTCTCCTGATCAGCGTTTGTAAGTCTGTTTGACGAAGGGAAGGGCGGAAACCGTGACGGGCAGGTATTTGCCACGCACTTCCGCAAAAATCTGTGTGCCGTTCCCGGCATGGGCGGTTTCGACGTAACCCATGGCAACCGGGCAATCGACGCTCGGTCCGAAGCCGCCGGAGGTCACGGAGCCGATCGGCGCCGTGCCGTCCGCATCGGCGAAAAGCTTGGCGCCGCCACGGACAGGCGCTCGTCCTTCCGGCCTCAGGCCGACGCGACGGCGGCTGGTTCCGCCTGCAAATTCCGCGAGGATGCGTTCGGCGCCGGGGAAGCCGCCGGCGCGCTCGCCGCCGGCACGGCGGCTCTTCTGGATGGCCCATTCGAGCGCCGCTTCGACCGGCGTCGTTC
This sequence comes from Sinorhizobium fredii USDA 205, assembly GCF_001461695.1. GTDB lineage: Bacteria > Pseudomonadota > Alphaproteobacteria > Rhizobiales > Rhizobiaceae > Sinorhizobium > Sinorhizobium fredii. The sequence goes on along the minus strand of NZ_AUTC01000085.1, from coordinate 52,908 downwards.
CGGTGTCGATATCGTTGCCATAAAGACAGAGACCCGCCTCGAGGCGAAGCGAATCACGTGCGCCGAGACCGATCGCCAGCACGTCCGGATGCTCGAGCAGGCGCTGCGTCACGTCCACCGCCGACGCGGTGGGAATGGAAATTTCGAATCCATCCTCGCCCGTATAGCCGGAGCGGGAAATGATGCAGCCGACGTCGTGGAGGTCCGCCTCCGCCACATCCATGAAGCGCATCGAGGCGACATCCGCCCAAAGCTCGCAAAGCACCGCTTCGGCGTGGGGGCCCTGAAGCGCGATGAGCGCGCGGTCGTCGAGCAGCGTGACATCGCAGCTGTCGCCAAGCCCTTCCTTCAGGTGCGCGTAGTCGGCGTCCTTGCAGGCGGCGTTGACGACGAGGAAGAGATGGTCGCCGCGATTGGTAATCATCAGGTCGTCGAGAATGCCGCCGTCCGGATTGGTGAAAAGCCCGTAGCGCTGGCGTCCTTCGGCAAGGCTCAACACATCGACCGGCACGAGCCTTTCGAGCGCCAGGGCGGCATCGCCGATCCGGCCGGATTTCGGGCGGATGATGATCTGCCCCATGTGCGACACGTCGAAGAGGCCTGCGGCGGCCCGCGTGTGCAGATGTTCCTTGAGCACGCCGTCTGCGTATTGAACCGGCATTTCATAGCCGGCGAACGGCACCATGCGGGCACCGAGCGAAAGGTGCAGGGCATGCAAAGGCGTATGAATCAAGCGGGAGTTACTTTCCAAGTCCGGCCTCCAGGTCTGGCGCATGGCGCGCCGGCTCACACTACCGGCGTCAAACGCCGACAAATTCGAGCCCCCTCTGTCCGTTTGCCTGAGATTGTTATCCCTTCGGCGAGCGTAACCGCTTCTCTCCAGAGTCCTACCGGCACCTTGCTGGTCCTTTGGCCTGAGAGTTTCCGGGGCGGTTGCTCCTTCGGCACCGGATCGAACCGGTTTCTCCCAACAAGATCGTCTCCAGATAACGGCGAAGGCCGGATTTTGGCAAGGGCGAATGTCGCGATGGAACATATTTTTGTCGCCATGGCTTCATCGCCGCTCTCCTGTGGGCCTGCGGCAAATCGGCCTTTGCATTTGCCGTCGGTTGTGGCTAACGAAGAGACGACAAAGAGGCGATGATGATCGGGCAACGGGACAGATGGCGGATTGCGGTGCGGCTGCTTGCCGCCATTGCGCTCGTTCTGCTCTCCTTTGCCCACAAACCCTCTCTTGCTCTGCGGGCAGACGCGGCGCTTGCAGCCGAATATCGTCTACCCGACGGCAGCTACGCGGAAATCTGCTTCGGCACCGACGGTGTCGACCACCAGGGCGAAAAATCGCCTGCAATTGCGCCGATTTGTGAAGTCTGCCGGCTTGCAGCGTCTGTGCTCGTCCCTGAACCGCCGCAGGCAAGTGTGCCGGCCGACGCCGGCAACTGGCGCGCCGAGCAGCCTTTGACCGAAATTCAGGTCGCGCCGGCGCCCTTGCGGCTTTTGCCGCCGCCGCGCGGGCCGCCAATCCTGTCGTAACGCTCTCCAAGACTCGAAGTTCATCGCGCCGCTTGGCGGCATTGACCACGAAGCCCGTGTCTTACGGTGCGTGGTCCGGAGATTACGACATGACCAAGACCAGAATTACCCTGCTTACCGCCGGCCTGACGCTCGCTGCCGCCGGCATGGCCCATGCGCATGCAACCTTTGAGCTCGATAACACGCCGAGCGAAGAGACCTTCAAGGCAATCCTGCAGGTTCCGCATGGCTGCGACGGCAAGCCGACCACCGAGGTGCAGGTGAAGTTGCCGGAAGGCTTCGTCTTTGCCAAGCCGCAGCCGAAGCCCGGCTGGGAGCTGGAAATCATCAAGGGCGACTACCAGAAGACCTATGACAATCACGGAACCAAGGTTTCCTCCGGTCCGGTTGAAATCCGCTGGAAGGGCGGCAATCTATCGGACGAATTTTACGACACCTTCGTCATCCGCGGCAAAGTCTCGGGCTTCGACAAGGAAACGGTACTTGCCTTCCCGACCACGCAGCTTTGCGGCTCCGATGCAAAGGTCGTCTGGGATGAGGTTCCGGCCCCTGGAGAGGACGCCCATGCGCTCGAACATCCGGCACCGACCATCACCGTGACACCTGCAAGCGAAGAGCATGCCCATGGGGGGCATGGCACGCATCAGGCCGCGACCGGTCCCGTCGAGGTCGGCGATCTCGAAATCTCGGGCGGTGCGGCGAAGGCGATGCTGCCGGGCGCAAAGGTCGGCGGTGGCGGCTTTGCCGTCAAGAATACCGGGAGTGCCGACGACCGACTGATCGCGGTCGAAAGCCCCGCGGCCGGCCGCGTCGAAATACATGAAATGGCGATGGAAAACGATGTCATGAAGATGCGCAAGCTCGGCGACGGCATCGTCATTCCGGCGGGCGAGACCGTGGAATTGAAGAGCGGCGGCTTGCATCTGATGTTCATGGAGGTGCAGAAGCCGTTCGCCGAGGGCGACACTGTGCCCGTCACGCTCACCTTCGAGAAGGCCGGAAAGCTCGACTATGTCCTGCCGGTCGGCTCTGCCGGCGGTGAAGCCGCCGGCCACAAGCACAAGTAAGCCGTTTACTGTATGGAGTGGGTCTGGTTGGACCCGCTCCAATCATGCTCCTTGGATGAACTCGTCGAGCATGGCTGCAATTTCGTCGCCGCTCTCGCCTTCATCGGCGAGCGCTTCGTCCTGCTGATCGCCCCCGCGATCGTCGCTTTGCTCCTCCTGCATGAATTCGAGGTAACGGCGCAAAGTCTCCGCCTCACTCTCCTGCGGCGGGCGCTGTTCAGCGCTGATCAGCATCAGCGCCAGGGGAAGGGCACCCTTCGTCCTGGAAATCGCCGGCGCAAGGGCAGACGGCTCCTGCGGCCGTGCCGAGAGCAACGTAATGGCTTCATCGGCCGGACCGTCGCCGCGCACACGCGCGGACGGCTTGACGGCCTCTGCCGCGTAAGCTGCCGTCGTCGCGGAAACGGTAACGACCTGTGTCACACTGTTCGCCCTGAATACATTCCTCCTTTTTCTCTGCCACACTTTGATTTGCGGGCCGGTGAAGCAAGGCGGTCGGATTTTATTTGAATCCGAGCGTTTTCCGGGCTCGGCGACCCGGCGAATGGGGCTCAAAGAACCGGGCAGCAGAGGTGGAAAGGGCAAGTAGTCCAATGGGCTGTGCGCATGTCTTGGCGAGACGACCGTCCTCTTTCGGTGGTCTATCCCGCCGGTTGAGCGAGATGTACAATCACAGCTTGATGAAGAGAACCGGCGCAGATCCGCGCCGCTGAAGGAGCATAGGGGAACTCGGTCAGGAAGGACGGGACCATGCGTGCTGTGCTGCTGCTGCTGCTGCTGATTGTATTTTCTACTCTCGCTGGGTGCTCGCAAACGGGAAGAACCTCCGTTTCCAGCAACCCCTATACGCCCGGATCGGGGGACTACTACACGGGCATCGTGCCGCCGACGCAGTTCTAGAAGGTCGTCCAGAATCTGCGACAGGTAACAAAGAGCAGACGGCCCGCCGTCGGCAAGTCCTTGGCCGACCGACACGCTACGTTGTAGAGAGCACAGAGAAGGGAATTGATCCTTCGCGAAGGCCGGAATATCAATGGCCGTCAATCCTTTAGGAAAGGGGCCGAGATCCATGCGCAGGATCCTATTGTTGCTCGTACTCGCAACGCTCACGGCATGCTCGCAGACCGTCCACGTCGGCGGAGAAGGCGAGTATTACCAGGGCATCGTCCCGCCGCGGTGACGGGACTACCAAACGGGTCCCCTTCGCATCGACGCGGCAGCCGGCGATAAAACACAAAGGGCGCTCGACCCTTTCGGGGAGCGCCCTTTGAACCCCGGAAGACGCGAAGGCGCTCGACAAAATTGCCGGCGCACGGTCCTCGATACGGGTGATGACGGATAAATGGGGACGGTCGGCCGGATTTCAAGGGATCAATCCGGGCAGCGTTTCGTGCAAACTGCTTAAAAGCGCTTTTTCAGGAAATAGCGGGGAATGGCGCCCTGTCCGCCCTCGAGTTCGCCGAAGAGCTCGAAGCCGAGCTTCTCGTAGAAGGGACGGGCCTGGAATTCGAATGTGTCCAGCCACAGGCCGATATAGCCCCGTGCTCTGGCGAGCTTTTCCGCCTCCTCCATCAGTCGCCGCCCGAGGCCCTGGCCGCGATATTGGTCCGGGACGGCGAGATATCTGATGAACGCCCATCCATAGCCATCCGTCGCATAGAGCCCGCCGACGGCGGCGCGCGTTTGCGGATCACGGATGATGACGGCAAAACCGGGCAGGTCGGCCATGCCGCTATTGGCATTGTTGTAGGCGTCGAGCGTCGCAACGATGGCGCGGACATCGTCAGGGTCGGGGTTATCGGGAATGATGTCGAGGATGGGAGCGGGCACGTTTCAATCCCGACTGTCTGGAGGTGTCGGCTGAACCGGCGATCACCAGACACCACGCGGGTGTCCGATGAAGCTCGGCGGTTAGTAGGCCATGCGCACGCCGCCCGGACTCGCGGCGCTGAAGTCGGGAACGGGGTTTGGTCCGTACCATTGAGCGTAAGTTGTATTGCCGGCACCGCCAGTGCTGGCGCATCCTGACAGGGCCACGACCGCCAATGCGGCTGCGATCAGACGTTTGAGGGGCATGGAATCTCCGATTCTTGATTCGTCTAGCGAGAGCAAATTGCGGCATCCGCAAATGTCAGTCCATCGGATCTACGTGCCGTTCGGTCCGAGATTCCCTTGCCTCCAACATTGTCGCTCTCCCCCACAACGGCTGGTGGCGGTAGTTTCTGAATTGTTGCCTTCGATCTTTCCGGGCAGTTGCCTGCCCGGACGTGTGCAATTCTAAGATTGGTTTCTCAACTGCTGCAGCAGCAGCAGCTAAATCCATACTCAGCTGCACCCGCTCGTAGCACCACACGTGTCGCACTTCTCGCACGTACCGTTCCGCACCATCGTGAAGTTCTGGCACTCGGAGCACATGTTGCCGGTGTAGCCCTGCATGATGGAGCGGGCGCGGCGTTCCGCTTCGACCTTCTTGGCGTCGCTCTTGGCAGAGGCGGCTTCCGCTGCGGCCCTGTCGGAGAACAGAGCGGTTACTTCCTGTTCGACTTCGTCCGCGATCTCCTCGGCAAGCTCGGCGGCGCGCTCCTCATAGTCGCGCTTGAAGGCGACGACTTCCGAGGTTGCAGCAGCGGTTGCCGGCTCGAGTTTGCGGACGGCATTGCCGGCGATCGAGGTCACCGTGGCGCCGCCCGAGGCGCGGGCCGGAGCGCCGGTCGAGGCCCCCTTCGGCTCCGAGCGGTCGCCCGTGCCGCCGACGACCGTCGGCTTGTAGCCGCGCGTCCAGCCGGTCGAGACGAGGTTGGTCTTGCCTTCCTGGATGCCGCGGCCGAGCGCCGTGTTGCTGAAGTCGGAGGTGTCGACATGGGCGAGGTCGTGGCGGCCGAGATAGGAAACGGCGAGTTCGCGGAACACGTAGTCGAGGATCGACGTGGCGTTCTTGATCGCGTCATTGCCCTGGACCATGCCGGCCGGCTCGAATTTGGTGAAGGTGAAGGCCTCCACATATTCCTCGAGCGGCACGCCATATTGCAGGCCGAGCGAGATGGCGATGGCGAAGTTGTTCATCATCGCCCGGAAGGCGGCGCCTTCCTTGTGCATGTCGATGAAAATCTCGCCGAGGCGGCCGTCGCCGAACTCGCCGGTGCGCAAGTAGACCTTGTGGCCGCCGACGATCGCCTTCTGGGTATAGCCCTGACGGCGGTTCGGCAGCTTTTCACGGGCGCGGATGACCTTTTCGATGACGCGCTCGACGATCTTCTCGGTGACGGCGACGGCCTGAGCGGCCGTCGGCGCCTGCAGCAGTTCCTCGATCGCCTCCTCGTCCTCCTCGTCCTCGATCAGCGAGGCGTTCAGCGGCTGCGACAGCTTGGAGCCATCGCGATAGAGGGCGTTGGCCTTCAGCGCCAGCTTCCAGGAGAGCATGTAGGCGTTTTTGCAATCCTCGACGGTCGCCTCGTTCGGCATGTTGATCGTCTTGGAGATCGCGCCCGAGATGAACGGCTGGGCAGCCGCCATCATGCGGATATGGCTTTCGACCGAAAGGTAGCGCTTACCGATCTTGCCGCAGGGATTGGCGCAATCGAAGACCGGCAGGTGCTCGGCCCTCAGGAACGGCGCGCCTTCGAGCGTCATCGCACCGCAGACGTGAATGTTGGCGGCTTCGATGTCCTTCCTGGAGAAGCCCAGGTGTTCGAGCAGGTTGAAGTCCATCGCGGCGAGCTGCTCGTCGCTGACCTTCAGCGTGCCCTTGAGGAAGTCGGCACCGAGTGTCCATTGGTTGAAGACGAACTTGATGTCGAAGGCGGACTTCAGCGCCGCATTGACGGCATCGACCTTCTCGTCGGTAAAGCCCTTGGCCTTAAGCGTTGTCGGGTTGATAGCCGGCGCCTGGTTGAGGTTGCCGTGTCCGACGGCATAGGCCTCGATCTCGGCGATCTGGCTTTCCGAATAGCCAAGCGTGCGCAGCGCCTCCGGGACGGCCCGGTTGATGATCTTGAAGTAGCCGCCGCCGGCCAGCTTCTTGAATTTCACCAGCGCGAAATCGGGCTCGATGCCGGTGGTGTCGCAATCCATGACGAGGCCGATCGTGCCGGTCGGCGCGATCACGGTCGCCTGGGCGTTGCGATAGCCGTGCTTCTCGCCAAGTTCGACGGCCTTGTCCCAGGCGCTCTGGGCATGGGCGATCAGGTCCTGGTCCGGGCAATCGGCGTGGATGAGGGCGACCGGGTTGACCGACAAGCCCTCATAGCCGGCGGTTTCGCCATGGGCTGCCAGGCGGTGGTTGCGCATGACGCGCAGCATGTTGTCGCGGTTCGGCGCAAAGCCGGGGAAGGGGCCGAGCTTGGCCGAGATCTCCGCCGAAGTCGCATAGGCAACGCCGGTCATGATCGCGGTCAGCGCACCGGCGATGGCACGGCCTTCGGCCGAGTCATAGGGAATGCCGGTCGACATCAGCAGGCCGCCGATATTGGCGTAGCCGAGGCCGAGCGTGCGGTATTCATAGGAGAGTTCGGCGATCTCGCGCGACGGGAACTGCGCCATCATCACCGAGACTTCGAGAACGACAGTCCATAGACGGACCGCATGCTCGTAGTCGGCAATGTTGATCCGCTTGGTGGCGGCATCCTTGAATTGCATCAGGTTCAAGGATGCGAGGTTGCAGGCCGTGTCGTCGAGGAACATGTATTCCGAGCACGGGTTCGAGGCGCGGATCGGGCCTGCCGCCGGGCAGGTGTGCCAGTCGTTCATCGTCGTGTTGAAGTGCAGGCCCGGATCGGCTGACGCCCAGGCCGCATAGGAGATCGACTCCCAGAGATCGCGGGCCTTCAGCGTCTTCATGACGCGGCCGTCCTTGCGGGCCGTCAGGTGCCAATCGCCATCCGCCTCGACAGCGCGCAGGAAGTCGTCCTTGATCGAGACGGAATTGTTGGAGTTCTGGCCGGAAACAGTGAGGTAGGCCTCTGAATCCCAGTCCGTGTCATAGGTCTTGAACTGAATGTCCTTGTAGCCCTGGCGGGCGAACTGGATGACGCGCTTGACGTAGTTTTCCGGCACCAGCGCCTGCTTGGCGGCGCGGATCTCGCGCTTCAGCGCCGGGTTCTGCTTCGGGTCGAAGCAGGCATCGTCGCTGCCGTCGCAATTGACGCAGGCTTTCATGATCGCCTTCAGGTGCTTGGCGACGATTTTCGAGCCGGTGACGAGAGCCGCGACCTTCTGCTCTTCCTTGACCTTCCAGTTGATGTATTCCTCGATATCCGGATGGTCGATGTCGACAACAACCATCTTGGCGGCGCGGCGCGTCGTGCCGCCCGACTTGATGGCGCCGGCGGCGCGGTCGCCGATCTTCAGGAAGCTCATCAGGCCGGAGGACTTGCCGCCGCCCGAGAGCTTTTCACCCTCGGCGCGCAGATGCGAGAAGTTGGAGCCGGTACCCGAGCCGTATTTGAAGAGGCGCGCCTCGCGCACCCACAGATCCATGATGCCGCCCTCGTTGACGAGGTCGTCGCCGACCGACTGGATGAAGCAGGCATGCGGCTGCGGGTGCTCGTAGGCCGACTTCGACTTCGTCAGCTTCCCAGTGAAAGGGTCGACATAGAAATGACCCTGGCCGGGACCGTCAATGCCATAGGCCCAGTGCAGGCCGGTGTTGAACCATTGTGGCGAGTTCGGCGCGACGCGCTGGGTGGCGAGCATATAGGCAAGCTCGTCGCGGAAGGCGCTGGCGTCCTCTTCCGTTTCGAAATAGCCGCCCTTCCAGCCCCAGTAGGCCCAGGTGCCGGCCAGCCGATCGAAAACCTGCCGGGCGTCGGTTTCGGAACCGTATTGTTCCTCCTTCGGCAGCGCCTTCAGTGCTTCGGTGTCGGGAACCGAGCGCCACAGGAAGGAGGGCACGTCGTTCTCCTCGACGCGCTTCAGCTTGGCCGGCACGCCTGCCTTGCGGAAATATTTCTGCGCGAGAATGTCGGCGGCAACCTGGGAGAATTGCGCCGGCACGTCGATATCCGCCAGGCGGAAGACGATCGACCCGTCCGGGTTCTTGATCTCGCTCGTCGCCTTGCGGAATTCTATCTCGGCGTAGGCCGATTGCCCTGCCTTCGTGAACCGACGTTCGATCTTCATTGTCCCGTCCTTTGTTGTCATGCGCCAGGGCGCAGTTAACCCCGCCAGGCCGTGAGGTCTCCCGCAGCCAGCTTCAGCTTCCGTTCGCTAGAGGAAACCCAAACCCGGGTCTCCAGTATCTTGTGGTGATGCTGGCTGCAAACACTAAATATAGTATTAACAGGTTCTTTACGCCAGCCTGAATGTCGTTTCGGCGACCCAAAAAATCGCGCAAAATTCCTGCCGCGGCCACGCGGGGTCATCCGCTTCAGCCACATGCCAGAACCGACGATTTGGGGGATGAACCGGTCTCTTCATTTCCCGGTCCGCCGCCGTCGCAACGTGCAACCCATTAACCGTGAATCGCCTTGGGGCGTCAAGGGGTGGTTTGTGACGGAATTTTGAGCGCTATATCTTGTGTGGATCGACTGTGGAAAACGGGGACATCGACCAATCCGTTGAAAATCAGGGGCTTCGGGTGGCTGTCTTGCAACAGGCGGCAACGACGGACAGAAAATCAGAGTTTTCACGGGTAAAAAAACAGGTACGGGCATTCCGAAATTCTACTGACAATTGCGAAACGCGCCGGAATGTGAAGCGCTCGATTTTGTGATTCGAACGACTACATGTGGTGGCTGCGAGGCCGGGATCTGAAGCCCGATACCGCCCCTCGAATTGCTGCGCACACCTACGCGAAACCGGCGCATTTCGCGCGTTAGCCAACCCGCTCTTGCAATTCCCGGGCGCCGTTCGGCGCATTGACCTTGCCCGAGCTGATGAAAAAGGCAAAGACGTCGCGCGGCGTCTTCTCCGCCTTTCGGTCCGGCGCGCTCTTTTCCAAGCCATCCGGCTCGCCGCCGGCGGCAAAGGTCTTGAGCCTTTCGGCCCAGAGGTCGAGGCCGGCCGGCGGATAGCAGGTCTTGACGTCGTCGCTGCCCTTCTGCAGCCGCGCATAGACAAAATCCGCGGTGACGTCGGCAATCATCGGATAATCCTCGTGCTCGGCGAGAACCGCCGCCACTTTGTGTTTATCCAGGAGCCCGACGAACTCCGGCACTTGGAAGGAAGGATGGCGGACTTCGACGACGTGCCGGAGCTTCAAGCCGTCCTGCTTTTCCGGCAGCAGCTTCAGGAAGCCCTCGAAGTCTTCCGGATCGAATTTCTTGGTCGGGGCGAACTGCCACAGGATGGGACCAAGCCGGTCGCCGAGTTCCGTCAGGCCTTGCGTCAGGAATCGCTCCATCGATTCGCCGGCCTCCGCCAGCACCCTGCGATTCGTCACGAAGCGGCTTGCCTTCAGGGAGAATATGAAGCCATCCGGCACCTCAGAGGCCCATTTGGCGAAGGTCGCCGGCTTCTGTGAGCTGTAATAGGTGCCGTTGACCTCGATGGCGCGCAGTTCCTTGCCAGCGAATTCGAGCTGCCGCTTCTTCGGAAGGTCGGAGGGATAGAAGCTGCTTTCCCAGGGCTCGAAATTCCAGCCGCCGATGCCGACACGGATCTTTCCTGCTTCTGCCATCATTTTCTCCTCGCGACCCAAAGCGCGCCCGTGCTTCCCGTCTCATTTATCGGTCACGGTCCAGATGCAGGCGACACGCAAACCTTGCTCGATCCTAAAACGAACCGCCACCCGATTACTCGGCCGCGACCACTTTCCTCACCGTCCGGCGCTCCAGGAGCTCCTTCAGGAACTGACCGGTATAGGAGCGGGGTTCCTTGACCACGTCTTCCGGCGTTCCTTTCGCGATGACCTCACCGCCGCCGTCGCCGCCTTCCGGGCCAAAGTCGATGACCCAGTCGGCCGTCTTGATGACTTCGAGATTGTGCTCGATCACGACGACCGAGTTGCCCTGGTTGACGAGCTCATGCAGCACTTCAAGAAGCTTGGCTACGTCATGGAAATGCAAGCCGGTCGTCGGTTCGTCGAGGATATAGAGCGTGCGTCCGGTCGAGCGCTTCGACAGTTCCTTGGCGAGCTTGACGCGCTGCGCTTCGCCGCCCGACAGCGTGTTCGCCTGCTGGCCGATTTTGATATAGCCGAGCCCAACCTGGTTCAGCGTCACCAGCTTGTCGCGCACCGCGGGAACGGCCGAGAAGAATTCGACACCTTCCTCGACCGTCATGTCGAGAACGTCGGCGATCGACTTGCCCTTGAAGTGCACGTCGAGCGTTTCGCGATTGTAGCGCTTGCCATGGCAGACGTCGCAGGTGACGTAGACATCCGGCAGGAAATGCATTTCGATTTTGATCACGCCGTCGCCCTGGCAGGCCTCGCAGCGTCCGCCCTTGACGTTGAAGGAGAAGCGGCCCGGCTGGTAGCCGCGGGTCTTCGCCTCCGGCAGTCCGGCGAACCAGTCGCGAATCGGCGTGAAGGCGCCGGTATAGGTGGCCGGGTTGGAGCGCGGCGTCCGGCCGATCGGCGACTGGTCGATGTCGATCACCTTGTCGATATGCTCGAAGCCATCGATCCGGTCGTGGTCGGCGGGGTTTTCCCGCGCCCCCATGACGCGGCGGGCGGCCGCCTTGTAGAGCGTCTCGATCAGGAAGGTCGACTTGCCGCCGCCCGAAACGCCCGTGACGGCGGTGAAGACGCCCAGCGGGATCGATGCCGTCACATTCTTCAGATTGTTAGCCCGCGCGCCTACGACGGTGATTTCCTTCTTCTTTTTCGGTTTCCTCCGTTCGCCGGGAACGGCAACGGACAATTCGCCGGACAGATACTTGCCGGTCAGCGACTTGGGATTGGCCATGATATCCGGCGGCGTGCCCTCGGCGACGATCTCGCCACCGTGAATGCCGGCGGCCGGGCCGATGTCGACCACATGATCCGCGGTCAGGATCGCATCCTCGTCATGCTCGACGACAATCACCGTGTTGCCGATGTCGCGCAGATGCCGAAGCGTCTCGAGCAGGCGGGCATTGTCGCGCTGGTGAAGGCCGATCGACGGCTCGTCGAGCACATAGAGCACGCCGGTCAAGCCCGAGCCGATCTGCGATGCGAGCCGGATCCGCTGGCTCTCGCCGCCCGAAAGCGTGCCGGAATTGCGCGACAGGCTCAGATATTCGAGCCCGACGTCGTTCAGGAAGCGCAACCGCTCGCGGATTTCCTTGAGGATGCGCACGGCGATTTCGTTCTGCTTGGCGCTGAGCCTTTCGGGAAGCGTTTCGAACCAGTCGCGGGCAGCACGGATCGACATGTCGGTGAGCTCGCCGATATGCGACTTGTCGATCTTGACGGCCAGCGCCTCCGGTTTCAGCCGGTAACCGGCGCAGGCGGGGCAGGGCGCCGCCGACATGAAGCGCTCGATCTCCTCGCGTGCCCAGGCACTGTCGGTCTCCTTCCAGCGCCGCTCGAGATTGGGCACGATGCCTTCGAAGGTCTTCGTCGTGTTATAGGACCGCGCGCCGTCCTGATAATGGAAGGTGATCTTCTCTTCCGTCCCGTGCAGGATCGCCTTCTGTGCCGCCTCGGAGAGTTCGCTCCAGCGATTGCCGAGCTTGAAGTCGAAGACCTTGCCGAGTGCCTCGAGCGTCTGGTTGTAATAGGGCGAGGTCGATTTTGCCCACGGCGCAATGGCACCGTCCCGCAAGGTCCGGTTCGGCTCGGGAATGATCAGCGCCTCGTCGATCTTCTGCTGGCTGCCGAGACCGTCGCAGGTCGAACAGGCGCCGAAGGGGTTGTTGAAGGAGAATAGCCGCGGTTCGATTTCCGAAATGGTAAAGCCGGAGACCGGGCAGGCGAATTTCTCCGAGAACAGCATGCGCTCATGCGTCTCATTGAGCGATTTGTTGGCCGAGCCGCCGGCGGCCGTCTCTTCCGGCGGCAGCGGCTTGTCGGCGAATTCGGCGATCGCCAGACCGTCGGCAAGCGTCAGGCTGGTTTCCAGGCTGTCCGCAAGCCGGGTGGCAAGGTCGGGCCGCACGACGACGCGGTCGACGACGACATCGATGTCGTGCTTGTATTTCTTGTCGAGCGCCGGCACATCGGCGATTTCATAGAACTGGCCATCGACCTTGACGCGCTGGAAGCCCTTCTTCATCAGCTCGGCGAGTTCTTTCTTGTACTCGCCCTTACGGCCGCGCACGAGCGGCGCGAGAACGTAAAGCCGCGTCCCTTCGCCGAATTCCAGGACGCGATCGACCATCTGGCTGACCGTCTGGCTCTCGATCGGCAGGCCCGTCGCCGGCGAATAGGGAACGCCGACGCGTGCGAAAAGCAGGCGCAGATAATCGTAGATTTCGGTGACCGTGCCGACCGTCGAGCGCGGGTTGCGCGACGTCGTCTTCTGTTCGATCGAGATCGCCGGCGACAGCCCGTCGATCTGGTCGACATCCGGCTTCTGCATCATCTCCAGGAACTGCCGGGCATAGGCCGACAGGCTTTCGACATAGCGGCGCTGACCTTCCGCATAGATGGTGTCGAAGGCGAGCGAGGACTTGCCGGAGCCCGAGAGGCCGGTCATCACGATCAACTTGTTGCGCGGCAGGTCGAGGTCAATGCCCTTGAGGTTATGCTCGCGCGCGCCGCGAATGGAGAGGGTCTTGAGTTCGCTCATCGGAAGCCAGTTTTGCATGTCGGTTGAAAGCCTCCTATGTAATGACGAGAACGCCCATGTCGAGGCGCAATCGGCAAAGAGGCGGCTCAATTGCGATTCGGTTGACAGGATAATAGGGGAATATTAGAACAAAAAAAGAACAAACATAAGCCGCGGCCTGCCAAATGAGCTGTGGATTATGTAGGATGCGGGGCGTATCGGCGGCGGCTGGCCGCTAAGATGCGCGCTCTTGAGATATTTGAAAGCCGGGCCGGCGGTTCGGCGGAAACACGGGAAAAGCGATATGGCTGGTAGCGTCAACAAGGTGATCTTGATCGGGAATGTCGGGGCCGACCCGGAAATCCGGCGCACGCAGGACGGCCGGCCGATCGCCAACCTCAGGATCGCCACTTCCGAGACCTGGCGCGACCGCAACAGCGGCGAGCGCCGTGAAAAGACGGAATGGCACAATGTCGTCGTCTTCAACGAAGGTCTCTGCAAGGTGGTGGAGCAATATGTGAAGAAGGGCGCCAAGCTCTACATCGAAGGCCAATTGCAGACACGCAAATGGCAGGACCAGACCGGCAATGATCGCTATACGACCGAAGTCGTGCTGCAGGGCTTCAATTCGACGCTGACGATGCTCGACGGCCGCGGCGAAGGCGGCGGCGCAGCTCGCGGCGGCAGCGATTTCGGCGGTGGCGGTTATGAAGACTACGATCAGCCGCGGCAATCCGCCGGTGGCGGACGTTCCGGCGGCCAGTCGAACCAGGGCGGCAACCTATCGCGCGATCTGGACGACGACATCCCGTTCTAATCGGCAGGATTAAACCCGCAAAAACATTCGGCCCGCCTCTGAGCGGGCCGTTGCGTTTTCTCGGGCTAGACTTGAAATGCCGAGCGCACGCCATCGACGACGAACTGCACGGCCAGCGCCGCAAGGATGACGCCGAGGAGGCGGGTCAGGATCGCCCGACCGGTAACGCCGAGAAAGCGGTCGATCCGATCAGCGATCACAAGTGCCAGAAAGAGCAGTGCCATCGACGCGGCGATGACGATGAGAAGTTGCGCGCGACCGATGACCGAGGGAAGGGAACTGCCGAGAAGAATGGTTGCCGAGATCGCCCCGGGACCCGCGATCAGCGGCAGGGCGAGGGGGAAGACGGCGATGTTGTGAATGTGATCCTTGGTCACCGCCGTTTCTCCGGTCTTTTCTTTTCTCTCCTGGCGCCGTTCGAAGATCATCTCGAAGGAGATCCAGAAGAGCAGCAGCCCGCCGGCGATGCGGAAGGCTCCGATCGAGATGCCCAGCAGTCCAAGAATGCCGTCGCCGAAGAGGGCAAAGGCAGCGAGAATGAAGAAGGCGATCAACGAGCCGCGGGTGGCAACCTGGAAGCGCTCCTGCCGGCTCAATCCGACCGTGAGGCTCAGGAAGATCGGCGCAAGGCCAGGCGGATCGAGTGTGACGAGCAGCGTCGTCAACGCGTTGATCAACAGATCCAAATCGAACATCCGTTCCCCCTCCGGATTGGCCCCGGTATTCCCGGTGGCAGGGCCACATTGTTAGGCAAGCCATGCGTGCTTGGAAAGGGGCGCTAGCCAAGTGCTGCGCGATGGCTTAAACCCGGTTGACGCGGGAGCATGCCAGCAGATCCGGCGCCTGTTGGGGAAGTCCTCCCGATTGGCGCAGGCGTGCCCTAGAAAAGCCCGTTACACCGGCAAAAGACTGTTCAAAACCATTGGCCAAAATTGGCGCTTGAAGCGGCATTCGGCTATAAGAACTGACTGATTCTGAACAAAGATCGTGATCGACATTGACTGAACAAAGCACTCCCGGCGGCGGAAAAACTCCGCCAGGCATCGAGCCGATTTCCATCATCGAGGAAATGCAGCGGTCCTATCTCGATTACGCCATGAGCGTCATCGTTTCCCGTGCGCTTCCCGATGTGCGCGACGGCTTGAAACCCGTTCACCGCCGCATCCTCTACGGGATGAGCGAGCTCGGCATCGATTGGAACAAGAAATACGTCAAATGCGCCCGTGTTACCGGTGACGTGATGGGTAAATACCATCCGCACGGCAACATGGCGATCTACGATGCGCTGGCGCGCATGGCGCAGGACTGGTCGCTCCGGCTGCCGCTGATCGACGGCCAGGGCAATTTCGGGTCCGTCGATGGCGATCCGCCGGCGGCCGAGCGCTATACCGAGTGCCGGCTGCAGAAGGCGGCCCATTCGCTGCTCGACGACCTCGACAAGGAAACGGTCGATTTCCGCGAAAACTACGACGGCACGCTGCAGGAGCCGGTGGTCGTTCCGGCGAAGTTCCCGAACCTGCTCGTCAACGGCGCGGGCGGCATCGCCGTCGGCATGGCGACCAACATCCCGCCGCACAATCTGAGCGAAGTCATCAATGGCTGCATCGCGCTGATCGACGATCCGGCGATCGAATTGCCGGAGCTGATGCAGATCATTCCGGGGCCAGACTTCCCGACCGGCGCGCTGATCCTCGGTCGCGCCGGCATTCGCCAGGCCTATGAGACGGGCAGGGGCTCCGTGATCATGCGCGGCCGCGCCCATATCGAGCCGATGCGCGGCGATCGCGAGCAGATCATCATCACCGAGATTCCCTATCAGGTGAACAAGGCGACGATGATCGAGAAGATGGCCGAACTGGTGCGCGACAAGCGCATCGAGGGTATCTCCGACCTGCGCGATGAGTCTGACCGGCAGGGCTATCGCGTCGTCATCGAGCTCAAGCGCGATGCCAACGCCGAGGTCATCCTCAACCAGCTCTATCGCTATACGCCGCTGCAGACCTCCTTCGGCTGCAACATGGTGGCGCTCAACGGCGGCAAGCCCGAGCAGCTGACGCTGCTCGACATGTTGCGCGCTTTCGTTTCCTTCCGCGAGGAAGTCGTTAGCCGGAGAACGAAATACCTGCTGCGCAAGGCCCGCGACCGGGCCCACGTCTTGGTCGGCCTTGCCATCGCCGTCGCCAATATCGACGAGGTGATCAAGCTCATTCGCCATGCGCCCGATCCGCAGACAGCGCGCGAGCAGTTGATGGAGCGCCGCTGGCCGGCCCATGACGTCGATGCGCTGATCCGGCTGATCGACGATCCGCGCCACCGGATCAACGAGGATGGCACCTACAACCTCTCGGAAGAGCAGGCACGCGCCATCCTCGACCTGCGCCTGCAGCGCCTGACCGCGCTCGGCCGCGATGAAATCGGCGACGAACTCAACAAGATCGGCGAGGAGATCCGCGACTATCTGGAAATCCTTTCCTCGCGGCTGCGCATCATGCAGATCGTCAAGGACGAGCTCGCGGCGGTCCGCGACGAGTTCGGCACGCCGCGCCGCACCGAGATCGCCGAGGGCGGTCCGGATATGGACGACGAGGACCTGATCGCCCAGGAAGACATGGTGGTCACTGTTTCCCACCTCGGCTACATCAAGCGCGTACCGCTGACCACCTACCGGGCCCAGCGGCGCGGCGGCAAGGGCCGCTCCGGCATGTCGACACGGGACGAGGATTTCGTTACCCGGCTATTCGTCGCCAACACCCATACGCCGGTTCTGTTCTTCTCCTCGCGCGGCATCGTCTACAAGGAGAAGGTCTGGCGATTGCCGATCGGCACGCCGCAATCGCGCGGCAAGGCGCTGATCAACATGCTGCCGCTGGAACCCGGCGAACGCATCACGACGATCATGCCGCTTCCCGAGGACGAAACGACCTGGGAGAACCTGGACGTGATGTTCTCGACGACGCGCGGCACGGTGCGCCGCAACAAGCTCTCCGACTTCGTCCAGGTCAACCGCAACGGCAAGATCGCGATGAAGCTCGACGAGGAGGGCGACGAGATTCTCTCGGTCGAGACCTGCACGGAATTCGACGACGTGGTGCTGACGACCGCGGTCGGCCAGTGCATCCGCTTCCCGGTCTCCGACGTGCGCGTCTTTGCGGGCCGCAATTCGATCGGCGTGCGCGGCATTTCGCTCGGCGATGGCGACCGGATCATCTCCATGGCGATCCTCGCCCACGTCGAAGCCGAACCGTGGGAGCGTGCAGCCTATCTGAGACGATCGGCAGCCGAACGCCGCGCCGCAACCGGCGAAGACGAGGAGATCGTGCTTGTCGGCGAGGAGGTCACCAACGGTGGCGAACTCTCCAATGAGCGCTATGAGGAACTCAAAGAGCGCGAGCAATTCGTCCTGACGCTCTCTGAACGAGGTTTCGGCAAGCGCTCGTCCTCCTACGACTTCCGCACGTCGGGCCGCGGCGGCAAGGGCATTCGCGCCACGGACACCTCGAAGACGGCGGAAATCGGCGAGCTCGTCGCAGCCTTCCCGGTCGAGCACAACGACCAGATCATGCTGGTTTCCGATGGTGGCCAGCTCATCCGCGTACCGGTCGACGGCATTCGGCTGGCGAGCCGCGCCACCAAGGGCGTCACGATCTTCTCCACCGCCAAGGACGAAAAGGTCGTCTCGGTGGAACGGATCAGCGAACCGGACGGCGAGGACGAGATCGAGGAGATCGTCACGGCTGGCGACGCCATTGTGGCCGAACCGCCAGCCGACGCCGAGGAGTGACCGAGGTAGCGATAAGCAAACAAGGAGCCCGCCGATCGGCGGGCTTTTTTGTGGGCGCGCAAGTCAAGACCGGATGGCGCCGCTGTGGCAAGTCAGTTCTTGAAGACGATGCAGGCTCCGCCGCTGCGGCGAATGGTGGCGCAGAGTTTGTCCGCCTCCGCACGGGTCTCACGGCCGATGCGGGCGGCATAGCGTATTCTGCCACCGAAACTGCCATTGCGTTCCCGCACCACAAGCGCCTTTTCGCGGCTGATTGGCGCCGGCAGGCGCTTGACAGAATTGAGGAACAGGCGGTGCGCCACGGATTTCCGATAGTGTGCTGCCAATTGGACGCCCCAAGGTGCCCAGGGGGCCTCATCGACGATGACGATATCGCGCAGTTGCCGGGAGTTGGCGAGCGCAACGCAGCCATCCAGGAAGTTCTTGTTTTTGTCGAGCGCGAGGTCGAGCGATTTGGGCGGGTTGTCGCGCCAGTCTTCCACGGCGTGGGCAGTGATCGCCAGGACGTAGTCGCGCGTCTCGTAGGGCAGCCAATCGATCTCCAGAAACCGCTCCAGCCCGGCCTCGCCGGCATTGTAGGCGGCAGCTGCGAAACCGAGATTGCCGTAGCGCAGCTTGAGCTCGCTCAGATACTCGGCCGACTTGCCGAGGGCGGCCACGGCGTCGAAGCTGTTGGACAGGCCACGTAGCTTCGCCGTTCCGGGCATGAACTGGGCGATCCCTTCGGCACCCTTGGGGCTGACGGCGTCCGGCTGGAAGAGGCTTTCGCGCCAGATCAGCCGTGCGAAGAAGGGGGCAGGCAGGCCGTTCGCCTCGGCATAATGCTCGATGATGCCGCATACGTCCCGGGCGAAATTCTCTCGGCTGATGCAGAGGGAAACCGGCGGCTTCGCCGTGGAAACACCGGAGTAGACGCATTTGCGCGCGACTGGAGCGTCGGTTCGGGCGTTGCCGATACCGGCAAGGGCCATTGTGAACAGCAGCGTAGCCCCGGCAGTGCGCGCCAGACGTCCCATTCGGTTGCCCCAGATGTGGCATCTGCCCGCTCTGCTCGGTTTGACCATACGGCTCCTCGGCGATGAACGAGGGATCATGAATAGCATTTTCGCTGTCGACGAGAAACAGGGCAGATGCGGCAACCGGCAGCATGCAACCAATGCCGGCGCGGCACAAAAAAAGAGGGCCACAAGCGAACTTGGGCCCTGTCAGTTGTGAAGGTTGGAAACCTCCAGAGGGGAACAGCTGATGCGACGGCCGGGGAGGAGGAAGCCGCCAGATGCACCAACTAAAAGCTATATGGGGAACGCCGCGCGCCCGTTCAATGGCTCCGCGGTAGATTTTCGCAACTGAAGGCTGTGCGTGTTTGCGGGCAAAAAAAGAGGGCCGCAAGAAAACTTGGGCCCTTGTAGTTGTGAAGGTAATTAGAACCTCCAGAGGGGAACAGCTGCTGCGGTGGCACTGGGAGGAGAAGCCACCAAAGATGCATCAGCTGGATTTGGTATGCTGTTTTTTTGGGCGAGGGGCAATCATTTAATATGCATGCCAGCCATGCCGTCTGCGCATTCCTGCATATTTTTGCATCGCACAATAGGATCGCGTTGCCCGGGCGTTTCGCCATAGCGAAAAAGCTTCAAGAAAAACAATGAGGTAACGGCGGAATTGGCAATTGCCCATTAATCGGGCAATCGCGACGGGCGTCAAAAATTCCAGTTGCGGGCCTTGGCAACAATATAGTCGCGGAAGACCTTCAGCTTCGCGGCGTTCTTCATTTCGTCCGGATAGCAGAAATAGGTATCGAAAGAGGGGATGTCGGCACTGATCGGCAGCTGCATCAGACCGGGATCCCGGCCGACGATGTAGTCGGGGAGCATGGCAATGCCGATACCAAGCAGGCAGGCGCGCTTGATCGAGGTCTGGCTGTTGATCTGCAAGTGCGAGACGCGCGGATCGTCCGGATCCCGACCGGCGATCTCCAGCCAGTTGACGTCAAGCAGATAGTTGGGTGCCGGTTCGCCGAAGGTGATGATGCGGTGGTTGTCGATGTCCTGGATCGACTGTGGCTCGCCATGCTTGTTGATATAGGAGGGTGCCGCATAGATGTGCATGTGCACCGTAAACAGCTTGCGCTGGATCAGGTCCGACTGCTGCGGCTGGCGCAGGCGGATGGCACAGTCGGCATGCCGCATGTTCACGTCGAGCTCTTCATTGTCGAGAATGAGCTGCACCTGGACATCCGGGTAGAGCGCCATGAATTCCTGGATCTTGTCGGTCAGCCAGCCCTGGCCGAGGCCGACGGTCGTGGTGATGCGCAGCTTGCCGCCGGCTTGTCGGTCGTCTCGCTGAGCTGCGCCTTGACGCTCTCGAGCTTCATCAGCACTTCGTGCGCCGTCCGATAGAGCATTTCGCCCTGTTCGGTCAGAATCAACCCGCGCGCATGGCGATGAAACAGCTTGATGCCGACATCCTGCTCGAGCGCACTGACCTGGCGGCTGATGGCGGATTGCGAGAGATGGAGTTTGTCAGCCGCATGCGTGAACGAGCCGGCCTCCGCCGCCGCATGAAATATGCGCAGTTTGTCCCAGTCTAGCGACATGAAATCCCCCATGAAGGACCGTTCGGAGGAACAGGGCAAGTCCTCCGCGCGTCACCGATGCGTCTGTTCCCACGCGGGGCGTCAGCCCCGTTTTGCAGCTTCTATTCGGCTGCAATTGCGACGGGCATATGACCCGCCAGATATTTCTCCGCCTCGAGCGCTGCCATGCAGCCCATGCCGGCGGCGGTGACCGCTTGGCGATAGATGTCGTCCGTCACGTCGCCGGCAGCAAACACCCCGGCAACATCGGTCGCGGTCGAGTCCGGCGCCGTCCAGAGATAGCCGTTCGGCTTCTGGCGCAGCTTGCCCTTGAAGAGTTCCACGGCCGGCGCATGACCAATGGCCACGAAGACGCCATCGGTCGCCATTTCGGAAATAGCGCCGGTCTTGGTATTGCGAAGCTTCACGCCGTTGACCGAGGCGGGCATCGGCGGCTTTGCGGGTGCACCGAGATATTCGACGACCTCATGATCCCAGACGACCTTGACGTTCGATTTGGCGAACAGGCGTTCCTGCAGGATTTTTTCGGATCGGAATGCATCCCGGCGGTGAACGACGGTGACCGCCTTGGCCAGGTTCGAGAGATAGAGTGCCTCCTCGACGGCCGAGTTGCCGCCGCCGACGACGATGACCTCCTTGTTGCGATAGAAGAAACCGTCGCAGGTGGCGCAGGCGGAAACGCCGAACCCCATGAAAGTCGGCTCGGTCTCTATGCCGAGCCACTTGGCCTTGGCGCCGGTCGCGATGATCAGCGCGTCGGTCGTCCATTCCGTGCCGCTGTCCGTCTTGATACGGAACGGCCGCACGGAAAGATCGACATCGGTGACGATGTCGTTGACGATCTCTGTGCCGACATGGATCGCCTGCTTCAGCATCTGCTCCATCATCCAGGGGCCCTGGACCGGATCGGCATAGCCCGGATAGTTCTCCACATCCGTGGTGATCATCAACTGGCCGCCTTGCTCCATGCCGGCAATGAGCACGGGCGAAAGCATTGCACGCGCCGTATAAATCGCTGCCGTGTAGCCGGCAGGGCCGGAGCCGATGATCAGCACTTTTGTGTGGCGGGCGGTCATGCTTTGGTCCTTAATTTGCCGGACGGACTGGTGGTCGATGTCTGGCTCGGGTCGAAAATATCGCCTTAGTTTAGGTATTCACAGCGCGCTCTTTCAAGGGCACTGCTGCTGATACACACAAGTGCTTGCGGCCGCACCATGAAATTGACACCAGATCGGGCATTTTTGCATCGCTTTTGCTGGAAAGCAGCCAATCCGATGCCTGAAAACGGCGAAGTCGCGCGGCCGCCGGCGGTGGCAGAAAGGTTTTTGTGCACGCAAGTCGCGGCACTCTCGTTCAGGGATACAGTTACGTGCTACCCACAGCATGACAAATATCGCCCCGGCGAGACCGGCTGGCGGCGAACAAGAGGAACCTCGTGAACCGAGGTCCATGGAAACGGGGATGTTGGCAAGATGGTCCTACGCGTCGACCTCGATGCAATCGACATGAAAATCCTGCGCGAGTTGCAGGGCAATGGCCGCATGACGAATGTGGAATTGGCCGAACGCGTGGGCATCTCGGCGCCGCCTTGCCTGCGCCGCGTTCGCAAACTCGAGGAAGCCGGCGTCATCCGCGGCTACCGCGCGCTTCTGAATGCCTCCGCGCTCGGCTACGATCTCGTCGCCTTCTGCATGGTTGGGCTCAAGCATCAGTCGGACGCCAACCTCAAGGCCTTTGCTGCCCGCACCGCCTCGTGGCCGCTCGTCCGGGAGGCCTGGATGGTCTCGGGGGAATCCGACTTTCTGCTTCAGTGCGTCGCCGAGAACCTTGCGGCCTTTCAGGATTTCGTTATTGAAGAGCTCACTGCGACCGACAATGTCGATACGGTACGGACGATGCTGACGATCCGCCAAGTGAAGGACGCCTGCCAGGTGGAGATCTAGCATCACCGTTGTCAGTCAAAGAGCCCTTTCGCGCCACGCAGGCGGCCGGTCAGAAGATCTCATGACGCCAAAGCTCCCGCTTTCCGCTTTCATCATCTGCTTGAACGAGGTGGCCTATCTCGGCAATTGCATCGAGAGCCTCGAGCAATGCGCCGAGATTGTCATCGTTGATTCCGGCTCGACCGACGGGACGGCGGCGCTGGTGCAGTCCTATCTCGATAAGGGCTGGCCAATCCGGTTCATGTATGAGCCATGGCGCGGCTATGCCGGGCAGAAGCAATTCGCGCTCGAGCAGTGCGGCCAGCCCTGGTGCTTCAATATCGATGCGGACGAGCGGTTCGATGAAGCGCTGAAGGCCTTGCTGGCTTCGCTCCTGAACGCCCCGGCCGAAGTCGTCGGCTGGAGGGTGGCGCGCCGACCTTATCTGATCGGCTACGGTTACACGCCCGAAAAGGTGCAGGAACGGCGCAATCTTCGGCTGATCCGCAACGGCCGCGGCCGCTACGATCTAGGCCAGAAGGTGCATGAAGGGATCGTCCCGGACGGCAAGGTCGACGCGGCCCGCTCCGGCAGCCTGCTGCACTATCGGCCACTGATCATCGACGAACAAATCCTCAAGGAAAACAAGTATTCGACGCTCAAAGCGGATCAGCAGTTTGCCGAGGGCAGGGCGGTGCGGCCATACAAGATGCTGTTTGGCCCACCGCTCTATTTCTACCGGCTCTATTTCCGCAACGGCCTGTGGCGCTGTGGCTTTCCGGGCTTCATCGAAGCGATGACCGGGTCGGTCTATGCGTTCCTGACCGCGGCCAAGGTTTATCAGCGCCATGCGCTGAAAGCCCGGCCAAATGTCGACGACGCGCTTTCCCGCTAATGCCCGGAAAAGGTGACCTATGAAAGTCATGCACATTCACTTCGGCAAGGAAGGTGGCGCAGAACGTTTCTTCGTGAACCTGGTCAACGCCTTGCATGACAGGGGCGTCGAGCAGCGCGTGCTGATCCGCCCCGAACGCAGCTGGCGCGGCGAAATCGAGGGCAGCGCGCAGGTCTACGAGGGCGTCTTCCGGCGGGTCTCGTTGTCGCGATTCTTCCTGCAGTGGCGGATGTCACGTATCCTCAGGGAATTCCGGCCCGATGTCATCATGGCCTGGCAACTGCGCGCCAGCCGCTTCATGCCTCCCTACAAGGATGCCTTCCGCATTTCCCGTCTCGGTGACTATCCGGAGCACCTTGGCTATTACACCAATGTCGAGACATTGGTCTGCATCACGCCGGACATCGCCGCCAAGGTGCGCGAATTCGGCTGGCGCCGTGGCGTCGAGGTGATCGCGAATTTCACCCGTGCGACACCCGTCGCGCCGATCGCGCGCGTTGAGATGCAAACGCCCGCCGAAGCCTTCGTGGTCGTCGGCATGGGGCGTTTCGTCAAGCGCAAGGGCTTCGACGGGCTGCTTCGCGCCATCCAGAAGGTCGACGGTGCCCATCTTTGGCTGCTCGGAGACGGGCCCGAGCGGGAAGAGTTGGAGCGGTTGACCGACCAACTGGGCATACGCGATCGTGTCCGCTTTCCCGGGTGGCAGACCAATGCCTATGGTTACCTCGCCGCCGGTGACGCCTTCGCGATCAATTCGTCGCATGAGCCTCTCGGCAATGTGTGCTTCGAGGGCTGGGGAGCCGGCAAGCCGACCATTGCGGCGCGAGCCGAAGGACCTTCCTGGGTGATGACCCATGAGCGCGATGCCCTGATGGTGGACTGCGGCGACGACGAGGGCCTTGCAAGCGCGATCCGCCGGCTGCTCGGCGATCCGGGATTGCGGGAAAAACTGAGCGCCGGCGGGCTCGAAACGCTGCAGACCCGCTTTTCCGAGAGGGCGATTACCGACGCCTATCTCGAGCTCTTCGCAAAGGGTGCGGCGCAGCGATGAAGGTCATGCACTTCCACTTCGGCAAGGATGGCGGCGCTGAACGCTTTTTCGTCCATCTCGTCAACGCCCTTGCCGAACGCGGCGTCGAGCAGACCTCGGTCATCCGGCCCGACCGACAGTGGCGCTCCGAAATCGAAGGTGCGACCAAGATGACGGAAAGCCATTTCCGGAACCTGTCGCTGGATCGGCTACTTCTGCCACGCAAGGTGATGCACATGGCGCGGCGCGACAGGCCAGACGCACTGATGGCGTGGGCACCGCGCGCCAGCCAACTGATGCCGGCCTACAAGGGATGCATCAAGATTTCCCGCCTTGGCGATTACCCGCCACGCCTCGACTATTTTCGCAACACGGACTGCATCGTCTGCAATACGCCGGGTATTGCCGAACATGTCCGCAAGCTCGGGTGGAAGCGGGACATTCAGGTTATCTCCAACTTCACCAGCACCGAGCGTATGGAACCGATCAGCCGGACGACGCTCGACACGCCGGAGGACGCGCCGGTCGTCATGTCGATGGGCCGTTTTGTGGAACGGAAAGGTTTCCACACGCTGATCGAGGCAGTCGCCAAAGTGCCCGGCGTTTACCTCTGGCTGCTAGGCGATGGCGAGGAAAGCGATAGCCTCCATAAGCTCGCGACAGATCTCGGCGTCAGCGAGCGGCTCCGCTTCGCCGGTTGGCAAAAGGACACGAGGCCGTTCCTGGCGGCCGCCGACATGTTCGTCATGGCTTCGAGCCACGAACCGCTCGGCAATGTGATCCTGGAGGCCTGGGCGCAGGGAACCCCCGTTGTCTCAAGTCGCTCCGAAGGCCCACAATGGTTCATGCGCGATAGCGAAAACGGTCTGATGGTCGACATCGGCGATGCCGATGGCTTCGCGCGTGCGATCGAGCGAATCGCCAACGACCGCAGCTTGGGCGCCGCGCTCGCCGAACGGGGACACGAGACACTGGTCAGCCAGTTCTCCAAGCAGGCGATCACCGATGCCTATCTGAGGCTGTTCGCCTCGAAGCGGTAACCCGCCGGTTAGCGCATCAGCCTGTCGTAGATCGCGCCGATTGCCCGCGCTTCGCCCTCGATGGCGAAATCCCTGGACGCGCGCGACAGACCATTCGCGCCGGCAGCGGCAAGTCGCGGCAGATCATCCATGAATGTGGCTGCACCATCGACCATCGCCTCGAGGCTATTGGCCGGAATGATCAGCCCGGATTCGTCCGCCCCTTCTGAGATCAATTCGGAAAAGGCACCGACGTCGCTTGCCACGACCGGCACGCCGCTCGCCATCGCCTCGAGCGGTGTCAGGCCGAAACCTTCCCAACGTTGCGGTGCGACGAACAGATCGAGAGCCCTGTACCAATCGGGAATATTTGTATGCTCGCCCACGAATAATATGCGATCGGCCAGTCCCGCTTTGGCGACCCGAGCCTTCAAGTCAGCCTCGAAGGCGAGGTGAGGGCCGGTGGCGCGTCCGGCGACGATCGCACCCCATTCGGGTCGACCGGGCAAAAGGGCAATCATGCTGTCGACAAAGAGGTCGGTCCCCTTCTGATGTCGAACACGGCCAAAGCAACCGACATATTTCCTCGACGGATCGAGATCGAGCGCCCGTTTCGCCGTCGCCTTGTCGATAGGGGGCCGGAAGCGATGCGTATCGATTCCGTGCAGGATTACGGTGCTCGGAACCTCCAGATAGGCGGCGGTCTTGGCGCTTGTGGCGATCACCGCGTCCATCCGGCGGATCAGGAACTTGCTCCACCCGGTATGCCGCCGCTGCGAGGCAGAGGTGAAGACGACCCGGATCTTCATCCGCAGCAGATCACGCAGGAGTATAGCCGGCAGCATTTCGACATTGCGGCGCGCATGCCAGACGCGGCAGCGGCGGCCTGGCGGGGTTCGCCAGAGGTGGATCAGGTCGCGAAACCGTACCGACGGCAAATTCGTGGGGAGGCCAGGTCCGAGCACCGCGATCTTCTGTCCAAGATTGCGCTGAACGGGAACAAGCTGGATGATCGTCGAGGTGACACCGGAGAGACGTCGCTTGAAATTGGGCGCAATAATCTCGATGTCCCGGATATCGGCCACGTGCGCGCGCTCCTTGCGCCTCTAGCATCAATTCTTTGGGGAAGAGGGGGCGGACCGAATGCCGCGCCCTGAACGGGATGGGCGAGGTCCAATTACCCCGCCGCGTTTCCATGTTTCTGCTGTCGGACTCGGGCGATCAGCCCCACTGAACGGCGAGGATCTCGTAGGCCTTGGAGCCGCCCGGTGCGTTCACCTCGATCGAGTCGCCAACCTCCTTGCCGATCAGCGCGCGGGCGATCGGCGAGGAGATCGAGATTCGGCCGGCCTTGACGTCGGCTTCCTGGTCACCAACGATCTGGTAGGTCTTTTCCTCCTCGGTGTCCTCGTCGACGAGTTTGACCCGCGCGCCGAACTTGATCTTCGAGCCGGACATCTTCGAAAGATCGATGACCTCGGCCCGGGCGATCAGATCCTCGAGCTCGGAAACACGGCCCTCGTTGTGGCTCTGCGCCTCCTTGGCGGCATGGTATTCGGCATTTTCCGACAGGTCCCCATGGGCACGTGCTTCGGCGATCGCCTCGATGATTCGCGGGCGTTCTTCCTGTTGGCGCCAGCGCAGCTCCTCCTGCAGATTGGCGAATCCACCCTGGGTCATCGGAACTTTGTCGACCATTTCATTGTCCTTTATCAAGCGCGCGGCGCCGCCTCTCGGCGGCGCCAACGCAAAAGAAAACGGTCCCCGGAGCAAAGCACCGGAACCGTCCGAAAACATCCGAACCGTTCTTATAACAGAAACGGAAGTGCGAAAGCCAGATTTTTCGCGCCGGTTCACGGCCTGGACAGGGCCATGTTCGGCCCCGAGCTTTTCCGAAAAAAAAGCGGGTTACCTGAGAAACCCTCTTTACCTCAAGAGCACTTGAGGTTGTATCAGTCCGGTTCCATGAACAAGCGATCGGAACCAATCGATGAGTGTAGCCGAAGAGAATCCGAGGACCTCCAGCGTGACGATGCAGTGGGACGGTGAGGGCCGCTGGAGCGAGTTGCTAAAGAGAGAGCATCTGGCTGCAACCGTGACATTGTGCCTTGGCGTCGCGCTCTTTGCCTTCAACGAGTTCTTCATTTCGACGGCCCTGCCGACGGCGGTCGAGGAATTCGGTGGCGCCGCCCTGTTGTCCTGGGCCTTCACGCTCTATCTTGTCTTCGCCATTATCGGCGGCGCCTTGGCCGCCAATCAGAAAGCAAGATTCGGTGCGCGCAATACGCTTATCGCCGCGGCACTTGTTTTCGCCACGGGCACCGTCATCGCGACCCTGGCAACCGGCATGCCGCAAGTGCTTGCCGGCAGGCTGCTGCAGGGATTGGGCGAGGGCATTATTGCCGGTGTTTGCTACGCCTTGATACCCGAGCTTTTTCCGCCGCGCCTCGTTCCCAAGGTCTTCGGCGCGGAAGCGATCGTCTGGGCCTCTGCCGCCTTTGCCGGCCCGCTCATCTCCGGACTGCTGACGGAATACTGGTCGTGGCGCGCCGCTTTCTTTGTCAACATACCGGCCGTGGCAGTCTTCCTGGCGCTCGTCATCACGATCGTCGGCCAGCCGAAGGACGGCAAGGGAGCCGCGGGCGCAATTCCGCTGCTGCGACTACTCGCTTTCGGCGCCGGCGTCTTGTTGATCTCGCTCTCCAATACTGCCGGCAACGGGTATCGGATGGCGGTTCTGCTGATGATGGCAATCGCCGTTTTCATAGTTGCGATCCGATCCGATCGCAGATCGCCACATCCCATTCTGCCGTTCGGAGCATTCTCGATCCGCACCGCACTCGGCACCGGCCTCTGGGTCGTTCTGTTGATGCCGCTCGCCCAGGCGTCCGGCTCCGTTTATCTCGTCTATTCCATGCAGCAGCTGTGGGGCTTCGGACCGACGGCCGCCGGCTTTTCCAGCGCGTTGATGGCCATGTCCTGGAGTGCAACCGCAATATTCGTCGCCAGCCTGCCCTCGCACGCGGTGCGCATTCGGCTGATGTGGACGGGACCGCTGATTCTTTGCCTCGGCCTCATCGGACTGACGCTCGCCGTCGGCAGCGGCGAACACCGCCTGGTGTTCATCGGGCAGGTTGCAATCGGGAGCGGCTTCGGGATCAGCTGGGGAACACTCAGCCAATTTCTGATGGACGTGTCGACCAGAGAGGAACGCGACAAGACGTCGGCGCTGCTGCCGACGCTGCAATCGGCCGGTTACGCGATCGGCGCCGCTCTTTTCGGCGTAACCGCCAACGCTTTCGGCTTCGAAGAGGACGTCAGCGAGCAAACCTTGTCCTCGTCGCTGCTCATCGTGTTTGCACTGGCCTGCGTCATTGCCGCCGCTTCGCTCTTCTTCGCGATCCGAACTCTGCGCTTGACGCGGCAGGAGCCTCCCGCCGCGCAGTTCAAATAAGGGCCGCAGTCCCGCCGGCGGAAACAGCGCTCTCTCGCTGATAGCGGAACAGGCCCGGGCGGCGCCTATCAATCAAGGCAAATTGCTCGCAGCCGCGGCCTCCGGATGGCGCAACGGTCGCCAGCAACCTGCCCTCGCTCGATCGCACCTCCACTTTCAGAGATCCATAGTCGACGTCGCGGCCGATCTTGTCGGCAATGCGTCGGGCGTAATAGAGCGCCGAACCATCGTCGAAATGGGCGATACCCTCCTCGTCGATGAAGCTTTCGTCATCCCAGTGGAGATCGAAGAAATAGTGCCGCACGTCGTTGCCCCAGTCCTGCGCGTTGCCGGTTGACGTCGGCTTCGCTGCTCATGGGGCCAGAAAACCACGCCGTACCCGAATGAGGCCTGAACCAGACGTTCAGTTTGTATTCAGGAGCGTGCGGTGGCGTACCCGCGAATTCCGGGGACGCCAAGTCTTTCCGTCAAGCGTCGAAATAACTCTGCAGCGGACGCACCTCGAGGCTCCCGGCCTTCAGCGCCTTGATGGCCTGCGCCGCCGCCTCGGCCCCCGCCATGGTCGTGTAGTAGGGAACCTTCTGCATCAGCGTCGCACGACGGAGCGACTTCGAGTCGGAGATCGCCTTGTTTCCGTCCGTGGTGTTGATGACAAGCTGGACCTGGCGGTTGCGGATCGCGTCCTCGACGTGCGGCCGCCCCTCGAGCACCTTGTTGATCTTGGTGGCGGTGATGCCGTGTTCGCCGAGGAAGCGGGCGGTACCGCCAGTTGCCACGACCTTGAAGCCGATATCCGCGAGAACGCGGATGGCCGGGAGCACCCGTACCTTGTCCTCGTCACGCACCGAGACGAAAACCGTTCCGTCGCGCGGCAGGTCGACACCGGCGCCGAGTTGGGACTTGGCGAAGGCCAGCGCATAATCCGTATCGAGGCCGATCACTTCACCGGTCGAGCGCATTTCCGGGCCGAGGAGGGTGTCGACCCCCGGGAAGCGTGCAAATGGGAACACGGCTTCCTTGACGGCAATGTGCTTGAGATTGCGCGGATCCGGCTTCTTGCCATAGGCGGCGATCGCATCGTCCAGGTTTTCCCCGGCCATCACCCGGGCGGCGATCTTCGCAATCGGCGCGCCGATCGTCTTGGCGACGAAGGGAACCGTGCGGGACGCGCGCGGGTTGACTTCGAGGACGTAGATCGTGCCGTCCTTGATGGCGAACTGCACGTTCATCAGGCCGCCGACGTTCAGCGCCTTGGCGAGCGCCGCCGTCTGGCGCTCGAGCTCGTCGACGAGGTTCTTGTCGAGCGAGTGTACCGGCAGCGAGCAGGCCGAGTCGCCGGAGTGAATGCCGGCCTCCTCGATATGCTCCATGATACCGCAAACGAAGACGTCCTTGCCGTCGCAGAGGCAATCGACGTCCACCTCGATCGCATTGGTCAGATAGCTGTCGAAGAGCAGCGGATTCTTGCCGAGCAGCGTGTTGATCTGGCCGGTCTTGTCGTTCGGATAGCGCTGCTTGATGTCTTCCGGCACAAGTCCCGGAACCGTATCGAGCAGGTAGGTCTGCAGCATGCTTTCCGAATGGATGATCTGCATGGCGCGGCCGCCGAGGACATAGGACGGGCGCACGACCAGCGGGAAGCCGATTTCGGCGGCGACGAGGCGCGCCTGCTCGACGGAGTAGGCGATGCCGTTGCGCGGTTGGTTGAGGTCGAGCTTCATCAGCAGCTTCTGGAAACGGTCGCGGTCTTCGGCAAGATCGATCGCGTCGGGTGCCGTGCCGAGGATCGGGATGCCGTTCTTCTCGAGCGCCTCGGCAAGCTTCAGCGGCGTCTGGCCGCCGAACTGCACGATGACGCCGTGCAGCGTGCCGTTTTCCTGTTCAGCGCGCATGATCTCGATCACGTCTTCCGCCGTCAGCGGCTCGAAATAGAGCCGGTCGGAGGTATCATAGTCGGTCGAAACGGTTTCCGGGTTGCAGTTGATCATGATCGCTTCGTAGCCGGCATCCTTCAGCGCGAAGGCCGCGTGGCAGCAGCAATAGTCGAACTCGATGCCCTGGCCGATCCGGTTCGGGCCACCACCCAAAATGACGACCTTCTTGCGATCGGAGACCTGTGCCTCGGAGCGGGCCGCGCCGACGAACGGAGTCTCATAAGTGGAATACATGTAGGCGGTCGGCGAGGCGAATTCGGCCGCACAGGTGTCGATGCGCTTGTAGACCGGGCGGACGTTCAACGCGTTGCGCAATTCCGCCACTTCCTTCGGGCGCTTGCCGGTGAGCGTCGCAAGCCGCGCATCCGAGAAGCCCATCGCTTTCAGCATTCTGAGGTTTTCCGCATCCTGCGGCAGGCCGTGCTCCCGGATGCGGGTCTCCATGTCGACGATTGCCTTGAGCTGGGCAATGAACCAGGGATCGATCTTGCAGGCCTCGTGCACTTCCGCCTCTGTCATGCCGAGGCGCAGCGCCTGGGCGACCATGCGCAGCCGGTCGGGGGTCGGCGTGCCGATCGCGGCGCGGATGGCGTTGCGGCCGTCGCCGTTCTCGTCGAAATCCGGAACTTCGATCTCGTCGAGACCGGTCAGTCCCGTTTCGAGCCCCCGAAGCGCCTTCTGCAGCGATTCCGCAAAGGTCCGGCCGATTGCCATGACTTCGCCGACCGACTTCATTGCCGTGGTCAGCGTCGGCTCGGCGCCGGGGAACTTCTCGAAGGCAAAGCGCGGGATCTTGGTGACGACATAGTCGATCGACGGTTCGAAGGAGGCCGGCGTGGCTCCTCCCGTGATGTCGTTCTCCAGTTCGTCGAGCGTATAGCCGATAGCAAGCTTGGCGGCGATCTTAGCAATCGGGAAACCGGTGGCCTTGGAAGCGAGCGCCGAAGAGCGCGAGACGCGCGGGTTCATCTCGATGACAACCAGGCGGCCGTTTTCCGGATTGACCGCGAACTGCACGTTCGATCCGCCGGTTTCGACGCCGATCTCGCGCAAGACCGCGATCGAGGCGTTGCGCATGATCTGATATTCCTTGTCGGTCAGCGTCAGCGCCGGCGCGACGGTGATCGAATCGCCCGTATGCACGCCCATCGGGTCGATGTTTTCGATCGAGCAGATGATGATGCAATTGTCCGCCTTGTCGCGGACGACTTCCATTTCATATTCCTTCCAGCCGAGCACCGACTCCTCGATCAGGACTTCGGTCGTCGGCGACGCATCGAGACCGCTGCCGACAATTTCGAAGAATTCCGACCGATTGTAGGCGATGCCACCGCCCGTGCCGCCCAGCGTGAAGGACGGCCGGATGATCGCCGGCAGGCCGACATCGTCGAGCGCCTGCGCGGCGATCGCCATGGCGTGGTTCACATAGCGCTGCTTGCGGTCGCCTTCGCCGAGGTTCCACTTGTTCTCGAGCTCGTCGAGGGCCGAGTCGAGGTCGTTACCGGAAAATTTCGCCTTGAGCGCGGCACGTTCCGCCTCATGGGCTTTGCGGTCCAGGTCCTTGATGTCGGTGGCGTTCGCCAGCCGCGACTCGGGTGTTTCGAGCCCGATCTTGGCCATCGCTTCGCGGAAAAGGGCGCGGTCCTCGGCCTTGTCGATCGCCTCGGGCTTGGCGCCGATCATCTCGACATTGTAGCGGTCGAGAACGCCCATCCGGCGCAGGGAGAGCGCCGTGTTCAATGCCGTCTGGCCGCCCATGGTCGGCAGCAGCGCATCGGGGCGTTCCTTGGCGATGATCTTGGCGACGACTTCGGGCGTGATCGGCTCGACATAGGTCGCGTCCGCCAGCCCAGGATCGGTCATGATCGTCGCCGGGTTGGAGTTGACGAGGATGACGCGATAGCCTTCCTCCTTGAGCGCCTTGCAAGCCTGGGTGCCGGAGTAATCGAACTCGCATGCCTGGCCGATCACGATCGGTCCCGCGCCGATGATGAGGATCGATTTGATATCTTGGCGCTTCGGCATGGTTCTCATCCGTTTTCTGGTTGCGCGAAAAACCGGCCGAGGTGGGAGATCACCGGCCGGGTGCGCAATGAATGGTGTTTTCAGGCTAGAAGCGGCTTATAGGCAAATGTCTTTGCCAGCGAAACCCCGAAAATTCCGGAATCGACAATAAAGCGAAGATATTCGGAAGCATCGGTCAAAGCGGCCTCGCTCACCGATATTCGCTTGCGGTCCGCGGCCTGTTCGGATGGCGCGGTCACCAGCGCTCCATGCACCTTGGTGCCGCTCCTCGTGAATGGGAGCGCGAAAGCAAAGCGACGTCATCCGCCGCTCAGGCGCGCAGGGGTCGGAGTTACCGCAGAAAATGACCCGTCAGATGAAACCGCCCCGTGACGATTGCGTTTTACATGGATCGTCGTGCGGGCATATAACTATTCAACGCGCCAAGGTGGAAGCGACGTCTCCGGAGGACAGATCATGGAATGGAAGGGTCGCCGCCAGTCCAGCAACGTCGAGGATCAGCGGGGCGCAAGCCCCGGCGGCCTTGGAGGCGGCCCCTTCGGCCGCGGCGGAGGATTCCGCATCCCGACCGGCGGGGGCGGCATGCGTCGCGCCGGCGGTGGCTTGAGCTTCGGCACGATCATCTTCCTCGTCATCCTCTATTTCATCCTCCGGGCCATGGGCATCGACATGCTCCAGGTGCTCGAGGGTGGCCCGGTGAACATGCCCGGCTTCGAGCAGAGTGATGGTTCTGAGGCGCCGCGCGGCTCGGCCGAAGAAGAGGAAATGAAGTCGTTCATGGCGACCGTGCTTGCGGAAACCGAAGACACCTGGAACGGCATCTTCCAGGCCGGCGGCCAACAATACGAGGAGCCGAAGCTGGTGCTCTTCAACGGTGCCGTCCAGTCGGCCTGCGGGTTCGCCCAGGCGGCGTCAGGCCCCTTCTATTGCCCGGGCGACCGCAAGGTCTATCTCGATATGAGCTTCTTCGAGGAGCTCGCACAGAAGTTCGAGGCGGCCGGCGATTTCGCCCAAGCCTATGTCCTGGCACACGAGGTGGGCCACCACGTTCAGAACCTGGTCGGTGTCCTGCCGAAATTCAATCAGATGCGTCAGCGCATGAGCGAGGTCGAGGCGAACCAGATGTCGATCCGCGTCGAGCTACAGGCGGATTGCTTTGCCGGCATCTGGGGCAAATACACCGAACAGAAGGGCTTGCTGGAGCGCGGCGACCTCGAAGAGGCACTCAATGCCGCGACCCAGATCGGTGACGACACGCTGCAGAAACGCACGCAGGGCTATGTCGTGCCGGAGAGCTTCAACCACGGCACCTCGGAGCAACGGATGAAGTGGTTCAGGCGCGGCTTCGACAGCGGCAGGATGTCGGACTGTGACACCTTCTCCGGTTCGGTTTGAAACTTCGGACGGGCCGGGCCAAGCCCGGCCAGTTATGCACCGTTATCCCCGCCGTTCGCTATCCATATGGACAAGCTGTGCCTCGGGATAGCGCGCACCGGCGGCAGCGTCCTTCGGAACGGCGCGCTCGATTGCGGCGAGATCCCCGGCATCCAGACGAACCGCCTGCGAGCCAAGCGCCTCGGAAAGACGGTCGCGCCGCCGGGCACCGACGAGCGGCACGATATCTCTGCCCTGAGCGGCGACCCAGGCAATGGCGATCTGCGCCACCGTCGCGCCCCTGTCGGCCGCAATGCGTCTCAACGCTTCGACCAAAGCGAGGTTCTGTTCGAGATTGCCATCCTGGAAGCGGGGGCTCATGGCTCGGAAATCGCCGTTTTTGGCCGCGTCTTTCTGCCAGTGACCGCTGATCAGGCCGCGCGACAGCACGCCATAGGCGGTGATGCCTATCCCGAGTTCTCGGCACGTCGGGAGGATCTGGTCCTCAATTCCTCGCGAGATCAGCGAATACTCGATCTGCAGGTCGCTGATGGGATGGACGGCGGCGGCGCGGCGGATCGTCTCCGCTCCGACCTCGGACAGGCCGATATGGCGAACGTAACCCGCCTTCACCATGTCCGCGATTGCTCCGATCGTCTCTTCGATCGGCACATCCGGGTCGAGACGGGAGGGGCGATAGATATCGATATGGTCGACGCCGAGGCGTTGAAGGCTGTAGGCGAGGAAATTCCGCACCGCCTTCGGCCGTCCATCGTAACCGGACCAGCCGCCGGCCGCATCGCGCAGCGCACCGAACTTGACGCTCAGTTGCACCTTGTCGCGACGCCCGCCCGTGAGCGCCTCGCGGATCAGCATTTCGTTGTGCCCCATGCCGTAGAAGTCGCCCGTATCGAGCAGCGTGATGCCGGCTTCGAGTGCAGCATGAATAGTAGCAATGCTTTCTGCCCGATCGGCCGGACCGTACATACCCGACATCCCCATGCAGCCGAGGCCAATCGCCGAGACCTCTGGGCCGGACGTGCCTAGCGAAACTATCTGCATCTCACTTCTCCTTGGCGAGGCCTTGCGGCCGTTTCGTCGCTGCAAGGTTTACTCCTGGTCGCTCTGTGCGATAATCCGGTATTCACGCGACAGCTTGTACGGATTATCGCACAATGGACGACCTTCCCCTTGCCGATCTCGACGCCTTCGCAGCTGTGGCGCGCGAACGCAGTTTTCGCACGGCCGCGAAGAAGCGGGGCGTATCGGCCTCCGCACTCAGCGAAGCGCTGCGGCGGCTCGAATCCAGGCTGGGCGTCAGGCTGCTCAATCGCACCACGCGCAGCGTCACGGTGACGGAGGCCGGCAGGCGCCTCGTCGAGCGGTTGACCCCAGCGCTCGGCGAGATCACTGGCGCCCTCGACCAAGCGGCCAGCGAACGCGACAACCCGGCTGGAACCTTGCGGTTGAACGTGCCGACAATCGTTGCGCGTGAAATCCTGCCCGCCATCGTCGGTCCCTTTCTCCAGGCTCATCCGGCGATCGCCCTGGAAGTTACCGCCGACGACGGATTCATCGACGTTCTGGCCGCCGGTTTCGATGCGGGTGTGCGTTACGAGGAGCGACTCGAAAAGGACATGATCGCCATACCGATCGGGCCGCGGGTGCAGCGCTACATAACGGCGGCCGCACCCACCTATCTTGCCCGGCGCGGCGTGCCGCGGCATCCGCGCGATATCCTCGATCACGCCACCATCCGCCATCGGTTTCAGAACGGCATCGCATTGCCCTGGGAATTCGGCGAGGGCGAGGCGGCAATCACCGTTGCGCCGCCGGCAACAGTGCTCGCCAATACAATCGATCTCGAGATCAGCGCTGCCGTTGACGGGCTCGGAATTATCCGGACCTTCGAAGAATTCCTGGTGCCGGAAATCAAAGCCGGGCGCCTCGTTCCTATTCTGGAAGAATGGGTAACCAGCTTCCCCGGACCCTATCTCTATTACGCGGGCCGGCGACATATGCCGCCGCCGCTGTGCGCCTTCGTCGATTTCCTGAAGGCACGGCAGCGACAGTCGTCGCGATGAACGCAGGCGCGGCACGGAGACTCATTCGTGATTGTGATTATTCCGATAAGAACCTTTGAAATGTTCTTGCATTGTTTCGGTCCAGACGATGCGATAAACCTTATTTGGTGACGTCGTTCTTGTTCTGTCTCCGCTGCGGCGGACAGCGGGGAGGGGAGCTTCATGCTCGACAAGAAATTCGTGCGACGCGGCCTGTTCCTCGTCTTCTTGATTCTGCTTCTCGACATCATGGGCATCGCGATCATCGTGCCCGTGCTGCCGAGCTATCTTCAGGAACTGACCGGGGCGAATGTCGGCGAGGCTGCTATCGAGGGCGGCTGGCTGCTGCTCGTCTATTCGGGGATGCAGTTTCTCTTTGCGCCGGTGATCGGCAATTTGAGCGACCGGTTCGGACGGCGGCCGATCCTGCTGGCCTCGGTCTTGACGTTCGCGATCGACAATCTGATCTGCGCGCTGGCGACGAGCTATTGGATGCTGTTTGTCGGCCGCATTCTCGCCGGCATCAGCGGCGCGAGCTTTGGCACTGCCTCCGCCTTCATCGCCGACGTCAGCGACGATAGCAACCGCGCCAGGAACTTCGGGTTGATCGGCATCGCCTTCGGCACGGGATTCGCGCTCGGTCCAGTGATCGGCGGTCTCCTCGGCGAACTGGGTCCGCGCGTCCCCTTTTACGGCGCCGCCGCGCTGTCCTTCGTCAACTTCGCGATCGGCCTGTTCATGCTGCCCGA
This sequence comes from Sinorhizobium fredii USDA 205, assembly GCF_001461695.1. Classification (GTDB taxonomy): domain Bacteria; phylum Pseudomonadota; class Alphaproteobacteria; order Rhizobiales; family Rhizobiaceae; genus Sinorhizobium; species Sinorhizobium fredii. Next base: position 16,021 of record NZ_AUTC01000085.1, on the reverse strand, counting down.
GACGCTTCATCCGGCAAATCGGCGCCGCTTCGAGTGGCATCGGGCAAATCCGCTCGGCGCGCTGAAGCAGATGCGCAGCTATCCAGGCATCGGCTGGGTGGGTCTCGTCTTCTTTCTCTATTGGCTCGCCCATGCCGTCTATCCGGCGGTCTGGTCGTTCGTTTCGTCCTACCGCTACGGCTGGAGCGAAGGGCAGATCGGACTGTCACTCGGCATCTTTGGCGTTGGCGGAGCGCTGGTGATGGCGGTCGTCCTGCCGCGCGTCGTGTCGCAATTGGGTGAGCGAAGAACGGCGACGCTTGGTCTCGTCTTTACGGCGCTTGGCATGGCCGGCTACGCGGCTGCCTGGCAGGGCTGGATGGTTTATGCGGTAATCGTCGCGACGGCGCTCGAAAGTCTCGCCGATCCGCCATTGCGCAGCATCGCGTCGGTCCACGTGCCGCCCTCGGCGCAAGGCGAACTGCAAGGCGCTCTCACCAGCATTTCGAGCATAACGACGATCCTCGGACCGCTTCTCTTCACACAGATCTTTGCCCTCTTCACAGGCCCTGCAGCCGGTTACTCGTTCTCCGGCGCGCCTTATGCCGTGGCGGCGTGCCTGATCGTCGCAAGCCTTCCGTGTTCCTGCTGCGGGTGCGGCACGTCGACGCCGGTGCATTTCAGGATGCCGAGCCGACTTCGGTGAACGGTCCGCGGGAACAGTTTGTGCCGCAATCGCAAGCGCCTGCGGATTGATCAATTTTCTTGATAGACCGATGAAAAATTAAGCAGATCCGCCTTGTCGCTGGCGCCCGTCCCGGTGGTGCTGTAATTCGGCTTACTCCTAGAATTTGATGCCCATTGCGCCGCAGAGCGAGGATTATTCCATGCTGACCGCGAACCGAGAGCTTGTGCCTGCACAAACCGACAATTCGTGGGGCACCCACTTCCGGGCCAGCGTCTATCTCGGCGTACCCTTCATCGGTGCGCAACTCGCACAGCTCGCCATCAATACCACCGACGTGCTGATGGTCGGCAGGCTCGGGGCGGTCCAGCTCGCGGCGATCATCCTTGCCACACAGTTCTTTTTCACCGTCTTCATATTCGGCAGCGGCTTCGCAAATGCCGTGGTACCCATGGTCGCGCAGGCCCAGGGTCGGGGCGACCAAGTTTCGGTTCGCCGCTCCGTGCGCATGGGCATGTGGGTGGTCTTGCTCTACGGCCTCATGACCGCGCCGATCCTCTGGATGGCCGAGCCGATCCTGCTTTTCGCCGGCCAGAAGCCCGAGGTCTCGGCTCTTGCAGCGGAGTATCTCCATATCGCGCAATGGGCGATCTTTCCGAGCTTGATCTTCATGGTGCTGCGGGCGTTCCTCAGCGGCCTGGAGCGGGCCGGGATCATTCTTTACGTGACACTCGCGACCCTGGTTCTCAACGCCGTGCTCTGCTATCTGCTGATCTACGGCCATTTCGGCTTTCCGGCGCTTGGCATATTCGGTGCCGCGGTCGCCGCTCTCGGCGTGGCGCTGCTTGGTGCAGCGCTGACGATCGGCTACATACGCAGCCAGCCAGAACTCGATCGGCATGAGCTGTTCGTGCGCTTCTGGCGCCCGGACTGGCCGGCTTTCCGCGAGGTCATCTATCTCGGCGTTCCGATTTCGCTGACGATCCTTGCGGAAGTGAGCCTCTTCACTGTCGCTTCGCTGCTGATGGGGACGATCGGCACCATCGAGCTCGCGGCGCATGGCATTGCGCTCCAGTTCGCTTCGATCGCCTTCATGATTCCGCTCGGCCTTGCCCAGGCGGGCACGGTGCGCGTCGGTCTCGCCTATGGCAGCGGCGATCTCGTCGGCGTCCGGCGCGCCGCCGTCGCCGTGCTCGCCCTCGGCTGCGGGTTCGCGGCCATCGGCAGCACGATCTTTGCGCTGCTTCCCTACCAACTCGCGACCCTCTATCTCGACACCGCCCGGCCCGATGCCGCCGAAGTGCTTGCCTTCGCCGGTCCGCTGATTGTCATTGCGGGCGCGTTCCAATTGGTCGATGGGCTCCAGGCGATCGCCGCCGGCATGCTGCGCGGCCTGAAGGACACGACCGTGCCGATGATCCTGGCGATGATTTCCTATTGGCCGATCGGCTTCGTCTGCGCCTGGGTCTTCGCCTTTCCGCTAGAGTTCGGCGGCGTCGGCGTCTGGTTTGGATTCGTGCTGGGGCTGGCGGCGGCCGCCCTGCTGCTCAACTGGCGCTTCTTCCGCCTCATCCATTCGATGCGCAGCCCCATTGTCGTGTGATTGCCTTTGCAATCGAGCGATACACGAACCGGGCAAAAGAATAGCCGGACGGGCAGGGGATGCCGTCCGGCTCATAATGAGCGGTCTCATCAGGGGAAGAAATGAGACCGCTTGTTGTGAAACTTCCTGGCAGAAGTTTCCTGGAGGCATTCATATCAAGGCGATGGCGACATTCTTACCGTCGCTGTCGCCCTCATTTTCTCCTCAGCCTATCTGTTGCTGCCGACAGGACCGTCACGCGGTCACGGGCCTCGTTGCGAAGCGCATGGATCGTCGCAAAAATCATCGCGAAAAACATCGCCATCGAAAACAGAGCAAGTCCCATGTCCGTCTCCTTTCAGCTGCTACAACGGCATGCCATTTGGAAAAGTTCCATTCACTTGTTGTTTCAGGCTACAACTTCCGGTGTGAAGCTATCTTGAACATTGGCTTCATCTAGCATTCATCCTTCGGTCGCTGCTGTTTCCGGTGGAACAGGGCAAGGCGGATCGCGCCACCCTTGCGGTTGGCCGCGGTCCGTGACAAAAGGCTTCACCAAACGGAAACAGGCGCGATGACCACGGCTTTCTATCCCGGCTCCTTTGATCCGATGACGAACGGTCATCTTGATGTGCTCGTTCAGGCGCTCAACGTAGCGTCGAGGGTGATCGTCGCGATCGGCATTCATCCCGGCAAGACGCCGCTGTTTTCCTTCGACGAGCGGGCAGGTCTGATCCGCCGCTCGCTTGGCGAATTCCTGCCGGAAAGAGCGGGGGACATCGCCGTCGTTGCCTTCGACAACCTGGTCGTCGATGCCGCCCGTCAGCATGGCGCAAGCCTTCTGGTGCGTGGGCTGCGGGACGGCACGGATCTCGACTACGAGATGCAGATGGCCGGCATGAACAGGCAAATGGCCCCCGATATCCAGACACTGTTTCTGCCCGCGGGGACAGCATCCCGGCCCATTACGGCCACATTGGTCCGGCAGATCGCAGCCATGGGCGGCGACGTCAGCGCCTTTGTTCCCAGGGCGGTCTTTCAGGCGCTGCAGGCGAAGCACCAAGCCTGAGCTTCCACCACGCAAGGAGAACGCATGAAAATCCTCCAATTCGCTTTTGCAGGCGCCCTGGCGCTCGCCACCTTCACGGGAGGCGCCCAGGCGCAGTCGAGCGACAACCTTCTGACGATCGAGCTCAAGGACGGCCCGGTCGTCATCGAGCTGCGTCCGGACATCGCGCCGAAGCATGTGCAGCAGGTCAAGGAACTGGCCGCCGCCGGCGAATACGACAACGTCGCCTTCCATCGGGTGATCAAAGGCTTCATGGCCCAGACCGGCGACGTTCAGTATGGCGACATGAAAGACGGCTTCCAGCCGGAGGCTGCCGGCACGGGTGGTTCTTCGAAGCCGGACCTCAAGGCAGAGTTCTCGGATGTTCCCTTCGAGCGCGGCACCATCGGCATGGCGCGCTCGCAGAGCCCGGACAGCGCCAACTCGCAGTTCTTTATCATGTTCGCTCCGGGCGATTTCCTCAACGGCCAATACACGGTCGTCGGCAAGGTCGTCGAAGGCATGGAGAATGTCGACAAGATCAAGCTTGGCGACGACGCCAACAACGGCGCCGTCACGGACCCTGACCGCATGATCAGCGTCAAGGTCGGCAAATAGGATCAGACAGAAGGAGAAAAACCATGGCCGAGATCAAGGATCCGGAAAACACGATCATCATGGAGACCACCAAGGGCAGGGTGGTGATCGAGCTTCGGCCGGACGTGGCTCCGGGCCATGTCGCCCGCATCAAGGAATTGTCGCGCGAGGGGGCCTATGATGGCGTCGTCTTCCATCGCGTGATCGAGGACTTCATGGCGCAGACCGGCGACGTGCAGTACGGCAAGACCGGCGGCGAGCACTTCAACCCGGCGCGCGCCGGCATGGGCGGTTCCTCCAAGCCGGACCTCAAGGCCGAGTTCTCCGAGATTTCCCATGTGCGCGGTACCTGCTCGATGGCCCGCAGCCAGATGCCGAATTCGGCGAACTCCCAGTTCTTCATCTGCTTTACCGACGCTCCCTGGCTCAATAAGCAGTACTCCGTCTGGGGCCAGGTCATCGACGGCATGGAAGTCATCGACCAGATCAAGCGCGGCGAACCGGTGCGCGATCCCGACTCGATCGTCTCCATGCGGGTTGCCGCGGACGCCTGATTTGCGCTAATGCACAGACCCGCCCCGGTCGCGCTTAAGCCACCGGGGCGGGTTTGCTTTTGTTCGGCCCCTCTATGCGCGTAGACCTGTTCGATTTCGACCTGCCAGAGACTTCCATTGCGCTGAGGCCCGCGAGCCCGCGTGACAGCGCCCGCATGCTCGTGGTGCGGCCTGAAGCGGAGCCCGTTCTCTCCGACCACGGCGTGCTCGATCTGCCTTCGTTCCTCAGGCCCGGCGACGCGCTTGTCTTCAACGATACGAAGGTCATCCCGGCCCAGCTCGAGGGCATTCGCCGACGCGGCGAGGATGTTGCCACGCAGGTCTCATTGACGCTGCACATGCGCGTCGCCCCCGACCGCTGGAAGGCGTTTGCGCGGCCGGCGCGACGGCTGAAGCCCGGCGACCGGATCAGCTTCGGCCATGGCGGCAATGCCTGCCTGCTGGGTTCGCTCGATGCAACCGTTGAAGATAAGGGCGAGGCAGGCGAGGTCACGCTTCGCTTCGACCTTTCCGGTCCGGTGCTCGACGAGGCGATCATGTCAGTGGGGCACATTCCGTTGCCACCTTACATCGCTTCCAAGCGCCCCGAGGATTCACGCGACCGGACCGACTACCAGACGGTCTACGCCCGCGAGGAAGGAGCCGTCGCCGCTCCGACGGCGGGCCTGCACTTCACCGATCGGCTGTTTGCCGAGCTTGACGAGGCCGGTATCGAGCGCCACTTCGTCACGCTGCACGTCGGGGCGGGTACCTTCCTGCCGGTCAAGGCCGATGACACCGACAATCACGTGATGCACGAAGAAATCGGCCATGTGGACGCGGCGACCGCCGAAAGGCTCAACGCGGTTCGGGCGCGCGGCGGACGCATCGTCTGCGTTGGGACGACATCGCTTCGGCTGATCGAGAGTGCCGCGACGCAGGACGGGAAGATCCATCCCTGGTCGGGGCCGACCGGGATCTTCATCACTCCCGGCTACCGCTTCCGTGCCGTCGATATGTTGATGACCAATTTTCACCTGCCGAAATCGACCTTGTTCATGCTGGTGTCTGCCTTCGCCGGTTTGGAAACGATGCGTGGCGCCTATGCCCATGCGATCGCCGCCGGCTACCGCTTCTATTCCTATGGCGATGCAAGCCTGCTCTTCCGGAAAGACCAATGACCGAGACGTTTCAATTCAAGCTGCTTGCAACCGACGGCAAGGCGCGCCGCGGCGAGGTTTCGATGCCGCGCGGGACAATCCGGACGCCGGCTTTCATGCCGGTCGGAACCGTCGGCACGGTCAAGGCGATGTATCTCGATCAGGTACGTGAACTCGGCGCCGACATCATTCTCGGCAACACCTACCATTTGATGCTGCGTCCCGGCGCCGAACGTGTTGCGCGGCTCGGCGGCCTGCACACCTTCATTCGTTGGGAAAGACCTATTCTGACCGACAGCGGCGGCTTTCAGGTCATGTCGCTCTCGAGCCTGCGCAAGCTCAACGAACAGGGCGTGACCTTCAAGAGCCATGTCGACGGCGCGCTCTATCATATGTCGCCGGAACGCTCGATCGAAATCCAGGGACTGCTCGACAGCGACATACAGATGCAGCTTGACGAGTGCGTCGCGCTACCGGCCGAGCCGGGCGAAATCGAGCGCGCAATGGAGATGTCGATCCGCTGGGCGGAACGCTGCAAGGTCGCCTTCGGCGATCAGCCCGGCAAGGCAATGTTCGGCATCGTGCAGGGCGGCGACCTGCCGAAGCTGCGCGAACGTTCCGCGCTGGCGCTGAAGGAGCTCGACCTCAAGGGCTATGCGATCGGCGGTCTTGCCGTAGGCGAGCCGCAGGAGGTGATGCTCGACATGCTCGACGTGACTTGCCCCCTCTTGCCCGCGGAGAAGCCGCGCTACCTGATGGGCGTCGGAACGCCGGACGATATCCTGAAGTCGGTCGCGCACGGGATCGACATGTTCGACTGCGTCATGCCGACCCGCTCCGGTCGCCATGGACTGGCCTTCACGCGCTACGGCCGGATCAATCTGCGCAATGCGCGCCATGCCGAAGATACGCGGCCGCTCGACGAACAGTCCTCGTGCCCGGCGGCGCGGGATTACTCGCGCGCCTACCTGCACCATCTGATCCGTTCCAATGAATCGCTCGGCGGCATGCTTTTGAGCTGGAGCAATCTCGCCTATTACCAGGAACTGATGGCCGGAATCCGCAAGGCGATCGAGGAAGGGCGCTATGCAGACTTCATGGCAGAGACCCAGGAAGGCTGGGAGCGCGGCGACCTTGCGCCGGTTTAAGCCGGCACAAACGATCAGAGGGCCGGACCGGGTGCGGTCTGCACCATCACTACGCCATTGATCTTGTAGCTCCCGTCCGCCTGCGGGACGAGCTCGTAGATCGCTGTCCAGTCCTTGCCGTCCGATCCGACGATCAGCACTTCCTGAATCACTTCCTTGCCGACCAGCTTCGATCGCCCGAAGGCGAAATTGCCCGGCCGATATAGGTGTTGGTAGCTTTGCTTGACCATCTCGAAGAACACCAGCTTGTCCGGAAATTTCTCCCGAATCCCGGGGGAAGCGAAGGAATAGGCGGTTTCCGCATCGTCTTCGAGAAAAGCCCTGATCTGGGCTCGAATAATTGATTGGGCCGAATCAACGGGGTCTGCAAACGTTAGTCCTGCGCCCAGCGCAAGCTGCAGACAGAGAGCGACGGAGACCACTCTGGTCATGGGAGCCTCCATTTCAGCGCCGCGCGTCCAATCGGACGCGCTAAGGTCGCTGTAGCACTATGAAATTCTGCATGATTTTGTCCTTAAATCGATTCCGATTTAAGGAATCATGCAGTAGCTTTTCGTTATTCAAGCATATGCTCGGCGGCCGCGTTGATAAGCACCACCTTCGGCTGATGGGGTGATCGCGGGCGGCGATCATCAAGAGCGGTGCTGATATTTCAGTTATTTACGCCAGATCTTTGAACTCTCTCGCGAACAGTCACAATCTCGTGACTGGGCGCCCGCCTTCGGCGCAATCTAGTCGCGCTTGGAGACCACCCGTTCGGCGTTGCGTTGGCGCGCACCGTGGCATGCCGTGTATTTCTTCCCGGATCCGCAAGGACAGGGGTCGTTGCTCCGACGCTGCAGGCGGCTGATCAAGGGCAGCAATAACACGGAAGGGATCAGGGACGTGATCAGAATTGCCAGCTTGGCCGAGATGCCGGGAATGATGAGCCGACGGCCGGATCTGAAGCCACTCCAGGCGCGTTCGGCGACGTATTGAGAATCGACTTTCGGCAGGACTTTGAAAAGTGCCGCCCTGTTGGCGCCCGATCGCTCGAGGAACTCGGTCGACACCGGGCCCGGGGCGACACAGGTCACGGTCACGCCCGTACGGTGCAGTTCCTGGTGGAGTGCCTCTGAAAACGACCGGACAAAGCCTTTGCTGGCATAATAGAGGGCCATGTATGGGCCGGGTGTGAAGCTTGCTACGGAACCGAGATTGATGACGCCGCCGCTGCCGCGCATCACCATGCCCGGCAGGAACCGAAGGGTAAGATCGGTCAGCGCCCGTATGTTGAGGTCGACGATGCCAAGCTGGTCATCGACAGGCAACACCGTTGCGCTGCCTCGAAGACCATAGCCGGCACTGTTGACCAGGACATCGCAGAACAGGCCGTGTTCAGACAGGAACGATGCGAGCTGCCGTGCCGCATCATCGGCCAGGAGATCCAAGGCGAAAGTGAACACCTCGCCACCGCCATTGGGCATTTCGGCGGCGGCGGCCGCGAGGCCGTCCGGCGAGCGCGCCACCAGCACGACGCTTGCGCCGTCCCGGGCGGCGACGCTGGCAATCGCCTTGCCGATTCCGCGTGAGCCGCCCACCACGACGACGGCTGGCCGAAGCTGCACGTCCATCGTCATGCGGCACCGGGGACAGCGCCCGCGACGGCGACGGTTTCGGTTTGACCGGACACCTCGGCGGCGATTTCGCCATTCAGAATTCTTTCGAATCGCTCCAGCGCCCGCGCCACATTGGCACCATCCATGACCCGGTGATCATAATGGATTCGGACGGTTACCGTCCCCTGGCCGTCGATCGGGCCATAGTTGAAGATCGTCGTCAGGGGCGTCAGCGGATTTAGCGATTCGGCGCCGAGCCCCGAATAGACGGACAACTGGAAGGTTCCGAAATGGCGGCCGCGCGGGCGACCGAGATTGAGCCCCAGCCACATGAGCAGCCAGCGGATCGGCGCCGGCAGCCGGGCGATCTTCAGGGCGCGGCGGAACTCCTTCACCTCCATGATGGGACGCGTCCGTGCCGCCTCGATCAGGCCCGCGAGTTCGGCGATAGAACGGCGCTCGGGGGTCTTGATCAAACTCAGAAGCACGGCCCGCTCGCCGCCAAGCTCGCGCTCGTGAGCGACGGAAGCAATGCTTCCCGGATATTCGTAGAGTTGAGGTCTCGGCAGCTTGACATAGGCCTGCCGGAGTTCAGGGGTTTCGAGAGAAAGAAGCGCGTACCCCTTGAGAAACAGCACAGTCCAGGACGGTCTGTTCTGTTGGGACATCCGGGCCTGAAGGAGTGGAGCGAGATTCATCTGTCGCTGCACGGTGACCCGCGGCACACGAATCGAAAACCGCATCAGATCGCCGACGAGGCGTCGCGGCCTCGAAAGCTTGAGAGCTCGGCCTCGCATCGGGACACCTCTAGTAGAGAAAGGGAATGATCCGCTTGGTTCTTTCCATGTAGGCGCGGTATTGCGGGCCGAATGTTTCCAGCATCATGCGCTCCTCCTTGTCCACCCTCAGAAAAAACAGGATCGCGAAACCGACCAGTCCGGCGAAGCCCATGACCCAGTTCGACAGCAGGAAGGCCTGCCCGACACCCATGAGCAGAAACGAAGTGTACATTGGGTGGCGAACGAGGGCATAAGGCCCGCCGCTGATCAGCTCATGCCGATCGCGGATCTCCAGTGTGATGGACCAATTGCGGCCAAGTTCCTTGTGGGTTCTGCGAAACACCCACATCGCAGCAGCGAAGACGAGGGTTCCGATGGCCACGGCCCACGCGCTGGCCGGATAATCGGCTGCCGAGGGAATCCCGGTTACCACATAAAATCCCGGTACGATTCCGAGGCCAGCCAACGCCGCAGCCAGCCCGATCGTCTCCGAAGCCGTGCGGCGGTTGCTGACGACCTCTACGCGCTTGGCGCGGCGCTCGTAGGGACGGCGAATAAAGTACCAGGCGACGATGCCAAGCACCCAAATAATCTGCCCGATGGAAGCGATCGACATGCTTATCCTAGCTAACACGGCTCATCCGCGATCATGCCGCTGGCCGAAGCGGGCAGGGCTACTGCATGTTTCCTTAAATCGTAGCCGATTCAAGGACAAAAACATGCAGCGTTTCAAAGTGCTACAGCCACCTTTGCACGTCTGAAAAGTCGCGCGGCGCTGGAGCCGATCGCGCTAGCCCCCATTCATCTCACGGAGCCTTGTAATGAATTCTTGCGGCCTTAGCCAGATGCCTGGAGTGCTATACCCCATGGACCGCGCAATCTCAGCGACGAAGGCATTGCAGTTGTAGACCGACGCCTGCCAGACGCGCGACTTAGCCTTCAGCTTTCGTATGAAGGCGACGACCTCGTTGTACTCTGCCTCGGTCAGCATGATGCGCCAACTGGCCGACCTGTATTCCTCTTCCAGGTCGCCGTCGCTCGCTCCGGTCTCGGCCGGCACGGGAAAGAAATGACCAAGGACATAGGGCGCGGCATCATTCGTGGCCGGCGCCAGACCCGCGACTTCCGGGCTGATCATTGCCCCTGCCGCATTGGTGCGGCCGAAAACCGCATAGGTGTGGCCGTAGCTCAGCGCATAGCGCGAGCGGAATTCGATGAAATACCCTTGCTCTCGGGATTGGGATATCAGCTTGGCCGGCCCGCCAATTTTCTGGCTGCTCGACACATAGGCCGGTTGGGGTTTTTTGTCTTGCGTCTGGCACGCTGTCGTCGCGAATGCGAGCAGGATTACAGGTAGGATACGGCTTGCTGCAGATGTCATCACGTCACGTCGCTCTGTCGCCGAACTCTATACTCTATTTTAGCAGAACTTGGGCCGGCTCGGGCCAATCAGTGGCGTCTTTGACCGACAGCCCTGAGGTGTTCGGTCTTCAAGGCGCCCCGTGGGGAGAATCTGTCGAGCCTCCCCACGGGGCAAATTCAGCTGCTACTTATAAACGGGAGCGGGCTCTACTGCCGGCTCTGCAGCTGGCGGCGGTGCCTTCCCTTTACCCTTGCCAATCGTGTCACAAGCGGTCAGCCCGGTGACAGAAAGCAATGCGATCATAACGATTAGAATTCTGCTCATTCAGAAGTCCTTTCCTCAATAGTCGGAATGGTTTATCGAAGGCAACACTCCAAGTAATAGTGGCGATTCTCGTCTTAGCCTAGTGCAAGAAGGACACAGTTGGCGTCAGGTTTGTCGGTCCGGAACTGTTCAACGGGTTCTTCAACACACATGGCTTGATTATTTATACCAAATACGCGCGCAAATACCATCAGATGATCAATACCGTGGTCCCCACGGGGGTCCGACTGTAGAGATCAACGATGTCATCGTTCGTCAAGCGGATGCAACCGCTCGATACTGCCTGACCGATCGTCCATGGTTCGTTCGTGCCGTGCAGGCGGAACATGGTGTCGTTCCCGCCACGATAGAGGTAGAGAGCGGATGCACCAAGCGGATTGTGTAATCCGCCTGAGACGCCCCCCGCATACTGGCGCAGGTGAGGCTTGCGGCGCATCATGCTTTCGGTGGGTGTCCACGACGGCCACTCCGCCTTTCGGCCGATCGTCGCCTTGCCCTTGAGTGTGCGCCCTTCCTCTCCAACGCCGATGCCGTAGCGAACCGCCCAGCCGCCGCCTTGGACATAGTAGAGATAGCGTTCTTCGGTGTTGACGACGATCGTTCCCGGTGCCTCGCCTCCGTCATAGGCCACTTCCTGCCTGCGGTAGCGCGGATCGATACGCGTCCTGGAGGCGATGGGGCTTTCAATTGTTCGCCCGATCGAACTACATCCGGTGGCCACGAGAGCCAGACTACCCAACACGAGCATGCGACGCGTAACGTGGTTCTTGTCCATCTTCACCTGCTGAGAAAATTCGTGAGTCCCCGTTCTGCGTGTTTAACACCGCTGCGGGCGCCGTGCCAAGCCTCGCATCTCAGGCGGGCACGACGAGGTGAATTTGACGTTCAGAATCAGGGGAGTGCAGGCCCGATTCGAGACGCTACAAAGGGTCGCCGCGGAGGATCGGCCCTCCGATTCGCGTCGGGTTGTCCCTCTCGGCGCCCGAATCTTGGGCCCGCGGATGTCGACTCGCGAACGGTTATGACGGCTGACGCGATCGAGCCATCGGGCCGCCGGCTTCGGGGATAGATTAAACCCTTGCGGCAACCTCCCGTGTCTGCTCGACTGGGAGTGGGAAGAGCTAGGAAGGATCGACAGCATGAAACTGCGCTTCGACGGCAAGATCGCCATCGTTACCGGCGGCGGTTCGGGAATCGGCGCCGCCATCTCCCGGCAATTGAGCGGCGAGGGGGCGGAAGTTGTCGTTGCCGATCTCAATCCAGAAGCCGCCGAGGGGATCGTCGACGAGATCCGCGGCAAGGGAGGTCGGGCCCGCCATTTTACGGTCGATGTCGCCGACGCTGGTGCTGTCGAGCAATTGGTCGACTTCGCTCTCCGGGAATGCGGGGGCCTGGACCTAGCCGTCAACAACGCCGGCATCGAAGGCGTCCGAAAGCCGACCGGAGACTATCCGCTCGACAACTGGGAGCGCGTGATCGACGTGAACCTGACCGGCACCTTCCATTGCATGAAATACGCGATCGCAGCCATGCTGGGACGGGGAGGTGGCGCAATCGTCAACGTGACGTCGATTCTCGCTTCCGTCGGCTTGCCAACCGCATCGGCCTATACCGCAGCCAAGCATGGGGTTGTCGGTCTTACCAAGGCGGCAGCGATCGAATATGCGCGCATGGGCATCCGCATCAACGCCGTCGGTCCCGGGTGGATCGAAACGCCGCTTCTGTCGGAATATGCCGAGCTGGCGAAGACCCGCCGGCTGGAGGCGCTGCAGCCGATGGGCCGGCGAGGGACGCCGGAGGAGGTGGCGGCGCTCGTCTGTTTTCTCTTGTCCGATGAGGCGAGTTTCATCACCGGCAGCTATCATCTCGTGGACGGCGCCTACACGGCTCACTGAGGCGAACCGGATCGAACCTTCTCTCCGCCATCAGAAACACCGCCAGTGCACAACACAGCAGGCCAAGGGATGATGGCAGCCCCTGATGTCCGATCAGTTGCATCGCCAGTCCTGTCGCGGGCGAGCCCACGATGCCGCCGACGCCCCATGCGAACGCGAAGGCAGCGTTGCCGGCGATCAAGGCTCGACCGGTGAAGCGCTCACCGAGTTGGATGAGCGACATGGTGTAGATCCCGAACGAGACCCCGCCCCAGACGAAAACGAGCGGCCAGATGAGCCACGCGTTGAAGATCAAGGGCAGCAGCAGGCAGCCAACCAGCGAAGCCAGGGCACAGACCAACATGGTCCGCGTCGAGCCAAACTGTTCGGCCACGCGTCCGAGCACAATCTGCAGCACGGCATTGCCTGTGATGAAACAGGTGATCAGCGAAGCGATGCGCTCCTCGGCGCTGCCGAGCGCGGCGCCATAGACCGCGAACAAGGAAAGCAGGACCTGCTCGAAGCCGGCAGCAGTGAAAACCGCGAACAACAGCAGCGGCGCCAGTACGAAGAAGCCACTGACCGATGTTGTCTCGCCTTCATGCGGCATCTTCGGCAGGCGCGGCACGACCGCAAGCACGATCAGGCCACAGAGAAGGAAGGCCACGATGCCGATCAGGAAGGGCGGCCAACCCTCTGTTCCAACCAGGCCGAGCGACAGCGGGCCGATGGCGAAGCCACCCGAAACGACCGATGAATAGAGGCCCATGATGCGGCCCCGGCGTGGCGCGGGGGTGATCGAGATCAGCCAGGTCTCGCTCATCACGTAGAGCGGATTGGCGCAGAAGCCGAGCAGCAAGCGCAGCGGCATCCAGACCCAGACGTCCGGCGTCAAGGCAAGCGCGATCAGGGTGAGGGGGGCCAGCATCGAACACAGGATCGCAAGCCGCGCCCCGCCCACGTGCCGCGCCAGCGCCGGAATGAACGGCGCGGATACAATGAAACCGAGCGGCGTCATCGCTGCCGACAAGCCGATCAGGCCGGGCGTCGTTCCCTTTCGCTCCAGGATGAAGCTGAGCAGCGGATAGGTCAGCCCCTGTGCGAGCGCGAACACCGTGACGGTCGCGATGATGCCCGCCATCGCGGCCCAGGGGATGCGATCCTCTCGCGGTGATGTCGTGCCCTGCAAGAGCCGGCAGACCTCTGCGGCATGCGGCAACTGGCGATCCGGTGTCATTGCAGCATTCGCCTCATAGAGGGTTTGATACTTGCCAGAAGGGCTTGGCGATCTCTGCCTCGACCTGCGGTCTCGTCAGGCCGATATCGTCGATCAAATGGGGGTCGTCCTTCAACCGTTGCTCAAGGTCCCAGCGAAAGCGTGTCCGCCAGCGCCAGGTCGCGACAATGCTTCGCAGGGTCGCCAGGCTGTAGTGCCGACGCGACACGTCGGCCGGCGTGACGTGCGTCCTCGGCGGCGCTGCCTGATGCGGGGCCGACGCTAGGGTGGGAGTGGTGTTCATGGCAACCTCCTATCGGTTTGAGGCTCCGGGGACCCTCGACCTGAAAGAAGATGAATTCTGCGGAATACCAACGGCGTCGTACTTAAGCCCTTCCAAAAAGTTCTCAAATATTTCCAAACGGGCTATAGCTGCGCCCTATGCAGGGATCGCGCTTTGCCTTTGGTCCGTTCGTCCTTGATCCGGGTGCGGGAACGCTCCTTCGGAACGATGAACCCGTTGCCGTTGGCTACCGCGGGCTAAAGCTGCTTGCGGCGCTCGTCGAACGGCCCGGCGAAATCCTCGGCAAGGCCGAGTTGATGGACGCGGCGTGGCCGGGCACGGCCGTCGAGGAAGGCAACCTCACGGTCCAGATCGCGCAGCTGCGGAAGCTGCTTGGTCCGGCGGCCGACGGTGGTGAATGGATCTCCACGGTTCCGCGTGTCGGCTACCGCTTCACGGGGGCCATCCAACAGCTCGGCGGTGCGAAGCGAAAACCTTTGCCGCTGCCCGACAAGCCATCGATCGCCGTGCTGCCCTTTGTGAATCTCAGCAACGATCCCGAGCAGAAATCCTTCGCGGATGGGTTGACCGAAGACCTGATCACCGACCTGTCTAGGAGCTCCGGCCTGTTCGTCATCGCACGCAACTCGACCTTCGCCTACAAGGGAAAGGCGATGGACGTGCGCGGGATCGCTGAGGAGCTTGGCGTTCGCTACCTGCTGGAGGGGAGCGCAAGACGCGCCGCAGGGCGCGTGCGCATCAACGCCCAGTTGGTCGACGCGATGAGTGGCGAGCATCTATGGGCGGAACGCTTCGATCGCAGCCTGGAAGACATCTTTGGCGTTCAGGACGAGGTCACCGACAAGATCGTGGAGGCATTGCTCGGCCGGCTGCGCGCACGATCGCCGCCGCGCAATCGGCCCAAGAACCTCGAGGCTTACGATCTCTGCGTGCGGGCGCGCAAGTTGATGGATGATTCACCGCAGACGGCGCGGGAAGCGCATCTGATGCTCACGCGCGCGGTTTCGCTCGATCCGGAATACGCCGAGGCCTATCGCTGGCTCGCCATAAACCACTGGATGGGATGGGTGCATTCCGGCGGCCCAACTGAATCTTCCCGTAGCACTGCTTTGGAACTGGCGCGCAAGGCCGTAGCGATCGATCCTAACGATGCCGGCTGCCGTTGGGTTCTGGCTTACCTGCTTGCCTATGACCGCAGCTTCGCCGAGGCGGATTTGGAATTCACCAAGGCGATAGAACTCGACCCGAACGAGGCCGACGCCTGGGCGGCACTATCCGACATCACGGTTCTGGCCGGGCGGGTCGAGGAGGGCCTTGAGCACATTCGCAAGGCGTTTCGGCTGAACCCGTTTCCGCCAAGCTGGTACTATCTGGCGCTCGGCCAGGCGCACTATGCGGCCGGCGAATACGAGGCCGCCGTCGAGACACTGCGCAGGGATGAGACTTATCGTACAAGCTCGCGCCGTTTCCTGGCGGCAAGCCTTGCCCAACTGGGCCGCCTCGACGAGGCGCGCGCAGAGGTCGAACTGTTCCTCGTCGGCAACCCGCATTTCACGATCCGCCACTGGGCCGCGACGGAGCCGTTCCGCGACGCTGCTACGCTTGAACATTTCGTTGATGGCTTCCGCAAGGCTGGTCTTCCGGAGTGACGAGCCCCGGTGATCAATCCGCTGCAGATCGCGCTCGCTCAACGCAATCAATCCCATCCGCAGTCTCCCACGTCATCAAAACGCTGGGAGAGTGACATTCTTACTTTGCAGGATCAGGACACTTTAACTTTGCGGTGTGAATTCATGCCGAACTGCGACTTGCGCGTGTGACGCTACCCGAC
>NZ_AUTC01000084.1 GCF_001461695.1 Sinorhizobium fredii USDA 205 | reverse complement strand
GCTGCCATTGCGTCCCTCCGGCACTCTCGAGCGCATACATCGCCATGAGCTCGGGATCGAAGCCGAGCCTGTGGCCGCAGCTGACGCATTGGCGATTGTCGAAGTGGACGACCTGGTTGCAAAAATCGCAGGAGAAGAGCCGCATGGCCGGTTCCTATATGAACATGAGCGTGCGAGCTTGGGCCCGATACCGTCGTGGCTTGAACACGAGAACGTCGCTCGGTCTATAAAGTTCACCAGTTACTCGAGTGTCTTCGCGCAGCTCAGTTCGGGGTTTCGGTTTATCCGGCGCGGCCAAGGCGTGACGACGACGGCAACGGGTGCGGCCACCGCCACTCCAGAGGCCTCCACACCCTCCCCACCACACTTCGGAGACCATCATCGGCGTCAAAATTCCGCAGGTCGACGCGCAGTATTAGGGTTGGTCGGTAGCGGGATCTGATATAGGTATGGCCTCATGTCATGCCAGAAGCAGTTGCTCAGCGCATCGAACGCGGATGCAGGTCCAGGAGAGGATTTCGTTGTCGCCGCTCTCTCAACCGATCGGGAAAGCTGGGCCCTATTCCTCGATATCGATGGTACGTTGCTTGACCTAGCCGAAACGCCGGACGCCGTAGCCGTTCCGCCTTCGCTGCCTGCAAGTCTCGATCACTTGTCGAAAAAACTCGGCGGTGCTTTGGCACTCGTGACCGGTCGCGGCCTTGCTTATGCCGACCAGCTTTTTTCGCCGGCCAAGTTTCCTATTGCGGGCCTTCATGGTGCCGAGCGCCGCGACCCGGATGGCCGCGTGCACAAAGCCGCAGAGACGGCGGATTTTGAGCGGCTGAAGGCCGAGCTTGTCGCCGCTACTGCCAGCTGGGCGGGCGTTCTGATCGAGGACAAAGGGGCGGCGGTCGCTGTCCATTACCGGCTTGCGCCGGACAGACAACTCGAACTTGAACACCTGATGGAGCGGGCGTTGTATCGAGCAGGACCAGACTGGGCAATCCAGCACGGCAAGATGGTCGTCGAAATCCGTCCAGCCAGAGCTAACAAGGGCGACGCAGTTGCGGCATTTCTCGCGCAGCCGCCCTTTGCTGGCAGACGCGCGATCGCGATCGGGGACGATGTGACCGACGAAGCAATGTTTCGCACGGTCAACCGGCTCGGCGGCTTTTCGATCCGCATCGGACCGCCTGTGCCTGCGAGCGAAGCGCTCGGCTCCATCCCTTCTGCCGAGGTCCTGCGCGGCTTCATCGCCGCGTTGGTCTCCTGAATATTTGAGCACCTGACATATTTTCTTGCATGAAGGTATTCGGCATGAGCCGCCTCGTCATTGTCTCCAATCGCGTACCCGTTCCGGACAAGGGTGGCATTGCGCCGGCCGGCGGGCTGGCGGTCGCGCTGAAAGTCGCCCTCGAAGCGCATGGCGG
>NZ_AUTC01000083.1 GCF_001461695.1 Sinorhizobium fredii USDA 205 | reverse complement strand
GCTGAGCGAACCGACGCCGATGAAAAGCTTTCGTCCATCGCCGCTCGAAAGCAGGCTTCGTGTCCAATGCCCGCCGGCCTCGAATTCCGCCAGCTTTCGCCCTTTCGCGCTGATTCGCGTGTCGCCCGTTTTATACGGGAACGCAACGACTCCGTCTGTGTTGCCGACATACAACGTGTCGCCCAGCAACGCCATGCCGAACGGCTGATTGAGTCCGTCGAGGAATACCTCACGTATTTCGGCCACGCCGTCGCCATCCGCATCGCGCAACAGCGTGATGCGGTTCGGACTTACGCCCACTGCGGCGGCGCGCTTCATTGTGCTGAACATGGCGTAGTCGAAGACAGATTTGAGGCCCCCCGGCTCGCTCAGTGCCTCAGCGACCAGTACGTCGCCATTGGGCAACACGTGAACCCAACGGGGATGTTCGAGCCCGGCCGCGAAAGCGTTCACCTTGAGCCCGGCCGCCGCAGTCGGCATTTGCTCCGCGGTCCATCCCTTGGCTGTCGGCATCTTCAGGGTCGGAATGCCCTGCGGCTTGGCTCTCGGGATTTTCGGTGCGCTGCCATAGGCCGGTTCAAGAGAATCACCGTCCTGCCGCCGCAAAAGGATTGCTACGGCGCCGATCAGTGCGACTAGTCGACCGAAAATGTCTGACAGGCCCATGTGTCCTCCTAACCCTGATGCGCACGCTACCCGAAGCGCCTGCGGGTTGGTATCCTCAAATGCATTACTTTGTCGCCACTTCGCTGTGTTGAGCGTGCGCTATTTCGCTTGGCACGCGGTGGCGCAGGTGGTGTGACCTACTCTGCGTCGACCAACGCCCGGAGAGGGGTAGACCCAAGTCATCCGTCGCTCACCGCCAAACGAGAACACTGCAAATGAAACGTTGCCGGTCAGTCCTTATAGGCGATGGTAACGCCGGTGCTCGACCCCACTTGTGAAAAGGAGACCTCGGTCGCGCTGTGTTTCCAATAGGCCACTGAACCAAAATCCATTTTGTCGAGGCTGCTGGGAGGGCCAAAACGTTGTGTCAGAGCATCTAAAAGCCCTGCTGGGTTGGTAACCGAGTAGGAACACGCCTTGTGTCCGTTGGGCCCCTTTGCTATCCAAAAAGACAGCATGCCATCGCCCTCTTTCTCGCCGCGCCGCCAGCCTACCAGGTCCACTGATCCGCCATTGTGAGCCAAGAAGCCGGCACGCCATTCTTCCACCTGCTCATCGTTCATGCGCTCCCAGCCAAGTGCATCACCCTTGGTAGTCGCCTCTGACACAGTGGACGACCCGCAAATGTCAAGAAGCTGGGCTACAGTAAAGGTGGGTGGCATTGCGACGGCTCCTCCAACAATCGAGAGTGTTACGCACATTCCCTCAAACATTGATTTGCGCAACTTAAGCCCTCTCCGTCATTTGAAACAATTGTGGGCTGTTATCGCAATGTCCGCAACGGGCCGATATCGTTGAAAAACTCGGAGTTTGAGCATTCTCCGCGCT
>NZ_AUTC01000082.1 GCF_001461695.1 Sinorhizobium fredii USDA 205 | reverse complement strand
ACCACGCGCGGCGCTCAAAATCCTGCGGCCCTGCTCGGATGGATACCATCCACCGGACGTCTATGCCGTTTGACCTCAACGATCAAACTCGGATCCTTTGAACCTTGTTCATAAATCGCTATGTCAATTTGACGACGAGCTTGTGTGGCCTGCCCACGCAAGCGCACATTGTGGCGCACGACGAACTGTGGCAGCGGCCAGGCCGTTTTGAAGCGCTCCAATACAGCTTCTTCGTACTCCTTGGGTGTCATGGTCCGATCTCCAAATACCTTCTAGGCAATCAATCGTATCCACAAATTCACAGGACGATTCGCCGACCGGAGAGAATACGTACGCGATGCCTGCCATCCCGACACGCTGGTGCTAATGAACGTAGTGGTTTCGAACTCGAAACATTCACGACGGACCGGCTTTCGCCAGGACCAAGACCAGTGCGTGTCGAGCCAATGGCAGAATGTCCTTCTACTCCTCACCAGGCCAAACGTCGAAGAAGGCAGCTCTCAGTGGCGTCCTGACTGTCTCTGGGGCATTGCGGATGTAGTCCTCGGCAAGTGCAAACTTGTCAGATGGAAGCGCTTTGAGATAGATCATAGCCGCGTCGACTGAAAATTCGACCGACTGCAATTCAGCAAAATTCGGTGCGAGAGCGGTCCAAATGACTGCTTCGAGGCCGTGCTGCGCGGCCCACTCCCTGACAACGGGCACCACCTTTGGATGGCGTTCGAGCGCCCGTTCGCTAACATTATTGTGGAAGAGATCGACGAATCCCACGCCATTGACATGAGTCATCCCCTCGCGATCACGTAAGTTGTCGCGAGCGTCATCGAGGCTGTCGAAGCTGCTAATCGCGTAGAATGTCTCACACCTTCCCCATGTCGCTCATCTATCACGAGGGTCAAGCGGCCGTTTCCAGATATCCTTGCGAACTCAATCGGCAGATAGGGACCGGATTGTCGAAAGGGCACACTGATCTTAAGCTTCGCAGGATTCCAAATTAAAGAACCCCATCCAAGAACGGCGATGCGCATGTCCTTCTCCATTTTCCGACCCGCAATTGACTTTGTTCTTCCAACTATCCGGGTTGCGCTTCGCGGCTTGGAGCGGGGTCGGCCTCAAAGTGGTTCTCAGCCTTATCTCTCCCCGCTTTGACTATCGACGATTTCAAAGCCGCAATCTTCTCCTCAATTTCCTCGGTCGAGACCTCGATTCTGAGGCGTTCCTGAATGAAATTGAGGCGTCCTTCACAGTCCCTGACGATGTCGCCCCATGTTTTCACCCAGACCCTATGGTTTTCTTTGTCGAGGAAAAGGCCAACCGGGCGATCCTTTTGGGTTACCCGCTCCCTGACGAAATCATCGTACTCGGTTGTCACAAGGTAAAAGTTCCAGGTTGTCGATGTAGTGGCAAAGTCTGGCTGTTGGATCAGTGCCCTGACATAGTCCTCCAATTGGTCGAGCTCTTTGCGAGTGACCCTCAGGGAGGGCCGCTTCAGCTCTACCGTATCCATCCGAGCAGGGCCGCAGGATTTTGAGCGCCGCGCGTG
>NZ_AUTC01000081.1 GCF_001461695.1 Sinorhizobium fredii USDA 205 | reverse complement strand
AGAGCATGACCAGGCTTACGTCGATAAGATTGTGGTCCAGGAGACCGCCTTCATCGGAAAGGCTTACGATGTCTTGATCTTGAAAACGCGCGCTGATCGCCTGCGTCAGACATTCGGCGAACAGGTCGGTCTTCGTGAGCATTACAATCTTGCTTTTCTTCGGCAATACCTTGTTGCAATCTTCAATATTGCTCATGGTCGAGCTCGTGCGGTACATTTATCCCTCCTTGACACTCCATATGTCTTGTGGTTCCCGTGTCTCCTTGAATGTATTTCTCATAAAATTAGTTCAATAGCATAGTAAAAGTCGTGTGAAAAACTAATGTAGATTGAAACTAACCTCGAACAAGATCTCAGATATGCGACTAATACTTTGATATTATCTATACAACCATCGAGCGCCATTGTCATTATCACCTAGTTCCGATAGTTGTCGCGCCGTTCATTTCTACTCAAAATGGACTAGCTCGGATCGTCATCAACCAGGGTACAGTGCCTCAGGAGCGATGCTTCTTTGTGGGCAAGTCAAACAGGTCCGAGTGCTGGAGTTCGGCCAGAATGTTGCGTCGACACTCGCCTCGACATAATCAAACTTTGCGGTCCGGAAATTCCTGGCGTTCAATTGGGACAGCGCGCCGCGTGTCCGACGCTCCAAGGATTCCTATGACCCTCGTGAGACCTGCGGCAACGGGCAATTCGACCCGTCGATCGTTTGGCCGGCCGATAACCGCGGCGTATCGGGAAATCGACTGTTTTTCCCTCGGCTTGAGCGGAGTCGAACTCCAGGCCATGCCATCGATCGGGACGCAAAACCTCTCTCGTGGGATACAAATCAGGCTGGGGCGGCTATCGTTGCCTGCATGTCCTGCTGCGGTCATCGCTGCTGTGCCTGCCGCCCAGCGGCTGTCAAGCCGTAGACGCCTCTGTCAAGCCGTTCAAACCAGCCATAGACATTCGAAAGCAAAATCTTCCCGGCATCCGGTATGCGGGATCTGATTTCACGCACGCGCAGCGGTCCTGATGCCAGCGCTGCCGCACAGCCGAGCGCCTGCTTCTGCGGACGTCTCGACCTTAGGCCGCGCATGTCGCCGACAAACAAGCTGAACATGCTGGGGGCAGAGCAAGTCGCCGATCGACGAGCTCGACGGCGAGCCTTGCGCGAACCGCAAGACGATCAGCCGGCGCAAACTCCAGGACCGGGTTCTCACCTGTGTGCCGAACGCCCTCTGGAACATCGCCAATATCGAGCGGGTCGTCGACGACGTCAAGCAGCGGTTGCGCGCCCGGCAGGTACAGTCGGTCGTCACGGTGCCGAAGATCGAGGCGCAGATCGAAGCGCGCCGGCAGCAGCAGAAGGCGGTATTGAAGCAGATCACCGAGCGCATGGTCGATGCTCTTCGGATGTTTCACATGAGATCCGTCCGTCGATACGGCGGACCGGCATTCCACCAGATACTTCATCCTCGACGCTTGTGCGGAGGAGGCTAGAACGCAAAAATCCCCGCTGGTTGGGCGGGGATGGCGCTTGGGTTGTTTGGTTGCGGGGGCAGGATTTGAACCTGCGGCCTTCAGGTTATGAG
>NZ_AUTC01000080.1 GCF_001461695.1 Sinorhizobium fredii USDA 205 | reverse complement strand
AGCGCGGAGAATGCTCAAACTCCGAGTTTTTCAACGATATCGGCCCGAAGACGACCTTTAGCTCCGCTGCTCTCGACGGCGGTAGCGGGTGGAGAGGAGACCTTATTCGCCAACTCTCCGATGGCCGTTTGCGCCAGAAGCGGAAGTTGCTCCAGTCGCAAGCCCCCCGCGGTCTTGAAGGCTGTAGCTTCACTTGAGCATTCGGCGAAGCCAAAGTCTGGTCTGAACGCTCGACTATGGCCTTTAGTAGATCACAAAGGCTCCAAAAGCAGACCTGCCGCCAAGGAACGAAAAGCCTCGACCGCCTTCGGCAGCACGCTCTGCGGGTTTTCGCTCGCGGCGATCCAGAGAGCAGCATTGAGAGCCGCGCCGCTCAGCAACCGGGCCGCCGCCTCTGCGTCAAGCGGCTTGAGGATGCCTTGTGCGATAAGGCGCTCCACAGTGCTCTTGGTCACCTGTAGACAACTGTTCTGGCTGGGCCACTGCGAGGGATCGCCTAACACCGCAGGTCCGTCGAGCAGAACGATGCGTTGGACTTCTGGATTAAGCGCCATCTCGATATAGGCCGCACCCTCGGCGAGCAGACCCTGCCAATCATTACCCGCCCGAGCCCCGATCTCCTTAGCGCGCGCCGCCATTTCCATGTCAATCTGATCGACGACCGCCGCCAGGAGCCCGCGCTTGTCTCCGAAGTTGTGGTAAAGCGCACCCCGTGTCAGACCGACGTCAGCCGTCAGCTCGTCCATTGATGCTGCGGAGTACCCCTTTTCCGCAAAAGCCTTCCGCGCAGCCGCTATCAACTTGACGCGGTTTTCCTGCATCGTTTCGCTGCGTCTTTTCCCCATTCCATCCTCAATTTCACATACGAGGCGTATATTAAACTTGACATCCGGCACGTATACAGAATATTCCACATACGTGTCGTATATGAAATATGGCGCGGGTTGTGAAGCGTTGCTCCGCGCCCATCGGCTGCTGTCAACAATAAAGAGAGATCAGAATGACCCAACGCGAAGCAATCTTTCCTGCCAACAGGCACACCCTTTATGAGGAACACGGCTATTCCGCCGCTATCCGATCCGGTGATCTTCTGTTTGTGTCCGGACAGGTCGGCAGCCGTTCCGATGGAACACCCGAACCAGATTTCGAACGGCAAGTGCGGCTGGCCTTTGAAAACCTCAAGGCCACGCTGAGCGCAGCGGGCTGCACAATGGATGATATCGTGGACATAACCACCTTCCACACTGACCCTGAAAACCAGTTCGGAACTATCATGGCTGTCAAGCAACAGATTTTCAGCAAGCCACCCTACCCGAATTGGACTGCGCTCGGCGTAAACTGGCTCGCCGGCTTCGACTTTGAGATAAAGGTCATCGCCCGTATTCCGGCGGGTACGTGACATCGCCACGCCCCCGGTGAGAAAATCGCCATGTTCTGTCGCACGAGCGCTCTCCAGAAGAGGGCTCTTGCGATGGAGTTTGCGAAAGCTCGATGACCGCTTCGGGCTCAATCAAGACGTTTATCGGGTTACCGCAGATGACGGCTTTGGGTGGAGGCGGTGTGAAAACTCCCGCGCATGATAGCCTACCTCGAGTTGAGCGGGAG
>NZ_AUTC01000079.1 GCF_001461695.1 Sinorhizobium fredii USDA 205 | reverse complement strand
GCACTTGATTTCATCAAAAGTGAGTCAGAGCCAAATTTGCATGCCGAAACACACCCTGGTGATATCTACAGGAACAAGCAGAACCGACCCGATGCGGTCGTTAAACGACAACGCTTGGAATGTCCGGTACAGGCCTGATGATTCGGAATTGTCGCAACGGGTGGCGAGCAGAAGTTCGATGTGGCGAGGCCGGAAGGCACTTTCCGCGCCACTTCCGGACCTTTGCCCTTATTGCGCCGAAGGTCGCGTTTCGACCCCGTTGATGACCTTGGTCGTCTCAGACTTGAGCGTCCAAAACGAGGTCGGGAACCGGACCTTCAGCGCAATAGCATTCGGGAGTGCTCTCGTGTGAGGTCATTCGCCACATTTGGCATCCGGTCACATCGAGGCCGCCCGAGTTTCAAGACGTTGAACACTGGGAGGTGTACCGGCCGCCGAGAAGGCAATCGAGATCCACTGTGCGCTCGCCCAACGTGAGCATCTGGCGGTGCCGTTGATCGTCCTGGCGCTGGCGCAAATCCACCAATGCCACGGAAGCCGGAACTCGCTGTCCGTTATTATAGCGAGCGCTCATGACGGCTTGGGAGACGGGCGAACCGCAGATGCTTTTTCCGTGTTAAGATGGGCTTGCAACGCTTAATCTCGACCTCGGCAATGTGGCAGAAGCCAAACGCTAACTTACTCTGGCGCGGGAGGTTTGCGCCCAGCACGGGCTCAAACCCGAAGCGCTGGTCGTGTTGCCTTTTCTTGCGAGGAGGTTGTCCATGTCCACGAGTAGTGTCGACCGCCCGCTGCAGCCGGGCGACCGGGCACCAGATGTCGTACTCGATGCCATCTCGCGCGAAGGCAAGGTCGCGCTCAATGATTTTCGAGGCCGTAGCCCGTTACTGATCGGTTTGTTTCGAGGCCTACACTGTCCGTTCTGCCGGCGCCATGTCGCGGCGATGGCGCAACTCAAACCGGCCCTACATGAGAAAGGCGTCGAATGCCTGGCGGTGGTCAACACGCCGGTCGAACGCGCGCGGCTCTATTTCCGGTACCACCCGACACCAGATCTTCTCGCGGCGTCCGATCCGGAGCGAGCCTCGCACCGTGCTTTCGGCTTGCGTGAGGTCGGGATGGACACGGTCATGGCGATACGGGTCCATCTCCCGGGCGAGTTGCCCGAGCCTATGGACGTAATGGCAATGAACGAGTTTCTCAACAAGAAGGAAGGATATGAGATTACGGAAGCCGATCAGCAGATGATGGCTTCCGGCCAGGCGCAGCTTGTCGGTCAGTTCCTACTGGACCGGGCGGGGATCGTACGCTGGAGCTTCACTGAAGTTTTGGAGATTGGCTATACGTTCAGGGCGCCGAATCCCGAGGAACTGATGTCGGCGGCTTCCGAAGTCGCACATCAATAGGCTGCTGAAAACTCGCTCGACGACCACCGTCCTGTGGTAATTCCGTGGGTTTGAGCCATCATCAAGGTAGTCAAGCGCGGCGGCTAAGGTCTGCCCGTAAGCTTCGTAGCGATTTCCATGCAACGGCCCCGCGGAGTCACCTGGCGCTGGAGTGAGAGCCTCAGCGCATATGCGGGGCCACTTCCGCTCCTTGCCGCGATCACGTCGTTCTGATAGGCGCCCCATACGGCATGGTTCCACCGAGGCTGTGTGGAAACGCCTGGTGCTGTGTGGT
>NZ_AUTC01000078.1 GCF_001461695.1 Sinorhizobium fredii USDA 205 | reverse complement strand
CCCTTGCGTTTGCGGGCATTTTTCTGGATGTCGGCCAATTCAAAAAATTTGCGCCGCGCGTGCGCATGGCAAAAGGCGAAGGTGATCGGTACCGCTTTCTTTTCGGCGACACTGAGCGGCTCGAAGCCATTGTAACAATCACTCTGCAGAATGCCGCCATACGCGGCCAGGTGCTTCTGCGGATGCTCGCCGCGGCGGTCGCTCGACGCATAGTATATGGCCGCCGGCGCCGCCGCGCCGCCGTAGGACCGGTCATCGCGCACGTAGGTCCATATTCGCCCGGTCGTGCATTTGTCTTTGGCCTGGATGGGAATGGTGGTGTCGTCGCCAAAAAGGCGCTCGGCCGCGAAGACATGCGCCTCGATCAGATCAAAGATCGGCAGGAGCGCGGCCGTTCCATACCCAACCTGGTCGGCCAGCGTCGAGGTCGAAAGCTCGATGCCCTCGCATTTGAACCGGGTGCTCTGGCGGTTCAGCGGACTATGCATGCCGAACTTGTCGAACAGGATCGTCGCCAGCAGATGAGGACCAATGAAGCCGCGCGGCGTGGCATGGAAGGGTGCCGGCGGCTGGCTGATCGCCTCACAGTCGCGGCAGGTAAATTTCTCGCGTACGGTTTCGATCACGATAAACCGGCGCGGGATCTCCTCCAGCGTTTCGGTCATATCCTCGCCCAGCTTGGAAAGCCGGGATCCGCCACAGCATGCACAGGTGCTGGGAGGATCGATGACCACACGCTTGCGTTCGACATCCTCCGGCCACGGCTTTCGCACCGGCCGCTTGCGTGTGAACGAACGTACGCTCGCGGTCTTGGCGGCCGCAGCCTGCGCTGCAACCTCGTCCTCTGTCGCGGCCATCACCAGCTCTTCGAGCTGCAATTCCATCTGGTCAAGCAATCGCGCGGTGCGCTCGGAACGCTTTCCGCGAAGCTCCCGCCTCAGCTTTTCGATCGCCAGTTCCAGTTTGGCGATCAACGCCTCGCTGTCGGACAGCATCGCCTGGGCATTGGCGGCTTGCGCCACCGCAATGTCCCGCTCGGCGACGACAGTATCGCGCTCGGCAACAACGACATCATGTTCAGCCTGCAACATCTCACGCTCGGAAAGCAGCGCCAGATAGGCGCTCGCAAGGTCCGCAGGAAGATCCACAGGCTTCGAGGTCATGAAGCCATTCGATCAGATTCACTCAATATTTTCAATGCAATAATGCTATCCGACCCGTGTCGGACGCCAGGTTTCCTGCGGATTGCGCCAGTCGATCCCGGACAGCAAATAAGACAATTGCGCCGGTGAGATCGCTACCGCGCCGCCCTCCATATTCGGCCAGATAAACCGGCCCTTCTCCAGCCGCCGGGTAAAAAGGCAAGCGCCCAGACCATCATGCCAGATGATCTTCAAAATATCCGATCTGCGGCCCCGGAAGACGAAGAGATGCCCTGACAACGGATCATGCTGCAGAACCTCCTGCACCCGAAGCGCCAAGGAGGGAAAGCCACAGCGCATGTCCGTATAGCCCGTCGAAAGCCAGACCTTGACCCCTGTTCCCATCGGAAACGGATTCACCGCAGCGCCTCCAGTCCGCGCAGGATACGAAGCAGTGCCTCAACGTCGACATCGCGGTCCACGATCACACGGCGACCATTGGCGCTGACAACCTCCATAAGCCCACTTTGTGCCGTCGAAGAATTGGCCGGCGCAACA
>NZ_AUTC01000077.1 GCF_001461695.1 Sinorhizobium fredii USDA 205 | reverse complement strand
ACCCATTGGTATCTATCGCAAGTCGCACTTCATCCTTGAACCCACCCGGCTAAAAATAATAATCGCATAAGATAGATTATGGAACCAACTTGCGGGTATGCAGACTGAAGATGATGATAAGAATCAGAAGCTTGCCGGAAAATTCTAAATCCAGACGTTATGCCTCTTCCACCGTTGGCACATCGATTTCGAACTCCAGCCGCATCATGTCATAAGCCGGCTCGACATGATCCGGTGTCTCGTCGCGCACAACATCATAATCCAGCGGTACGTGCATATGTGTCAGCACAGCGCGCTTCGGCTGCAGACGTTCGATCCAGCCGAGCGATTGCACCAGTGACAGATGGCTCGGATGAAATCTGTACTGCAACGTGTCGAGGACCAGCAGATCGAGCCCCTCGAGCTTGCCGACGGTTTCGGCCGGAAAGTCGCTGACATCGCTGCAATAGGCAAAATTGCCGACGCGGAAGCCGAGCGAATGAATGTTGCCGTGGAACTGCATCAACGGCTGGAATGCAATCGGTCCGCCGGCACCGCGAACGTTGACCAATGGAAGGTCATCTGGAATGACGCACGGCTCGACGATCGGCGGATATCCGCTTCCAGGCGGCGATTCCAGGCAGTAGCGGAATCCGTCGCGAATCCGGCCCATGGTAAAGGCGTCCGCCCAGATCGGCACACGCTTGCGATTTTCGATGACGAAGCCGCGCAGATCGTCGATCCCGTGTAGATGATCCGCATGCGCGTGGGTGTAAAGCACGGCATCGATATGGCGCACATTGGCCGCCACCATCTGGGTGCGGAAATCGGGACCCGTATCGATGACCACGGTCGTCCTGGCGCCGTCCGGCGCAATCTGCTCCACGAGCAGAGCGGCTCTCGAGCGCCGATTGCGCGGATTTGACGGATCGCAGGCGCCCCAATCGCCGGTGATGCGCGGCACCCCGGGCGAAGAGCCGCAGCCCAGGATGGTGAAGATCCGCCTGAACGCCATGTCAAAGCCTCGGCATCTTGGCAAAGATCTGGAAGGCGTTTTCCGTGGTGATTTCGGCAATCTCCTCCTTGGAGACGCCGATGGTTTCGGCCAGCACTTCGGCCGTGTGCGCAACATAGGCCGGCTCGTTGCGCTTACCGCGGAAAGGCTTTGGCGCCAGATAGGGCGCGTCCGTTTCCACAACCAGCCGATCGCGGGGAATCGTTTTGGCGATCTCCCTCAGTTCCTGCGATTTCGGAAAGGTCAAAATTCCGGAGAAGGACACATAGCCGCCGAGCTCGACGCCGATCCGCGCCAATTCCGCTCCGGACGAGAAGCAATGCAGAAGGAAAGGGAAGGCGCCCTTCCCCGCTTCCTCCGTCAGGATCGCCGCCATGTCGTCGTCCGCCGACCGGCTATGAATGACGAGCGGCAAGCCGGTTTCGCGCGCCGCCGCTATGTGACGATGCAATCCCTCCGCCTGTGCCTCGCGCGGCGCGTTGTCATAGAAATAGTCGAGGCCTGCTTCGCCGATCGCAACGACCTTGGGATGTGCCGCCAGGCGGACGAGATCCGCCGTCGTGATATCCAGCTCTTCGTCGGCATTGTGCGGATGGGTGCCGGCCGAGCAGAAGACGTTCTCGTAAGTCTCGGCGATCGCCAATATGGTCTCGAACCGTTTCACCCGGGTCGAGATCGTCACCATCTGGGTCACACCTGCCTGCCGGGCGCGATCGATGATCGCGTCGCGCTCGGCGTCGAAGTCCGGGAAATCCAGATGGCAGTGCGTGTCGATCAGCATGGTTCCCTCTCGCTTACGCTTCCGGCGCGATGTAGCGCGGGAAGACCGGCTTCGGCGCCTCGAGCGGCGTACCAGCCACAAGACGGCCCGTTTCGCCGAGATGGGCGAAATCGCGTTTTTCTGCAGGTACCGCCACCAGATCCAGGAGCTTGCCCGCCGAATCCGGCATGAAGGGCTGCAGAAGAATGGCGATCTGGCGCACGACCTCTGCCGTGACATACAGCACGGTCGCCATGCGTTCCGGATCGGTCTTCTTCAGCGCCCAGGGTTCCTGGCCGGCAAAATAGCGATCCGTTTCGGAAACGACGGCGATAATGGCGGCGAGCGCACGGTGGATGAGTTGCCTGCCCATTTCCTCGCGCGTCGCTTCGATGAGCGCGTCGGCGGCGGCGAGCATCGCCCTGTCCTCCTCCGTCAGCGGTCCGCAGGCGGGAATCTGGCCGTCGCAGTTCTTGACGATCATCGACAACGACCGGCTGGCGAGATTGCCGATGCCGTTGGCGAGGTCGGAGTTGATGCGGGTCGCGATCCCCTCCTCGCTGTAGCTGCCGTCCTGGCCGAAGGAGACTTCCCGCAGGAAGAAATAGCGGATCTGATCGAGGCCGAAATGCTCGACGAGGTTGAACGGGTCCACCACGTTGCCGAGCGACTTTGACATCTTCTCACCCTTGTTGAGCAGGAAGCCGTGCGCGAAGACGCGCTTCGGCAGGGGCAGGCCGGCCGACATCAGGAAGGCGGGCCAGTAAACCGCATGGAAGCGGATGATATCCTTGCCGATAATGTGGATATTCGCCGGCCAGAACTTTGCCCGTGGCCCCGATGGATCCGTCAGATAGCCCGTCGCGGTGAGGTAATTCGTCAGCGCATCCACCCAAACATACATGACATGGGCAGGATCGTTCGGAACCCGGATGCCCCAGTCGAACGTCGTGCGCGAAACCGACAGGTCCTTAAGACCCGACCTGACGAAGGAGATGACCTCGTTGCGCCGCTCGGCCGGGCCGATGAAATCCGGATTCTCCTCGTAGTGCTTCAGGAGCTTTTCCTGGTAGGCCGACAGGCGGAAGAAATAGCTTTCCTCCTCCACCCACTCGACCGGCGTTCCCTGAGCGCCGTAGCGCACGCCGTCGCCGCGCAGTTCCGTCTCGTTTTCCTGGTAGTAGGCCTCGTCGCGAACGGAGTACCAGCCGGCATAGGAATCCTTGTAGAGATCGCCCGCCTCGCCCATGCGGATCCAGATCGCCTGCGATGCCTCGTGATGGCGCTTCTCCGTCGTGCGGATG
Organism: Sinorhizobium fredii USDA 205; assembly: GCF_001461695.1. Classification (GTDB taxonomy): domain Bacteria; phylum Pseudomonadota; class Alphaproteobacteria; order Rhizobiales; family Rhizobiaceae; genus Sinorhizobium; species Sinorhizobium fredii. The sequence continues at coordinate 148,263 of NZ_AUTC01000077.1, read as the reverse complement.
AAGTCGTCATTCGATGCGTTGAGCACCTCGGCCATCTTTTCGAACTCGGCCGAGTTGCGGTCGGCAAGCTCCTGCGGCGCGATGCCTTCCTTCCTGGCCGTCTGCTGCATCTTCTGGCCGTGTTCGTCCGTTCCGGTCAGGAAGAAGACCTCGCGGCCGTCCAGCCTCTGGTAGCGCGCCATGGCGTCCGTCGCGATCAACTCATAGGCATGGCCGATATGCGGCTTGCCGTTGGGGTAGGAAATCGCAGTGGTGATGTAAAACGGGGACGTGTCTCTCATGGCGGGCTTCGATTTTACCTCGGATCGGAAACTACGGCTGCTCTTAGCGCATCGCCTTTAGGTAGGGAACCGCCACGCCCAGAAAAAGCCCGAGCGCCAACGCCGCCTTTCCTGTGCAGACCGTTGACATCTGCGCCCGGTCGGAACAAAACGGAAACGCGGAAAGGGGAAATACCGTGTTGAGCGACCTTGGGATAAATTCGAGAAGGCATCGGCTGCCTATGCCGCCGAGCACGCCATCGTGCGCGATCCGGACTGGTACATTCTGAAGCTGCAGGAAGAGCTGGGCGAACTCACCCAAGCATGGAACAAGGCGAGCGGCCGGGGCCGAAAGCGCGGAACGCCGATCGAGGACCTGCGACGGTCGCTTGCGGATGAGACGGCCGATCTTCTCGGCCATGTCCTGCTATTCGCCCACAACAACGATATCGATCTTGCCGCGGCGATCGAGCGGAAGTGGAAATTCAGGCCCGACCTATAAGGCGTCCTTCAGATCATCGAGCAGTGACAGGATCGTCTGCTTGCGATCGAGATTGTACGCCTCGCTCAGGGTCAGGCGCTCGGTAAAGCTGCCGGAGAGCGTTGCGAACCGCTCGGCTCGGCCAATGTCGCCGGCAACGGCCGCCTCGCGCGCCAGGCGCATCACACGCCCCATAAAGAGCGACGAGAAGAAATCGTAGATCGTTTCGCTATCCTTCGCCGAAAGGATATCGGCAAGCTTGTGCATCTGCTTGCGAACGGCCGGCCCCTGCCCTGCAAGGACGTCCTCGAAGGCGGCGGCGATATCGACGCCGCCATAGTTGATCAGCTTCAGCGCCTCCGAGACGCTGCCGCTCGCCGCCGCGATGATTCCCTCGGCGTTTGGACCGGTCAAGTCGAATCCCAGATGGCCGAGAGCCAGGCGCATGGCCTCCGGCTCGAGCGGCTTCAGCCGCAGCGGCAGGCATCGCGAACGGATCGTCGGCAACAGTTTTCCGGGCGCGTGCGTCAGCACGAGGAACAGCGAGCGGCGCGGCGGCTCCTCGAGTATCTTCAGAATGGCGTTGGCCGCATTGCGGTTGAGGTCGTCGGCAGGGTCGATGATGACGATGCGCCAGTTCCCCGTCCCGGAGGTCTGCCCGAAAAATTTCCCGGCGCGCCGCACCTCGTCCACGGTGATCGCCCCCTTCGCCCTGCCGGTCTTCTCGTCCACGGGGCGCGCGAGGTGCAGCAGGTTGTGGGACGCACCGGAGGCAAGCTGGCGCGTGACGAGCGACGCCGGATCGGGGTCGCCGAGGCGCTCCGGCGCCTCTGCCGGGTCGGGATGGCTGAGCACATGATTGGCGAACCGGAAGGCGAGCGTCGCCTTGCCGATCCCTTCCTGGCCTTCGATGAGGATCGCGTGATGGCCCTTGCCGGACCTGTAGCTCTGGGCAAGAAAGGCTTCGGCTTCATGATGGCCGAAGAGTTTGCTGTTTTCCACGGGGGCGACCGCCCCCTCCAGCACGCCAGGACGTTCCATCGTCATGATGCCGCTTCCACCCTGGACGATTGCGGTTCGCCATCACCAGGCAGCAGCGCCTCCACGAGCCTCAGCACTTCTGCCGCGATCACCTCCGGCGGAAGCGTCGCGTCGACGACGCAGCACCGTTCGGGATCGGCCTCGGCAATGTCGAGGAAGGCCTCGCGGCGTTTCTCGTGCGTCTCCAGTTGTTCCTTTTCGAAGCGATCGGGCTCCTCATTGGAACGGCGCCGGGCGCGCTCCAGCCCGGCCTCTGCAGGCAGATCGAAGATAATCGTCCGATCTGGAATGACGCCGTTGACGGCGACGCGCTCCAGGGTTTCGACGAAGCCGGGCTCGAGATTGCCGGTAACGCCCTGGTAGACGCGGGAGGAATCCATGAAGCGATCGCAAAGAACGATCCTCCCCTGCTGCAAGGCGGGACGAATGACTTCCTCGACATGGTCGCTACGCGCCGCCGCGAAGAGAATCGCCTCCATGCGAACACCGAAGGATTCCGCCGCTCCCGACAACAAGACATGGCGCACCGCCTCCGCCCCGAGCGAGCCGCCGGGCTCGCGGGTGGTCAGCACGTCATAGCCTCGGCCGCTGAGCGAATCGGCAAGAAGGCGCATCTGGGTCGACTTTCCCGCCCCTTCTCCACCCTCGAAAGTTACGAACAAACCCTTTGTCAGCGACACAAGTTCTTCCAGATCGGCGTGCATATCCGTTCTGTTTAGCTGATTGATCTGGCGGAAGGAACCGCCAAGCGCCGCATTTGTCACAGCCAGAAGAACAGAAGTTCCTGCAGGGCATCGAGGGCGCGGCTGCTGAGCGTCCCGGCGCCGACCGCCTCGGCCGTCTTGACCGGGACTTCCCTCAAGAGCTTGTCGCCGTTCCAGAGCTTGACGACGCCCACCTGCTGGCCGGCCGCCACAGGCGCCGTCAGCGGCCATTTATAGACGATCCTGGCCGTCAGCCGTTCCGGATTGTTGACCGGGAGCAGCACATCGACGGGGCCGCCTGCTACGAGCGCGACATGCGACGCCGCGCCACCATAGATGCTCGCTTCGCCGATCGTTTCGCCATCGGCGAAGATGCGCCGTTTCTCGAAGTTCGTCATTGCCCAGTCGAGCACGCGGCGGCTCTCCTCAGTCCGCTCCTTGTCGCTTTCGAGGCCACCCATCGCCAGATAGACCCGACGGTCGCCGCGCTGCATAGAGGCGGCAAGCGAGAAGCCGAAGCCCTCCGCAAACCCCGTCGCCAATCCGTCAACGCCGACATTGGCGGCAATCAGCGGGTTCTTGTTGCGCTGCAGGATCTTGTTCCACTCGAATTCCGGCTGTGCGTAGAGGCGATAGAAATTCGTATGCGCCTCGCGCAGATGCCGCGACAGGGTGACGAGTTCACGCATGGTGACCCTGTTTCCCGGATCCGGGAGCCCCGTCGCATTCTCGAACGTCGCCACCGGCATGCCAAGTTCGCGCGCGCGTGCGTTCATGCGTTCCGCGAAGGCCGCCTCGCTGCCCGCCATGCCTTCGGCGAGGATTATGCAGGCGTCGTTCGCCAACTGGACGGTTGCGCCCTGTATGAGGTCGGCGACGCGAATCTGCGATTTGATGGCGGCGAACATCGTGGCCGTCCCGGAGGGCGCGCCGCCCGTTCGCCAGGCATGTTCGGAAACCGGGAAGACCGCCTCGGGTGTCAGTTCGCCCTTGTCCAGCGCTTCGAAGACCACCTCCATTGCCATAAGCTTGGCAAGCGAGGCCGGCGGTACGGGCTCGTCTTCGCTCCGCGCGAACAGCACCGTTCCGGTTTCGTCATCAATGAGATAGATCTGCTTTGCCTTCGTATCGAAAGCAGGCGTTTGCGCCGCCGCCTCCCCCGGAGCGATCGCCGCCAGGATGCCCACGATCGCGAACCACTTCATGCGCATGAGAAACTCCGGTTTCTACACGGGCATAGCAGTGCAGACACACCCATTCAACCGGCGTCGATTGGATCAAACGGCGCCTTGCCGCCGCTTTGCATAGGCAAGGATCGACTCGGGCGTCAGCGGATTGGAATCGACCATGATCGCTTCGAATGGCGAGGCCTTGTCGCTGACCCGCACTTCGACATAGGCGGCGGCAAAGGCCATGCTGCCATCCGGCAGGGGGATCAATTCGGGCCTCTCCGTCGGGACAGGCCCGATCTCCGGCAGCAGCACGAACTCGGTCATCGCGCGCGGCGTCGGCAAGGCCTGCGCCGGCGCGGCAAGTGCATTCACCGGGACGCCCGTGCCGAGCATCGACTTGGCCGGAACCGTGACGGTGCCGAGGTCCTGGACCTGATTGCGCAGCGGCTCGTTCGAGGCGACCATGACACCCGTCGCGATTTGTCCTTCCGGCCTCACACCGGGGCTGCGATCGCCTTTGGTGACGTAGGACGCCATGAGATAGGGCATGTCATTGCCCTCAAGCGGAGCGCGGCCGACATACTGCACACGAACCTTGGCGCTCCCCTTGCGCTTGATGTCCAGCATGTCCGCCGTCTTCGAGGATACATCGATGATCCGACCATATTCATAGGGACCGCGATCGTTGACGCGCACGATGACCGACGTGCCGTTCTCCATGTTGGTAACGCGGGCATAGCTCGGCAGCGGGAAAGTCGGGTGCGCTGCCGAGAGGTGATATTTGTCGTAGACTTCGCCGTTCGCCGTCAGGCGGCCATGGAAGGCCGACCCATACCAGGAGGCCATACCGGACTTGTTGTAACCGAAATCCTCTTTCGGCTGATACCATTTGCCCTTGACCTGATAGGCCTTGCCCACCTGGTAACGGCCACCACCCTTTGGAATGTTGCGTCCTGTGGCAACCCGCGGGCTGGCTTTGACGCCATAGATGGATTCGGCGAAGTATTCCTTGCTTCGCGACTTGCTCGTCTTGACACTGGACGCCGATCCGCAGGCGGCAAGTGCCGCGCACAGTAATGGAACGGCAGCGAGCCGTATCCCCCCTACAAGGTATGCCGCTTTTCTATCGGATGTCATCTGTCCCACAAGATTATTCGCGATACCGCACTCGAAATGATCCGCTCTAGCCCCCGCGGACATTACGGCGTTCCGAAACGGAACAATCAAAGTAATCATGACAACAACAAGGCGAAATTGCGAATTGGATGGCGAAGGCCCGATGGAAATCTCGCGTTATGGTTTAAGAAGGGTAAAAATCGATCAAGCCAAAGCCGTGTCCGAATTGATCCTCGAACTCGATCGATACGCGCCACAGACTAACGAGAAGACCACTTACCGCTAACAAACGACGGATTCTGAGAGATGAAATTTCCTTTGAAAACGATCTTCATTCTTGCCTTGCCTGCGCTGGCTTTATCAGACGCAACTCGGGCGGAAACGCTCGAGCTGTCGAAGATCGATCGCAAGACTGAGCTCCACATTCAGCGCGGCAACACGAAGCAGAGCGTTCAGTGTTTCGCTTTCATACTGAAGGACTTCCAGGACCGAAAAATCCGCAAGTCAGACATCTACGTTACATTCGACGATCCGAACATCGACGGCATTGGCGTCGGCATAGCCGAAACGGACGAGAACTACACTTGCGAAGCCGGCGAACTCCGCGCCTGGGAAGCGGGCGAGTACCGGGCTGTGAAGAGATTCTAGTACGAGATCGTTATGTCGTCGGTCCGAACTCGTGGCGATCGCCGGACGGACGAGCCATGCCCTGCCCGGAATGCAGGCCAATGCCGCCGAGCAGGTTGACGCCGCCATCAGGCAGGCTATAAAGCCCTCCAAGTGACGAATTGGTAGCAATCCGGTAGCAAAGTCGAAAACCACCGCTCTGCCACAACACGGAATACCTTGTAAATTCAGTCGCTTGGAGGAGTGTCCGAGTGGTTTAAGGAACCGGTCTTGAAAACCGGCGTGCGTGAAAGCGTACCGTGGGTTCGAATCCCACCTCCTCCGCCATTCTCTCAGCTGTCCAGCCCAAAGATTGCACAAGCGACACGCACGATCACCATCGTGGCCGCCGGGCGAGCTTCGACTCCGAGGCAGACTAGCTGTTCTGAACCTGCTCGATCGCCTGCGCCAGAAATTCCAGCATGCGGACGCGGATGTCGGCTTCGGATTCGGCCACTCCGGCTGCGTCGAAATCGGCCTTGATCTTGCGCACGACGTCGTCGTGGCCAGCATCGGCGATATGGGCGGCAATAAGGTCTCGCGCGTAGGTTTCCGGATCCGGCTTGTTCAGGAGACCGGCGGCCCAGAGACCGAGCAGCCTGTTGCGGCGCGCCAAGGCCTTGAATCTCAACTCTTCGTCCAACGCAAACTTCGCTTCGAAAGCCTTCTCGCGATCCTGCATCGTCGTCATCAATCGACCTCCTCAAGTTCCTGGCCAGCATTCTCGCATAATCCGGTACGCCGGTGAATGAGCAACGTGCCTTTTCGTCTTTTGGTGACTTTCATGGTACCCTAATCTAAATCGGGGGACGGAAAGATACGCCGATTGTGAAATGCGTTCTTTTCGGATATGGACCCGCTGAGAAAATTCCAAATGCGCGACCCAAGAGCGCCAACAACCACAGAGACAAGTCCATGAATCGTCGCCGCCGTATCTACGAGGGCAAGGCCAAGATCCTTTATGAGGGTCCGGAACCGGGCACGCTGATCCAGTTCTTCAAGGATGATGCGACCGCCTTCAACAAGAAGAAGCATGACGTCATCGACGGCAAGGGCGTGCTCAATAACCGGATTTCCGAGTACATCTTCACCCATCTGAACAAGATCGGCATTCCGACGCATTTCATTCGTCGCCTCAACATGCGCGAACAGCTGATCAAGGAAGTGGAGATCATTCCGCTCGAGATCGTGGTGCGCAACGTTGCCGCCGGTTCGCTCGCTAAGCGCCTCGGCATCGAGGAAGGCACCGTGCTGCCGCGCTCGATCATCGAGTTCTACTATAAGGCCGATGCGCTCGACGACCCGATGGTGTCGGAAGAGCACATCACCGCCTTCGGCTGGGCAAGCCCGCAGGAACTCGACGATATCATGGCGCTCGCCATCCGCATCAACGACTTCCTTTCCGGCCTCTTCCTCGGCGTCGGCATCCAGCTCGTCGACTTCAAGATCGAATGCGGCCGCCTCTACGAAGGTGACATGATGCGCATCATTCTGGCCGACGAGATTTCGCCGGACAGCTGCCGTCTGTGGGACGTCGAGACCAAGGAAAAGATGGACAAGGACCGGTTCCGCCGCGACATGGGCGGACTGGTCGAGGCCTATCAGGAAGTAGCCCGCCGTCTCGGCATCATCAACGAGAACGAGCCGCCGCGTGGTTCCGGCCCCGTGCTGGTCAAGTAATCGTGCGGGTCGGGTAATTTTCAGGGAAAAGCAAAGTGATCAAGGCACGCGTAACCGTGACGCTGAAGAACGGTGTTCTCGACCCGCAGGGCAAGGCAATCGAAGGCGCGCTTGGGGCGCTTGGCTTCGACGGCATCGGTCAGGTTCGCCAGGGCAAGGTCTTCGACCTGCAGCTTGAGACCGCAGACAAGGCCAAGGCCGAAGCCGAACTCAAGGCCATGTGCGAGAAGCTGCTCGCCAACACCGTGATTGAAAACTACAGCATTTCCCTCGCTTGAGTGCTTGTGAGGCAGCAGGGGCGATGTCTTCGCGGAACCTGGATACGGACGTATCGAAGTTCATGAGTTATGTCTTGCGCCACGCGCCGCATGAGGCGGGGCTGGCGCTGGACAGCGAAGGCTGGACATCTTTCGCCGACCTCAAGGCATCGGTCCTCGGCCGTTTCGGTATAACCGAGAGCGATCTTCTCAGGATCATCGAGGAAAATCCGAAACGTCGCTTTACGCTTGATGGCTCGCGCATCCGCGCGGCGCAAGGACACAGTGTTGCCGTCGACATGGGCCTTGCGCTCCTCACGCCGCCGGCCATCCTCTACCATGGCACCTCGGCAGAAAGTGTCGCGGCGATTGTGGAGACCGGCCTTCAAAAGATGGCCCGCCAGCACGTGCATCTTTCAGCCGATGCAGAGACGGCGAAGATTGTCGCACGGCGTCGCAAGGGCAATATCGCCATCTTGAAAATCGATGCGAAGCGCATGCATTCCGATGGTGGGCAGTTCTTCCTGTCGGAAAACGGTGTATGGCTCACCAATGCAGTACAGCCAGAATACATCTTGCCGCTAACGGAGACAGAAACATGAAGTCAGCCGTCGTTCAGCTTCCGGGCCTCAACCGCGATCGCGACATGATCGCAGCGCTCACGAAGATCTCCGGCAAGGCGCCGGTTACCGTCTGGCAGACCGAGACGGAAATTCCGGATGTCGACCTGATCGTCATCCCCGGCGGCTTCTCCTATGGCGACTATTTGCGCTGCGGCGCGATCGCCGCACGCATGCCGGTGATGCAGGCGATCAAGGCCAAGGCTGAGCAAGGCGTGCGCGTTCTGGGCGTCTGCAACGGTTTCCAGATCCTCGTCGAAGCGGGCCTGCTGCCCGGCGCACTGATGCGCAATGCCTCACTGAAGTTCGTCTGCCGCGAGGTGAAGCTTGAGGTTGTCAACGCAGACACGGACTTCACCCGTGCCTATGCCAAGGGCCAGGTGATCCGCAGCCCCGTCGCGCACCATGACGGCAACTACTTCGCCGACGCCGAAACGCTGAAGGCGGTCGAAGGCAATGGCCAGGTCGTCTTCCGCTACGCCGAGGACACCAATCCGAATGGCTCGATCAACGATATTGCCGGCGTGATGAACGACAAGGGCAATGTTCTCGGCATGATGCCGCATCCGGAGAACCTGATCGAGGTGGCCCATGGTGGCTCGGATGGCCGCGGCATCTTCGCCTCGGCGCTCGATGTAATCGCTGCTTAACCTTATCGCTGCTAGAAGCGGCATCGATCGTCCCGCGTGCGAGGCCGCCCTATGTCATCCATGAATCCAAGACAATTCGCGGCGCTCTGCTGCGCCGCCGCAAGCCTCGTGCTCGTCGCCGGCTGCCAATCCGACCGCTCGGCCTCCCCGCCGGCGAGTTCGGCCGCCTTGCCGACGATGGAGCGCGTCGCGCTCGGCGCCAATGGCTGCTGGTTCAAGTCGGGCGATCCGGCCTTCAAGGCCTATCGTCTCGCACCCGAACTCAATTCCTTCTCCGGGCGCCCGCGCATCCTTCTCGTGCCACGCAAATCACCCGAGGCACGTCCCCTCGCCGTCATCCAGGCCGAAGGGCACCCTGCCCGACTGCAGGCTTTCGGTCCGCTCCTCAGCGAGCCGGTGGGCACACGGATTGCGGCAGACGTGCAGCGCTGGGCCGCCGGCGGCCAGGGCTGCAGTTGATCTCAGGCGGGATGCGTTCCTGATCCGAGCTACGGCCCGCCTTCCGCGGCGAGCACCAGATCCTTACGGCCGACGATGCACCAAAGATTCGGGCGCGCATTCTCTCACGTCCCCACTTCGACCGCATTGACAGTGCTCCAGGGGCTAGCGCCAGAACGGACGGGCAGCCTCTCGCCGGGCCTCGGCCTCGGTGAGGCCGATATCCTTAAGCTGGTCGACGCTTAAATCGCCAAGCTCCAGACGGCTGCGCCTCTTGGCGGCTAAAGTGCAATAGACACGCCAGAGCCGAGCCAGAATATTCCCGTCACCGGGCGAAGCCCGAAACGCAGAGTTCTCGGTCCTTTGCGGCGACAATCGGATTGTATCAATTGTACTCATTGCATTGACCTGTGTGCGGTTAATTCTTGCTTTGTTGTAGTAATTGACAGGGCGATCGAGGCAATATAGATAATTGTCACCATGACAACTACTTGGCTTCCCGACATACAGCAGGGACACGGCCCGCTTTACGCGCGGATCGCCGACCAGATCGAACGGGCGATCGGCAATGGGGCGCTACCCGTCGGCACCAAGCTGCCCCCGCAGCGCAATCTCGCCTTCGATATCGGGGTGACGATCGGCACGATCGGCCGTGCTTACAACATCGTGCGGGAGCGCGGCCTTGTCAGCGGAGAGGTCGGCCGCGGTACCTACGTCCTCGACCACCCGGAGAGCCGACCGCCCGAGCAGGCCGATCCGCTTACCACGTCGCTTGCCGGTACCCGGCCGATCGTCGCGCCGCCGGGCAAATTACGCTTCGACAGCACGGCGGCGCCGGATATCGGCCAAGGCGACATTTTGGCGAGATTGCTTGGCGACATTAGCCGGGAACATCATGCGGACATTGCAAGCTATGCCCGCAATTTTCCGGATCATTGGTTCGAGGCGGGTGCGCAATGGCTGGCGAGCGGCAGTCTCCGGCCAGCACCGGAGTGCATAGTGCCGACGCTCGGTGCGCACGCCGCCGTCATTGCAGTGATTTCGGCCGTGACCTCGCCGGGCGACCGCATCGCCTTCGAAGCACTGACCTATTCGCAGGTGAGCCGCAGCGCCGGACTGATCGGGCGGCGCATTGCCCTCCTGGCAAGCGACGAGTTCGGCCTGATACCGGAGGATTTCGAGCGCGTCTGCGCCCAGCAGCATCCAAAGCTCGCATTCCTCATGCCCAGTGCGCAGAATCCGACGGTGGCAATCATGCCGCTCGTCCGACGCCAGGCGGTCGCCGAGATCGCCCGCAAGTACGGTGTATGGCTGGTTGAAGACAATCTCTACGGTTCGATGACCGGGGATCCGATTCCGCTGCTGGCCGAACTCGCGCCGGAGCGGACCTTCCTCGTCGGCGGCCTTTCGAAGTCTGTTGCCGCCGGTGTGCGCGGCGGCTGGGTGGCCTGTCCACCGCATTTCAGCCAGCGCATCCGCATCGCTCACAAGATGATCAGCGGCGGCCTCCCCTTCCTCCTTGCCGAACTTTGCGCCCGCCTCGTCCTTTCAGGGGCTGCATCCTCATTGCGCAGCCGCGGCGTCGAGGAAATCGGCGAGCGCGTTGCGATGGCGCGCGAAATCTTTGCCGGGTTCGAGTTCAACCACCATCCGAAGGTACCGTTCCTCTGGCTGAAGCTCCCGGAGCCCTGGCTGTCTGGAACCTTCAAGCAGGCAGCGCTGCAAGAGGGCGTGCTGATCGACGACGAGGACGAGTTCAAGGCCGGCCGGGCCGACCGCGTCTTCCACCGTATCCGAGTCGGCTTCTCCTCGCCGCCCAAGCGGGCCGATGTGCAGGCAGGATTTGAGGTCCTGAGACGTCTGCTCGATAGCGGCCGAACCGGCTACGACAGCTTCGACTAAATCCTTGGCAAGCATTCTAAGGGCGGGAAAGACGGAGTTTCCGGCCAGGAGTACGTCGACCGGCCTTCTGTTGATCTGCGGTATTTTTCTGTCGCGCCACAACGCAGCTTAGGCTAAAGAAGCCGCAAAGCGCCCCCTGTTTGTGTTGCGGTTCGCACGCGCCGTGTCCCTGTCGGAAGGGTTGCGCGCCGCCCGAAGGATTGACGGTCGACGATGACGATTTCCAACACCCGCCCCATCACCCCGGAGCTCATCGCCTCGCACGGGCTGAAGCCCGACGAATACGAGCGCATCCTGAGCCTGATCAGGCGCGAGCCGACCTTCACCGAACTCGGCATTTTCTCGGCGATGTGGAACGAACACTGCTCGTACAAATCCTCGAAGAAATGGCTGCGCACACTTCCGACCAAGGGACCGCGCGTCATCCAGGGCCCGGGTGAGAACGCCGGGGTGGTCGACATCGATGACGGCGACTGCGTGGTCTTCAAGATGGAGAGCCACAATCATCCCTCCTATATCGAGCCCTACCAGGGCGCGGCGACCGGCGTCGGCGGCATCCTGCGCGACGTCTTCACCATGGGAGCGCGTCCGATCGCCGCAATGAACGCGCTGCGCTTCGGGGCGCCGGATCATCCGAAGACCCGTCACCTCGTTTCCGGCGTCGTGGCCGGCGTCGGCGGCTATGGCAACTCCTTCGGTGTGCCGACCGTCGGCGGCGAGGTCGAGTTCGACGCGCGCTATAACGGCAACATCCTCGTCAACGCCTTTGCGGCCGGCCTCGCAAGGAGCGATGCCATCTTTTACTCGAAGGCGGAGGGCGTGGGCCTCCCCGTCGTCTATCTCGGCGCCAAGACGGGCCGCGACGGCGTCGGCGGCGCCACAATGGCATCGGCCGAATTCGACGAGTCGATCGAAGAGAAGCGCCCGACCGTGCAGGTCGGCGACCCCTTCACGGAGAAATGCCTGCTCGAGGCCTGCCTCGAACTGATGCAGACCGGCGCGGTGATCGCCATCCAGGACATGGGTGCCGCCGGCCTCACCTGCTCGGCCGTCGAGATGGGCGCCAAGGGCGACCTCGGCATCGAACTCGATCTCGACAAGGTGCCGGTGCGCGAGGAGCGCATGACGGCCTACGAGATGATGCTCTCGGAAAGCCAGGAGCGCATGCTTATGGTGCTGCGCCCGGAGAAGGAAGAGGTAGCCAAGGCGATCTTCGTCAAGTGGGGGCTCGATTTCGCGATCGTCGGCAAGACGACCGACGACCTGCGCTTCCGCATCCTGCATCAGGGTGAGGAAGTGGCGAACCTGCCGATCAAGGAGCTCGGTGACGAAGCACCGGAATATGATCGCCCCTGGACCCCGGCCAAGAGCCCCTCGCCGCTCGCCACCAACGACATCCCCCGGGCCGATGTCGCCGAAGCGCTTCTGAAGCTCGTGGGTTCCGCCAACAACTCCTCGCGCCGCTGGGTCTACGAGCAGTATGACACGCTGATCCAAGGCAATTCGCTGCAGCTTCCTGGCGGCGACGCCGGGGTGGTCCGCGTCGAAGGCCATGCGACCAAGGCACTCGCCTTCTCCTCCGATGTCACGCCGCGCTATGTCGAGGCCGATCCGTTCGAGGGTGGCAAGCAGGCTGTCGCCGAGTGCTGGCGCAACCTCACGGCGACCGGTGCGTTGCCGCTTGCCGCGACGGACAATCTGAACTTCGGCAACCCCGAACGTCCGGAAATCATGAGCCAGTTCGTTCACGCGGTCAAAGGCATCGGCGAGGCTTGCCGCGCTCTCGATTTCCCGATCGTCTCCGGCAACGTCTCGCTCTACAACGAGACGAATGGCCAGGGAATCCTGCCGACCCCGACTATCGGCGGTGTGGGCCTGATCAGCGATTGGGCAAGGATGGCGCGCATCCGTTTCGCGGCCGCCGATGAGGCGATCCTGCTTGCCGGCGCGCCGGAAGGCTGGGGAACGCACATCGCCCAGTCGGTCTACATGCGCGATGTCCACGGCCGCACCGATGGCCCGGCGCCGCATGTCGATCTGGCGCATGAACGCAAGGTCGGCGATTTCGTTCGTGGCCTGATCGCGGATGGGCTGGTTACGGCCGTGCATGACTGCTCTTCGGGTGGCCTCGCCCTTGCCGTAGCGGAAATGGCAATGGCCTCCGGCATCGGTGCCACGATTGAAGCGCCCGGTGACTGCGATCCGATTGCGGCCTTCTACGGGGAAGACCAGGGCCGCTATGTCGTGACGGTTGCGGCCGAGAAGCTCGAAGCGGTCGCCGCAAGGGCGAGAGACGCTGGCCTGTCCTTGCCGGTCATCGGCACGACCGGCGGCAGCGCGGTGAAGCTCGGCGATGCAAGGGCAGTCTCCGTGGAAGAGCTGCGTTCCACCCACGAAGCCTGGTTCCCCACCTATATGGGCGGCGATCTCGCACCGGACAATTGACCGGAGACGGGGCTCGAAACAATCAAATCACCATTTGCCTTCCGCCCCTGAATCGTGGTTCCCTTGAATTCACGAGCGGTGGCGGAACCCTGCCGCCGTAGCAAGAATAACATAGGGAGTTGGCATATCATGCCCATGACACCAGGCGATATCGAAGACATGATCAAGGCCGGGATCCCCGGCGCTAAGGTCACGATCCGCGATTTGGCCGGTGACGGCGACCACTATGCCGCCGAAGTCGTGGCCGAAGCGTTTCGTGGCAAGACCCGCGTGCAGCAGCACCAGATGGTCTACAACGCTCTCAAAGGAAATATGGGCGGCATCCTTCATGCGCTCGCCTTGCAGACCAGCGCGCCGGAGTAAGCCGCCATGGCGGATCTGATCAAGGAACTCGTCAGCGGCGGCGTTGACAGCGCGCTGAAGGAGATCCTGAAAAAGACCGGCGCCAAGAGGACGGCAACAAGGCGTACGAAGCGCCGTACCAGCAAGACGTCAGCGGCCGGCGGTATCCTCGCGGAGATAATCGAGGCCGCGATCCGGAGACCGGCGAAGAAGCAGGTGAGCCGGCGCCGCACCGCCGCGTCCCGAAGCAAAGTGCGCCGTCGCTCCGCTTGAGGTGGTTCGAAAGCCACATTTTGAGGACCATCAACATTTTTGCGAATTGGGTGGGTGAAAACGGCGCCCATGCATGCTATTTAAGCTGCAAAGGCGACATCCGGCCCTTGAAGCCGGCCCAGGAAGGAAGACAACATGAGCGGAATTCACGATTTCATCGACAACGAAGTCAAGACGAACGACGTCGTTCTCTTCATGAAGGGCACGCCGCAGTTTCCGCAGTGTGGTTTCTCCGGCCAGGTGGTGCAGATCCTCGACTATATCGGCGTCGACTACAAGGGCATCAACGTGCTCGCCGATGCGGACCTGCGCCAGGGCATCAAGGACTACTCCAACTGGCCGACCATTCCGCAGCTCTACGTGAAGGGCGAGTTCGTCGGCGGTTGCGACATCGTGCGCGAGATGTTTCAGGCGGGCGAGTTGCAGGAGCATCTTGAAGGACAGGGAATTTCCGTAAAGGGCGCTGCCTGATACCGTCTGTACCGAACAGATTTCGGAAAAGGCGGGCTGACCGCCTTTTTTGATTCCGGGACTATATGCCTCTCGGCTAATTTTCGATGTGCTCCATGACCAAGCGGACAGATTCTCCGCCCGGAATGCGCTTCGACGGCCGTGCATCGACAGCCTCTGGACTTGCCCCAATGAGGGCGATCGAAGGATCGCATTGCCCTACTGTAGGGCGTGCGTTCTCGCAACAAGCATATTCCGAGCAGCCAAGCAGTGCGGCTCGACTGAAGACCGAAGTTTTAAAGACAGATCAACGTATTAAAGAATGTGCTGCGCCTTCCACATTAAGGCGGCCAGCTCTGGACCGACTGCTAGGCTGACGGTCAGCGGGATTCATGAAATGACAAAGCCGATAGATCAAACCGCCATGCTTTCCGGCCTGAGCAAGGCCCAGTTCATCGCCCTGATGGCGATGCTGATGTCCATCAACGCGATTTCGATCGACATCATGCTGCCGGGGCTGCAGGAGATCGGTGCGAGCCTTGGGGTCGCCGATGAGAACGACCGGCAATATATCTTGTCCGCCTATCTGTTCGGCATGGGTTTCGCGCAGCTCTTCTTCGGGCCGCTTTCCGACCGGCTCGGACGGAAGGCGCCGCTGCTGGGCGGCCTGGCACTTTATGCCTTGAGCGCCCTGGCCATTGTTTTCGTCCCGACCTTCGCGGCACTTCTGTTCTTCCGCTTTGTTCAAGGCGTCGGCGCGGCTGCAATTCGCGTGGTGACAGTCTCCGTCGTGCGCGACATCTATGGTGGCCGCCAGATGGCGGAGATCATGTCGCTGGTCATGATGGTGTTCATGATCGTTCCGGTGATCGCGCCGAGCATCGGCCAATTGATCATGCTCTTCGCGGAATGGCACATGATCTTTGTCGTGATCGCGCTGTACGCGCTTGCCGCCACGGCCGCCGTCGCTGTGCGATTGAAGGAGACCCTGGCTCCTGAAAATCGGCGTCCCCTCACGGCGGCTGCGATCCTGGACGGCTTCCGTATCGTCCTGACCAACCGGATCGCCCTCTTCTACACCCTGGCGACATCCGTGATCTTCGGTGCGCTCTTCGGCTTCGTCAATTCGGCGCAGCAGGTGCTCGTCGGCATCTACGGCCTCGGCGTATGGTTTCCGGTCGCCTTTGCGGGTTTCGCCGGCCTGATGGCGGTCGCCTCCTTCGCCAATTCTCGTCTCGTGCAGCGCTTCGGCATGCGGGCCCTCTCGCATGCAGCCCTGCTCGGCTTCACCCTGGCGAGCTTCGTCTGGATGTCGGCGTCGCTGGCTGGACCATTGCCGTTGCCGATCTTCGTGGTCCTCTACGCCGCGGCGATGTTCCAGTTCGGCGTGATCTTTGCGAATTTCAACGCCATGGCCATGGAGCCGCTCGGGCATGTGGCCGGTACGGCCTCGTCGGTCCTCGGCTTCGTGCAGACGATCAGCGGCGGCGCCATTGGCGCCTTCATCGGCCAGGCCTTCGACGGCACCGTGACGCCGCTCGCCGTCGGCTTCTTCACCGTCGCCGTCCTTGCCCTTGTCTTTGTGCTGATCGCAGAGGGCGGCCGGCTTTTCAAACCGCACAATCCTGCCGGCTAAGCCGGATGCCCGGTTCGGCATAGGCCGGATTGTTCCTCCCAAATCTGCCTCTTGTGGATATTCCAATGACTTCCATTTCAGAAAACACCCCCAACACTGCACAACAAGCGGAACCTGTCGACACAGTTTCAGGCGCTGTGCGCATCGGCATGGGCCTCGTCGAATTCATCGTGACCATTGCCGTGATGACGGCGAGCGTCGCCCTTGCGATCGACAGCATGCTGCCGGCGCTATCGAACATCGGCCAGTCGTTCGGTGTCGCCAATGCCAATGACGCGCAGCTCGTCATCGGCATCTTCTTCCTCGGATTCGGCTTTTCGCAGATTTTCTTCGGCAGCCTTTCGGACGCTTTCGGGCGCCGTGTCGTGCTGCTCGGCGGATTGGCCTTCTTCACCCTTTCGAGCTTTGCCGCCTCGCAGGCGGCGAGCTTCGAAGCGCTGCTCGTGCTCCGTTTCATTCAAGGCATCGGTGCCGCGGCCGTGCGGATCACGACCATGGCGATCGTTCGCGACTGTTTCGGCGGTCGCGAGATGGCGCGCGTCATGTCCTATGTGATGATCGTCTTCATGATCGTGCCGATCGTCGCTCCGTCGCTTGGACAGTTGGTCATCGTCTATGCCGATTGGCACTGGATCTTCATCCTGATCGGACTGATCGGCCTGGCCCTGTTCCTCCTGGCCCGGACGCGCATGTCGGAGTCTCTCCCGGCTGAAGAGCGTCTGCCGCTCTCCGTCGGCGCTATCCTTTCAGGATTCCGCACGGTCCTGACGAACCGCATCACCTGCGGTTACATGATCGGCCTGACGCTGTTCACGGCCGTCATCTGTGCCTATATCGTCAGCGTCCAGCAGATTTTCGGCGAGATTTACGGCCTTGCCGATTGGCTGCCGATCGCTTTTGCTGGAACGGCCGGCGGCATTGCCGTCGCAAACTTTGCCAATGGCTATTTCGTCCGCAGCTTCGGCATGCGCCGCATCTCGCACGCCGCGCTGATCATGTTCACGTTGGTTGCAGCCGTGGGCTACGTGGTGTCGCTGGCCGGCACTCCTGCCTTCATCGTCAGCTATATGATGTTCTCAGTACTGCTGATGTTCTCGCCGTGATCGCCACCAATTTCACGGCGATCAGCCTTGAGCCGATGGGCCATCTCGCCGGAACGGCCACGGCGATCACCGGCTTCATCTCGACGACCGCCGGCGCCCTCATCGGCAGCGCCGTCGGCCAGCTCTTCAACGGAACGCTGCAGCCCCTGTTCGGCGGCTACGCCCTCTTCGGGCTACTGACCATTGCCGCGACGCTCTGGGCGGAAAACGGAAAGCTCTTCACGCATCCGGGCGACCAGGCCGCAGAGCACGATCACGGCGGTGGCCACATATAAGAGGGAGCCCGCCCGGTTGTCCGGGCGGGCTCCATCCATTTACGAACTCTGCATCATTCCTGATCAGACCGTGAAGACCTCGCGCCGCAGCGTCTCCCAGCTTTCCTTGTCCGTGGCGAGCAGCAGCCCGCCATTGGTATGCGCCGGCAGGTAGCGCGATCCGTCGAAACGCGCCGCATAGGCACCGGCCTCTTCGGCGATCAGCGTGCCGGCGAGATGGTCCCACGGCATGAGCTTCTGGTACATCAGGAAATGCAGATGACCGGCGGCGAAGATGCGGTATTCATGCGCCGCGCAGCGGTAGCTGGTGGCGATCCTCACCTTGGCCATATTGCCCATGACGATCCTGCGGTCGTCTTCCTTGTAGAATCCGGTCGATGCCCCGCCGACCATGCTTTCGATCGGCACGCCGGCGGTGACCGACAGCTTCTCCTGCGACCCATTCGGTCGGCACATCCAGGCGCCGGATCCCTTCTCGGCAATTACCCAGTCATTGCCGAGCGGATCGTAGATGATCCCGGCCACGGTCTCGCCCTTGGCAACGACGCTCGCCATCACCCCGAAGAGCGGCAGACCGGCGGCGAAATTGAACGTCCCGTCGATCGGATCGACGACGATGGCAAGGTCGGCATCCGCCAGCTTGTCAAGGAGCGCGGGATCGGCTGCGACCGACTCCTCGCCGATAAACACCGCTCCCGGCGCGACTGCGTCGATCTTCGACTTGATAAGCCTTTCGGCGGCCTCGTCGCCTTCCGTCACCAGGTCGATCGCTTCGGACTTCATCCGCACATCGCCCGATTCCAGGTTCCGGAAGCGCGGCAGGATCTCCTTCACCGCCGCCTCCTGCAAAAGGTTGGCAAGGGCGGCGATGTCGACGGACTGGCTCATTCTTTGGGCTCCGGAGAAAGGGACTGGAAATCGAAAAGCTTCGGGTCGAGGAGATGCGATGGGTTCACATGCCCGAGCGCCCGCAGCATCGTGTCCTTGCGGCCGGGCATGCGCCGCTCGATATCTGCAAGCATCGCTTTCATCGCATTGCGCTCGAGACCGTCCTGCGAGCCGCAAAGGTCGCAGGGTATGATCGGAAACTCCATGGCTGTGGCGAACTTCGCGAGGTCGTCCTCGGCCGCGTAGGCGAGTGGCCGCAGGACCGTCAGATCACCTTCGTCATTCAGAAGCTTCGCCGGCATGGATGCGAGCCGACCGCCATGGAAGAAATTCATGAAGAAGGTTTCGAGAATATCTTCGCGATGGTGCCCGAGCACCAGCGCGTCGCACCCCTCCTCCCGCGCGATACGGTAGAGGTTGCCACGTCGCAGCCGCGAACAGAGCGAACAGTAGGTGGCACCCGTCGGCACCTTTTCCTTCACGATCGAATAGGTGTCGCGGTACTCGATCCGGTGCTCGACACCGATCGAAGCGAGATAGTCCGGCAGGACATGTTTCGGAAAGTTCGGCTGTCCCTGGTCGAGATTGCAGGCAATGAGCTCGACCGGCAGAAGCCCGCGCCATTTGAGGTCCATCAGCAGTGCCAGCAGGCTGTAACTGTCCTTGCCGCCCGAAACGCCGACAAGCCAGCGCTTCGACCCCTTCAGCATGCCGAAATCGTCAAAAGCCTGCCGCACCTGGCGCAACAGGCGTTTCCTGAGCTTGTTGAAGGAGACGGAGGGCGGCATCCGTGCAAACAGCGGATGGGCGCCGGTGTCGAAGCCGGGTTCTTCGTCGTCGACAGCAATGCTCGTCGTTTCGCACTGGGACGATTGTGAGAGTTCCATGGCGGTGGTCTCGGAATCTGCGGCGACAATGGAGCGCCCAAAGGTCTGCACCAGCACTTGCCCCGTCCGGCCCGGAAGATCAAGGAAAAACGGGCGATCTGTCCGTTCTCACGGGCCGAAGACCGACCAGCCGGTGCGGGCGGCCAGCATTTCGAGCGCAAGCGATCCCAGCAGCGAATTGCCGTTTTCGTTAAGGCCAGGCGACCAGACGGCGATGGAGGCCTTGCCGGGTGCAACCGCCATGATGCCGCCGCCGACGCCGCTCTTGCCGGGCAGGCCGACGCGATAGGCGAAATCGCCGGAACCGTCATAGTGGCCGCAGGTCAGCATCAGCGCATTGATGCGCCGGGCCCGCTGGCGCGACACAACCGAATGCCCGGTCAAGGGATTGGTGCCGCCGGCGGCGAGGAAAAGCCCGGCCTTGGCGAGCTGGCTGCAGGTCATGGCGAGCGCGCAATGGTGAAAATAGACGCCGAGGACGTGCTCGACCGGGTGATCGAGGCGTCCGAAGGAGCGCATGAAACTGGCAAGTGCGAAATTGCGGAAGCCGGTGACGGTCTCGGAGCGGGCCACTTCGTGGTCGATGACGATATTCTCGTCGTCGGCCAGATAGCGGACGAAGCGCACGATCTCGCCGATCAATTCCTTCGGCGTATGACCGGCGAGGATAAGATCGCTGATTGTGATCGCCCCGGCATTGATGAACGGATTGCGCGGCTTGCCGCCTTCGTGCTCGAGCTGCACGATCGAGTTGAAGGCCGAACCGGATGGCTCTCGCCCGACCCGGTGCCAGATGTTCTCGCCATGCTTGCCGAGCGCCAGCGTCAGCGTGAACACCTTGGAAATACTCTGGATCGAGAACGGCACCTCCGCATCGCCGACGCGATGCAGCTCGCCGCCCGTCGTGACGATCGCCATGCCGAAATGCTGCGGATTAACGCGGGCAAGCTGGGGAATATAGTCGGCAACCTTGCCCTCCCCGAGCCGCGGCGTCAGCTCGCGATAGATATCGTCGAGGATCAGTTGAAGATCCTGTGGCGCTTTCTGCTCCGGCATACGGCACTCCTCGATCTCGAGCGGGAACGGATGGGTGGCTCACGCGCATCCCAGTCCAATCCCGGTGGGTTCGTTCCGACATTCACGTACAAAAAAACCGCCCGTCTCCGGGCGGTTTTTGAAATTGACAGGCCTGACCCGGATTAACGCGAATAAAATTCGACGACCAGGTGCGGCTCCATGACGACCGGATACGGAACGTCGGTCAGGGCCGGAACGCGGACGAACGTCGCGACCATCTTGTTGTGGTCGGCTTCGATGTAGTCCGGAACGTCACGCTCAGCGAGCTGAACCGATTCGAGAACCGAAACGAGCTGCTTGGACTTGTCCTTGACTTCGATGACGTCGCCCGCCTTGCAACGGTAGGAACCGATATTGACGCGAACGCCGTTGACCTTGACGTGGCCGTGGTTGACGAACTGGCGGGCGGCAAAGACGGTCGGGACGAACTTGGCGCGGTAGACGATCGCGTCGAGGCGCGATTCGAGCAGACCGATCAGGTTTTCCGGGGTGTCGCCCTTGCGGCGGGAAGCTTCGGCGAAGATGGCGCGGAACTGCTTTTCACGGATGTCGCCGTAGTAGCCCTTCAGCTTCTGCTTGGCGCGCAGCTGCACGCCGAAGTCGGAAAGCTTGGACTTGCGGCGCTGGCCGTGCTGGCCGGGGCCGTATTCACGACGGTTCACCGGGGACTTCGGACGGCCCCAGATGTTTTCGCCCATACGGCGGTCAATTTTGTACTTGGACGATTCGCGCTTGCTCATCGCATTTCCTTTCAAACAGTTACACCGGCTTGTTGCCAAACCGGATCAAGGAAACACGCCCTCCTCTGAACCCATTTTCGGGGTTCTGACAGGCTTCTCACGAGCACGCTGCCGGAGAAACCACGGGACATGTCAAATGAAACACCGGGCATCGCTGCCCGGCGTTGGGCGGGTGTTTACGCACTGGGCGGTGAATTGTCAAACGGATTTACGCGAAAAACGCAGAGATTTCCGGCACTCGTCACTCCGCGGCGGCGCGTCCGGACACACCGGTATCCAGCGCATTCGCATCGCCCGGCGCGGTCTCGGCGCTGAGATCGGGAAAGGCAACGATGCGCTTGCCGGAGAAATCCGCATGCACGACGATCAGGCCCTGCTCCTCGAAATAGCCGAGCAGCCGCCGCGCACGACGCGCCGAGTGGGTACCGTAAGCGCGCGCGATCATCGTGTCCGAAGGGCACGGCAGGCCACGAACGGCCGCCTGTGCCATCATCAGGAAGACAGCCTGTAGGTCTTCAGTTACCCGATCGGCCAGTCGGAGCGCGGCGGCCCAGGCCTCGGTCGCTGCCGTGTCGGAATCGACGCCCGACCGGGCGACAGCCATTTTACGCCGAAAGACACTCAGGGATGGAGCGGAACCGGGCACACGGCGAATGCGGCAGCGAACGAGAAAATCCTGGTAGAGTTCAGCGTCCGGCCGGAATGCCGCCTCGGGATTTGCAAGAATCTCGGCGAATAGACCATCAAGCATGGCTTCGCGTTCTTCCGCCGAAATTTCGGGCTGCGCCGGCTTAGGTTCCACCGGAGCCAAAGACTCCGGGCGCGGCCGCGACAATTCCGCCAGGATGTCGCTCGCGGGCCGCGGCTGTGGCACCGGCCTGCGCATGGCGGGCCGGCTCAGCTCTTCCGGGTCCGGCGTGAAGATCAGGTCCTCGACGTCTTGCGGCGCTTCCGGCAGCGGCATCAGCTTCGGGCTCGTCGAGCGCGCCGAAGTCTCGACGGGTCCGATCGTTACCTTCAGCGGCCGGCGGGAAAGCGCCGGGCCGAGCGCCACGAAGGAGCCGCGCTTCAGGTCGCGGAACATTTCGGCCGTGCGCCGGTCCATGCCGAGCAGATCGGCGGCGCGCTGCATATCGATATCGAGGAAGGTGCGCCCCATCAGGAAGTTGGATGCTTCCGCTGCGACGTTCTTGGCAAGCTTCGCCAGGCGCTGCGTGGCGATCACGCCGGCAAGCCCGCGCTTGCGGCCGCGGCACATCAGGTTGGTCATCGCGCCAAGCGAGATCTTGCGCGCCTCTTCCGAGACGTCGCCGCCGACAGAGGGCGCGAACATTTGCGCCTCGTCGACAACGACCAGAACGGGATACCAATAGTCACGATCGGCATCGAACATCGCATTCAGGAACACGCCGGCGCTGCGCATCTGCTGCTCGATATCAAGCCCTTCGAGCGAAAGCACGCAGGAGACGCGGTGCTGGCGTATACGCGTCGCAATGCCGATCAACTCGGCATCCGTGCGCTCTCCCTCAACCACCACATGGCCGAACTTGTCGGCCAACGTCACGAAATCCCCTTCCGGATCGATGATGCACTGCTGCACCCAGGGCGCGGACTGTTCGAGCAGGCGGCGCAACAGATGCGATTTCCCGGAGCCGGAGTTACCCTGTACCAGGAGACGCGTCGCCAGAAGCTCCTCGATATCGAGCGAGGCCGAAGTCCCCTCGGACGTCGTTCCCATGTCGATGCCGACTTTCATTCCCACCTCTTCGTCACGGATTGATTCGCGATCCGCCGGGGAGCGCCAAACAGGCGACACCTAGCACGGTTTTGCCCGCCGTCAGGACTGCTATTCCGATAACTCACAGGAATACGCTGGACGCCCTGAGGCGGCAAAACAGCTTCGACGACTATGCGGAACGAACTGCGAGGCCAAAGCCCTGCATCAGCCGTCGTGTGGCGAAATCGGGCTTGCCGGACGTGAGAATCGCCGGGTCCTCGCCGTTCAACGGCTTGAAACCGTTCGGCAGCGGCACGAGCGAGCGCGCCCGGCGCGCGATCGCCTCGGCCGGATCCAGCCAGTCGACCGGCCACGGCGCCAGCCGCCGGAAGACGTTCGCCATGAACGGATAATGCGTGCAGGCGAGCACGACGATGTCGGTCTTCCTGCCATCCATCTCGACGAAGCACGGGGCGATCTCCGCCAGCACCGCCTCGTCGTCCAGCTTCTCACCGCGAATGTAGGCTTCCGCCATGCGCGCCAGATTTTCCGAACCGACGAGCCGGACATGGCATTGGGAGGCGAAGGACTGGATGAGATCGCGGGTATAGGCGCGCTTCACCGTGCCGGGCGTCGCCAGAACGGTTACCAGCCCTGAACGCGTCCGCTCGGCCGCCGGCTTGATCGCCGGTACCGTGCCGACGAAGGTCATCTGCGGATAGGCGGCACGCAGATCCGCGCCGACAAGCGTGAAGGCGGTGTTGCAGGCGATGATGCAGATTTCCGGGTCATGCTCTCTGAGCAAGTCGCCGAAGAGCGCGATCACCCGCTCCTTCAGGGCGCCCTCTTCCCAGCCGCCATAGGGAAAGCCCGCATCGTCGGCGACATAGAGGAAATGCCGCTCCGGCATCAGCACGCGCGCCTCGCGCAGCACCGTCAGTCCGCCGATGCCGCTGTCGAAGACGAGAATGGGCTTGAGGTCAGTCGTCGTCACTGCCGCCTTGCACTTTCCTGCTGCCGGCCGGCGCGCCCGAGCCCCGCGGATTTTCGCGGGTGAACCGGTCGAGGGATGAGATGACGCCGCGCAGCACCTGGATTTCGGATTCGCTGAAGGATGGCCTGGTCAGAACAGCGCGAAGATTTTCCACCAATTTCGGCCTTTTGTCGGCGGAGCGAAAATAATTGCGCGCATCGAGCGCCTCTTCGAGATGGTCGAACAGCCCCTGGAGATGTTCCTTCGTGGCCGGCCGCTGTTCGATCGCCTGGAACGAAGTTTCATCCTCGGACTCCATGCCTGTCTTCATCCACTCATAGGACATCAGCAGCACGGCCTGGGCGAGATTGAGCGAAGCGAAAGCGGGATTGACCGGGAACGTGACGATCTCGTCCGCCAACGCCACTTCTTCATTCGTCAATCCCGTACGCTCGCGGCCGAAAATGATGCCTATCGACTCTCCGACCTTGAAGCGCTGCCGCAGCGTACGAGCGGCGACGATCGGCGAACGCACCGGCTTGTATCCGTCACGGTCGCGGGCCGTGGTGGCGTAGACGAAGTTGAGGTCCGCAATCGCCTCCTCGAGCGAATGATAGAGCTTGGCGCCATCGATTACGTGATCGGCGCGGCTCGCGGCCGAACGCGCCTTTTCACTCGGCCAGCCGTCGCGCGGATTGACGAGACGCAGCTCCGCCAAACCGAAATTTGCCATCGCCCTGGCCACCATGCCGATGTTTTCGCCGAGCTGCGGATAGGCCAGAATGATCGCCGGACCTTCGGTCAAGAGTTCGCGCTCGCTGTTGGTACCTGCCATTATAATACTCTGCCTCTATTCGCCGATTCCCTCGCACAAAAGCCTTGGAAGATAAAGCCGGGACGCTGAAGTCGGCAAGCGTTCTGCTTGACCCAAAGTTTCGGCCAAGCATGCTTTGCCTTATGGGTTCACAGTGCTATAGGGCTCTGGATTTTCCCACCGTCGGAATGCCGCACGCGGTGTTCCGCAAGCTACGAGGCATATTCATGGCAAAGATCAAGGTCGCCAATCCGGTCGTCGAACTCGACGGCGATGAGATGACCCGCATCATCTGGCAGTTCATCAAGGACAAGCTGATCCATCCCTACCTCGACCTTGATCTCGAATACTACGATCTCAGCGTCGAGAACCGCGATGCGACCGAAGACCAGGTGACGATCGATGCCGCAAACGCCATCAAGAAGCACGGTGTCGGCGTCAAGTGCGCGACGATCACGCCGGACGAGGCGCGCGTCGAGGAATTCAGCCTGAAGAAGATGTGGAAGTCGCCGAACGGCACGATCCGCAACATCCTGGGCGGCGTCATCTTCCGCGAGCCGATCATCTGCAAGAACGTGCCGCGCCTCGTTCCCGGCTGGACCAAGCCGATCATCGTCGGCCGTCACGCCTTCGGCGACCAGTACCGCGCCACCGACTTCAAGTTCCCGGGCAAGGGCAAGCTCTCGATCAAGTTCGTCGGCGACGACGGCCAGACGATCGAGCACGACGTCTACGACGCACCGGGCGCCGGCGTCGCAATGGCCATGTACAACCTCGACGAGTCGATCACCGAATTCGCCCGCGCCTCCTTCAACTACGGCCTGCAGCGCAAGGTACCGGTCTATCTGTCGACCAAGAACACGATCCTGAAGGCCTATGACGGCCGCTTCAAGGACATCTTCCAGAAGGTGTTCGAGGAAGAATTCGCCGAGCAGTTCAAGGCGGCTAAGATCTGGTACGAGCACCGCCTGATCGACGACATGGTCGCCTCCGCGCTGAAGTGGTCCGGCGGCTATGTCTGGGCGTGCAAGAACTACGACGGCGACGTACAGTCGGACATCGTTGCCCAGGGCTTCGGCTCGCTCGGCCTGATGACCTCCGTGCTGATGACGCCGGACGGCAAGACGGTCGAAGCGGAAGCCGCGCACGGCACGGTTACGCGCCACTACCGCCAGCACCAGAAGGGCGAGGAAACCTCGACCAACTCGATCGCCTCGATCTTCGCCTGGACCCGCGGCCTTGCGCACCGCGCCAAGCTCGACGGCAATGCCGAACTGGCGAAGTTCTCCGAGACGCTCGAGCGCGTCTGCGTCGAAACGGTCGAAGCCGGCTTCATGACCAAGGACCTAGCGCTGCTGATCGGCCCCGACCAGCCCTGGCTCTCGACCACCGGCTTCCTCGACAAGATCGACGAGAACCTCAAGAAGGCCATGGCCGCCTGAGCGGCCCAATCCAAAGCCACGAATGAGAAACCCGGCCTCGCGCCGGGTTTTTGCTTTTGACCAGAATAGACGGCTCGCGCGATAATTGGAGCGCGGGAGAGGCCGGCAGAGGACACGGAACTCGATCCTTTCCTATGGATGGTCCAATCTTACGGACAACGGAGATGGAGCGATCGCGATCTAGACCGGTAAGACTCGTCGCTTCTGATATCGACGGCACGCTGCTTGGCGACGACGCAGCTGCCGCACGCTTTCGGTCGACCTGGGAAGCGCTTGCCGAGGGCGAGCGCCCCCTTCTGATCTACAACAGCGGCCGTTCGTCCGAAGATATCCTGTCATTGGTCGACGCAAATCTATTGCCCGCGCCGGACTACGTGATCGGTGGCGTCGGCACGATGATTACCGAAGGGCGGATGCGCACGCGCATGGAGGCCTTCATCAAGGAGCTCGGTCCAGCCCTCGACTCGTCTGCCATCGCCGCGATCTTCGGCTCGATCGAGGGTGCAATACTTCAGGTGGCCGCGGACCAGAATCCGCACAAGGCGAGTTGGCACCTACATGATGCCGAGCAGGAACGCATCCACGACATCGCGGCACGATTGAGGAGCACCGGGTTGGACGTGAAGCTGATCTATTCCAGCAGTCGTGATATCGATATATTGCCGCGCACCGGCGGCAAGGGCAGCGCGCTTGCCTGGATTTGCCGGGAGCTTGCAGTCGATCTCGACGAAGTGGTCGTCGCCGGCGACACCGGAAACGACCTGGAGATGTTCGAGATGCCGCTTGTCCGTGGCGTCATCGTTGCCAACGCACTTGCCGAACTTTGCCGGGCCGTTGCCCAGGATCGCCGACACTATCTTGCCCGCGCCTCCCACGCCGACGGGGTGATCGAGGGTCTGCGCCACTTGGGTGTCGTGCGGTAGTTCCGGCCGAACGCCAAGCGGCCGCCACCTGACAATGTCATTTCAACGGAAGATAGATTTCCGTAAGCAGCTCGATCGGCGCCACCTCACGCGGATTGTTGAGGTATTTCTCGAACATGACGCTGTCACGGATTTCTCGGCCCGAGTTCGACAGCCAGGTCCCATAGAACCATTGATAGGCCTTCGGCATGTCGGCATAGGGTCCCTTGTGTCGCAGCACGGCGTATTGCCCCCCATCGATCGACTGTGGCGTCAGCGGCGCCTCAGCCAACCCGTCTTCCTTTGTCGTCACGCAGGCGAAGGATCGGAGCTTGTCCGTATCCACCAGTTCCGGATCATCCAGGTAAATGCCGATCATTTCCATATCCGGACGGAACAGGCCGCGCGCGAAGAGTGTGCCGTAGAGTGTCTCGAAGGCCTGACCGATGGCCATGTAAGAGCCGGAATGGGCAACGCCCAGCAAAGTCAGCGGATCTATCGTCCTCAGCGTAACGTCGTACATGACAGCATTTCCTTCCATCCAAGGGGTTTCAAAGGCTTTGTGGCTCCCCTCCTTCCTGTAGCGCGCCGGCGGAAGGCCATAGACGGCCTTGAAGGTGCGGTTGAAGGATTGAACATTCGGGTAGCCCGAGCGTCGCGCGATCACTTCCACTGCGAGGTCGGTCTGGACGAGTTCTGCCGCCGCCCGCTGCAGCCGCAATCTCTTGACCGTCGCCGCCAGGGTCTCGCCGTGCACCGCCCGGTAAATGCGATGCCAGTGGTGCGGCGACAGGCAAGCGATCTCCGACAACCGATCGAGATCCAGCTCTTCGTCGAGATGTCCATAGATATAGGCCGAGACGCGATGAAGCCGCCTCTCATATGTCGCCCACGCACCGCCCGTCATATCGAACCTTTCGCACTTCGTTCGAACACGTTCAAACCACGTATCGATTTGACAAATCCTGCTGACCTGAAGGGCCGACCACCCGCTTGTACGGCATGGCGACTCAGATAGGCTGAGAATGCCCGGCACGTACGATCCCGCCAACGTGGCGGATCTGGAAAGTCTCGCCGATGCCCGATTCCCTCGTTCCGAAAACCGTCAGCGTCCTGGCCGAAGGATATGGCCTTGCCCGGCTGAAAGCCGACGCTTTGGCAGGCCTGACCGTCGCCATCGTTGCCTTGCCGCTCTCCATGGCAATCGCAATCGCCTCCGGCGTCACGCCCGATCGCGGCCTCTATACCGCGATTGTCGGCGGCTTCCTCGTTTCGCTCCTCGGCGGCAGCCGCGTCCAGATCGGCGGTCCGGCGGGTGCCTTCATCGTTCTCCTCGCCGCGACCGCCGCCCGGCACGGCATCGACGGCCTGTTGCTCGCGACTGCCATGGCCGGCGTCATGCTCGTTGCGGCCGGCTACTTGCGCCTCGGACAATACATCAAGTTCATCCCCTACCCCGTCACGGTCGGCTTCACGGCGGGCATTGCCGTGATCATCTTTGCCAGCCAGTTGCGCGACCTTTTCGGCCTGACGCTTCCGGGCAGCGAACCGGGGCCGATCGTTGAAAAGATCATGGCACTCGGCCAGTCGGCAGGTACGGCCAGTTGGGCGGCAGTACTGACGGCTGCCCTGACCATCACCATCATTCTCGCGCTGCGCCGGCTGAGGCCGCATTGGCCCGGCATGCTGATCGCCGTCACCGGTGCATCGGTCATCGTCGCCATCCTGCACCTGCCGACGGAAACGATCGGCACGCGCTTCGGCGGTATTCCGCGCGGACTGCCGCTTCCGGCCTTGCCGCCGCTCTCCTTCGAGAAAGCCGTCGCTGTCTTCCCGGATGCGGTCTCCTTCGCCCTTCTCGGCGCGATCGAATCCCTGCTTTCGGCCGTGGTCGCCGACGGCATGACGGGCCGCAGACATCGATCCAGCATGGAGTTGATCGGCCAGGGGATCGCCAATCTGTGTTCGGCGCTCTTCGGCGGCATTTGCGTCACCGGCACCATTGCCCGAACGGCGACGAATGTGCGTGCCGGAGGGACAAGCCCCATCTCGGGCATGCTGCATTCCGCCTTTCTTCTTCTCTTCATGCTGCTCGCAGCACCGCTCGCCAGCTATATCCCGCTCGCCTCGCTTGCCGGCGTGCTCGCCGTCGTCGCCTGGAACATGATCGAGAAGCCCGCCTTCATGGCGCTTTTGCGATCTTCCTACGGTGATGCCGTCGTGCTGCTCGCCACCTTTTTCATCGTCGTCTTCCGCGACCTGACGGAAGGGATTGTAGTCGGCGTCGCGCTGGGCGCCGTCCTGTTCATCAATCGAATGGCAAAAAGCATCTCGGTCGGTGAAACGAAGCCGCTGGCGATGCTGCAGTCGACGAATGGCGAAGAGCATCCGGTCATTAGCGATGATCCGGATACGGTGATCTATCGGATCTCGGGCATCTTCTTCTTCGGCTCGGCGGCCACCGTTGCCACAGTGCTCGACCGGATCGCCGACCAGCGCCGTAACTTCATTCTCGACTGCTCCGAAGTCCCCTTCATGGATTCGACCGCCGCCAACGTCATCGAAGGTACGCTGCGCAAGGCGGAGAGGATCGGCGTGCGCTTCATCATCGTCGGCGCCAATACGCAGGTTCGCCGTGCCCTCTATCAGCACCACGTTCGTCCGCCGCGCGTCTTGATGCGCGCTTCGGTCCAAGCGGCTCTCGAAACCATCCGCAGCGAAAAGAGCGCATGAAAAAGGGCGCCGCAGCGCCCTTTCCTCTGTCTTTAATGCTCTTCAACCGGCAAGCGCCACAGCGACCGCTTCGATCGCCTCGGCGGCGCGCCCGCCGTCCGGACCGCCGGCCTGCGCCATGTCCGGCCGCCCGCCGCCACCCTTGCCGCCAAGCGCGGCGGAGGCGACGCGCACCAGATCGACAGCGCTGACCTTGGAGGTGAGATCGTCGGTGACAGCAACCACGGCGCTCGCCTTGCCGTCGCCCGAGACGCCGACGAAGGCGACGACGCCGGAGCCGAGCGTCTTCTTGCCGTCATCGGCGAGGCTCTTCAGGTCCTTCGGCTCGACGCCGGATACGACCTTGCCGAGGAAGCGGACGCCGCCGATCTCACGGGCCGCTTCACCCGAACCATTCTGACTGTCGCCGACGAGGGCGAGCTTCTTCTTGGCTTCGGTGAGTTCCCGTTCGAGCTTGCGACGTTCATCGAGCAGCGCCTCGACCCGCCCGAGAACATCAGCGGGCTGGACCTTGAGGGCAGACGCCAACGACTTGACGCGCTCGTCCTGCTCGTTGAGGTAGGCTCGGGCCGCCTCGCCGGTGAGCGCCTCGAGGCGGCGCACGCCGGCGCCGACCGCGCTTTCCGAGACGACGCGCACGAGGCCGATGTCGCCGGTCGCGGAGACATGCGTGCCGCCGCAGAGCTCGACCGAATAGGGTCTCCCGGCCTTCGAGCCGCGAACACCCTGACCCATCGCAACGACACGGACCTCGTCGCCGTATTTCTCGCCAAACAGCGCCATGGCGCCCTCGGCGATCGCATCGTCGACGCTCATCAGCCGCGTCGTGACGGGCGTGTTCTGGACGATGACCTCGTTCGCCATCTCCTCGACTTCCCTCAATTCCTCGGCCGTCATCGGCTTCGGATGCGAGACGTCGAAACGCAGCCGCTCGGGCGCAACGAGCGAGCCCTTCTGGGCCACGTGGGTACCGAGCACTTCGCGCAGCGCCTCATGCAGCAGATGCGTGGCTGAATGGTTGGCGCGCAGCCGCGAACGGCGCGCATGGTCGACGGTAAGCGCCGCCGCCTCGCCCGTCTTGACGATGCCTTCGGTGACGGTGCCGTAATGGACGAAGAGCCCTTCGCCGCGCTTCTGCGTATCGGTGACCGCAAGCTTGCCCGTTTCCGTGGCGATCACGCCGGTATCACCGATCTGGCCGCCGGATTCGCCGTAGAAGGGCGTCTGGTTGAGGATCAACTGGACACCCTCGCCCTTGCTGGCGGACTCGACGACCGTGCCATCACGGACGATCGCCTGGACCACGCCCTCAGCCGATTCCGTGTCGTAGCCGAGGAAATCAGTGGCGCCGTGCTTTTCCTTAAGTTCGAACCAGATCGTCTCGGTGGCCGCTTCACCGGAGCCGGCCCAATTGGCCCGGGCTTCGGCCTTCTGCCGCTGCATGGCAACCGAAAACGCGTCCGTATCGACGGTGATGCCCTTGGCGCGCAGCGCGTCCTGCGTCAGATCGAGCGGGAAACCATAGGTATCGTAGAGCTTGAAAGCCGTTTCGCCGTCGAACTGGTCGCCTTCGGAAAGGCCGGCCGAAGCGTCGCCAAGCAGGCTGAGGCCGCGCTCCAGAGTCTTGCGGAAACGG
Organism: Sinorhizobium fredii USDA 205; assembly: GCF_001461695.1. Lineage (GTDB taxonomy): Bacteria > Pseudomonadota > Alphaproteobacteria > Rhizobiales > Rhizobiaceae > Sinorhizobium > Sinorhizobium fredii. The sequence continues at coordinate 116,943 of NZ_AUTC01000077.1, read as the reverse complement.
GTTTCCTCGAGTTTCAGCGTTTCGGAGATCAGCGCTTCGGCACGGACCAGTTCCGGATAGGCGCGGCCCATCTGGCCGACGAGCGCCGGCAGCAGCTTCCACATCAGCGGCTCCTGCGCGCCGAGGAGCTGCGCATGACGCATGGCGCGGCGCATGATGCGGCGCAGCACATAGCCGCGGCCTTCGTTGGAGGGCAGCACTCCATCGGCGATCAGGAAGGCGGAGGAACGCAGATGGTCGGCGATGACGCGGTGGCTCGCGCGACGGTCGCCCTCAGCCTTGACGCCGGTCGCTTCCTCGGAGGCCGCGATGAGGGCGCGGAAGAGATCGATATCATAGTTGTCGTGCTGGCCCTGCAGCACGGCGGCGAGGCGCTCCAGACCCATGCCGGTATCGATCGACGGGCGCGGCAGGTTGACCCGCTCTTCCTTGGTGATCTGCTCGTACTGCATGAAGACGAGGTTCCAGATCTCGATGAACCGGTCGCCGTCTTCCTCGGCCGAGCCGGGCGGCCCGCCCCAGATCTGCTCGCCGTGATCGTAGAAGATTTCCGAGCACGGCCCGCAGGGGCCGGTATCGCCCATGGCCCAGAAGTTGTCGCTGGTCGGAATGCGGATGATCCGGTCGTCGCTGAAGCCGGCGATCTTCTTCCAGAGGCCGAAGGCTTCGTCATCGGTGTGGTAGACGGTGACGAGCAGGCGCTTGGCATCCAGCCCGTATTCCTTGGTGATCAGGTTCCAGGCGAGCTCGATCGCCCGCTCCTTGAAATAGTCGCCAAAGGAGAAGTTGCCGAGCATCTCGAAGAAGGTGTGGTGCCGGGCCGTATAGCCGACATTGTCGAGGTCGTTGTGCTTGCCGCCGGCGCGCACGCATTTCTGCGCCGTTGCGGCCGTCGAATAGGGACGCTGCTCGAGGCCGGTGAAGACGTTCTTGAACTGCACCATGCCGGCGTTGGTGAACATCAGAGTCGGGTCGTTGCGCGGCACCAGCGGGCTCGACGGCACGTTTTCGTGACCGTTCTTGCGGAAATAGTCGAGAAACATCGACCGGATTTCATTCACGCCGCTCATCTTGCGTCCTATCTGTGCACATGCCGGCTGCAACCCACGCATTTTTCGCGCTTTGCGCCGCTATTCTTCAACCCCGCGCCTATCACGCATAGCCGCCGCCCCGATGACGCCGCCACCGGAACCACAGGCTTTTATCGTCCGCATATCATGCTGTCCAGACGGCAGCAAAAACCGGCCGATCAGAGCGATGGCCGGTTGATGCCGCATCCAAACTCAAGCCGCTCCTAAGAGCCAGCCACTGCTACATGTCGGCCGCTTCGTCGCCTTCGCTCTCCGGTCCACCGTTTTCCAGGAACTTGTCGGCGATCAAGCCAGCATTCTGCCGCAAGGCCATCTCGATCTCGCGCAGAAGATCGGGATTGTCACGCAGGAAAAGTTTCGCGTTCTCCCGGCCCTGGCCGAGGCGCTGGCTGTTGTAGGAGAACCAGGCGCCGGATTTCTCGACGATGCCGGCCTTGACGCCGAGGTCGATCAGTTCACCGGTCTTGGAAACGCCCTCGCCATACATGATGTCGAATTCGACCTGCTTGAAGGGCGGCGCCATCTTGTTCTTGACGACCTTGACGCGCGTCTGGTTGCCGACGACTTCTTCGCGCTCCTTGACCGAGCCGATGCGGCGGATGTCGAGGCGAACCGAGGCGTAGAATTTCAGCGCGTTGCCGCCCGTCGTCGTTTCCGGCGAGCCAAACATCACGCCGATCTTCATGCGGATCTGGTTGATGAAGATCACCATGCAATTGGACTTGGAGATCGATGCCGTCAGCTTGCGCAGCGCCTGACTCATCAGGCGGGCTTGCATGCCCGGCAGGCTGTCGCCCATCTCACCTTCGATTTCGGCACGCGGCACGAGTGCTGCAACCGAGTCGACGACGAGCACATCGATTGCGCCGGAGCGAACCAGGGTGTCGGTGATTTCGAGCGCCTGCTCGCCCGTATCGGGTTGCGAGATCAGCAGGTTTTCGAGGTCGACGCCCAGTTTGCGCGCATAAATCGGATCGAGCGCATGTTCGGCGTCGACAAAGCCGCAGATTCCGCCTTTCTTTTGCGCCTCGGCAATGGTCTGCAGGGCCAGCGTCGTCTTGCCCGAGCTTTCCGGCCCGTAAATCTCAACAATGCGCCCCTTTGGCAGGCCGCCGATGCCGAGCGCGATATCGAGGCCGAGCGATCCGGTCGAGACGGTTTCGATCTCGATGACGCTGTCCTTCGATCCGAGCTTCATGATCGATCCCTTGCCGAACGAACGTTCGATCTGGGAAAGAGCCGCTTCAAGTGCCTTGCTTTTGTCCACCGATTTGTCCTCTACGAGCCGCAAAGAGTTTTGTGCCATTGGGTCCACCTTTAGGTTATTGGAGCTATCGAGGCAATGAAGCCGCCGCAGGAGATTTTGTACATGTTTTGTTCTGCTTTGGCAATGGCACTTCAAGCAATTGAATTATAATGGATATCTTCAGAGTGTTCGATTCCTGTTCACGGGATATTGTACTCGTTTTCCACATGTTGCGCGGCGGTTCAGTCCGGCTTCTCGCCATTGCGCCGATTCGCCGATAGAGGTGTTCAGATGACGAAGCGGGAAATCATCGTTCTGGGCGGCGCCCATCTCGATCGGCGCGGCCGTATCGGCGGCATGACGGTGCCTGGAGCGAGCAATCCGGGAACATGGTTCGAGGAAGCGGGCGGCGGCGGTTTCAATGCCGCGAGAAGCCTCGCGCGTCTTGGCCATCGGGTGCGGATGATCAGCCCGCGCGGCGGCGACGCTGCCGGCGAGATGGTCGCAGCCGCAGCGGCCGCCGCGGGCGTCATCGATTGCCCGTTCACCTTTCTCGATCGGAACACACCGAGCTATACGGCGATCCTCGAAAACGATGGCAACCTGGTGATCGCCCTTGCCGATATGGATCTCTACACGTTGTTCTCACCGCGCCGGCTGCAGCAACGCGCCATGCGCGAACGCCTCGCAGCGAGCGATCTCGTGCTGATGGACGCCAACCTGCCGCAAGAGACGCTGGCCGCGCTCGTCGACGCATCGGCCGGATCGAACCGCATCCTTGCGGGCATCGCCGTTTCCCCGGCCAAGGTCGTCCGCTACCGCCAAAGCCTGGCCGGGCTCGATTTCCTCTTCATGAACGAGGCAGAGGCCCGTGCGCTGACCGGCGCCGAGGCCGTTGCCGCCGAAGAATGGCCGTCGCTGCTGCGTTCTGCGGGGCTTTCCGGCGGCGTGGTCACCCGCGGCGGCAAGGCGGCGGTTGCCTTCGACCGCAACAGCAGCTGCCTCGCAGTGCCGCCCGCCCTGCCCGCGCTTGCCGACGTGACCGGTGCCGGAGACGCGCTGGCATCGGGCTTTCTCGCTGCCCGGCTTGACCGCACCGGTCTCGCCGGGTGTCTGCGGCACGGCATCGCCGCGGCAGTCATAACGCTTCACTCGCCATTCGCCGTCGCCGTCGAGATGTCGGCGGACAATCTTGCACAGGTTCTGGCCCTTGTGCCCGAGCCGCAAATGCTGTCATGAAAACTCCAGGCCGCATGCAGAAGGCGCACGGCAGTTTTCCGCCCGCACCGCTCCCACTCATCAGAAGCGAAAGCCCATGACAAAACCCACCTCGCCCTTCCTGCCAATCGAATACTCCGATGAAGTCGCGGCCGCCAAGGCGCGCGGCGCACCGCTCGTGGCACTGGAATCGACGATCATCACGCACGGCATGCCTTATCCGGGCAATCTCGACATGGCGCGCAGTGTCGAGGCGATCATCCGCGACCAGGGGGCGGTTCCGGCCACTATCGCGGTGATCCACGGCGTCCTTCATGTCGGCCTCGACGACAGGAAGCTGGAGGCGCTTGCGAAGACCCAGGGAGCCATGAAGTTGTCGCGCGCCGACCTTGCCTTTGCCCTCGCCGAGCGCCGCACCGGCGCCACGACGGTCGCAGCAACGATGATTGCGGCTGCCCGCGCCGGCATCAGCGTTTTTGCCACAGGCGGCATCGGCGGCGTCCACCGCGGCGCCGAACTGAGCTTCGACATATCCGCCGATCTCGACGAACTCGCCCGAACGGCCGTGATCGTCGTTTGCGCCGGCGCCAAGGCCATTCTTGACATTCCGAAGACGCTGGAAGTGCTTGAAACAAGGGGCGTCCCGGTTGTCACCTATGACAGCGAGACCTTCCCCGCCTTCTGGTCGCGCGATTCCGGCCTCAAGAGCCCGCTGATGCTGAACAGCCCGGTAGCGATCGCCAACTTCCAGCGGATGCGCGAACTGCTCGGCGTCGAAGGCGGCATGCTCGTTGCCAATCCGGTTCCGGAGGAAAGCGAAATCCCGCGTGAGGAGATGGAAATCTATATCGCAAGGGCGCTGGACAATGCGGCGAACGACGAGGTCTCGGGCAAGGCCGTGACGCCCTATCTGCTCGACAACCTCTACCACATGACCGAGGGACGAAGCCTCGAGACGAACATCGCCCTCGTCGAGAACAACGCGCGCCTTGCAGCCGAAATCGCCGTCGCCTTGGCGGCAAGCAAGACGAAATAGAAGAAGTTCGCGCCCGGCGCAAAGAGCGCCGGGTTTCCCGGGCTACCGGGTGGCCTCAGGAATCCAGCATTTCGCGGACGGCGACCGCCAATTGCTTCAGAGAGAACGGCTTCGGCAGGAAGCCGAACTTGGCATCGGCCGGCAGATTGCGGGCAAAGGCGTCCTCCGCATAGCCCGACACGAAGATGAACTTCAGGTTCGGGTATTTCTTCCGCAATTCGCGCAACAGCGTCGGCCCATCCATTTCCGGCATCACCACGTCCGAAACGACGATATCGACCGCGCCGTCGAGCTCTTCCATGATATCGAGCGCTTCAATACCGGACCCCGCCTCATGAACCGTATAGCCGCGTGTCTCGAGCATCCGCTTGCCGCCGCGGCGGACCGCCTCCTCGTCCTCGACGAGCAAGACCACGGCGGAATCGCCGGTGAGATCCGCAGGCTCACTCTGTGCCGCGGTCGGCGCCGGAGTGGCAACGGCAGTCGCCGCGCGCGAAGTGGGCTCCTCACGCGCCTCTGCGGTTTCCACGTAGCGCGGCAGCAGGATACGGAAGGTCGTGCCTTTGCCGGCCTCCGAGTCCGGATAGATATAGCCGCCCGACTGCTTGACGATGCCATAGACCATCGAAAGCCCGAGACCCGTACCCTTGCCGACCTCCTTCGTCGTGAAGAATGGTTCGAAGATCTTGTCCATGATCTCCGCCGGGATACCCGTGCCCTGATCGGAGACTTCGACCATGACGAAGTCGTCTTCCGGCACTTCCCGACGTCCGAGTGCGGCGACGTCGCTCGCCGGCAGGTTTCGTGTCCTGAGCGTGATGATTCCGCCGTCGGGCATGGCGTCGCGGGCATTGACGGCCAGGTTGAGCAGTACCTGCTCGAACTGGCCGAGATCGGTCCTCACCGGCCAGAGGTCGCGGCCATAGTCCACCTCCACTTTGACATTTGTGCCGGTCATCCGATCGACGAGCATCCTCAGGTCGCCGATGACGTCGGTGAGATTGAGGACGGTCGGCCGCATGGTCTGCTTGCGCGAGAAGGCGAGCAATTGCCGCACCAGGACGGCGGCGCGGTTGGCGTTCCGCTTGATTTCCATCAGGTCGGCGAAAGTCGCATCGGCCGGCCGCGCCGAAAGCAGCAGATGGTCGGCAGAAAGCAAGATGGCCGTCAGGACGTTATTGAAGTCATGCGCGATGCCGCCGGCGAGCGTCCCCACCGCATTCATCTTCTGCGTCTGCGCCATCTGGTTCTCGAGCGCCTTCTGCTCGGTGATCTCCAGCGCATAGACGATCGCCGCCTCTTCCGGTGCCTGGTCGCTCTGGTCGATGACGGCGTTCACGTAGAAACGGAAGTGGCGTCCTTCATCGGCCGGATGCAGCGAATCGATTGGCGCTATGTCGCCTTGCCGGTCCTTGGCCGCGGCGAGCGCCTCTTCGAGTTGACCCCGCTCGGCGGCGTGCATGACCGCGCCGATCATGATGCCGCGCTCGACGTCGTCCTGCGAAACGAGGCCGGCGAAGAGCTTCAGGAAGGGGGCGTTGGTTCTAAGGATCCGCCCGTCGCCGTCCACCGAGGCTATGGCCATCGGCGTGTTGTTGAAGAAGCGCGTGAACCGCATCGTCGCATTCGAGGCCGACTGATCGCCGTCGTCGCCCTCGCGAGACATGACGATCGTCCTGCTTTCCCCGGGCGCACCGTCGCGGGTCGAGGAAACGCGATGGATCAATCTTGCCGGCAGGCTCTGGCCGCTCCCCTTGCGCAGGTCGAGATCCAGAATCTTGGTCTTCTTCAGGCCGGGCTCAGCCTGCACGGATTGAATGAGCGCAAGTCCCTCGCCGGCGACGAGATCGGCAATGCTGATCGTTCCCGGCTGGAACTTGGTGAGATCGATCCCAAGCCAATCGGCAAGCGTGGCGTTGATGTAGAAGATTTCACCCTTGCGTCCGGCGGAGAAAAAGCCCGCCGGCGCATGGTCGAGATAGTCGATGGCGTTCTGCAGTTCCTTGAAGAAACGCTCCTGGTCGTCGCGCTCGGCGGTGATATCGGCAATCTGCCACAGATAGAGCGGGTTGCTGTTGGCATCCTCCAGCGGCAGCACCCGCGCCTTCAGTCGAAACCAATGCGCGCCCGAGCCGGTCATCGCGCCATTCGCCAGAGGCTTCAGGAGGCGGAACTCCTCGTGTCCCTGCTTGCCCTCGTGCAGGCCGTTGGTCAGCCGGTAGATCGCCTCTGTCGCCTCCCTGTTGCGCGACAGGATGGTTTCCAGCGACTGGACGCCGGCGGCACCTTTCGCGCCGGTCAGGGCGCCATAGGCGGCGTTCGCATAGACGATGCGCCCCTTGCGGTCGGTGACGACGGTGCCGTCCTCATGGGCATCGAGAAAGGCGCGTGCCAGTTCATCCGGCCGCGACTGTGGCATGACCTCGATGAAGCCGATCACCGACGATACCAGGAAGAATATTCCGACCATCGCCAGCACGCCGAGAATGCCGAGGACGATTTCGTTCTCCAGCTGGTTCTTGAAGACGACGAAGGCCGCGGCAGACGCGGTCAATACGATCGCCAGCACGATGATCCTGAACACGGTGCCCGGCCGCACGCCCCGGTCAACGACCGGCATCTGGTAATCACCTGACTGCCGCAATTTCGTCATCGGGTCCTCACCTGCTGGCGGAGTCGTCCGCCGCTATACCGGCACCCCGCTGACTTGCCGCGCCGCACATCCCGCTGACGCACAAGGGCCACCGTAATCCTTTGAATTGCCGCATAATTTATCCCCAAAACCAGCCCGGTTTAAGGTCCTATGCAGTTGCCGGCATCCGACCGGCCTTTGCGAGACTCACGTGTGCCGCATCCGCTTCGTCGAACTGGAATCATCTTTAACAATCAGAGATAACAGCAGAAAGCGTCTCAGCGGAAGCGCAGCGGTCAATTCACAGGGAATGTCGGACGCAAGCTTGTCCCGGCCCGAAAAAAGCCGTCAAATGTTGCAATTCGACCGGTAAAAGGAGTTCAGCCCATGATGGAAACGTTGGTCGGGGACAACGGTAGCCGATTCATCGTCGCCGCCGGAGCCGTGGCGATCGGCCTCCTGTGCCTCGTGGCGGTGCTCTGGATCATGCGAAACAGACCCTCGTCTCCCTTCGTGCGCGGCGGCAAGAACCGACAGCCGCGTCTTGCCGTGCTCGATGCCGCCGCCGTCGACACGCGCCGGCGGCTCGTGCTGGTCCGCCGCGATGACGTCGAGCATCTGATCATGATCGGCGGCCCCACGGATATCGTCATCGAAAGCCGCATCGTGCCTGATGACGCGGCGCCGGCCGCGAGTACCGGTCGCGCGGCGTCGGAACAACAGGCCGCGAAGGCTCCGGTCGCGCCGGTGCGTGCCGACCCGGGACCTCAACCGGTCACGCCCCCCGCACCTGTAGAAACAGCAAAAATAGAGCCGATCCGCCCGGTGACATCGGATGAGCCGGCGCGCGCGGTGCCCGCCCGGGTACCAGAGCTCGCACCGAAGCCCGAGGCGACCGCGCCCCAACGACCCATCATTGCGGTCGAACCGCCGCCTCGGCCGCAGCCCGCCGCCACGAACGCCCCACCCGCACCGGACATTGCTCCGGTATCCACGGCGGAGCCGCCTCAGGGGACGCTTAGCAGCCTTCGCGACCGTATTGTCCCTATGACCCCGCCACCGCGCGACGACCGGGTTTCGCAGCCGATATCAGCCGCGCCGGAACCGCCGCGACCAGTCCAGACCCCGCCCGCGCCGGCCCGACCGGCCGAACCGGTCGCCGTCGACAAGTCAGCGGAATTCGAACGTTTCCTCGATGCGGAAATCAGCGGCGATCTCCAGCGGCTTTCCCCGACGGTGGCGCCGAGACCCGACGTCCGCCCGGCGGCAGCGGCAAGCGCCCGTCTGGAACCGATACTCGGCCCGGCATCAGACGACGCGCGCAAGGAAGAGACGATCGAGGAAGAAATGAGCCGGATGCTGGCCGACATTTCCGCTGGTCGTAAATCCTGATCGGCGGAGCACGAATGCCTGCCGCTTTCGGATTTGTTGTCCCAATGGCGCAAAGAAAAACGGCGCAGCCAAGCCGCGCCGTTTTTGTAAGGCCGGAAAGCCGAAACTACTCGTCCCGATAAACCTTCTCGCGACGCTCGTGACGCTCCTGCGCCTCGATCGAGAGCGTTGCAATCGGCCGGGCATCCAGGCGCTTCAGGCCGATCGGTTCACCGGTTTCCTCGCAATAGCCGTAGGTGCCTTCGTCGAGGCGCTGCAAGGCGGCGTCGATTTTGGCGATGAGCTTCCGCTGACGATCCCGGGCGCGCAATTCGATCGCCCGGTCTGTTTCTGAGGAGGCTCGGTCTGCGAGATCCGGATGATTGGCGCTCTCCTCAGCGAGGTGATCCAGCGTCTCGCGGGCTTCGCGAAGGATATCGTTTTTCCAGGCATTCAGCTTTGCGCGAAAATATGCGCGGTGATTGGCATTCATGAAATCCTCGTCCTCGGAGAGGACATAGGTACTAAGATCGATCTTCTCACTCAACGCGATTCTCCTGAAGAACATCTCATTGCGGCGGTGTATAGACCTATGAAGGGCCCGATTCAAGCCTCGCGGACGACACCTACGCTTATTTTAACAATGCTTGCATTCCAGGCTAACTGGCGAATATTTCATCAAAAATACACACGAAACGCTTCCTATAATATTCCCGCTGGCGCGCGACAACAAGCATCCGCCCTCACCGTCCCCACATTCCGAATTGCGACATCCGGTATCGACATGCGCCATTTCAATGGCATTGGGAGTGTCGAATGAAAACCGTGGAGAACGGCTTGATCTTTGTGCCCACAGGGAGACAAGTTACCTTCGCGACGGTAACCGGCGAACGATTTGAGGTTCGCAGACCCCGGCGGCATCAGATTCGGATGGATATATGCAAGACAGTGCTCCGGCCTTCCGCCTCATCCTCCTGCGTCACGCCCGGTCCGGCTGGGCCCTGCCTGGACAAAGGGATTTCGACCGTACGCTTGACGAGACAGGCTATGCCGAGGCGGAGCTGATTGCGCAAAGTGCGGCGGATCATGGGATATCCCCGGATCTCATCCTTTGCTCGACCGCAATGCGCTGCCGCCAGACCGCCGAACCATTCCGGCGCACGCTCGGCGAAGATATCGACATCCGCTACGTCGACCAGCTCTATGCCGGGCCCGCCGGGGTCTACACGGATCTGGTCGAGGCGCATGCTGATCAGTCGTCTCTGATGCTGATCGGGCACAATCCGATGATCGAGGATGTTTTCCGCCACTTCCTCGGCGAGCAGCAATCCGCCTCGGCATTGGCGAACGGCTATCCGCCGGCCGGATTGGCGGTCATCGATTTCCCTGCCCATTCCGCAGTCGGCCGCATCTCGGCCGCGGCGCTTTCGAAATTGCTGCTCCCGGAGCCCGGCGAAGTCGCTAGGCGGTGAACCTCGCCGCCTTCGAACTGGAATCGGGAAACGGTCAAATGGCGTGCATCATTGCGCAGACGGAAACACTTCCTATATCGCGAGACAAGTGGATGCCCGTAACCCCCTACAGCGCGGCGCGCCTTATCAGGCGCGCAAAGGTCGCTGTAGCACTTTGAATTGCTGCATGTCTTCGTCCTTAAATCGAAGTCGATTTAAGGAGACATGCAGTAGGGTACTGGCAGTAATGCCGGATCGATGCAACAATCCCCAAGGGGCGGAGACATTTGGCGTCCTTACTGACAAGCTTCAAAGACGGCGCGCTGATCGCCATGGACAACCTCGCCGATCGCGCGGCCGGGTTCGTCAGTCCCTCCCTCAGGCTCGGTGTGACCGGGCTGTCGCGGGCAGGCAAGACCGTCTTCATCTCTTCGCTGGTGCACAACCTTCTGAACGGCGGACGCCTGCCGCTTTTCGAGCCGGTCCGCTCCGGGCGAGTATCGAAGGTGAGGCTTGAGCCCCAGCCGGATGATGCTGTCCCGCGCTTCCAGTACGAGGATCATATAGCCGCTCTCGTGCGCGACCGCGTCTGGCCGGATTCGACGAGGGCGATCTCGCAATTGCGGATCACCCTCGACTACGAAAGCGCAAGCGGCTGGAACCGGATGTTTTCCGCCGGGCGCCTGTCGATCGATATCGTCGACTATCCGGGCGAGTGGTTGCTGGATCTGCCGCTGCTCGCCCTGGATTTCCGGCAATTCAGCGAAACGACCGCAAAGCGGGCGCAGATAGGCGCGCGCGCGGCGCTGTCGCGCGAATGGCTGGCACTTGCCTCCGCGACTGGAGGGGAAGCGGCGGCCGATGAGGGCACCGCCCGCCGCCTCGCAGACAGCTTCACCGCCTATCTCAGAGCCTGCAAGGAAGACGACCATTCGCTATCCACTCTGCCGCCCGGCCGTTTCCTGATGCCGGGTGATCTCGAGGGGTCGCCGGCCCTCACCTTTTCTCCGCTCCCGAACCTGCCTGAAGGTCGGGCGCCGAAGGGTTCGCTATGGGCGATGATGGAACGGCGGTATGAGGCCTACAAGACGCATGTGGTGAGCCCATTCTTCCGCGAGCACTTTGCCAGGCTCGATCGCCAGATCGTGCTCGTCGACGCGCTGCAAGCGATCAATCGCGGACCGGAGGCATTGCGCGACCTGGAGCAGGCGCTGGCCGACGTGCTTGCCTGTTTTCGACCGGGCACCAATTCCTGGCTTTCCTCCCTCCTCACCCGCCGTATAGATCGGGTGCTGATCGCCGCAACAAAGGCCGATCACCTTCACCATGAGAGCCATGATCGGCTTGAGCGGATCGCCACGCGGCTCGTCGGCCGTGCCGCAGATCGTATCGGCATGAGCGGTGCCAACCTCGAAGTCATGGCGCTCGCCTCGGTGCGGGCGACGCGCGAGGCGACGGTCAATCATGACGGACACGCCCTGCCCGTCATTGTCGGCACGCCGATCACCGGGGAGCGGATCAATGGAGACGTCTTCGACGGAGAAAGGAAAACAGCGATATTTCCCGGCGACTTACCGGAGGATCCTGAAGTTCTTTTCGAGGCTATCGTCGGCGGTCCCATCCCGGCCCAATCCGAACACTCGATGCCGGAGTTGAATTTCGTGCGCTTCCGTCCCCCGCATCTCGAGGAGACGCGCGGCGGATTGAAGCTCTCCGTCCCGCACATCCGGCTCGACCGAGCCATGCAGTTCCTGCTTGGAGACCGACTTGCATGACCGATGATCCCAAGCATCGCCCCCGCAAGCCCGCCGTCTTCCCGATGGAACCCGAAACGCCTTCGGCACAGCGCTCGCAAACGCCGCGACGCCCGCCGGCAAGTTTCAGCGACAAGGTCGTATTGACGCCTGACGCAGAGGACCCTTTCATGGCCACGAGCACTGCCGTCGAGGCGCTCGATCCCCCCGAGGCGCGCCCCCGCCGGCGTCGCCTCTCCTTCGGCAAGGTGGCCGCCGGGGCAGTCGCCATTGTCCTGTCGCTCGCCACGGGGCTGTGGATCGACCACCTTGTGCGCGATCTCTTCTCGCGGGCCGATTGGCTCGGCTATGCGGCGATCGGCGTCGTGGCGATCGGTACCCTCGCCTTCCTGGTCGTCGTCGGCCGTGAACTTGCCGGTCTGATGCAGTTGACGGCGATCCAGAAACTGAAATCGGAGGTCGCCGAAGCAACGACGCTCGGCAACAGCAAGACCGCACGCGCCACGACTGCGCGATTGGTTCACCTGCTTGCCGCCAATCCCCGCACTGCCAAGGGCCGGGCCCGGCTTGCGGAGACTGAGGGCGAGATCATCGACGCTCCACACCTTGTCGAACTTGCCGAGCGCGAGCTCCTGGCTCCGCTCGACCGCGACGCCCGCCGCATCATCCTGGCCGCGTCGAAACGCGTCTCGATCGTCACTGCCGTCAGCCCCCGTGCGCTCGTCGACCTCGGCTACGTCCTCTACGAGTCGGCGCGAATGATTCGGGCAATGGCCGAGCTTTACGGCGGGCGGCCCGGCACGCTCGGACTGCTGCGGCTGATGCGCGATGTGATTGCCCATCTGGCGGTCACCGGTTCCATCGCCGCCGGCGACAGCCTGATTCAGCAGGTCCTCGGCCACGGTCTGGCGTCCAAACTCTCCGCCCGCCTCGGCGAGGGCGTGATCAACGGCCTCATGACCGCGCGTATCGGCATTGCCGCCATGGACTTGTGCCGGCCCATGCCGTTCCGCGCGTTGAAGCGTCCCGGCATAGGCGGTTTTCTGGCTGATCTGACGCCGGGCGCTTCGAAATCGGGAGGCTCCAACGGCGTGTGAAGAGTGCTTGAGGCGCAGCGCGGAAACCCTCCATTAACCATTTTAACGCAAATGTGGTTGCCAGATTTCGACGTTGACCCATCAAGGATCGATCATGTTCTCGCGCCCTTCTTTGATTGTTCGCGGCCTTGCCGCCATTGCGCTTGCAGCCACTGCCGGTATCGCGACGCCAGCATCGTCCGGTGCCCGCGATAAAGCCTTCTTCGAGAAGGTCGCCGGCCAATGGAAAGGCCCCGGCGAGATCGTCGCCGGCAAATACAAGGGCACCAAATTCACCTGCGACCTGACGGGCGAGCCGGCCTCAGGCAAGGATGCCGGGATCAAGCTTGACGGCTTCTGCCGCGTCGGCGTGTTCAAGCAGCCGATGTCGGCGATGATCACGCAGAAGGGCGGCAGCTATACCGGCAAATTCCTCGACGGCGCCGACGGCAAGGGCTTGGACGTCGTTTCCGGCAATGTCGCCAATGACAAGGTCGTCGTTGGAATCAACCGCAAAAAATTGAACGGCGCGATGATTGCCCGCCTGCAGAACGCTGAGACCATGAACATCACGATCTCCGTCAAGGTCGAGGAGACGATGGTGCCGGTCATCGGCGTCAGCCTCAACAGGCAGATGGACAACATCGCCGTCGGCTCGATCAAGTAGCTGCATCGATCCGCTCCTGCAGCGGCGCGCGTCCAATCGGACACGCGAAGGTCGCTTTAGTAGCATTGGCAGGGCCGGCAGCTACAACAGGTTGAGGAAGCCTGCGATACTGGCAAGACACAGCCGGCGCGCGGGTCCTTCCGTAGCGTAGAAGTCATGACCGGCGTCAGGGACTGTATAGCTTCGCACAGCCGAGTCCTTAGCCCAGCAATCCGGGGGTTGGTTCGGATCATTCTCGCCAAAAACGACCAAAGCCGGCTTCGGCATCGTCGAGGCCCTGACCTCGCGTAGTCTTGTCGAGGATATACAAATCAGCCGATCAACGGTCAAACCGTGAAGCACGCTGTGCCATAGGACGGTGCCGCCAGCGCTATAGCCCAAAGCAACATCGGCAAATTCCGCAAGGCCCGCCAGACGTTCGGCTGCCCGGATAAATCCATCGTTTTCAACAAGCTCGCGATGCAAGCGTTCGCCCGTAGGGTTCACGCCAAGCAGATCGCAGAGGCTTACAGTGCGAGAGACCGATTGCTGCACACCAGGCAGACAGTGCGACAGGCAATGATGGGCTGACGGCCGACCGTGGATGTCGGTGACGATCAGTAAACGCATCGCGGCCTTCCAGATATGGATTGGAACGCCATCAATCGCGGCCCCGCCACCAGTCGGCCGTCTCGTCGGCCACTTCGATTCCAGCCACGTCTGCGTCCACCAACCACTCGCCGACAGTTTTGCCCGCGACTTCGAGGCCAGCCGCAATATCGGCAAGCGGCATCAGCACGAACCCGCGCTCGGTCATGCGCGGATGCGGCAATTGCAGCCTGTCGTTGACCAAGATCACTCCGTCGAAGGTCAGGAGATCGATGTCGATCGTGCGCGGCCCCCAGCGCTCCGTGCGGATGCGCTTCAATGTCCGCTCGATCTCGAGGCAGGTTGCAAGCAGCGCTTCGGGATCGCGGGTGGTTTCGACCGCTGCGCAGGCATTGAAGAACCAGTTCTGGTCCGTCTTGCCCCAGGGCGGCGTCCGGTAGAGCCGCGAAACTGCCGTGACTCGGCAATCCGGCTGCGCGTCAAGCGCCCGCAGGGCATCCGCCATGGCGCGGCGCGGATCGCCGATATTGCCACCCAGCCCCAGGGTGGCGCGCCGCCACGTCTTACCCGACGACATGCTCGACCGTGACTTCCACGTAGTCCAGAACCCCAGGGACCGGAGCATTGGGCTTGCGGATGGACACTTTGGCCCGGCGTATCTGCCGGAAGCGTGCGCACAAGGTCTTGGCGACTTCCAGGGCGAGAGCCTCGATCAGGTAGCGCCTGCGTCCGGTGACGATCCTTTCGATCTCCGCGAAGGCGATGCCGTAATGCACGGTGTCGTCGATGCAGTCTTCGGCGAGCGCCGTGCCCTGCTCCACCTCGAGTTCGGCGTCCACGAAGAAACGCTGGCCGAGGAATTCTTCCTCGTCGAGCACGCCATGGCGGGCAAAGAAGGCACAATTCTTCAGGGTGATCGTATAGGTCGCAGTCATGGCTTCATGTCCCGTCGGCTGTTCTTTGCGATGAGCATAGCATCCGCCATTGCCAGTGCATCCCTGTTGATTGCGACATCATGCACCCGAAAGACCGCGGCACCGGCCGCCCTGAGAAGCGCCGTCGTCGCCGCGGTAGCAGCGTCGCGGTCTTGCGCCTCGCGGCCGGTAACGGCGCCGAGGAAACGCTTGCGCGACGTACCGACCAGGAACGGCTGGCCGAACCGGTGCAATTCCGCGAAACGCGCCATGAGTTCGAGATTTTCATCCGCGTCCTTGGCGAAACCATAACCGGGATCCAGGACGATTCGATCGCGTCCAACGCCTGCCTCGGCGGCAATCTGCAATGACCGGCCCAGGAAATGGAACTGATCCTCGACGACGTCGCCGAGCTTCTGACGATCGCGCCCCGTATGCATGATGCAAAGTCCGGCGCCTGTCTCGGCAGCGACCTCAGCGATGGCCGGTTCGCGCTGCAGGCCGTGCACGTCGTTGACGATGTGGGCACCGGCTTCCACCGCCAGACGCGCCGTCTCGGCGCGATAGGTGTCGACCGAGATAATAGCATCCGTCTCGCGGGCCAGTCTCTCGATGACCGGCAGAATGCGCGCCTGCTCTTCGGCGGCGTCGACTGGATCCGCGTCGGGGCGGGTCGATTCCCCACCGATGTCCAGGATCGCCGCCCCGTCGGCGAGGGCGCGCGTCGCCGCGGCGACTGCAGCCGTGGCATCGGCAAAGCGGCCGCCATCGGAAAAGGAATCCGGCGTGACATTGATGATCGCCATCAGGACACCGCGCGGCCCCAGCTCCAGCGCGCGCCCATGCGCCAACTGCCAACGAAATCTTTGAAATGGATCGTAAGTCATCTTTGGGCGGTCCGCGGCCGTGAGCGACGCCATCCTCGTCGGGCATTGTGGAAAAGTAGGCGCCTTTGAAAGCAAAGGGTTAGCA
This sequence comes from Sinorhizobium fredii USDA 205, assembly GCF_001461695.1. Lineage (GTDB taxonomy): Bacteria > Pseudomonadota > Alphaproteobacteria > Rhizobiales > Rhizobiaceae > Sinorhizobium > Sinorhizobium fredii. The sequence continues at coordinate 100,927 of NZ_AUTC01000077.1, read as the reverse complement.
CGACTCTTTCACGCAGCCATCGATTTGTCGACGTCGGAATGGGCCGATTTCTGTTGCGCTCGCCACGGCTATGCCCCAAGCTTGCGCCAACTTCAATCCAAGAGTGCCGACCGATGTTCCGAGTTCGTGATCCGCTGAGAGCCGCCCTGATTGCATTCCTTGTCGGCCTTCCGCTCAGCAATGCCTCGGCCGAAACCTTGATCAGCAAGAGCGTCACCTATTTCTCGATCGGCGGACGCACGGCGGCGGAACTTGACAGGGCCCTTGCCGCCAGTGGCCCGCTGATGAAGAACACCGGCACGCGCCACCCCGGCGCCACGCGAATTAAATTCGGCGGCACCATAACCTATGTCAGTCGCCGCGGGCGCTGCGCCGTCGGTACGGCACGCGTGACACTCAGCACACGCATCATCTTGCCGCGCTGGAAGTATCGCCCACAGGCAGGCCGCGACCTCGCTCTCGTCTGGGATACGTTGGCTGCCGACATCAAGCGTCATGAAGAGCGCCATGCCGAGATCGCACGCAATCACGCCCGTCACATGGAGCGGGCGTTTCTTGGCCTGAAGCCGGAAGCGGATTGCGAGCTTATGCAGGCTCGAGTGGCCGAGCTGAGTGCCTCGGAAGTCGCAAGCCATGACAAGGACCAGGCCCGCTTTGACCGAACGGAAGCGGCGAACTTCGACCGCCGCATGATACGCCTGCTGCAATATCGCCTGGGGGCGCTGAAGGAGGCAGAGCGTTAAGCGACGCGGTGCCGATTTCCAGCTACGTGCCGACCATGTCCGTCGAATCTTACAGCGCCGCGCGTTCAATCGGACGCGCCAAGGTCGCTGTAGCACTTTGAAATGCTGCATGATTCCTTAAATCGAATCCGATTTAAGGAATCATGCAGTAGCGCCCCAAAAGAACAATGTGACTTCGCCCTCATTCCCCCTGGCAACGGAAGGCGAAAACCCACAGTATTTTATTGGTGGATTCTAACGATAGCCGCTGATAAGCGACTCAGCTATATTAAGATTATGAAACGAGTGGTTGAGCTAAAGTTCAACCATTCGAGGGTCTGGCCATATATTTTCGGATCGACAGTAAAAACGTCGCATTTCGATTGTCGACTTAGTGCTTGATTGGGTTCGCATCATCGCTTGCGGGTGCTTGAGAGTCCCGGGTGATGAGCAAAACAGGTTCTCCTGGCGTGTCTTGGTGCAGCAGGTGCTCCCTCCCTCATCTGTATGCGATACGCCCCCCTTGCCTCGCTCGTCCATGACCAGCGAGGCATTTTTTTTTCGATATCTTCAAAACGTGGGGAACATTGGACGAAGGTGCTTCGAGGAACTCAAAGCGCGGCGCGCGAAAAGGTTTGAACGCGACGCACTTCAGGCCTGGCGCTCGGGCACATGCACGACCAAGCCATCAAGGGCCTCGCCAATCTTGATCTGACAGGAGAGCCGCGAGGTCGGCCGCACGTCATAGGCAAAATCCAGCATGTCTTCTTCCATCGCTTCCGGAGCACCGACGGCCGCCGCCCAGGCGTCGTCGACATAGACATGACAGGTTGCGCAGGCACAGGCACCGCCACATTCGGCCTCGATCCCCGGCACGGAATTGCGAACCGCATTTTCCATGACCGTGGAGCCGTTCTCGACATCGAGGTCGTGGCGCGTGCCGTCAAAGGCTACGATCGTAAGTTTTGTCATTTCTCTTTCCGGAATGAATGGATGGTATCCGCCCGCGTGCGCCGACCGCCGCGGCAAGCCCGGCCAGCCTGAATTCAGGGCAGTTTCTCCAACAAATCGGCTGGCCAGTCAACACGAGCCCGCGTCGGGATGCCGGACGTCCCCGCAAAAACGACGGTGTTAGAGGTGCAACGACAGTCGGCCGCGGGCCGGGATCAGCGGCACAGCTTGAGGATAAAAAGCTCCGCTTCGAGCACGGCAGCGCCGAGCGCTGCACGCAGCGTCCAATCACCCGGCCGCTGCTCGATGGCGGCGGCCGCCCGAGCGACACGGGTCGCTCCAACCGCCAGCGCCGCCCCTTTCAACCGATGCGCCGACTGGCCGCATGCATCGGTCCCGGCGTCGTTGATTTCGGCCATTGTTTGTCGCGCCAGGCGGGCAAAAAGCTGAAGCACCTCGATTTCGAGGTCCTTGTCTCCCATCGTTTGCTTGGACAGCTGCGCAAAATCGATAGGCGGTCGCCCGGCGGCAGATGAGTTTGCCGGATTCTCCGGCGTTTCGAAGGCTATTTTGAGCGCCGACATGAGCCGATTTCCTTAATTGACGATACATCAAGTCGTGATCGACAATGCATCGGGCAACCGCATCGTTTTCAGACATCCATCATCCGTCGAGCGCGCTGCCATCGGCTTAAGAGCCATCGTAATGGCGCGCGAAATCTGAGGACATGGTTAACGATTGATAAACAGCCTGATTTCCTTGGCTTTTCGGAGCGCGGCATCGGCGCGGCATTAACAATTCATTAGGATTCTAGCGAATGCGGATTGCACTTAATTGTAAGAACCGGGCTAATGTGTCACTACGATACGATTTGGAACGGGCCTGCATATGAAAATGGCAACTGTTCTGGTGGATAAGCTGCGCGCCCGGTGTCCTGAGACGAAAGCTGCGGCTATTCCATCGAGGCGATGCAATGGGACCAGTAGGAGTGTCGCGCAGATGTCTTGTGCGTAGCTTGCGGGTCACCACCCTGGTTGAGGGAGTCTTATGGCCCGGCATACGCGCCAGTGAGACGGCCATGAGCGGGCAATAGTAGTGAGGCGTATCCCTATGGCGACGAAGAAGAGCAACGAATCGATCGACGAAAAGGCCTTCCAGGCTCTGGAAGCAGCCCTGAAGATCGACTTTGACGACCTGAAGTCGGCCTTGAACGACAAGAGTTCCTTGGATGATCCGGAGGAAAAGGTGTCCGAGCCCAGCATGAAGGCGGCCGCATCCGAGCAAAAGCGCGCTGTGAAGGAACAGCCGGACCCACAGAAGGCACGGACGATCGAGACGCCTCGCAACCTGGCGCCGGAGCCCGCCCCGAAGCAGCCAGCACTTTCCCCGGCCAATGACGATACGCGCAGATCGCCCGCAGCAATGCTCCGCTCCCTCGAAGTCCGGTCCAGTCGGGCGGCGATCCGCGTCGCGGCGCTGATTTCCCTGGTGTGGGCGGTTGCCGGGGTAGCAATCGGCCACCTCCTCTATGCGCCGGAAATTTGGCAGATCCGCTCACTCGGCGATCTGGCGGCCACGCCCGGCGCGATCGGCATCCTGATCGGCATCGCCTTGCCGGTCATGCTCTTCTTCTCCTTTGCGATCATGATCGCCCGCGCTCAGGAACTGCGCAATGCGGCCCGCTCGATGGCCGAGGTCGCCTTGCGGCTGGCCGAACCGGAAACCGCGGCAGCTGACCGTGTCATGGCCGTGGGCCAGGCGGTTCGGCGCGAAGTGTCGGCCATGAACGAGGGCATTGAGCGCACCATCGCGCGGGCGACCGAGCTCGAAGCGCTTGTCCATTCCGAAGTCAGTGCGCTTGAACGCAGCTACAGCGAAAACGAATTGCGCGTTCGCACCCTGGTTCAGGAACTGGGCCTGGAGCGCGAAGCGATCGTCGGTCATTCCGAACGGATCCGCTCGGCGATCGCCGGCGCCCACGGCAAGCTGAAGGATGACCTCGAGCTTGCGAGCGAAGACATCGCCTCGCGCATCGCGGTCTCGGGCGAGGCATTCGCATCGCTGATCGACACGCGCGCAGCGGCACTCAGCGAAAAGTCGGACCATGCGCTGCAGACGCTCGGCACCATGCTGGATACCCGCACGGACGCGCTGCTTTCCGGCCTGACGACTGCTGGAGTGACACTCAACAAGGAATTCGACGTTCGGCTCGATGCGCTCAGCGAGAGCCTGACGAAGCGCGGCGAGCAATTGCTCAGCCAGTTCGAAACCCGTGCTTCGACACTCGATACAAACACCGAGAAGCTCAACACCGCCCTTAACGAGCGCGCCCGCCAGCTCAATGAAACCTTGATTGCGCGGACCCGCGACCTCAATGAGAGCCTGAGCGTCGGCCAGCAGGCGATTGCCGGCGGCCTCGAAGACATGCTTTCCTCACTCAATGTGGCACTGGACGAAAAGGGCGCGAGCTTCCGCCAGAGCCTCAAAACGAGCGCCGACGACGCGATCATGGACCTGGATCTGCGCGGCGGCTTCTTCGAAGAAAAGCTGCAGACGACCGTCGGACATCTGGCGACCGCCTTCGACGAGCGTTTCCACGAATTCGCCAGCGCCTTCGACAAGCGGGCGAGCCTGCTCGACACCAAGTTGATGGAGAGCCTGCACCGGATCAATGAAACCGTGTCCGGCGGTTCGGATGCGATCGGCACTGCCTTGGACAGCAGCGTCGAGAAAATCGGTTCGGCGCTTTCCGATCAGTCCCTGACGCTCGCCACGGCACTTGGAGCAACGCAGGACTTCATCGAGGAAACGATCGGTAGCCGCACCTCGGAGCTTAGCAACCTCATCGGCAACGCTCACAGCCGTATCGAGGGCGTGCTTTCCGACAAGACCAGTTCGCTGATGAGCGCCCTGACGGAAGCACAGGAACGGATCGAAGGCGGCTTCGGCCAGCGCGCCGATGCGCTCGCCGATGCGCTGACGACGAGCGAGCAGCGCCTGACGGAAGGCATGGATTCGCGCACCTCCGCCTTCATCGACGGTTTGCAGACTGCTCATACCCGCATCGAGCAAACGCTCACGGGCTCCACGGACGAGATCACCAGCGCCATCGCCGCCAGCCAGCATCGGCTGGACAATACGCTCTCGGAGCGCACCGCCGCGCTGTCTGCCGCCCTCACCTCCGGCGCGAGTGCGCTCGAAGACGCTGTCGGCGGCACGACCGACCGGCTGGAGCGCGTCCTCTCCGAACGTGGCCAGACGATCGCGACGGCCCTGACCGGCCAGACGACAAGGCTCGAAGGGGTCCTGTCGGAGCGCAGCCAGGCGATTACCGACACGCTGGCCAGCCAGACGGCCGCCCTCGACGGTGTGCTCACCGAGCGCTCCGCGCAAATCAACACGACCATGTCGGCGCGCGCCAGCGAGATGGCAGACTCGCTCAGCCGTCATGCCGAAGACGTCGCCGATAGCCTGACCTTCCGCGCGATGGCCGTGGCCGAAACGATGACCGACCGCGTCGGCGAGATCGAGAACAAGCTTTCGCAGAGCGTCTCCGAGGTCGCCGAGAATCTCGGCGGTCGCGTCAGCCAGATCGCCGGCACCCTCACCGATACGAGCGCACGCATCGCCGAGGATCTCAGCAGCCGCGTCGGCAAGATCTCCGACTCGCTCGCGGGAACCAGCGCGGAGATCGCCGAGGCGCTGACGGCCCGCACCTCCGAAGCAACGGCGTCGCTCGCCGGCAAGGCGGCCGAAATCGAACAGACGCTGTCCGGCAAGGCCGACCAACTGCGTGACACGCTGACGACGACGCATGACCAGATCCGCTCGACGCTCGACAATCGCATAAAGGCGATCGATCTTGCCGTCGGCCAGGGTCGCGAACAGTTGGAAGAGCTGCTGTCCGACCAATCGATGGCGATTGCCACCACGCTCGCAACCAGCGCCAGCATGCTCGAAATGTCGCTCGAGGAGCGGCAGGCTTCGATCGCCGGCGCGATCGAGCGCAGCACAGAATCGCTCACCACCCGGACGTCCGAAGCCGTCGCATCGCTTGCCGGCAAGGCGGCCGAGATCGACCAGACGCTATCCGGCAAGGCGGCGCAGCTACGCTCGACGCTCGACGAACAGATCAACACGTTCAACCTTGCCGTCGGCCAAGGCCGCGAGCGATTGGAAGAGCTGCTGTCCGATCAATCGATGGCGATGGCGACGACGCTTGCGACCGGCGCCAGCATGCTTGAAATGTCGCTCGAGGAGCGGCAGGCCTCGCTCGCCGGCGCGATCGACCGCGGCACCGAAGCGCTCGATGCGCGCATGCGCTCGACAACCGGCAACATTGCCGAGCGCCTCGCCGAGACGGCCGACCAGATCAGCATCGCTGCCGACACCCTCACCAATCGCGTCGACATTTCGCTGAACGGCATCAACAACCGCCTCGACGAAACCGGCGCAAGGATCGAATCGAGCTTCGCTTCGCTCGAAGACCGCGTCCGCGGCGGCGTCAGCAACGTCAGCGCCATTGTCGACGACACCGGCGGCCGGATGGAAACGACACTCGGCTCGCTCGAAGACCGCGTTCGCGACAGCGTCAGCAACGTCAGGGCCATCGTCGACGACACGGGCGGCCGCATTGAGACGACACTCGGGTCTCTTGAGGATCGCATCCGCGACAGCGTCGGCAGCGTCAACGCCATCGTCGACACTGCCGGACAGCGGATCACGGAAAGTCTCGCGGAACGCGCCGGCGAAATCGACCGGATCAGCGAGACCGCTGCAGCCCGCATCACCTCCGCCATGGACGACGGCGCTGGTCGGATCACCTCGGCGATGGACGCCGGTGCAGGTCGCATCGAAGAGCGGCTCGGCACGATGGACCGCGCCCTCAATATCGGCCTCGAAAACGTCAACCGGACGATCGAAGGCAAGGCGGCTGCGCTCGTCACCAGCCTGCGCGGTGCCGTCAGCGATGCCGCCCAGGAGATCGACGCGGAAGCCGGGCGCTCCGCCGAGCTGCTCTCCAAGGCCGGTGCTGATTTCGCCAGCGCCTTGGCTGCCCGCAACGCCGAGTTTGCCAATTCGATCGAAGAGACGGCCTCCGCAACGGCGGCACGCCATGCCGACCTCGCCCGAACCGTCGCCGACGCCGCCGATTCCGCTACGGCCCGTCTCGCCTCCACACAGGAACAGATCGCCGGCCACACGCAGGGCATTCGACAGAGCCTGACGGATGCGGAAAAGGCGCTTGATGCACGTGGCCAGTCGATCCGCAGCGCGCTCGACGAAAGCACCCGCGAGCTGAACTCGATGCTTGCCGGCCGCTCGCTCGAACTCTCGCGTCTTCTCGACGAGCAGGCGCGTCCGGTCATCGAGCAATATGCGGCCACGGGCAAGGAAGCGGCCGCACGCATCGCTGCCCTGACCCAGGAAAGCGCAGACCGGCTGCGCGCCGAAAACGCGGCGCTCGTCAACGCCATCACGGAACGGACCAGCGAAACGCTCGACGCGATCTCGCTGCGCGCCGAAGAGACCGCCAAGGCGATGAAGATGGTCGAGAACCGGTTGCAGTCGACGGCCATGGGGCTGATCGACCAGCTCGCGACCAACAATTCCGCAATCGCCTCGGTCATCGAGCAGGCGAACGGCAGTCTCGGCGACATGGATCAGCGTCTGGAGGCCGCCGCCGCGAAGGTTTCCGAATCGACCCGGCATGCATCCGACATGCTGTCCAGCTCCACCCGCCTCATCGAAGGCCGTGTCGACAAGCTCTCCGACATCGCCGCATCCACCCTCTCGCAGATCGGCGGAATCGTCGGCCGCTTCGAGGATCATTCCAAGGTCCTTGGCCAGGCCTCCAACCTGCTGGCAGCGGCCCAGTCGAACCTCGTCAGCACGCTAGAGGAGCGGCAGGATGCGCTGCGGACCCTTTCCGTGGGGCTTGTCCAGCGTTCCGAAGAGATCGAGCGCACGATGCGCGCACTCGAAGGCTTCGTCGATGGCGCCTTCCAGCGCGCCGAGGAGCGCTCCGGCCAAGTGGCCGGCAACCTTCGCAACGGCATCCAGTCTTCCTTTGCCGATGTCGGCAGGCTTCTGTCGAGCACCGAGCAGCGTGCCGTCGAAGCCGCCGAGGCGATGCGCACCACGCTTGCCGAGGCAGGCGGCGAGGCAGCCGCCTCGGTCGAAGGCGTGTTCTCTCGCGCCGAAGAGCGTTCTCGCGAGATCGCCGAAGCCCTGCGCTCCGGCGTCGAAAGCTCGATCGCCGATGCAACCAACACGCTGTCCGAGATCGAGGGGCGCACCCTCAGCGCCTCGGAAGCCCTGCGCCAGGCCGTTTCCAAGGCTGGCGACGAAGCGAGCCAGGCCCTTGAAGGTGCCTTCGGCAACGCAGAGCAACGCGCCAAGGACGCGGCGTCCCGCCTGCGCGGCAGTATCGGCGCCTCAGTCTCCGATGTCGAGCGGATGCTGGCGGAGAGCGGCAAGAAGTCGGATGGCGTTGCTACGCAGCTGCGCGAGGCCATGCGTCAGGCGATCGACGAAGCGATCAACCGCTTCAGCGGCGCGACCGACGACATTCGTCGTTCCGCCGGCGAGATCCGCAAGGAACTCGATATGACCCGCGAGGAGCTGAAGCGCGGTGCCTTCGACCTGCCGGAAGAGGCCAAGGAGAATGCCTCGGTGATGCGGCGTGCCGTTGCCGAGCAGATCAAGGCGCTGCAGGAACTCTCCGAAATTATCGGCAAGTCCTCGACGCAGCTCGAGGTCGCCCAGCCGGTTCGCCAGCAGCCGGCGCTGGCCGCGCCCACCCCCGCCGCTCAAGCGCCCGTCGCGCCACCACAGCCCGTGGTCAAGCAACAGCCGGCCGTCGAGCAGCAGCCTGCGCCTGCCCCGGCGCTGCGTGGCAGCCTGGGATTGGAACAGGCGACGCGGCCCTTGCAGCCGGCCCGTCCCTCCGCCGCCGAAGAGCGCGTCGAGGAAGGCGGCGGCTGGATGCGTGACCTGCTGCGCGCCGCCTCCCGCGAGGAAGAGCCGCAGGCCGCGCGCCCGCGGCCGGCCGAGAGCCAACCCGTGGCACGCCCCGGAGACAGCCGCAATCCGCGCCACGTGGTGGAATCGTTGAACTCGCTCTCGGTGGACATCGCCCGGGCGATCGACCACGACGCGTCGGTCGAACTGTGGCGCCGCTACCAGCGCGGCGAGCGGGATGTCTTCACCCGCCGGCTCTATACGCTGAAGGGTCAGCAGACCTTCGACGAGATCAAGCGGAAGTATGATCGCGAGCCCGAGTTCCGTACCGCGGTGGATCGCTACATCGCCGACTTCGAAAAGCTGCTGGCCGATGTCGCCCGCAACGATCCGGACAAGCGCATCACCCAGACCTACCTGACGTCGGATACCGGCAAGGTTTACACCATGCTGGCCCACGCAGCCGGCCGCTTCAGCTGATTGCTGACTATAGGTCTTAGATAGGAACGGCCTCGTCGAAAGACGGGGCCGTTGCGCATTTGAACGAACGCGGCAATTCAGATCGCCGCAAAAAGCCGGTTCCACCTCAACTACAATGTCATGTGCCGGTTTCGAGACGCCCCTGATCGCGCTCGTCGATCGCCTTCAGGAAATGGTCGGACGTTGACGTCCATCCAAAGAGTATCTGCACGAGCGTGATCGAGGCATCATGATTGCTCCTTGAAGCGTCCCAGGCGATGGGCTCGCTAGTGCAATCCGTCAGCAGTATGCAGTGGTAGTCCTGAAGAAGGCATCCCGAATTGTCGACTCCACACACACGCTTGTCGTGCATCCTGTCACGATGAGGTGTTTGATGCCTGCAGCTTTCAGAACAGAATCAAGTTCAGACTCGTGGAAGCGTATTCATCCGGTGAACACCGCAGATAATTCGAAGCTGATCTCCACCTAGCTTGATCGGAGGTCAAGGTCGCTGCTGCGGCCCTCTCGCACCGTGTCCTCGTGATGCAGGGGCAGACGTAATTACGCACCAGCTATGTTAGAAATCCTGAAATCCGCTACTGGCAATCTCGTGCTTCGATAGAGTGGCTGTAAGTACCACCGGGCCACGACCATACGTACTGTATTTGCTTTATCTGGCGCGTGGCCAGCCACTTCCCGAATGTTTTGCATTGCTCTGCAACTATGCCGGAATCAGCACCGAGGCTTTTCTTCAAGTCCGCCGCTTCGAGCGGCTCTGGAGATGAGGCCTGAAACGTGAAAACGCGATGGGCAAAAGATACTGACTCGATTGTAATTCCGTCGAATTGGCGCGGAAGGGAGTCGTTCATCTTTGCAATTTCGGTTGGCGAGATCGGGCTTGGAGGAAGGCGGTAAATGTTCACCGACAACATGAACGCCAGCGTCACCGTGAACACAATCGGCCAGCGGATGTTGAACCACCATTGTGTGACGGCTGCAAACACAGCAGCAAACAACGCCTGCATCGCCAACCAAGGGAGCCAATCGCTGGTGTTCCAATAAAGCTCACCCCAAATTTCATGTATCTCGGTCATATAACCTGCTTTAACGCGAGCCGATTGAGCAGACGCAAAGTGTCGCACAGTGCAAACGCGCCGCAATCACTGATTTCCGCGCAATCGCTCTCTGGGCGGTTATCTGGGCCGCATCCACAAGGCAACAGGTATTTCTCGGGGCCGTCAGAGATTCGAAGCGGTCAAGCACAGGTAAATGGCTGTTGAAACTAAACCGCGGCAAAACAGGAGCTAAAATGCAAGAAGCCCCGGACGAACCGGGGCTTCTCTGTGTCTGAACCAATCGGCATCGCCGATCAGTGTTCCTTGTTGGCGTAGACCGACTTCTTCGTAAGATAGACCAGGCCGGTCAAGATCAGCAGGAACACCATGACCATGAAGCCGGTGCGCTTGCGGTCTTCGAGATGCGGCTCTGCGGCCCACATCAGGAATGCCGAGACGTCCCTGGCGTATTGGTCGACGGTTTGCGGCGCACCGTCGTCATAGGTGACCTGGTCGTCGGAGAGCGGCTTCGCCATCGCCAGCGCCGAGGCGCTCACGAAATACGGGTTGTAGTGCGTGCCTTCGGCGACCTGAACGCCTTCCGGCGGCTCCTGATAACCGGTCAGCAGCGCGTGGATATAGTCCGGACCGCCTTCCTGGTAGGGCCAGAAGATGTCGAAAACGAACTGCGGGAAGCCGCGCTCAATGCCGCGCGCCTTGGCGATCAGCGAGAAGTCCGGCGGTGCGGCGCCGTTGTTGGCGGCCGCCGCGGCTTCCTTGTTCGGGAAGGGCGCCGGGAAGTGGTCGGACGGAACGGCCTTGCGCGCGAACATCTCGCCATCGCCATTCGGGCCGTCCTGCACCTCGTAGTTGGCCGCAAAGGCCTTCACCTGTGCGTCGGAATAGCCGAGACCATGCTCAAGCGTCCGGAATGCGACGAGGTCCATCGAATGGCAGGCAGAACAGACTTCGGTGTAGACCTTGAGACCGCGCTGCAGCTGTCCCTTGTCGTAGTGGCCGAAGAGACCGGCAAAGGTCCAGTCCTGCTGTTCCGGCTTGTGCAGCGGATAGTGCGGCGTGGCGCCGGCGGCGTGCTCCTCGCCGCCTGCTTCCTCGCCCTGGGCCAAAGCCGCTCCCAGACCGAGACCAGCGACGACAGCGAGTGACAGAATGCCTGTAACAAGCTTTTTCATTGTTGTGAGTTCCTTATCAATCGCTGTTCCGGTCAGGCGTGCGCGGTCTTCGGCTGCGCCTTGGCATTCTGCTTCTCCAGCACCGCCTCGGTGATGGAGTTCGGAATGCGCTTCGGCGTTTCGATCAAGCCGAGAACCGGCATGATGACGAGGAAGAAACCGAAGTAGTACAGCGTGCCGAGCTGCGACATGACGACGTAGAGGCCTTCTGCCGGGCGGGAGCCGAGCCAGCCGAGCATGATGGCGTTGGCGACGAAGATCCAGAAGAACAGCTTGTACCAGGGGCGGTAGACGGCCGAGCGGACCTTGGACGTGTCGAGCCAGGGCAGGAAGAACAGAACGATGATCGAACCGAACATCACCAGAACGCCACCGAGCTTGGAGTCGATCGGGCCGATGTTGAAGGTGATGGCGCGCAGCATCGCGTAGAACGGCAGGTAATACCATTCCGGAACGATGTGAGCCGGGGTCTTCAGCGCGTCGGCCGGGATGTAGTTGTCCGGGTGGCCGAGATAGTTCGGCATGTAGAAGACGAACCAGGCATAGACGATCAGGAACACCGAGACGCCGAGCGCATCCTTCAGCGTCGCATAGGGCGTGAAGGCCACCGTGTCGGTCTTCGACTTCACTTCGACACCGGTCGGGTTGGTCTGACCGACGACGTGCAGCGCCCAGATGTGCAGGACGACGACGCCGGCGATCATGAAGGGCAGCAGGTAGTGCAGCGAGAAGAAGCGGTTCAGCGTCGGCTGGTCGACGGCGAAGCCGCCAAGCAGGAACTGCTGGATCCACTCGCCGACCAGCGGGAAGGCCGAGAAGAAGCCGGTGATAACCGTCGCCCCCCAGAAGGACATCTGGCCCCAGGGCAGAACGTAGCCCATGAAGCCGGTCGCCATCATCAGCAGGTAGATGACGACGCCGAGAATCCAGAGGATCTCACGCGGTGCCTTGTAGGAGCCGTAGTAAAGACCACGGGCAATGTGCAGATAGACGGCGATGAAGAAGAAGGACGCACCGTTGGCGTGCAGGTAGCGCAGCAGCCAGCCATGGTTGACGTCGCGCATGATCTTTTCGACCGAGTTGAACGCGACAGTCGCTTCGGCGGCATAGTGCATCGCCAGCACGACGCCGGTCAGGATCTGGACGATCAGCATCACCGAGAGCATGGCGCCGAAGGTATAGGCGTAGTTCAGGTTGCGCGGCACCGGATAAGAGACGAACGAGTCGTGAACGAGGCGCGGCAGCGGAAGGCGGGAATCAACCCACTTCTCTATGCCTGTCGTTGGCGTGTAGGTTGAATGTTCAGCACTCATTATCAGTAGTCCCCTCAACCGATCTTGATAACTGTGTCGGAAACGAACGAGAAGGTCGGCACGGCGAGGTTTTCCGGAGCCGGGCCTTTGCGGATGCGGCCGGCCGTATCGTAGTGCGACCCGTGGCAGGGACAGAACCAACCGCCGAAATCACCGGCCTGGCCGAGCGGGACGCAACCGAGATGCGTACAGGAGCCGATCATCACGATCCAGTTTTCCTTGCCCTCGCCGGCGGAGCGGTCGAGATCGGTCGCCTGCGCATCGGTAGTGAGATTGGCGTTGCGCGCGACCGGGTCCTTGAGCTCATCGAGCGGCACGGCCTTCGCCTCTTCGACTTCCTTGTCGGTGCGGTTGCGGATAAAGACCGGCTTGCCGCGCCACTTCGCCGTCAGCGACATGCCCGGCTGGAGGCTCGAAACGTCGACCTCGATCGAAGCCAGCGCGAGCGTCGATGCATCCGGGCGCATCTGGTCGATGAACGGCCAAGCCGCCGCGCCGGCGCCGACAACGCCGGCCATGCCGGTGGCCAGATACAGGAAATCGCGGCGAGTGGGCTCGCCCAAGGTCTCGCTTGAAGTGTCGTGTTCGCTCACGGCTAAACCATCCTCTCACGCAATGTGCGGAAACCGCATCCGCCCCCGGCGCGTTTCCTGTTCCTTCCCAGGTCTCGGAGCGCGCCCTATCCTCATGCTGGCACCGACCAGGCTTGCTGCAGCAGGCTCCGGCAGGCGTCAGAATCCGGAGAATCCTGCACGCAGAATCCCCATCAATCCGGCGCGTTCTATGCTCGATCGAGAATTATGTCCAGCCTTCACAAGAGGAGGTGGGCAGATTGTCGCGGGGGAAAGAGGCAGCCAATGAGCACAAGGGCTTGGCACGGTCGAGGCGCGCGCGGGCGCGCCCTATTCCGCCGCCTCTTCTTGCGCGATGAAACCGCCGGACTGGCGCGCCCAAAGGTCCGCATAAAGGCCACCGCGCGCGATCAGCTCGGCGTGGCTGCCATCCTCGACGATACCTCCGCGATCCATCACGACCAGACGGTCAAGTGCCGCGATCGTCGACAATCTGTGGGCGATGGCGAGCACCGTCTTGCCCTGCATCAGACGCTCCAGATTGGTCTGGATCGCCGCCTCCACTTCCGAGTCGAGCGCCGAGGTCGCTTCGTCGAGGACAAGAATGGGCGCGTCTTTCAGCATTACCCGGGCGATCGCGATCCTCTGCCGCTGGCCGCCGGAAAGCTTGACGCCCCGTTCGCCGACATGGGCATCGAAGCCCTTTCGGCCGCGCTGGTCCTGCAGGGTGACAATGAAGTCGTAGGCTTCCGCCTTGCGTGCCGCTTCGACCAGCTGTTCGTCGGTCGCACCGGGCCGGCCGAAAAGAATATTGTCGCGGATCGACCGATGCAGAAGCGATGTGTCCTGGCTGACCATACCGATCTGGGCGCGCAGCGATTCCTGCCGAACCGCGGCGATATCCTGCCCGTCGATCAGGATGCGACCGCCTTCGAGGTCGTAGAAGCGCAGCAGCAGATTGACGAGCGTCGACTTGCCGGCGCCCGAGCGCCCGACGATGCCGACCTTTTCGCCGGGCCGGATGGTGAGAGAAAAATCATCGATGACACCGCCGCCCTTGCCGTAGTGAAACGTCACCTCATCGAAACGGATCTCCGGACGGTTGACCGTGAGATCGGGTGCGCCGGTCCGGTCGACAAGGCCGATCGATTGCGAGACGAGCTCGGCCGAATTCTGGATCGTGCCGATATTGCGCATGATGGCATTGAACTGCGACATCATCCGTCCGAGCAGCATGTTGAGGCGCAGCACCAGCGCCAGCGTGAAGGCGACCGCGCCTGAGCTGACATTCCCTGCAAGCCACAGATGAATCGAGTAGACGGCGATCGCCGCGATCATCAGCCCCGAAAGCAGCGCCTGGGAGGCCCGTACGCCCGTCAGAAGCCGGGTGAATGGGATGACCGCGCCCTGGAAACGGTCGAATCCGGCGCGAATATAGCGATCGTTCTCCTCGTCGCTGCCGAAGAGCTTGAGCGTCTGGATATTCGAATAGGCATCGACCATGCGGCCGTTGAGCATCGACGCCATCTCCGCGGTGTCGCGGGCGTGCTTGCGGACGCGCGGGACGAAATAGCGGGCGAGCGCAAGGAAGACCACGATCCAGAAGGCCACCATCGCCGCCAGCCGCCAGTCGAGCTGGGCGATCAGCGCCATGGTCGACGCCGTATAGATGACGATGAACCAGATCACCTGCAGCAAGGAGACGATCAGGTCGCTCGTTGCCTGCGCCCCCGACCAGACCTTGGTGACGATGCGGCCGGAAAAGTCGTTCTGGAAGAAGGTGAGCGATTGCCGGGCCACATAGACATAGGACTGCCAGCGTACCAGGTTGAGGAAGCCTGTGATGATCGCCTGCTCCTCGACCAGCGCCGCAAGCGCCACGGCCAGGAAGCGAAACACCAGCACCGTCAGCAGCATGAAGGCCAGTTCCGGGCCGTTGGAGGCGATCAGTCCGCTCCAGCCGTCCTCCGGCCGGACGGTATCGAGCACGTCGACAAGCCGCCCGACGAAATAGAACAGCCCCGCTTCGAGCATGGCGACCAGCCCGCCGAGCGCCGCCATGGCAAGGAACGGACCTTTCGCCTGTCTTGCATAGAACCAGGCGAAGCCCCAGAGCGACCTCGGCGGCTGCAGCCGATCGCGCGGCGCGAAAGGTTTGATCCAATTCTCGAAGATGGTGACGATGGCGCGCAGCATGGTTCCGATAATAGGGGGCTGAGACCGGACGGCAATCGGTTTCCGCCGGTAGGTCGATTACAAATGCGTAAGCTTTTGCCCTGACGAGAGGTGCGACGAGGCGACGGATTACTCCGCCGCCTCCTCTTTTTCGACATCATCGGCGATGAAGCCGCCCGACTGGCGCGACCAGAGGTCGGCGTAGAGCCCGCCCTTTGCAACGAGCTCCGCATGCGAGCCGGTCTCGACGATCCGCCCGGCTTCGAGAACGACCAGGCGATCCATTTCGGTCAGCGTCGAAAGACGGTGCGCGATGGCGATCACCGTCTTGCCGGCCATCAGGGCGAAGAGATTTTCCTGGATAGCCGCCTCCACCTCGGAATCGAGCGCCGAGGTTGCCTCGTCGAGAATGAGGATCGGCGCGTCCTTGAGGAAGACACGGGCGATCGCAATCCTCTGCCGTTGGCCGCCGGAGAGCTTCACGCCGCGTTCGCCGACCTGCGCGTCAAGCGCTTGCCTGCCAAGGTTGTCCTCGAGCGTCTGGATGAACTCCCAGGCGTTGGCCTTCTTGGCGGCGACGAGGACCTGTGCGTCGGTCGCCTCCGGGTGTCCATAGGCGATATTGTCGCGAATGGAGCGGTGCAGGAGCGACGTATCCTGCGTGACGACGCCGATCTGCGAGCGCAGGCTGTCCTGGCTGACGGCAGAAATATCCTTCCCGTCGACCCGGATCACGCCGTCCTCCAGGTCGTAGAAGCGCAGCAGCAGGTTCATTAGCGTCGTCTTGCCGGCACCCGACCGGCCGACGAGGCCAATCTTCTCACCGGGGCGGATGTCGAGCGACAGCCGATCGATGACCCCCTTTGCCTTGCCGTAGTGGAAGCGGATGTCCTCGAAGCGGATCGCCCCCTTCTCGGCCTTCAGCGGCACGGCATTCGGCTGATCGACGATGTCATGCGCCTTCGTCATCATCCCCATGCCGTCATAGACAGTGCCGATATTCTCGAACAGCGCCGAGACTTCCCACATGATCCACTGCGACATGCCGTTGATGCGCATGGCAAGACCGATCGCAACGGCGATCGCGCCGACCGAGATCGCGCTGGTAAGCCACAAGTAGATCCCGAGCGCACCTATAGCGAAGAGCGCCACGCAATTGTTCGTGTAGACGCATATGTGGAACAGCGTGACTTTGCGCATCTGCCGGTGGACGGTATCGAGAAACTCCTCCATTCCCGCGCGCGCATAGGTCTCCTCCCGCCCCGCATGCGAGAAGAGCTTCACCGTGCTGATATTCGTGTAGCTATCGACGATACGTCCCGTCATCATCGAACGGGCATCCGCCTGCTGCTTGGAAATCTTCTGCAGGCGCGGCACGAAAGTACTCACGATCACGACATAGATGACCAGCCAGATGGCAAGCGGCGCGACGAGCCGCAAGTCGGCAGCCGCGACGACGACCAGCATCGTCGTGAAATAGCTCACCACATAGACGAAGACGTCGAGGATCTTCATTACCGTTTCGCGTACGGCAAGCGACGTCTGCATGACCTTCGTGGCCACGCGTCCGGCGAACTCGTTGGCGAAGAAGGTCATGCTCTGCCGAAGCAGATACCGGTGCATCTGCCAGCGGGCCATCATCGGATAATTGCCGAGCAGCACCTGGTGCATGATGAATGAATCGAGCGCCACGAGGGCCGGCAAGCCGATGAGGATCAAGGCTCCCATCCAGGCAAGCCTGCCCCCCTCGGTGGCGAGGAAGGTTTCACGCTCGGCATTGGACAGCCAGTCGACGACGTTGCCGAGGAACTGGAAAAGCGCCACCTCGCCGATCGCGATTAGCATGGTGCAGACTGCCATGATGAGCAGCCAAGGCGCCGCGGGCTTGGTGTAGTGCCAGCAGAAGGCAAATAGGCCTTTCGGTGGAAGCGTGGGTTCCTCCACCGGGTAAGGATTGAGGCGGGATTCAAACCAGCCGAACATCAGTTAGCTCCTTCAGGTATTTTGAAGGAAGGCGGGTCGCCCCGCATTCTTTATCTTTGGAAATTCGAAACCGGAGGGACGCCCCGAATCGCGTTGCGACCTCCGGAAAGCCGGAGCACGCGTCATTCGATCTACAGAAGGAAAGGCCGCGGAACCGGTCAGGCCTGGAAGGGCCAGGCTACTCGTGGGAGGCGTGTCAACATCAGAACGGTCATGCATGCCTCCGTCGGTTCGCGTTGAAGAGGCTTGAGCTTTACCCTCATTCGCGTCATTGCGCCAGATTGTCGCAGCTACTTTCTTGCCTATTTTTTCACCGGGATCCGGCCTGTTGCCGATACGGCACAGATTAGCAAAGGGAAATTCAGCAGTGCAGAGCGCCCTTCCCCGCTCCCGGTCCCCCGGTAGATCGCCAGGCGATTTGATGCCATACGGGCTCGCAGATTTTCGCGTCTCGCCATCTTGCGTCTTCGGTACAGGCCCATGAACAAACACCGCATCGCTCTCTACCAGCCGGATATTCCAGGCAATACCGGAACGATCCTTCGTCTCGCAGCCTGTCTGGGGCTCGCCGTCGACATCATCGAGCCGGCGGGCTTCGACCTTTCCGACCGCAACCTCAAGCGCGCCGGCATGGACTACATCGCAGCCGTCACCTTCCCCCGCCATGTCAATTGGGAGCGCTTCGAGACATGGCGGGCGGAAAGCGGCCGGCGGCTGGTGCTCGCCTCCACCAAGGCAGCCGAGCCTTATACGCGCTTCGAGTTCCGGGCCGACGACATCCTTCTCTTCGGCCGGGAAAGCGCCGGCGTGCCGGATCATGTCCGCGACCGCGCCGACGCACGCATCCTCATTCCGATGGCACCTGGCCAACGCTCGCTCAACATCGCCATCGCGAGCGCCATGATCGTCGGCGAGGCGATGCGGCAGACCGAGGCACTCTGAGGCGACGCGGCGCATCATGCGGTGTCCTCTCTCGGTTGCCCGCGCGCCGCGACCAGGCTGCGGCGCCAATAGCAAGCGACTCCGACCGCCACAAGAAGCGCACCCGCGCCGGAGAAGGTCGTCGCATAACCCCAACTGCGGATCAGCGGCTGGCTGATGAACGGCGACAGAAACTGCCCCGCGAAGATGCTGGCGATCAGCGCCCCTGAGAGCCGACCGCGCAGCGAAGGTGGAGCGATCGCCAAGAGCGAAGCCGAAAGATTTGGCGTCGTCATGCCCATGCTGATCCCGGTTATAGCCGTTGCCGCGAGGATACCGGCATAGGATTGGCTGCCTCCCAAGCCGAGATAGCCGGCGCCGAGGGCGGCTGAGCCGAGGGCGAAGACACCCAGCCGCCCGATCCGCGCCCGCACCCGCGGAAAGGCGAGCGCAGCCACAACCCCCACAGCCTGCCCCATTCCGATCGCTGCACCGGCGAGGCTCGGCTGCGCAAAGCCAAGGCTCTTCAAATAGAACGGCAGTTGTGTCGGCAGCATATAGAAGACGAGGAAGTGCAGGCCTGCGGCGAGTAGAAGCAGGCCCAGCAGCCCGGCAGAACCGTCGAGGTCGCCTTGCCCGGCACTCGCCCTCGGCGATGCCTTGGGCTTCTCCGGTTCGGGGATGAGCGCGATCACGGCGGGCAGCAAGGCGAAAGCCAGGCAATAAATCGCGAATGGCCCGCGCCAGTGGACGTCGGCCAGCAAGCCTCCCCCGGTCAGGAAGACTGTTCCGCCAATCCCCACGAAGGCGGCCTGAAATCCCATGTAGCGATCGCGTGCGGCCCCCTCGAAGAAATCGCCGATAAGCGCCGTTGCCGTGGTCATGATCCCGGCCACTGCCACCCCGAGCGCGGCTCGCCCGACAAGCAGGCCCGGCAGGCTGTCGAGAACCAGGCCGGATGAACCGGCCAAGGCGAAGAGCACCAATGAAGCGAGCAGCAGTCGCCTTCGACCGAACCGGTCGGCAACAAGGCCGGCGACGGGCGCAAGCAGGGCGATGAAAATCGCCGGCAGTGTCAGCATCAGCCGACTGAGCAGCTCGACGCCTTGACTGCCGGCAAAGCGAGCCTCGATGCCCGGCAGCGATGCCGAGATCGTCGCCCCTGACATGATCGTCAGTGCGCTGACGCAAAGAAGGGTGAGGTTGCGGCCGCGCTTTCCCGCGGAGAGAACACCCGGCTCGCCCTCGTACGAAGATGTACCGCCGCTCATGCGGCGATCTCGCTGTAGGGCGTGGACTTGCGGGCATGTTTCAGGGTGCGCGCCCACCAGGTGAGCCGATCCATCATCAGGAACAGCGGCGCACGCAGCTCTTCGGGCTTGTAGAGATTGCCGGCGGCGTCGAATTTCGACCACGCCTTCGGAAGCGCCACCCCGTCCCTGAGCGTCACCGCGTGCAGCTCGCCGAAGACCTGGCGCAATTGTTCGACGGCGCGGATACCGCCCGAAGCGCCGCCATAGGAGACAAAGGCCACCGGCTTGGCATGCCAGGGCTCATAGACCGCGTCGATCATCTCCTTCAGCGCCGCCGGATAGCCGTGATTGTACTCCGGCGTGATGACGATGAAGGCGTCCGCCTCGGCGACCTTCCGTTCCATCCACTCGCCCATCTCGACCGGTTTATCGCCGCGCGTGCTTCTCAACCGCAGCGGGTCGATGATCGTCAGGCTGAAGACTTCGGACGTCGAAAGCTCGCGGATAAGCCAGCTGGCGACGGTATCGCAGAACCGGCCCTGCCGCGCACTGCCATAGATCAAGGCGAGGGTCATCTTCTCTGTCATGCGGGTATCAGCTCCTGGTTGTCGGTTACAGGGAGCTCATGCTATAGAACCTCAAGCTTAGTTGAGGTCAATAGCACCGATGAAAAAAGACAATGGCAGTGATTTCAAGCGCGAGCTGACAGTCGGCGAGGTCGCCGAACGCAGCGGCATCGCCGTCTCGACGCTGCATTTCTACGAGACCAAGGGACTGATCCGCAGCAATCGCAGCCGCGGCAACCAGCGGCGATATCCGCGCGCGGTGCTGAGACGCGTCGCCGTCATCAAGGTCGCCCAGCGCACCGGCATCCCGCTTGCGGAAATTCAATCCGCCCTTGCGGTTCTTCCCGACGAGCGGCCGCTGACCGTGGAGGACTGGAGCCGGCTGTCGGAGACCTGGCGCCAGCAACTCGACGATCGCATCTCCAAGCTGACTTCGCTGCGCGATCAATTGACCGGCTGCATCGGCTGCGGCTGCCTTTCGATGCGCGACTGTCCCTTGCGCAATCCCTATGACGTGCTTGGCTCCGAAGGTGCTGGGCCGCGCCTGATGGATCCTTCCGAAAGCATGGACGACGCGGAAAGCGCGCCTGGCGCTTGAGCGGCGACCATCGCGCCCGGGCGACGATCTGCGTGACGGACAGGATGAATACCGAGCCCTTGACGCGCCGGCAGTCTTCGCTCCGGTGCGGTCGCTCAGTCAGCGCTCGGCAGGCGCCGCATCGTGAACTCGATCTCGTCGCCCTCCAGCTGGCGCCAGCTCTCGACTTCCGTCCAGTAGGCGGCCTTGGGCCAGGTCTCGAACCATTCTCGCGCCTTGGCCCGGGCGGCACTCCTTTCGAGGCGGAAGGTCTCGCGCACGAACAGACTGTCGCCCCGCGCCGGGTGCTCCCGGCGGTGACGGGCGATCTGGCGCCGCAAGCCATCGAGCGGCGGTGCTGGGGGTATCTTCGCCATGGCCGTACCTCTGATCGTAAAGATAGGATGCGTGCCGCCCCTTGGCCAGTCCAACAGCCCTTGCCAGACATCCCCAAGACCGAAATCGCTCGGGGCACTCCATTGCGATAGACTGTCACCGAGACAGAGCTGCCGTTGCCATTCCGCCGAAAATATGGACTGTGGCGACGGCGACAGAATCGGCGGCTTCCTTTGCGGGATGCCGGAAGTTGGAACCTGAATCCCCATGGAAAGACCACAATTGCCGCAGGAGCTGCCTGCAGACATCGAAGACAAGAAGGCCGAGGCGAAGGCCTGGTTCGAGAGCCTGCGCGACTCGATCTGCGCGGCTTTCGAGACGATCGAGGACGATCTGACCGGGCCGTTGTCGGATCGTCCGCCGGGCCGTTTCGTCGGCAAGGACTGGCTCCGCGAGGAAGGCGCCGGCGGCGGCGGCCGCATGTCGATGATGGAGGGCCGCGTCTTCGAAAAGGTCGGCGTCCACACGTCGACCGTTTTCGGCGAGTTTTCCCCCGAGTTCCGCAACCAGATCCCCGGCGCAAGCGAAGATCCGCGCTTCTGGGCGTCCGGCATTTCGCTGATCGCCCATCCGGTCAATCCCAATGTGCCCGCCGTGCATATGAACACGCGCATGGTCGTGACCACGAGCAATTGGTTCGGCGGCGGCGCGGACCTCACCCCCGTTCTCGACCGCAGGCGGCTCATGACCGACCCGGACACCGCGGTCTTCCACCGGGCGATGGAGATCACCTGCAATCGGCATCCGGTCGCCGATCATGCGAAGTTCAAGGAATGGTGCGACGAGTATTTCTTCCTCAAGCACAGGAACGAGCCGCGCGGCACGGGCGGCATTTTCTATGACTGGCTGCACTCGTCCGAGGAAATGGGTGGCTGGCAGGCCGATTTCGCCTTCACCCGCGACGTCGGCAAGGCATTCGCCATCGTCTATCCGAAAATCGTCAGGACAAATTTCAACACGCCGTGGACCGAGGCTGACCGCGACGAGCAGCTCGTGCGTCGTGGCCGCTATGTGGAGTTCAACCTGCTCTACGACCGCGGCACGATCTTCGGTCTCAAGACCGGTGGGAACGTCGAGTCGATCCTCTCCTCCCTGCCCCCGGTCGTGCGCTGGCCCTGATTGCTTTCTCCGCTCAACGACGACGCGAACAAATCCCGGCTTGCGACGTTCTCTCCTCAACGAGGGAGTATCGCAGAATGGTATTCAAGAAGCGCACATTCTTCGGCCAGGAGCCCGAGAGAGAAACCCCTGAACATCCGGCGGAGCTGGAGCGAAGGGTTGCCCATTGCCTCGCCGTCGCACCGGGTCTTGATGCCGCCGACGTCACGGTGACCTGCAATGGCAACGCGGTCCTGCTCGGCGGCACCGTTGCCACGGCGGAGGAGGTTGCCCGAGCCGCGGAAGCGGCGAGATCCGTGGCAGGCGTCGGCGAGGTGATCAATCGTATCGAGATTTCGAAAGTCGGCAGGGGTTGAATGAGGCGACGGACCTTCTCGGAATCTCGAGAAGATTGTGACCGTCCATGCCCCTCATCTGTACGGCATCTTCTCCCCGCAAGCGGGGAGAAGAGCGCGCGCCGCTCCCAGGCCGCCAATCTTTAACGCCGCTGAGTTAAATTGCCGACATCACAGCAAGCCCTCTTCTCCCTGTGGTCACGAGGAGAAGATGCCGGCAGGCAGATGAGGAGCAAACACGGCGGCCTGTTGACGGCCGAGATCAAATCGACCGGAGCGTCCAGCTGACGATATCCGCCGCCACTTGAGCAAAGGCGGCATCGAGGGCTGCGACAAAGGCCGGATTGCCCGCGCCCTGGACCGGCGCGACGGCTCGGAAAGCCTGCTGCCTGCGGACCGTACCGTTGCGATCATCCAATATCTTGGCGAAAATTTCGACTACTGCCGTATCCGCACCATCCGTTGATATCTCGAAGGCCCGAAGTTCGGTGACCAGCTGATAGTCGATGGCCAGTCCCTGGCCCGGCTTTCCGACGCCTCGAACCCTGCCGGTGTTGTCGAAAGTCTGAACAAGCCGATCCTGCACCAGGCGCGGCAGGCTGTCGCCCCATTGGGCTTTCGCAAGATATTGGAGTTCCGATTTCGACAGCCGGACGACGATCTGGTCGCTGCCAAGCGTCTTCAGGGCCGTCGGCTCCGGCACCAGTATCTGGCGGTTCGTCGCGGCCGGCCGCTCGACGACCGGCGTCGATGCCAGGCTGAACGTGTCATTGGCTGCCTGGCGCGTACCACAGCCCGCCAGCAGCGCCGTCAATGAAAGAACCATGGCAAACCGGGCCGCCCCCGCTGCACGCCACGATACCAGACCCGGAAAACCCATACGCAAATTATCCCCAAACAACGCGCTGTCCGGCGCCCAGCCCCCACGCAACCAGCCCGCGACCGATGATCAGCGAATCACCGCCGCGTGCGGCCATCATATTGCTTAACCGTCTCGCCGCCGAATAGCAGGCGTTGTGGATTTCGATCGAAATTGGAGATCGTACTCTGCAGGCTCTGCACCGTTCGCCGCGTTTCCGTGACAAGCGTCTCCACGTCCCGCAGGCCCGAATTGGAGAAGCGCTTCAGGTTGTCGGCGATGGGGCCGATCTGAGCGTTGAGGTTGTCGGCCATCCGGCGGAACGATTCAAGCGTCGAGCGTGCCTCGGCCGAAAGCGACGGCGCATTCGCATCGCCGAGGAAGCCATCGACCTTCACGAGAATGCTGTCGACGCGATTCGACGCCGCATTCAGCTTGTTCGACATCTCCGTGAAATCGGTGATCGTCTGGTCGATGTCCTCCTGACGGGCGGATATCTTGTTGGCAAAATCGGACACCTGGGCGGCGACCTTGCGTGCATCGGCGCTCGCTGCGGAGATGTCGTTGACGACCAGCCCGACCTTCTGCGTGTCGACGGCGGCGACCAGCGCATCGACACGCTTCAGTGTCTGCTGGGCGTTCTTGCCGAATTGGTCATAGGTGTCGACCGTGCGCCTGAACCCGGCGATTGCCTCCGAGACCCCGCCGGACGCCGCCTTGAGGTCGTTGCTCACATCCTCGACATTGCTGACGATCGTGTCGATCTTCTTCGGATCGACCGCCTTGATCAGCCGGTCGGCGCTTGCAAGCGTGTCATCGAGCTTCTTCGACGCCGCACTGACGGATCCCGAAAGCTCCTCGACGCTCTTCAGGAACTTATCGATCGCGTCGGAATTGTCCGCGAGCGCCTTGGAGAAGCGCTGCGCATTGCCGATTGTCGCGGTCAACGGGCCGCGAACCTCGGTGACGAAGCCCTGAATGTCCCCAATGGCGCTGTTCGCGCGATCAAGGATCTGGTCGGCGGTCGCAAGCAGGCTCGTGACACTCGATTGGTCGGCCAGGATACGTGCTTGCGTGCCGTTTTCGAGTGCGCTCTTGAGAATGTTCTCGTCGCCCTTCCGCCCGCCGCTGAGCTCGATATAGGCCGCTCCCGTCAGGCCCTGGATTTCCAGCGTCGCCCTTGTCGACTTCAGCACCGGTGCGTCGGCCGATACCTCGGTGATGGCAATCGAATAGCGCGGGTCGTTGGCGTCGATCGCAAGGCTGCGCACGCTGCCGACATTGATGCCGTTGAACCGCACCGGTGAGCCGACCGACAGGCCGTTGGCGGAGCCCGGAATGTTGACGACGAGTTCGACCATTTCGCCGCTTCGGCCATATTGCGACATCCAATAGACGAAGCCGAATGCGGCGGCGATCACGAACACCGTGAAAAAGCCGACAATGGCATAGTTCGCTTTAGTTTCCATCGGCCCCGACTACCTCTGCGGCCTCGCCGCCATTTCATCCTGCTTCGACATACCTTGCGTCGCCTATTTTATCACCTTTGCCGGATCAGTCGTGCTCGCGCACGATCGCCCTCGCCCGCTTGCCGCGGAAATAGGATTTCACCCACGGCTCGTCGCAGGCAAGCATGTCCTCGATGGTCCCCTCGACCAGGACGCGCTTCTGGCCGAGGACCGCAATCCGGTCACAAACCGAGAACAGGCTGTCCAGATCGTGCGTCACCATATACACGGTCAATCCAAGCGTGTCCCGCAGCTTGGCGATCAACTCGTCGAACTCCGCCGCGCCGATCGGATCAAGGCCGGATGTCGGCTCGTCGAGGAAGACGAGATCCGGATCGAGCGCCAGCGCCCTTGCAAGGGCGGCGCGCTTGATCATGCCGCCGGAAAGCTCCGAAGGATATTTTTCCGCCGCTTCCGGCGCCAGGCCCACCAGTTCGATCTTCAGACGTGCAAGTTCATCCATCAGGTCTTGCGGCAGATCGAGATATTCCCGCATCGGCACCTGGATGTTTTCCCGCACCGTCAGCGCGGAAAAGAGCGCACCGTGCTGGAAGAGAACGCCGAGGCGCATGTCGAGCGCGATGCGTTCCTCATCGCTTACCTTGTCGTATTCCGCGCCGAGGATCTCGATCGCGCCGGAGCGCTTTGGCAGCAGCCGCAGGACCGTGCGCATCAGGACCGACTTGCCGGTGCCGGAAGCGCCGACGAATCCGAGGATTTCGCCGCGCAGCACATCGAGATTGAGTTTGTCGAGGACGATATTGTCGCCGAAGCCCACGGTCAGGTCGCGAACGGAAAGCACGGTCTCGCGCCTCGCCGCCTGTTCCGGTTGCTTCTCCATGACCGCCTGAACCATTTTTCCGCCCGCCTCAGAAATCGATCGCCGCATAGAACATCGCGAACAATCCGTCGATCAGGATGACGACGAAGATCGATTTGACGACCGACGATGTCACGCGCCGTCCGAGCGATTCCGCGCTGCCGCCGACCTTCAGCCCCTCGACCGCGGCGACGACGCCAATGATGAGCGCCATGAAAGGCGCCTTGATCATGCCGGCCGCCACCGAGGAGAAATCAACGGCCTCCTGCAGTCGGGCGAGGAAGGTCGGTATGGTGATGCCGGAATACGTCCAGGCGACGAGCGCCGCCCCGGCGAGTGCGGCGAAGTTCGCGATGATGGTCAAGAGCGGCAGCACGATCGTCAGTGCCACAAGGCGCGGGAAGACGAGCACGCCGACCGGGCTCAACCCCATGACCTTCAGCGCGTCGACCTCCTCGCGCATCTTCATCGAGCCGATCTCGGCCGTGATCGCACTGCCGGAGCGACCGGCAATCATGATCGCCGTCAACAGCACGCCGATTTCACGCAGTTGCAGGATGCCGACCAGGTCGACGACGAAGATCTCAGCCCCGAAGGACCGGAGCTGAAAGGCCCCCTGCTGCGCGATGATGGCGCCGATCAGGAACGACATCAGCGTGATGATGGGGGTGGCCATCACGCCCATCCGGTCGATCTGGTGGACGATCGCGGCAGGCGATACGCCGGCGTGACGCCCGAGCTTCATCTGCGCCCCACGGACGGCCGAGCCCAGAATAAACATGGCGGCCACCGTATCGGTCCAGATCGAAACCGTCACTTCACCGACCGGTGCAAACAGCCGCTGGAAAAGCGGGTCCTTCCGCTTCGAACGCTCGGGCCGCCGCAATTCTCCGGGCAGTGCGCGCACGAGTTCGACATAGCGCTCGCCGCCATCGGCAAAGTGAATCTCGCCCCCGGCCTCGCTGCCGATCCCGTTCATGAAGCGCCGGATAATCCAGGCGCCGGCCGTATCCATCGCCGTGATCCCGGAAAAATCGAACTCGTTCCTGCCACTGCCCGGCTTTCCGAGCCGCTTGAGCTTCTCGGCCATGGCTTGTGCCGTCTGGTGCCGCCAGTCGCCAGTGAACATGTAACGTCGGCCGGTCCCCCCGTCGGCCCCGGCGAGGACGACATCGGCAGCGTTCTGGGATGGCGCGCGCGTCACGTGATCTTGGTCTTTCGTTTACTCTTCGGTAATCTCTTAAACCAGATTCGATCTCAGGACAAAATCACCTAGAAATTCAAAGTCGTACAGCGGGCTTTGTGCGACCGAAAAGACACAGCGCGCGGGCGCGACCGGGAGAGGCGCCCAGGACGGAGCGGGCGCCGTGAAACCCTCCGCGGCCCCGTCGGAGAGCCCCAATGCCGATCTCGCTTGCAACCGCCGTCGAACACTTTCCGATCGCCAGCACCTTCACCATCTCCCGCGGCTCGAAGACGACGGCGAGCGTCGTCACCTGCGCGATCAGCGACGGCACGGCGTCCGGGCGGGGCGAATGCGTCCCTTATGGCCGCTACGGCGAAACGATCGAATCGGTGCTGAGCGAGATCGAAGCGGTTCGACAACGGATCGAAGCTGGCATGACCAGGCTGGAACTGCAGCAATCGATGAAACCGGGCGCGGCCCGCAATGCCGTCGATTGCGCGCTCTGGGATCTCGAGGCTAAGCAGGCGAACAAATCAGCCGCCATGCTCGTCGGGCTCGCCGATCCCGTCGCCCTGATCACGGCCTACACTATATCGCTCGCCGAGCCGGAAGAGATGATGGCGCAGGCCGCGAAATACGCCCATCGCGCCCTGCTGAAGGTCAAGGTCGGGACGGCTGACGACACCTCGCGAATCCGCGCCGTGCGGAAAGGCGCACCGGGAAGCAGCATCATCCTTGATGCCAATGAGGGCTGGACGCCGGAAAACCTCCCCTTTCATTTCGCCGCCTGCGCCGAGTCCGGCATCGCCCTCATCGAGCAACCCTTGCCGGCAGGGCGTGACGAGGCGCTGGCCGAGGTGGCCCGTTCCGTGCCCGTCTGCGCCGATGAAAGCGTGCATGCGACCGCCGACCTCAAGGCGCTCGTCGGGCGCTACGATGCGGTGAACATCAAGCTCGACAAGACCGGCGGGCTGACCGAAGCGCTGCGCATGCGCGAG
This sequence comes from Sinorhizobium fredii USDA 205, assembly GCF_001461695.1. Lineage (GTDB taxonomy): Bacteria > Pseudomonadota > Alphaproteobacteria > Rhizobiales > Rhizobiaceae > Sinorhizobium > Sinorhizobium fredii. Next base: position 73,003 of record NZ_AUTC01000077.1, on the reverse strand, counting down.
GAGGCCCAGTCGCTCGGCCTGAAGATCATGGTCGGCTGTATGGTCGGCAGTTCGCTCGCCATGGCCCCGGCGATGCTCGTCGCCCAGGGGGCCGATTTTGTCGATCTCGACGGCGCGCTGCTGCTTGCCGAAGACCGCAATCCCGGCCTTCGCTACGAGGCCTCGCTCGTCTTTCCGCCGGAGCCGAGCCTGTGGGGCTGAAGGTACCATCCGGCAAAGGCGAAGCAGCATCCGGTTAATGCCACGACCGACATCGAATAGAAGCCGGCCACGCCGAACCAGGCGTAGAAATAGCCGGACAGAAGCGTGAAGATCGCCGTGAAGATACCCGTGTAGAAGAAATAGAGGCCCTGGGCGGAGGCTTCCTGCTCCTCGGCGACGCGCTCGACCAGCTTGTGCTGCATGCCGGTATGCATGATCGCATAGGTAAAGGCGTGCAAGCACTGGAGGACGAAATAGCCCGAAAAGCCCAAATCCATCGGGAAGATCAGCCAGCGCACCACCGCCAGCAGGCAGCCCGAAAAAATCATCGTCCAGACACTGAAGCGCCTGACGATTGCCTTGGCGAAGAAGAACATCAGCACTTCCGCCGCCACGCCGGCACTCCACAGAGCGCCGATTTGCGTGCCGCTATAGCCGATCTGCTGCCAATAAATGGCCGAGAACGCGAACAGCATCGCATGGCTGCTGTTGACCAATGTGACGCCGATCAAAAGCAGTTGCAGATCGGGCTGCCGCAGCGATTGCGGCGGCGCTTCGGTGATCGCCGTGATCGGCGATGGCCGGCGCGGACGGCCGATGCGCGGGGCGGCGCATGCCATCAAAACGGTGAGGCCGAAACCGGCCGCCATGGCCGGCAAGACCATTGCGCCGCCGATGAGGCCGATCATCCAGCCGCCGAGCATCGTCGCGCCGATAAAGGCGATCGAACCCCAGACGCGCATCAGCGCATAGTCGAAACCCCAGCGGCGCACACCCGATAGCGCAAGTGCCTCGACGATCGGCACGTAAGGCGAATAGGCGGCCGATTGCAGCGCATAGATCACCAGCACCGGCCAGAAGTCCTTGGCGAGGAAAAGGACGAATGCCAGGGCAAGAGAAAGACAGCCCGACCAGATCAGCACGATCGTGCGTTCGCCGAGACGGTCCGCCAGCACGCCGGCCAGCGGCGCTGTGATGACACGGATGAACAACGGAACGGCGAGCACCACGCCGATCTCGAAATCGCTCATCGACAAGCTGCTGAGCCACACCGGAAAATACGGCATGGCGAATCCGTTGACGATCAGCGGCGCGCAGAAGAGCAAGGCGATGCGGAGCGCGAAGTGACGCGGCGGAGGCCCCAGAAGCGGGGGCGCTGATGCGGGAATCATGGGAGAACCTGATGGCTGTGTGCCAGCTCTAGCACGAGTGGCCGCCGGCTCGCCAGCCGCTAGTTTTAGCCACTTGGAGCGAGAATCGCGATTTCACGCCGCCTGCGGAGCAGCGAGCCTCGCCGGCAATTCATCGGCCGAGATCTCCGCCGCCGCCGCGCCGCCGCGCAGGCTATGCCACGTGATCAGTTCCATCGTGCCGTCGAAGTGCTCGGCGATCGCCGTGCAGCTTTCGACCCAATCGCCCGTATTGATGTAGCGGATCTCGTCGATGTCCTCGATCACTGCATGGTGGATATGGCCGCAGATAACACCCTGGGCGTGATGCCGGCGGGCCTCGTCGGCGACGACTTTCTGGAACTCTCCGATGAAGTTCACCGCGTGCTTGACCTGCAGCTTCGCCCAGGACGAGAACGACCAATAGGGCATGCCGAGGCGGCGGCGAATGGCGGCAAGGCCGATATTGATGGCGATTGCCGTGTCGTATGCCCAGTCGCCGAGATAGGCGAGCACGCGCGCGTTGCGCACGACGACATCGAATTCGTCGCCATGCAGGACGAGGTAGTTGCGCCCATCCGCTCCCCGATGCATGTGGCGTGCCGCGACCTCGATGCCGCCAAAGTGGACGCCCGGGAAATCCCTCATGAACTCGTCGTGATTGCCAGGGATGTAGATGACGCGCGACCCCTTGCGCGCCTTGCGCAGCAGCTTCTGGACCACGTCGTTGCAGGACTGCGGCCAGTACCAGCTGCGCTTAAGCCGCCAACCGTCGACAATGTCGCCGACGAGAATGATGGTTTCGGCCTCGTGGTGGCGCAGGAAATCGATCAGGTAGTCCGTCTTGGCCGCCTTCGAGCCCAGATGGACGTCGGAGATGAACAGCGTCCGCAATTTCCGAACCGAATTCTGTTGAGATCCCGATGCCGCAACCATGCGATCCTCGCCTTCTCGAGCCTTGTTTCATCTCGTCAAAACCAGACTCGTGTTTCAGGAAGATGACACCGAAATTCGGCGCGCCGGATCGCGCAGAAGGAAAAGCGCTGTCGTGAAACTGTACGCGGGCGGGAAATCGTGCCAAAAGGCCCCCATCCAGAAACAGGGATGTGACGGCATGACCACGGGCGACAAAGCGAAACCTGAAGCGGCTCCGGCAAGCGGAGATATCGACCAGCAGGCACTTTTCTTCCATCGCTACCCTCGCCCCGGCAAGCTCGAAATCCAGCCCACCAAGCCGCTCGGCAACCAGCGCGATCTGGCGCTTGCCTATTCGCCGGGCGTCGCCGCGCCCTGCCTCGCCATCAGGGACAATCCGGAGAGCGCCGCGGATTTCACGGCGCGCGCCAATCTCGTCGCGGTCGTATCGAACGGCACGGCCGTGCTCGGCCTCGGCAATATCGGCCCCCTCGCCTCCAAGCCGGTGATGGAAGGAAAAGCCGTCCTCTTCAAGAAGTTCGCCGGCATCGACGTTTTCGATATCGAGATCGATGCTCCGACCGTCGAACGCATGGTCGACGTGGTTTCCGCCCTCGAGCCGACCTTCGGCGGCATCAATCTCGAGGACATCAAGGCGCCGGAGTGCTTCGAAGTCGAGCGGCAGCTGCGCGAGAAGATGGAGATCCCGGTCTTCCACGACGACCAGCATGGAACGGCGATCATCGTCGCCGCCGCCGTTCTGAACGGCCTGGAACTCGCTGGCAAGGACATTGCCAAGGCGAAGATCGTCGCCTCGGGCGCCGGGGCGGCGGCGCTGGCCTGCCTCAACCTCCTCGTCATCCTCGGCGCCAAGCGCGAAAATATCTGGGTTCACGACCTCGAGGGCCTCGTCTATAAGGGCCGCGAGGTCCTGATGGACGAATGGAAATCCGTCTACGCGCAGGACAGCGCCAATCGCGTACTTGCCGACAGCATCGGCGGCGCCGACGTGTTCCTGGGGCTTTCGGCCGCCGGCGTCCTCAAGCCCGAACTGCTCGCCCAGATGGCCGAAAAGCCGCTGATCATGGCGCTCGCCAACCCGACGCCGGAAATCATGCCGGAAGTGGCTCGTGCCGCGCGGCCGGACGCGATGATCTGCACCGGGCGCTCGGACTTCCCGAACCAGGTCAACAACGTTCTCTGCTTCCCGCACATCTTCCGCGGCGCACTCGATTGCGGCGCCCGCACCATCAACGAAGAGATGAAGATGGCGGCGGTCCGGGCGATCGCCGGCCTGGCGCGCGAAGAACCATCGGATGTCGCGGCCCGTGCCTATTCAGGGGAAACGCCGGTCTTCGGACCCGACTATCTCATCCCCTCGCCCTTCGACCAGCGGTTGATCCTGCGCATCGCCCCGGCCGTTGCCAAGGCTGCCGCCGAAAGCGGCGTTGCCACCCGTCCGATCCAGGATTTCGACGCCTATCTCGATAAGCTCAATCGCTTCGTCTTCCGCTCCGGCTTCATCATGAAGCCGGTCTTCGCGGCGGCCAAGAACGCCCCGAAGAACCGCGTGATCTTCGCCGAAGGGGAAGACGAGCGGGTGTTGCGCGCCGCCCAGGTGCTTCTCGAAGAAGGCACGGCCAAGCCGATCCTGATCGGCCGCCCGCAGATCATCGAAACCCGCCTGCGTCGTTATGGCCTGAGAATCCGTCCCGATGTCGACTTCGAGGTGGTCAACCCGGAAGGCGATCCGCGCTATCGCGACTATGTCGACGATTACTTCGCCCTGGTCGGCCGCCTCGGCGTCATCCCGGAAGCCGCCCGCACCATCGTGCGCACCAACACGACCGTGATTGGTGCGCTGGCGGTCAAGCGCGGTGAAGCGGATGCTTTGATCTGCGGCGTTGAGGGACGCTATAGTCGTCACCTGCGCGACGTTTCGCAGATCATCGGCAAGAAGCCGGGCGTACTCGATTTCTCGGCGCTTAGCCTGTTGATCTCGCAGCGCGGCGCGACTTTCTTCACCGACACCTATGTGAGCTACAACCCGAGCGCCGAAGAGATCGCCCAGACCACCGTGATGGCGGCGGGCGAGATTCGCCGCTTCGGCATCACGCCGCACGCTGCCCTCGTGTCGCATTCGAACTTCGGATCGCGCGATTCCGAAAGCGCCGCCAAGATGCGCGCCGCGCTCAAGCTCGTCCGCGAGCTCGCACCCGACCTCGAGGTCGATGGCGAGATGCACGGCGACGCTGCGATCTCCGAAACGCTGCGCGAGCGGGTGATGCCGAACAGCACGCTGAAGGGCGAAGCCAACCTGCTCGTCTTCCCCAATCTCGATGCCGCCAACATCACCCTCGGCGTGGTCAAGACGATGACCGATAGCCTCCATGTCGGCCCGATCCTGCTGGGCTCGGCGCTGCCGGCGCATATCCTGTCGCCGTCAGTCACGTCCCGCGGTGTCGTCAACATGGCGGCTCTTGCAGTGGTCGAGGCGAGCCATCCCGCTTGAGGAATGGCCTTTGGGCTATCGCGCTTTAGGCGATTCGCTGGCCACCCGCCCCGGAAATGCAACCATGGATTGATTTCGTCCAAAGAGTTGCACCGATTACGAAATATAGCACTAGACAATAACCGCCGGGCTAAACCATGTTTATTCTAGGGGCATGAATCGGTGTTACGGCATGACTAATCAACAGGCTGTCCTCGATCTGCTGGATATCGTGGAGTATCGCGGGTGCGCGGACCCGCAGCAATTCTTCGCCTTGATGCGTCGCACGTTCGATATCGCGCATCTGCTCTATCTCGAAGCGGAACCGACCGCCGACGGGCTCAAGGTCTGCCGCCTGCATCACACCTTCGGAGCCTATGCCGAGGAGCTCTATCTCTCCCGTGGCCTTCACCGGATCGATCCGATCCTCCGGCTTGCACTTGGCGGCGTGAGGCCGGTGGAATGGGCGACCGCACGCCGCCGCTTTCCGGAATGCGAGCCGCTCTTTGAGGCGGCCGAGGACATCGGCTTGTCCACGGAAGGCGTCGCCCTGCCGCTGCCTTCGCCGGCCGGGCGCATGGCACTCCTGGCAATCAGCGGCAACATGTCGTCGACGGAATGGTCCGAGTATCGCCGATGCCATCTGCGCGACTTCCAACTGGCAGCCAATCTTTTTCATGCGTCGATGCTCGAGCAGGCGATGGCAGATGCGATCGACGAGCGCGACACGCGATTGACCAGCCGGGAGACGGAGGTCCTGACCTGGTCGGCAGCCGGCAAAAGCTATTGGGAAATTGCGACGATCCTCGGCATTTCCGAACGCACGGTCCGCTTCTTCATGAGCAATGCGCGCCGCAAGCTCAATGTCGTCTCCAACACGCAAGCGGTTGCGCAGGCGGTGCGCCATGCGTTGATCCCCACCATCTGACAGGTGGATTTACCATCTGGGGTCGAAATCACCCCGGAAACCCCACAAATCTCGTGGGGAATTTCGCCGAACTGAACTGTCACTACCGACAGTTACATGTGTCGCCCGAGCCTGACAGCATCGCTCCATCGCGCAAAAACGATGGAGCGAAAGATGATCAGGATAGTGAACGGAAACGCTCGCGGACAACACCCGCAGGCCATCGACGAAATGTTCCGGCTGCGCAAGCGCGTCTTCCATGACTTCTTGAAATGGGATGTCAAGACCGAGGGCAACTGGGAAATCGACCACTACGACAAGGCCAATCCACTCTATGTGATGTCCTACTCGCCGGAGACCGGAAAGCTGCGCGGTTCGCTCAGACTCCTGCCGACGCTCGGACCGAACATGCTGGACGACACCTTCCCGATCCTGCTCGGCGGAAACCCGGAAATCCGCAGCGCTTCGGTATGGGAATCGAGCCGCTTCTGCATCGAACCGGATATCTCCCAGGACCGGTCTTCGAACCAGGTGACGGTCGCCGCCGCCGAGCTTATGTGCGGGGTCGGAGAATTGGGCCTTGCCTCCGGCGTCAGCCACATCGTCACCGTCACCGACGTCTTCCTGGAGCGGATGTTCCGCCGGATGGGGTGCCCGGGCGAACGCATTGCCGAGCCGCAGAGGATCGGCAATGTCTACGCGGTCGCCATCGCCTGGGAAGTGTCGAGAAGTCTGCTTCAAACAATGAAGGCCGTTGCCGCCATCGAGGGCACCGTGCTCGACCGGCCCATGTCGCTCGAGACCGCAAGGGCGGCGTGATCGATCGCCGGGCCGTTCCCTCGGCCCGGCCCTTTCCTGCTTCGAAACGCATTAACGCAAACGCCGTCTTGTCGTTGCGCCACCACGACAACATCGTATGATGTAGGGAAGGCGCCCCGGCTTGTCCCGCGACCAGTGGGGCGAAATGCAGGAAAAGACGAGTGTCAGTGTTCCGACCTACGGCGTCCCGAAGGATGATGCGCTATGCGGCAGCTTTGCTGCCGCTCGCCTTGGGTATGACCGCGCAAGCCTCCGCCACCGGCGTCTGCGAACGCCTGAGCGCCCGCCTCGCGCAGTTGCCGGCGGCCTTCACCACAACCGCCAATCTCCGCGATTTCACCGGTGCGGTTTCGCGCCAGAACATCGAAATTCGCCGCGCCAAGAACGAACGGCGGCGCATGACATGCAGCAATGACTCGGTCGTCTACATCGACAGCGAAAACGAGGCTGCCTGTGCGGAACTCGACGATGCGATCGTCCGGATGGAGCACAATCTGCGCACCCTCAAGGCGCAACGCCAGCATTTGATTTCCAAAGGCAATGACGACATGCGCCGGCGAATCCTCGCCGCCTTGGAATTGAACGGTTGCTCGGGGGAAGCCGGTCTCAATTGGGACGAGACGATCCAGGACGGGTCCAACCTCGAAGAGGCTCACGTTCAACGCAACATCCTCGAAGATTACCCACCGGACGGCGAAGAGTATCCGCTGCTGTTTGACGGCCCTCCGACGGACGATTTCACGTTCATGGAAAACGGCCCGGCAGGCGGCTTCAGGACCATGTGCGTGCGGACCTGCGACGGAGCGTTTTTCCCGATTTCGTCGAACGCCACGCCGGCCGATTTTGCACGCGATACCGAGCTTTGCCGGGCACGATGCCCCGGCGCCGATACGGAGCTCTACTATCACGTCCTCGCCACCGAGGAGAGTGAGCAGATGGTTTCCGCGTCGACCGGGAGGCCATATACGGAGCTCCCCAACGCCTCGCCTATCGCACGCACGGCGTCGGCGCGCCCGGTATCTGCGGCTGCCAGATTCCCAAGGTCACAGCAGATCAAGACAACAGCACCGCATCAGGAACGAAGCTTTCGGTGGTCAGCCCTTCCGTCGTAACGATCAGAGGCACCGATGCGCCGGCGACCGCACCGTCGCCGGCAAAGCCGGCGGAAGAGCGCCCCTACGACCCGGCGACCAGCAAGGTTCGCGTTGTCGGTCCCGCCTTTCTGCCGCAGGAAGAGAGCGCGATCGATCTCAAGAACCCTCGGGGATCACGCTATCAACCGCTGCAGAATGAATGACGCGCCGCGTGAATACATGTGACGCGCTTTAATCAGGACCGCTTCTCGCCGTCGCGAACGCCCCATCCTTCCTCGAAGATCAGCTCCTCGAGGGGCAAGCGTTGTCGCCAGCCCTTCACGGCCAATTCGGGCTGCTGGTAGAGCCGGTCGACATAGCCGAGACACAGCCAGGCGACGATTTCGATGTGTTCGGGTATCCCGAGGATCGCCTTCACCTCGTCCTCGTGGAAAATGCTGACCCAGCCGACGCCGACCCCCTCGGCCCGCGCCGCGAGCCAAAGGTTCTGGACTGCGCAGACCGTCGAGTAGACGTCCATTTGCGGATTGTGCGTGCGTCCGAGCACCACGGCGCCGCCGCGCGTCCGGTCGCAGGTCACACAAATGCTGAGCGGCGCCTTGCGTATGCCCTCGAGCTTGAGCGACCGATATTGCGCCTGCGCCTCGCCTGAAAACATGCCGGCCGCCTCCTCGTTGGCGCGCCGGAAGGCCCGCCAGACTCTCTCCCGCGTCTCGCTCCGACGGACGAGGACGAAGTTCCACGGCTGCATGAAACCGACGGAAGGGGCGCGATGCGCCGCATCCAGCAAGCGGGCGATCAGCGGCTCGGGCAGCGGTTCGGGCAGGAATTCATCGCGTACGTCGCGGCGCGTCTCGATGGCGCGATAGACGGCAGCGCGCTCGTCCGGCGAAAAAGCACCGGCCGCCGCAAGGCAGCCGCTTGGGTCAGGCAGCATCGTTCGATCCCCAACAATGCACAACCTCCCGCCGTCCATACGGGGCCGGTCTATCTTGCCAGGCCGGTCTTCTGACTTTGGATCACTCGGCTGAACCACCTTCCCAGATCGCTTCAGGATCCAGTGGCAAAACTCTGAAAAAGCTCAGAGTCTCCTTGGCGCAGCCGTCCCCATCACAGCGTTGGGCACGTGCCGGAATTCAACCGGCTTCCCGATTCTCCCGCGACAAGCGGGCACCTGACGGCCGCATATGGGCATAGGCGCCGGCGAAAGGCAAGGCAAGCTCCGGTTTTCGGAACCCCGGGGTCAGGACGCCGGGCTATAGCGAACGAAGGCGAAGGCATCGCCGCTTGGCGACCAGTTCGGGACGTTCATCGTGCCCTGCCCGCCGAAGAGCTCGAAGAGGACACGCGCATTGCCACCCTGTGGATCCATCAGCCGAATCCGCACATCGAGATCGCGCGGGTGGTCGAAGACCTCGCCGTCATAGGAAAGCACCAGCAGATGCTTGCCATCCGGCGACGGGTGCGGGAACCAGTCGCCGTAGGGGCTGTCGGTGATGCGCTGGACATCGCTGCCGTCCGGCCTCACCCGCCAGATCTGCATGCGGCCGGTGCGGCTCGAATTGAAATAGATCCACGCGCCATCCGGCGACCAGTCCGGACCGTCGTTGCGCCCCTCGCCATGCGTCAGGCGCCGCTCCTCGCCGCCATCGACCGAAATCGTATAGATGTCGAAGACCTGGTCGCGGATGCCGCAATAGGCCAAGGTCCGCCCGTCGGGCGACCAGCCGTGCCAATAAGACGGCAAATTTCCCGTCACCAGCCGCGGCGCGCTGCCTTCGATCGGCAGAAGGTAGATCGCCGACTTGCCGAACTCGGTCTTGTCGCTGATCGCCAGTGTTCTGCCGTCGGGCGAAATGCCGTGATCATTGTTGCACTGGCAGGCAAAGCCGGTGTCGATCTCGGTTGGCTCTGCGCCGTCGAAACCAAGCCGATAGAGCCTGCCGTCGCCGTTGACGATGAGGAATTTGCCGTCAGGCGACCAGTTCGGCGCCTCGACGAGCCGCTCCGTCTGCCAGACGACGCGCGCCTCGCCGGTCGCAACATCGAAGATCTCGACCGAGCTGCGCACCGCTAGCCCCTGTCGCGGAAGCGGTTGGTGATCGGATAGCGCCGGTCGCGGCCGAAATTCTTCTTGGTGATTTTCACGCCCGGCGCCGACTGCCGGCGCTTGTATTCGGCAATGTAGAGCAGGTGCTCGATCCGGTGGACCGTCGCCTCGTCATGCCCGCGGGCGACGATTTCCTCGGTGCTCAGTTCCCTCTCAACCAGGCACTCGAGAATATCGTCGAGCACCGGATAGGGCGGCAGTGAGTCCTGGTCGGTCTGGTTGGGCCGGAGTTCAGCCGAGGGTGCCTTGTCGATGATGTTCTGCGGAATGACTTCGCCGGAAGGACCGAGCGCGCCCGGCGGCACGGCACCATTGCGCCAGCGCGACAGTCCATAGACCTGCATCTTGTAGAGGTCCTTGATCGGGTTGAAGCCGCCGTTCATGTCGCCGTAGAGCGTGGCATAGCCCACCGACATCTCCGATTTGTTGCCGGTGGTGACCACCATCGAGCCGAATTTGTTGGAGATCGCCATCAGGATCGTTCCGCGGGTGCGGCTCTGCAGGTTCTCCTCGGTGATCCCCGACTCGGTCCCCTCGAACGTATCGGCGAGCGCATTGAGGAAACCTTCGACCGGCTCCTCGATCGCAACCACGTCATAGTGGCAGCCGAGTGCCTTGGCGCAGGCTTCGGCGTCCTTCAGCGATTCCTGCGACGTATAGCGGTAGGGCAACATGATCGTGCGGACACGCTCCTCGCCGAGCGCATCGACCGCGAGCGCCGCGCAGATCGCCGAATCGATGCCGCCCGAAAGGCCAAGGACAACATTCTTGAAGCCGTTCTTGTTGACGTAGTCGCGAAAGCCCAGCATGCAGGCGCGATAGTCCGCCTCGTCGCTTTCCGGTAGACGCGACTGCAGCCCGTTTGTCGAGACCCACCCGTCCTCGCCCCGCGTCCACTCGGAGATCGACAGCGCCTCCTCGAACTGGCTCATCTGGAAGGCGAGCGAGCGGTCGGCATTGAAGCCGAAGCTTGCGCCGTCGAAGACCAGTTCGTCCTGCCCGCCGAGCTGATTGGCATAGATCATCGGCAAGCCGGTTTCTATGACTTGCCTCAGGACGATCTGATGGCGCACATCGACCTTGCCGCGATAATAGGGCGAACCGTTCGGAGAGAGCAGGATTTCAGCGCCGCTTTCCTTGAGCGTCTCGCAAACGCCAAGCTCGCCCCAAATGTCTTCGCAGATCGGGATGCCGATGCGGATGCCGCGGAAATTCACCGGCCCGGGCATCTCGCCCGCGTCGAAGACTCGCTTTTCGTCGAACTCTCCGTAGTTCGGCAGATCGACCTTGTCGCGGACGGCGACGATCTTGCCCGCGTCCAGCACGGCCACCGAATTGTGCCGCTGCCTGGAGGCCTGACGGGGAAAGCCGATGATCACCCCCGGCCCTCCGTCCGCCGTTTCCGCGGCGAGTTTCTCGACGGCGTGCAGGCACGCGTTCAGGAAGGCCGGTTTCAGCACCAGGTCTTCCGGTGGATAACCGGACATGAAAAGCTCGGTGAACAGCACCAGGTCGGCTCCCTGGCGCGCCGCGTCGGCACGCGCTTCGCGCGCCTTTGCCAGGTTGCCGGCGATATCGCCGACTGTCGGATTGAGCTGGGCTACGGCGATCCGCAGCTTTGAAGGTACGGCTTTCTGTGGGGTCATGGCGGGCCTGTCGGTGTTTTCTCGGCGAATGCATCCAGCTTAGGCTTTGTTCTTATCGCATCCGGCGGCAAAAAACCCACTCCCAAATCGCAGTGCCCGCGGAAAAATCCGAAAAATCCTGCAGTTCCCGTCCGTTAACGGACGGGCCAGCGGCCCTTCGACGCAGCCGGAACCTGGGGATCGTCATAGCCGTTTTGCCATTCATCCCCTGTTCAAGATGACAGTCGTATGACAGTTGAACGAAAGATTTGTGACATTGGAGACGCTGTTGGCCAGTATCGATTCCGCCGCGAGAGGCTCTCAGGTCCTTGTCGAAAGGCCAAGCTTTTCCGCCCGACACGCCAAGACCCTGGCCGGCACCCGCAGCGCGCTGTTTTCGCTCCTGATGGCGATGGCGATTGTCTTTGCGGTCGAGCTCATCGTGCGCCAGTCAGCCTCCGAGACGATCGCCTATTTCATCGATCCGATGCGGCCGGCCTGGACAACGATTGCCGCATTCTTCCTCGTCATGCTGGCGCTCGACGCGCTGTTCGGGCGCGAGCACAAGGGCGCGCTCCTCGTCGCGCCGCTCGGCATCGTCCCGGCCCTTATCTGCCAGCAGAAGCAGGTCTTCCTGTCCGACCCGCTTTATCCGACCGATTTTCTGTTCGGCCGGCAGATCATGGAACTGATGCCGGTGCTGGTGAAAGACAGGCCGTGGACCGCCGTCGGCGTCGTTCTCGGCATTCTGGCGACGGTCATCGCCATCGGACTATTGCTGCGCTACGCCTGGCGCAACTTTCCGAAGCTGACGCGCAGGGAGCGTATCGCACGGGTCGCCTTCGCCCTGCCGCTGCTCGTCGCCTTCTGGAACATCATGGATTACAACCACTTCTCGTGGATCCGCGACAGGCTGCGGGTCATCCCGATCATGTGGGACCAGACCGAGAACTACCGGCACAACGGCTTTGTGCTCGCCTTTGCGATCAACCTGCCGATGGCCAATGTCAGCGCCCCGGCCGGTTACATGGCAGATGCGATCGACCGCATCCCGGTGAAGCCGCTACCCGCAGGAACGACGCATCGCGGCAAGCCTGACGTCATCGTGCTGATGAGCGAGTCCTTCTGGGATCCGACGCGCCTTCCCAAGGTCAAGCTGACGCCAGATCCGATGCCGACGATCCGCGAACTGCAGGGCGGCAATGTCTTCTCGCCCGAGTTCGGCGGCATGACGGCCAATGTCGAATTCGAAGCGCTGACAGGCTTTTCGAACGCCTTCCTTCCCTATGGCAGCATTCCCTACCAGCAATATATCCGCAATCCGATCCCGTCGCTCGCCACCTTTTTCCGCGGCGAAGGCTATGTCTCGCGCGCCATTCACCCCTTCCAGGGATGGTTCTGGAACCGCACCGCCGTATACAAGGCCTTCGGCTTCGATACGTTTCGTTCGGAGGAGAACATGCCGCCGATGCAGAAGCGCGGGATATTCGCCTCGGATGAATCGCTGACAAAAGAGGTCATCCGCCAGGCGGACGCGATGGACGATCCCTTCTTCTTCTTTGCCGTGACGCTGCAGGGCCATGGGCCGTACGAGGCGAATCGCTATCCGAAGAACACCATCAAGGTGGAAGGAGATCTGCCGGAAGCGGACCGCCAGGTTCTCGCGACCTATGCTCAGGGCATCAAGGAAGCCGACGACAGTTTGAAAATGCTCATGGACTGGGCGAAGAACCGGGACCGCGAGACGATTATCGTCCTCTTCGGCGACCATCTGCCGCCGCTCAACACCGTCTATACCAGCACGGGCTACATGAAGGACGTGACGGCAGAGCGCAAGGGCCCGAAGGACCAGATGAAGGCGCAGCACGAAACGCCGCTCGTCGCCTGGTCGAACAAGACCGGTGCGCGCAAGGATATCGGCAGCATCAGCCCGGCCTTTCTCTCCTATCAGATCCTGAAACAGGCCGGCTACGAGCACCCGTATTACACCGGCTTCCTCGGCAAGGTTCACGACCATTTCCGCGTTCTCGATCGCTACATGCTGATCCGCAAGAACGGCAAAGAGGTCGCTGACTGGCTGCGTCAGCCGAAGATCGCCCCGTCGCTGCGCGACTATCGGTTCCTGCAGCACGACATGATGTTCGGCAAGCGCTACAGCACCGAGCGCTTCTTCAAGTCCCACGCCGAACTCTTCAGCGCCGGGTCATAAATCCCAAACAGTAGCGGATTATCGTCCCGGCACCCCTGCCGGGACGATACCATTTCGGGCGCCTTGCTCAGCAATATGCCGAAGCCACATTCTTACGGCGGCCCGAGGTCCGTCGCGAATCTACAAGCGGCCTCCCCAATAAAGCGTCAACTGCTGCGCGAGTCAGCACTCCCTAAAATTCAAAGAGATACGGTAGTTTAACCATTTGCGCGCATCGTACAGATGCATGGACATGCCAAAATCAACTGTGAATTTCGCGGAGACGCTGCTATGTCCGTTTTCCAGCGCCACTCAGAAGCGTCGAACGCCAGCAACCGTTGTTGGGCAAAGAGCGTCAGCCGAAATGTGAACGCTCACCGTTCTAACATTTGCGTGAACCCAAACGGCGGGCTTGCGCGTTTAGACCAAGGTGAGATTTTATGTTGATTGCACCAAGGCACGGAGAAATCGGGGCGTTCGGTGCATGGAGAGATCTGGAGCACGCGCAGAAGATGCAGCGGCTTGCTGAGACGGATGAAGCCGAACGGAAGACTACACCCGCCTTCACGGTGGATGCACTATTGCAAAATCCTCAGTTCCTTGAGGTCTTGCAGGTCGGCGCGCGTACCCTGATTTCCATGAACGATCTTTTTCCGCGTATCGCGCGCCTCGTGGCGGCCCACCAGAAATGGATGCTCACGCAGGCCGCCTATGCTCTCCATCTGGAGCGCGACCGAGACAATGCCGACTCGGGCATCACGGCAGCGCGACTACTTAAAATCATGCGCGAAACCGGCGCTGCCAGCCGGAACACGGCAACGGCCTTCCTTGCAGAACTCATCGCCTACAAACTGCTCCGCCCCGCGAATGGCGGGCGCACCAAGAGGACTCGCCCACTCGAGCCGACCGAGATCAGCGAGAACGCCATGCGGCTCTGGTTCAAGACGCAGATGAGCACACTCGATCTATTGGATGGAGGATCGCGGGTAAGACGCGTCGAAACTGATCCGGTCATATTTGAGCGCGCTCAGCCTCTTGTCGCAAGACGGCTGCTCTCGGACACGAGATGGACGCAGCCCCCGGAAAGCGTTTCGATCTTCGTCTGGTCCGAATCCGGCGGGGTAATTCTCGACGACCTCATGGCACGCCCCCCAAGTCTCCTCGCTGTCAACGGCAAGGTCTGGGTAGACGTCAACCTTGCGAGACTTGCGGAGCGCTACCTCATCTCGAACACCCATATTCGCCGCCTGTTCGCGCGTGCCGAAGCGGCCGGCTTCATCGGCAAGGGGGACGACGGGGCGCGTGGCCGGTTCTGGATGAGCAGCCGGCTTGTCGAGGAATACGCCTCGTGGGAAGCCGTCAAGTTCGAGGCACTGGCGGATGCCTTCGATCAATCCGCAGTCGAACATCGCTGATAACAAGTGTCTTACCGAGACTCCGCAAAGCGCGGCAGGTCGTCGCGGATGTCGTAAAAGTCACCCTTGTCGGCGCAGAAGATGTGATAGCCGGGCTCGAGGCCGGTCGGCCCGTCAAATGTTCCCGCCAGGATCGAGGTATAGTCGAGATCGTCCCCCTTCCAGAACAGCGCCGAACCGCAATGCCGGCAGAAGCCGCGCCGCGCTGTGCTGCTGGAGCGATACCAGGTAATCTCGCCGGCGCCCTGGACATCCATATGGCTGTCGAGCACATTCGTGGCGGCGTAGTAGAGCCCCGTCTGCTTGCGGCATTGCGAACAATGGCAATAAATCAGCTCCCTCAGCTTGCCTCGCGTCTTGAAGCGCACCGCGCGGCAAAGGCAGCCGCCTTCGTGGATGTCCGTCATTCCCCTCTCCATTGCAGCAAAAAGCCGGGTCAGCTTCACAAAGCTGACCCGGCCCTGTCAAATTCAGAAGTCGCGCCCATGGTTCAGAAATATTGAGCCATCGGCCGCGGCTGCGGTCGCTCAGGCGTTGACCACCATCTTCTTCTCGTCGCGGCCACCCTTCATCCGCTCGGCAAGCAGGAAGGCGAGCTCCAGCGCCTGATCGGCGTTGAGACGCGGATCGCAATGGGTATGGTAGCGGTCGGCAAGGTCGTCACCGGAGAGCGCGCGTGCGCCGCCGGTGCATTCTGTCACGTCGTTACCGGTCATCTCGATGTGGATGCCGCCCGGATGGCTGCCCTCGGCGCGGTGGATCTGGAAGAAGCTTTCGACTTCCGAGAGGATCCGTTCGAACGGACGGGTCTTGTAGTTGTTGAGCGTGATCGTGTTGCCATGCATCGGATCGCAGGACCAGACGACCTTCTTGCCTTCGCGCTCGACGGCGCGGATCAGGCGCGGCAGGTGCTCTGCGACCTTGTCGTGGCCGAAGCGGCAGATCAGCGTCAGGCGGCCCGCTTCGTTGGCGGGGTTCAACAGGTCGATCAGTTCCAGGAGACCGTCGGCGGTCAGTGACGGACCGCATTTCAGCCCGAGCGGGTTCTTGATGCCGCGGCAATATTCGACATGCGCATGGTCCGGCTGGCGCGTACGGTCGCCGATCCAGATCATATGGCCGGACGTGGCGTACCAGTCGCCGGAGGTCGAATCGACGCGCGTCAGCGCCTGCTCGAAGCCGAGCAGCAGCGCCTCGTGGCTGGTGAAGAAGTCGGTCTCGCGCAGGCTCGGATGGTTCTCCGAGGTGATGCCGATCGCCTTCATGAAATCCATCGTCTCGGAAATCCGGTCGGCGAGCTTGCGATAGCGCTCGGCCTGCGGGCTGTCCTTGACGAAGCCGAGCATCCATTGATGCACGTTCTCGAGATTGGCGTAGCCACCCATCGCGAAGGCGCGCAACAGGTTAAGCGTTGCGGCGGACTGGCGATAGGCCATGATCTGCCGCTCCGGGTTGGGGACGCGCGCCTGCTCGGTGAATTCAATGCCGTTGATGATGTCGCCGCGGTAGCTCGGCAGCGTGACATCGCCCTGCTTCTCGACGCCCGAAGAGCGCGGCTTAGCAAACTGGCCGGCGATGCGGCCGACCTTGACGACCGGCTGCTGGGCCCCGAAAGTCAGCACCACCGCCATCTGCAGGAAAGCGCGGAAGAAGTCGCGGATCGTGTCGGCGCCATGCTCGGCGAAGCTCTCGGCGCAGTCTCCGCCCTGCAGCAGGAAGCCACGGCCTTCGGCCACATTGGCGAGCGCACTCTTCAGACGCCGAGCCTCGCCGGCAAAGACGAGCGGCGGAAACTTCGCAAGACGGCCTTCCACGGCCTCGAGCGCTGTGAGGTCCGGATAGTCCGGCACCTGCTGAATGGGTTTTTGCCGCCAGCTGTTCGGAGTCCAAGTCTGTGCCATTTCCATCACCTGTTGTCTGACGCGGCCGGGGCCGCATCGCGCCCCTCAAGCCGCCCGGCATTCGGAGAGTTTGATCGAACCGGCAAGCTGGCCGGTCCAAGCCGCCACATCCGCACGAGCCGGTCACGTCGCGGATGCGGGCTTATAAACGCTAACAGGAGGCTTGGAAAGCCATCCTACCAGAAAACATGGGCTGCCGCGGTTGCTTTGGAGTTCAGCGGAACCGCCGCTCAGGCGACCCGTTCGCCCTTCCTCACACGGTAGCTCGGCTGATACATGGTCACCAGCTCCTCCGCCGCGGTCGGGTGGACCGCCATGGTGCGGTCGAAGTCGTCCTTCGTGCATCCCGCCTTCAGCGAAATCCCAAGCAGTTGCGCCATTTCACCGGCGTCGTGGCCGAGGATATGAGCGCCGAGTACCTTGCGGTCCGCTGCATTGACGAGGAGTTTCATGATCATCCTGTCCTTGCGCCCTGAAAGGGTTGCCTTCATCGGACGGAACTCGGCGCGGTAGACTTCGAGTTCGTCATATTTCCGCACGGCCTCCTCCTCGCTCAATCCAACCGTCCCGATCTCCGGCTGGGAGAAGACGGCCGTGGCGATCAGATCATGATCCGGCGACGTCGGATTGTTCTTGTACTCCGTTTCGATGAAGCACATCGCCTCATGGATCGCCACCGGCGTCAGCTGCACGCGGTCGGTGACGTCGCCGAGCGCGTAAATCCCCGGCGCACTGGTGCGAGAGAAGGCGTCGACGACGATGGCGCCGCGCTCATTGGTCTTGACGCCGGCATTCTCCAAGCCAAGGCCCTTCGTATTGGGCACGCGGCCGAGGGCGAGCATCACCTGATCGACGGCGATTTCGCCATGCTTCATGGTCTTGGCGATCCGCTGGCCATCAGCGCCAGCCGATACCGACTGGATGATATCCTCGCAAAGGATGCGGATGCCCTTTTCCTCCATCGCCGCATGCAGGCCGCGCCTCAGGTCCTGGTCGAAGCGGGAGAGAATCTCCTTGCCGCGATAAATGAGAGTCGTTTCGACGCCGAGGCCATGGAAGATATTGGCGAACTCGACGGCGATATATCCGCCGCCGGCGATCAGGATCGATTTCGGAAGCTCCGGAAGGTCGAAGGCTTCGTTGGAGCTGATGCACAGCTCATGCCCCGGCAGCGCGTCATGCGGGCTCGGGTGCCCGCCGACGGCGATAACGATGCGCTCCGCCGTCACCGTCTTGCCGGTCGCAAGCAGCCGCACCTCGTTGGGCCCGACAAGCTCGGCCCGCGTATCCAGCATCTCCGCACCGGCATTTGCGAGACCCTTGCGATAAAGGCCCTCCAGCCGGGTGATCTCCTGTTCCTTGGCCGCGACGAGCTTCTTCCAGTCGAAGCGGCTCTCGCCGACATCCCAGCCGAAGCCAGCCGCATCTTCGAAATGCTCGGAATATAGTGAGGCGTAGACATAAAGCTTCTTCGGCACGCAGCCGCGGATCACGCAGGTGCCGCCGTAGCGAAACTCTTCGGCGATCGCCACCTTCTTGCCGAGCGCCGCCGCCAGCCGCCCGCTTCTGACGCCGCCCGAGCCGCCGCCGATCACGAAGAGGTCATAGTCGAAAGCGCGCATGAAGAACTCCTGGAAAGCTTGGGGTACCGAATGAAGACCGCGGCTGAGAGCTCACGATGAAGAGACGAGCCGAGAGTCGCGTTTCGCCCCTGATATAGTATTGCGATGCAAATAAGGAAAAGCCCGGATCGCTCCGGGCTTCATCAAGAGACGAACAAGACCTCGCCGCGAGACTATTGCTGTGCGGGCGCCTGCGTGCCGGCGTCGGCGGCCGGTGCGCTGCCGATCTTCTCGTCGAGCGACTTGGTGGCCTCCTGGGCGAGGTCGCGCGAAACGCCGGCTGCCCAGATGTCGGCCGCCTTCAACAGTTCGCGCGAGGCAATCGGACCGTCGTTCAAGAGTTTCTTGCCGGCCGACGAGCTGTAGAACGCGGTGATCGCGTTCAATTCCTCGACCGAGAAGGTCTTGGCATAGATCGTCGCCGCCTCGCGCTCCAGGTCCGAGCGGCGTGCCGCCAGGCCCAGCGCCTTCTCGTCGACGGTCGCCGAAATCAGTTCCTGGTGGTTCGGCGAAGCCTGAATGAGCGAGTTCTTCAGCCGTTCGGCAAGATTAGGCAGAATGTTGTCGAAGCTGTTGGTGACGCCGAGCGCTGCGATGGTTGCGCGGGCCGCCTTGACCTGATCTTCGGTCACGTCCTGCGCCTGTACGGCCGGCACCGAAACCGAAAGGAGAACGGCCGCGGTTGCGAATGCCCGGGCAAAACCTGTGATTTTGTTCATTTTTATCAATGCTCCTGTGTTGGCACATGTCGCCCGGCCAATTGCCGCCGCCAGGCATTCATGTGCGGAATTCTGTCTTGGGCCATGGCCGCGCCGCGGGGCCGGACCGGCGAAGCCTCAGCCTGCCGTGAGCGTGCGCGCGCCCTCCGGACCGGCGATGATCGCCAGCGATACCATCCCGAGAAAGAGCCCATGCTCGACCACTCCCGGAATGGCGTTCAATTCGGCCGAAAGCGCCTCTGCATCAGGAATACGGCCAAAAGATGCATCCAGAATGAGGTGTCCGCCATCGGTCATGAAGGGCCCGTCTCCCGAGGCGCGCAGCGCAATGTCGCCAGTCAAGCCGAGACGCGTCGCAACCTTCTCGATCGCCAGACGCGTCGTTGCCAGACCGAACTGGTTCACCTCGATCGGCAACTTGAAGGCACCAAGAACGCCGACGACTTTCGATTCATCGGCGATGACGATCATCCGTTCCGAGGCACTTGCGACGATCTTTTCGCGCAGCAGCGCTCCGCCACCGCCCTTGATCAGGCGCAGTTTTCCGTCGACTTCATCGGCACCGTCGATCGTCAGGTCCAGCTCGGGCAATTCATCGAGCGACTTCAGCGGCACGCCGAGTTCGAGGCAAAGCCGCGCGGTCCGCTCGGAGGTCGGGACGCCCTGGACTTGGAAGCCGGAGGCAACCTTTTCGGCCAACAACCGGACGAATTCCTCGGCCGTCGACCCGGTGCCGATACCAAGCCGCATTCCACTTTCGACATAGCCAAGCGCCGCCTGGGCGGCCTTGATCTTCATCTGGCGGGCGTCCATGCGCCAATCGCTCCCTTTCGCAATCCCGGCCGGCGAGCGGCCATTCACCGGCTGCCGTCCAATTTCCGCTGAGACACTTACACGCCCGTTGCAGCAAACGAAAGCCAAAATGCGCGCGCCTGCACCGGATTCCGGCAGCGCTACCGACCTAGGTCGCCATTGCATTCTCCGCGCACTTCGCCTACCCGAACGGACAGGCTTTTGCAGAACGAGGTTCCCGTGTCCCCGCCCCTTGTCGTCTTCGATCTCGACGGTACGCTCGTCGACACCGCCCCGGACCTCGTCGCGAGCCTCAACCACGCGGTCACGCAGGCAGGTATCGAACCGGTTACTTACGCCGACCTCACCCATCTGGTGGGCCATGGCGCACGTGCGATGATCGAGCGGACGTTCGCGCTGCGCGGCAAGGCGCTGAGCGAAGAGGAATTGACCTGGCAGATGAAGGAGTTCGTGGACTTCTACCACGGCTCCATGCCGGGCGGTTCGCTCCCCTATCCGGGGGTCATCGCGGCGCTCGACCGCCTGCAGGACGCCGGCCTGCGACTCGCCGTCTGCACCAACAAGCCGGAAATGCTGGCAAAGCGTCTTCTGGAGGGGCTCGACCTCATCGACCGTTTTGCCGCCATTTCCGGCGGCGACACGTTTTCCGTCCGCAAGCCCCATGCCGAGCACCTCCTCTCGACGGTGGCCAATGCCGGCGGCGTCGCGGAACGAGCGGTGATGGTCGGCGACAGCCTCAACGACATCCTGGTCGCCCGCAACGCCGCGGTTCCGTCAATCGCCGTGCCGTTCGGCTACTCCGATGTGCCGATCGAAAGCCTGTCACCCGACCGGATCATCCAGCATTTCGACGAACTGACCCCGGAACTCGTCAAAACGGTTCTTGGAAGGGAAAAGAAATAGGCACCCGCCTCCTGTGCAAAGGCCCCGCGCTTGGCGGGGCCTTCCATCTCATGGTCATGATGCGTCCGGCACCCGTCAGCCTTCGGCCTGCTGCCGGGCCTTGCGTGTCGCTTCGAACGCCCGATCCATGTACATGTCCCGCTCATAGACGTCGTTGAAATATTCGACCTTGCCGTCCTTGTTCGGCCATGCCGTGAAGTAGGAAACATAGACCGGCACCTTCTGAGGCACCGGCAAGGCTCTGTTGTGCCCCTGGGCGATCTCCTTGCCGACATCGTCCATGCTGACGCCAAGGACGGCGGCCGCCATGCGGCGCGGCTCGGCGAGGCGGACGCATCCATGACTGAGCGCCCGCTGGTCACGCTTGAAGAAACTCTTCGACGGCGTGTCGTGCATGTAGATCGCATGCGAGTTCGGGAACAGTATCTTCAACTCTCCCAGCGCGTTGTCGCTGCTCGGCGGCTGGCGCACGGCGATCGAGTTCGTCGATCCGTACCAATCCACCGCGTAAGACGGGACGACCCGACCGCCGACCTCGACCTGATACCCCATGCGGTCGAGATAGCTCGGATCGCTGCGCAGCTTCGGCAGCATCTCGTTGACGATGATCGACTGGGGCACGCCCCAATAGGGATTGACCTCGACGGTCTGGATCTCGTCGTGGAAGAAATAGGTCTGGTTCGCCTTCGTCCCGACCACGACCCGCATGGAGAACTGCTCCGCGCCCTGGTCGGTATAGTAGGCCATGAAGGCGGGCTGGTTGATAAAGACGTAGCGATTGCCGAGACCGTCCGGCAGCCAGCGGGCCTGCTCCATCGCGATCTCGATCTTGTTGATCTTGCTGGCCGTCGTATCGCCGCCGGTCAGGACGCGGATCGAGGCCTGGCCGACGACACCGTCCGCCTTCAGCCCCTGCTCCTTCTGAAAGGCTTCGACGAGTGAAACCAGTTCCGGCGTGTACTCGGGCGTACCCTGGTAACCGGCCAGCACGACGGCATGCTCGGTCTTCAGCGCCTCGGAAGCCTTCAGCTTTATGCCGGCGACGATATTGGCAAGCTCCGGATTGTTGTCGCCTGGCTTCAGCAGCGTCCCGGGAGCGATCTCGATGCGCGGGGCGGCGTCCGATTCGGCTCGCAGCCTTTCGAGCTCCTGCTTCAATGCGAGGAATTGCGGGCTCTTCGGGCTCCGCTCTTCCATCAGGGCTGCAACATCGGCACTTGTCGCGGCCTTGTCGAGAAATGCGACGAGATCGACGCTCTTGCGCTTGAAGTCGTGATAGCCGGATATCTTGTTCGGGTCGACGCGGCCCCGCACCGTGTCCTGCACATAAGTGAGGACTGCAGCGGACATGGCGATCTCGAAACGTACCAGGTCCTTTTCCCGCGCTACCATGTCGGCGCGATCGAAGTCGTCGGCCGGAACAGCGACGGCATAGTCCGCCGGATCGAGCCCGGTCTTTGCGGCATCGGCAAGAACCGCGAGAGCCGATCGGGCCCTTGCATTGGCGCCATTGCCATCGATCCAGACGAAGTCGGTCCGTCCGCCATAAAAGGCCTCGACGGCCTTTGCGACATCGGCCGGAGCGCGAACCTCGACTTGCGGCAAGAACTGGCGGGCATCCGCCAGCGGAATCCGCAGCATGGGCGGAAAGCCGTAGCTCTGCACGGAACCCGTCACGACAGGATCGACCAGCCGATCGGTCGCAATCCTGCGCATCTGCTCGGGCTTGTAGGTATAGTAACGCGGGCTGGAAACCCGCGGCGGCTTTGTCACCGCCCTGTCTTCAAGGCGATGCGGCGCCATCATGCCGTATCCCGGCATCGGCTGGGCCGGATAGGCCCGCTCCCGCGTGCGTTCCCTGCCGCCGCGGATGAAATCCATCAGCGTTATCGCTGAGGCCGGCCGCACATCCATGGTTGCAATCGCACAGCCGGTCATGAGCGCGACAATCGCTACCGATCTGATCATTTTCATTCGTACAAACGTCCCCGTATCGCGTTGCCGCCGAATTCGGCCGCGCCAGATTCTCGCCACGCCCTCGTGCCCGAAGACTTATAGAAAAGGATGGTGAATGAAAAGGAAACGACCACCGTTCGAATTTGATCAACTGCCCTGAAACCGGTCGCCCGTCTCGCGCGCGACGGACTGCAAGTCTCTGATTTGCATCTACTTTGCACCATGCAATTGCGCTTCGGAGTTCCCTGCGGCACTGGGCGTGCCAAAAATGATGGCGTCTTCTGTGTCTGAAAGGCCACAAGGAATGCGCGCGAAGCACGCCCGTTGTGCGATGCTCCTGTTCACTGGCTCGAATTGCCGCATCGCAACAATATTCAAACGATTGTAGCTCGCAGCAGGTCCCTGCGGCCCTTTACAAGCCGGTATTGCCGGGGCAGAGAGATGCCCGGCACCGGGGAGGACAACGGGCTGACACCGGTATCTCCGCCTCGGCTTGATGAAGCGCATCACGAAGGCAGGTATCACGATGACATCGACGCGCACGGAAACAGATACGTTCGGCCCCATCGAAGTGGCGAACGACCGCTACTGGGGTGCCCAGGCCCAACGCTCGCTCGGAAACTTCAAGATCGGCTGGGAAAAGCAGCCGCTGGCGATCGTCCGGGCGCTCGGCATCGTCAAGCAGGCGGCAGCCCGCGCCAACGTGGCGCTCGACCGCCTCGATCCGACGATTGGCGACGCCATCGTCAAGGCGGCGCAGGAGGTGATCGACGGCAAGCTCAACGACCATTTCCCGCTCGTCGTCTGGCAGACCGGCTCCGGCACGCAGTCGAACATGAATGCCAACGAGGTCATTTCCAACCGGGCGATCGAGTTGCTCGGCGGCGTCATGGGATCGAAGAAGCCCGTGCACCCGAACGACCACGTCAACATGAGCCAGTCGTCCAACGACACTTACCCGACGGCCATGCACATCGCCTGCGCCGAACGCGTGATCCACGATCTGCTGCCCGCGCTCAAGCACCTGCACAAGGCGCTTGAAGAGAAGGTCAAGGCCTTCGACCACATCATCAAGATCGGCCGCACCCATACGCAGGATGCAACGCCGCTGACCCTCGGCCAGGAGTTCTCCGGTTATGCGGCGCAGGTCGCCTCGTCGATCAAGCGCATCGAGATGACGCTCCCCGGCCTCTGCGAGCTCGCTCAGGGCGGCACCGCCGTCGGCACGGGCCTCAATGCCCCGATCGGCTTCGACGAGAAGGTGGCGGAGGAAATCGCCGCGATCACCGGCATCGCCTTCACCTCCGCGCCCAACAAGTTCGAAGCACTCGCCGCGCACGATTCGATGGTGTTCAGCCACGGCGCCATCAATGCGGCGGCCGCCGCGCTCTTCAAGATCGCCAACGATATCCGCTTCCTCGGCTCTGGCCCGCGCTCGGGCCTCGGCGAACTTTCGCTGCCGGAGAACGAGCCGGGCTCCTCGATCATGCCCGGCAAGGTCAACCCGACCCAGTGCGAGGCGCTGACGCAGGTTTGCGCTCAGGTCTTCGGCAATCACGCGTCGCTCACCTTCGCCGGCAGCCAGGGGCACTTCGAGCTCAATGTCTTCAACCCGCTGATGGCCTACAACTTCCTGCAGTCGGTCCAGCTCCTCGCCGACGCGGCGGTTTCCTTCACCGACAATTGCGTCGTCGGCATCGAGGCGCGTGAGGACAACATCAAGGCAGCGCTCGACCGGTCACTGATGCTCGTCACCGCGCTGGCCCCGAAAATCGGCTACGACAATGCCGCCAAGATCGCCAAGACTGCGCACAAGAACGGCACGACCCTGCGCGACGAGGCCGTCGGCGGCGGCTACGTGACGAACGAGGAGTTCGACGCGATCGTCCGCCCCGAAACGATGATCGGCCCTGCCTGATCGATCAATGGCCGCGGCCGCCCGCCGGCGCCGCGGTCTTCTCTACCGGCCAGCCATTCCGCTGTGGACCTGACGAACACCTTGAGGCCCATGGCGAAGCCGTTTTGCGGCGCGAAGATCGTTAGAATTGCATCGACGCGCTCAGGCAATCGTTAAGACTTCACAAAGCTTTTGCCCCTAAAAAATAGCAGACATTAGAGAGAATTAATTTTAAGGGCTTGCCATATGCAGACGGCAACTTCGAACAAGACGCCGACGCCCGATATCGCTGCGCAGATTACCCACGCCATGCGTATGATGGGCGTTGCGCCGATACCGCGCAATTACGAGCTTTACTACGAGGCCTATCTGGGCTCCAACCCGCAACTGTCAAAAGAACTCGCGGCACTCGGAAGCCGCGCGACGCAGGAAGACCTCGACGTCATCGGTGCGCGCTATTTCAGCCATATCCACCATTCGCGTGGGATCGAGCGCGCCCACAGCACGCTGGCGGAAAAGCTGACCGAGCTGGTTGCCCTGTTGCGGGACGAACAATACGCACTCGAGAGCTACAACAGGGTTCTCGACGAAGCCTACCTGAACATTGCCAACAAGAGCGCATCGAGCGCCGACATCCTCCGCCACGCGATCGACATTCTGAGCGAAGCGACCGCCGACACGATGAACCAGGGTAAGGAGCGCGTACAAACGGTCGTTCAGAAATCCTTCGAGATGGAAGCGATCCGCCAGGAGCTCGACGAATACAAGCGTATTGCCAACACCGATTCACTGACGCGGCTCAGCAATCGCCGCGCCTTCGACGAGACTCTCGCCGCGGTCTACAACAACGAGCAACTGCGCAACTACACGGGCCTGCTCGTCGTCGACATCGACCACTTCAAGAAGGTCAATGACAGCTTCGGCCATCCGGTTGGCGACAAGATTCTCTCCACCGTCGGCACCGTCATTCGTGCAAATCTCCGGCGGGACGCCTTCGTCGCCCGCACCGGCGGCGAGGAGTTTGCGGTCATCCTCAGCGACAGCACGCAGGAGGAATGCCTGCAGGCGGCCGACCGCATCCGCACCGTTCTGGCAAACACGCCTTTCAAGAACTCCAAGACGGGCGTCAATTATGGTCCGATCACGCTCTCCGTCGGTGTGTGCATGGCAACGGCGGCGGACGATCCGCTCGACCTCTACCACAAGGCCGACATAGCGCTTTACGCGGCGAAAAATTCGGGACGCAACAGGACGGTCCTCTTCGAGGAGGGCATGCGCAAGGATTCCGGACGGAACTGGCTGATCTATCGCCGATAACAAGGTCAAGCTTTGCGGCGGAGCGGTTGCTACCACATCGTCTTCGCTGCGCGGCCTGGCCAATCGCGGTCATAGGCATCCTTGTCGAAATCGGCCTTGGCCGCCTTCAGGAGCGCTCCGGGGGTTGGCAGCGATGCCGGCTCGACGAAGCGCTCCGGGTTCCAGAGCTGCGAGCGCAACAAGGCCCTGGCGCACTGGGAGTACACCTCGTTGATGGTGATGACGACAACCGTGCGGGGATGCTTACCATCGACTTCGAAGGACTCGATCAATGCCGGGTCGACACTGACGACGGCTGTCCCATTGATGCGCATCGTCGTGTTCGAGCCGGGGACGAGGAACAGGAGCGCCACGCGCGGATCGCGGACGATGTTGACAAGCGAGTCGATGCGATTATTGCCCCGCCAATCGGGCATCAGCACCGTCCTGTCGTCGGCAATCCGGACAACCGCCAGATCGTCGCCACGCGGCGAGCAATCCAGCCCTTCCGGTCCAACGGTCGCCAATGCTGCAAAAGGCGACGCTTCGATCATCTGCCGGTATTCGACTGTGAGCGCGTTCGCCACCTTGACGATCGATGCCTCGGCGGCTTCGCCGTAGAACGTCTTCAGTTCCTCAACCGTCCTGATGATCGTCATCTCATTCTCCAACCCGGCAATCCATGCATGCACCGAGGCGCGATCTCCGCGCGCCGGTTTGGGGGAATAACATGACGTCCAGATGACGACATCATGCAATCTTTCTGAGACGAGCCCTTTCTTCAGTTTCGCCAAGGAAAGCGACGATCTTCTGAATGACCAGGGGCGCAGAAACAATGCGACGGTGGCCAAGGCCGTTCGCCCAATGCAATTCGACATTCGGACCGATCGCACCGTAGCGCCGCGCATGATCGGCGGAGACCTCCTTGTCGTCCTCCGCATGGAGGACCAGGACCGGCTTTCGAAGCGCGCTCAGAATGCGTGCCGCGTCAAACCCGTCGACGCGGCGTCCGGACAGGCGCTCGACCATGCCTTCGAAGGCCGCCTGAGCGGCTGGCACAAGCCGCATGATTTTGCCAAAGCCTCTGAAGAGCCAGGCCATTTCGCTCGGCGCGCCAATGAGCACCAGCTTGGCCGGCACGCGCGCAGGCACGTCGCACAGCACGCCTCCTGCAGCACAGGCCAGGCTGGCCCCGCCGAAGGAATGGCCGATGCAGACATCGAAAGCATCGAAATGTCGCCAGGCCGCATCGATCGCCCTTACCGCCTGCGGCATGGTGAGGGACCGCCCCGGCGAGGCGCCATGACCCGGCCAGTCGAGCGCGACCACTTCGGCGCCGGCCGTCAATAGGCCATCGATCATCGCGGCCAGGTAGTCGCTCCGCGACCCCCAGCCATGCGTGAGCAGCACACGCGGTCCGCCTCCGCCGCCGCGACGCGGGAAATGACGCGCGAAAACCCAACCGCCCGCAAAGGAGAGTGTCACTTTTCGCGATTCTTCCATCAACGGCACCGCGGCGCTCAGCAGTGCCCTTTCCTTGTCGCTCTTCGGCTTGCGGCTCGGGGTAAGGCAGAATATCCGAAACGCCAATTCGCCTGCGGCCGCGGGAGAGATCGCCGACACGGCCTTGAGCGAGAGACGGATGACCTTGGTCGCAAAGGATGCCATAGTGAAATGAGCCCTAAATGTTCAAGCATGAACATAATTGTCCAACGATGAACAAAAAGCAAGTGACTACCGAACATCACCATTTTCCGTGGGACCACCCGCGCTTCCGAAGCTGGATCGCCGTCGGGCGCGCCTGCCAGCTGATGCAACAGACCTTGACGCGACGCCTGGCCCATCTCGACGTCAAGCCGCCGCATCTCGACATCCTTATCAACCTTTACCGCTTCGACGGCATCACGCAGCAGGAACTCGCCCGCAAGCTGCTCGTCGGCCGCTCCAATATGAGCATGCTGCTGCCGCAACTCGAGACGCGCGGCCTCATCCAACGGCGTGGTGACGCCAGGGACAAACGCGTGTTGCGGCTATCGCTGACGGCGGCCGGACGAACGTTGACCGAGGAGGCAATGGAGATTCAGACGGCGCTCATCGAAAATTCGCTGGGCGGCGCTCCGATCGACGATTGCATGAAGATCGCAGAGTCGATGGAACGGATCATCGCCAAGCTGCTCAAAGAGGATGACGAGCTTTCCTGACACCGACAGGCTGGTTTGATCAGCGCGGCTTTTCCGATCTGTCACGGGACATGCCCTTTTCGGCGAGCTCCTGCTCATAGGCTCCGAAGAGCTCGTCGCCCTTCTCGCCGAGTTCGCGCAGATAGGTCCAGGTGTAGATACCCGTATCGTGGAAATCGTCGAAACCGAGGCGTACGGCATAGTTGCCCGTCGGCTGCACCGAGATGATCTGGACATTGCGCTTGCCGGGAACGGTCACGCGCTGGCCCGGCCCGTGGCCCTGCACTTCCGCAGAGGGCGAAAGCACGCGCAGTAGTTCGGCCGAAAGATCGAAGGAGGCGCCGTCGTCGAAGCTCACGGTCAGCCGGTGGCGGTCCTTCGATACGCGCAATTCCGTCGGCCAGAATTCACTCATCGTCGTCGCTCCGTTTCTAGTTCCTGACCCTAAGTCTCCACTGAGTAAAGCAGATTTGAACCGGCGGAAATCTCCCGAAGGCGGGTTTCCCGATATTTGAAACAGTTTGCGACAGTATGCGCCTTGACGCGACCTCTTTTGGCCACGACATTGAACGCGCAGGAGAAAAGAGTTGAACAACGTCGCCATAGACCAGGCCAACGCACGGCCGCTCGACAGAACGACTGCGCCGATGATCGACCCCTTCGGTCGCACGGTCACCTATTTGCGCGTCTCGGTCACCGATCGCTGCGATTTCCGCTGCACCTATTGCATGGCGGAGCACATGACCTTCCTGCCGAAGAAGGACCTGTTGACGCTGGAAGAGCTTCAGCGTCTCTGTTCCGCCTTCATCGCCAAGGGGGTCCGCAAGCTGAGGCTGACCGGCGGCGAGCCGCTGGTGCGCAAGAACATCATGTTCCTCGTGCGCGAACTCGGCAAGGAGATCGACGCGGGCCGGCTCGATGAACTCACCTTGACCACCAATGGCTCGCAGCTCTCGAAGTTTGCCGCCGAGCTGGCCGACTGCGGCGTGCGGCGCATCAATGTGTCGCTCGATACCCTCGATCCGGACAAGTTCCGCGAGATCACCCGCTGGGGCGAACTGGCGAAGGTCATCGAAGGGATCGACGCGGCACAGGCCGCCGGTCTCAAGGTCAAGATCAACGCGGTGGCGCTCAAGGGCTTCAACGATGCGGAGATCCCGGACCTGATGCGCTGGGCGCATGGCCGCGGCATGGACCTGACGCTGATCGAGACCATGCCGATGGGCGAGGTCGACGAGGACCGCACCGATCACTACCTGCCGCTCTCGGAGATGCGCGAGCGGCTCGAGACAGAGTTCACGCTCAAGGATATCCCCTACCGTACCGGCGGCCCGGCCCGCTACGTCGAGGTGGCGGAAACCGGCGGCCGCCTCGGCCTCATCACACCGATGACGCACAATTTCTGCGAAAGCTGCAATCGCGTCCGTCTCACCTGCACCGGGACGCTCTATATGTGCCTCGGCCAGAACGACGCCGCCGACCTGCGCGCGGCACTGCGCGCCACGGATGACGACGCCTATCTTTCCCAGGTGATCGACGAAGCGATAGGCCGCAAGCCGAAGGGGCACGATTTCATCATCGACCGTGAGCACAACCGCCCGGCCGTGGCCCGCCACATGAGCGTAACCGGCGGCTGACATCTCTCGGTTCAACCGAAACGAAAAACCCCGCTGTGTGCGCACAGCGGGGTTCTCCTTGCGCGCTCTGTTCTAAGCCGCGTAGCCCGAGCCGTAGCGCGGCCGGCCATGATCGGGGACCGCACCGCCGGTGCCGGTCTTGAACCGCTCGATCTTTTCGTTGAGAACCTCCACCTGCCGGCGCAGCCCGTGGATCTCCGCCGTGTTTTCCTCGACCATGGCGGCATTCTGCTGCGTGATCAGTTCGACTTCATGAACGGCCGTATTGACCTCGTTGAGGCCGGTATACTGTTCGGCAGCGGCCGCTTCGATATTGGCGACAAGCTGGTGGATGGTCGAGATGTGGTCATTGATGACCGACAGGGCATCGCCGGTCTCCTGGACCAGCGCTACACCGCTGCGCACCTGTGCGGAGCTCGCCGAGATGAGCCCCTTGATCTCCCGCGCCGCTCCGGCGCAGCGCTGCGCCAGCTCGCGGACTTCCTGCGCCACCACGGCAAAGCCGCGCCCCGCCTCGCCGGCCCGTGCCGCCTCGACGCCGGCGTTCAGAGCCAGCAGGTTGGTCTGGAAGGCGATCTCGTCGATCACGCCGATGATCGTGCCGATCTTTTCCGATGAACGATTGATCTCCGCCATCGCGTCGATCGCCTTGGAGACGACCTGGCCGGAATGTCGCGCGTAGGAGTTCGTCTCGTCGACCGAGACGGTCGTCTTGCGGGCGCTTTCGGCGGTCGCGCGGACGATTTCGGTGAGCTGCCGCAGGGCGCGCGAGCTTTCCTCGAGCGCCGCCGCCTGCTGCTCGGTGCGGCGCGCCAGGTCGTCGGCCGAGGCCGAGAGATTGCCGGTGCCCCCGGTGATCTCCTCGGTGACGACGCGCACATCCATCAATGTGGCGCGCAGGGCGTCGACGGCATTGTTGTAGGTCCGCGCCATCATCACGTAGTCGGCCGGCAGGTCCTCCGCCATGCCCTCTTCGAGATTGCCGGCGGCAAGCTGGGCAAGGACATCCGACAGCGCATTGAGGGCCTGCATCTGCTCGGCTTCGATGCGGGCGCGCTCTTGCGACCGGCGCGCCTCCTCCTCAGCCGACAAAGTGCGTGCCGCTTGTGCTTCGCGCTCGAGGCGCACATTTTCCACGGCGTTGTCGCGGAAGACGGCGACGGAGCGCACCATGTCGCCGATCTCGTCGCCGCGATTGCGGCCTTCGATCGCCACTTCCAGATCGCCATTGGCAAGGCGGGTCATGGTTTCGGTCACCCGCTTCAGCGGACCGCGCAGCGTCTCGACGAGCATCAGCCCTCCGATGATCGCCAGCAGCGTGCCGGCGACCATCGCGACGATCGAGACCGTCGCCGAACGCTGGCTGTCCTGCTTGCCGGCTTCCTGGGCGCTGCTGACGAAGTTCTCCAGCGTGCCGCTCGCCTTGGCGACAAGGCTCGATGCCTCGTCCTTGGCGGCCTGCCAGCGGGCGCCGACATCGATCAACGCGGCGGTGCCTTTGTCGATATTGTCGAGCGACGGTCCGAGCTTGGCGGGTAAGTCGCGCAGCGCGGCGTTCTTGGCGCCGAGTTCGGACAGGTCGCCGGCCGTCTCGCGAACAGCTTTGATATCGGCCACGATCGGCTCGCGGCTCGCCGCATCGAGGCGGCGGTGCAACTCGCTGATGTGCAATCGGGTGCTGGCCAGCCCCTTGAACGTGTCGTCCATCAGGCCGATCAGCGTCTTCAACGACGAAATTTCGCCGTCCATGCCGACGAAGCGCTTGGCGGCGGTATCGGAATTCTTCGCCGCCTCCTTGGCGAAATCAGCTTCGTATTTCGAGAACTTGCTGAGGATCGGCACGAGCGCGTTCTTCTTGGCTTCGTTGTCCTGAGCGCCGGCCAGCACCGCCTGAATTTTCTGGGCCTGGTCCTTGAGCTCGCCGATCGGCTTCTTGACCTTGTCGGAGGCAATCCGCTCCGACTCGTCGATCTGCTTCATCAGGTGCGGCAGGAGCTTGTTCGCCTGTTCGATCTTCGCGTCGGGATTGACCGCCATCGTCACCGGCAGGCGGAACTTCTTGATGCGTTCGGCGAGGCCCTGATAGGCTGCTGCATCGAAGAGCAGCGCCTTGGCGAAGGCTTCCTTCTCGCCCGTTTCGTCCTGGAGGATATCGATCTGCTTATAGGCGTTGTTGCCGTTCTTGGTCATCTCGGCGAGCGCCGCTTCCAGCGATTTCGTCACCGTCTCCCGTTCGACCTGGACGGACCAGAGTTTGTCGGTCTGGCTCCGCATCTCTTCGCCGAGAGCGACGACGGAGGCGATCTTCGCCCTGTCCTCCGCCCGGGTCAGCAGAGATTCCAGGGCCTTTACACCCGCTTCCTGCTCGTCGACCATCGTCGCAAGCAGCCCGCGGCTTTCCTCGCCGGAATTATCCAGGAAGTCCTGCAATGCGCTGCGCAGCGCCTGGAAATCCGACAGGTTATTGATCGTTTCGCGCGTCACGGTCATGTGGCCATTGAGCGTGCGGGCCGTAAAGAAGCCGGCAAGGCCGATCCCGGCGATCAGGGCCACAAGCGGCACGACGAAAAGGAGGACTTTCGTGACGATGCGCAGGCGCTGCAGAAGACGATCGATGACAGACATTGCGAACCCCGTTTTTTGTTATGGAGAGACATATCCGCGCGGTTGGGATGCCTGACGGCTATTTGCCGTTCGGACGCAACGCCGAGGCGAAGGTCCCGACTGTCGCATCGATAGCGATCGACAGCACAAGCATCGACTTCTGCCGGCGGAAGCACCCCCTGGCTTCGGCCGGTAGTCGAGATCGACGGCAGCGGTGTTTCCGAGCCGTCGCCCACCGATCGCGTCATGCGATTGGACTGCGGAATCATCGGGACGATAGGCAGCGAAGCTTAAGATTCCGCGAATGCACATCACGCTTGCGGGAGACCCGTGGCCATTTGTCGCTTTGGCGTGCACCGACGCGCCTCTGATGCAAACATGCGCTTGAGTTTACGCACGTTGGAGGCCAAAGCTTTATCACTGGGCTCGCAATCCATGGATTCGCCCACCCCACCCAGTACGCGCCCCAGCCGAAGGTCATCAGGAATGCATTCCTCAGCCAACATCCGCGGCATCGTCTTCATGACGCTTGCCATGGCCGGTTTCTCCTGCAACGACGCGCTCGTCAAATCCGTGACAGGCGCCATGAACACCGGCCAGATCATGTTCATCCGCGGCCTGATGACCACGCTGATGATCCTTGTGCTCGCCTATCGTTTTGGCGCCCTGCGTCCGGTTCGCACCGTCTTCAGGCCGGTCATCATGCTGCGCATCGCCATGGAGGCGCTCGCCTCGTTGACCTATATTTCCGCACTCGGCCACATACCGCTGGCCAATGCATCGGCGATCATGCAGGCCTTGCCGCTGGCGGTCACACTCGGCGCAGCCCTCTTCCTTGGCGAGCCGGTCGGCTGGCGGCGCTGGACGGCAATCGTGATCGGCTTTGTCGGCGTGCTGATCGTGCTTCGGCCAGGACCGGAAGGCTTCACGCCGGCCGCCTTGACCGTTGTCGCCTGCGTCTTCTTCACCGCGACACGCGATCTCTGCACCCGCCGCATCGGCAATGACGTGCCGTCGCTGTTCATTACCGTCACGACGGCATCGGTGACGACGCTGGTGGGAGCGGTGCTCATCGTCCCGTTCGGCGGCTGGCAGCCGGTGTCGATGACGTCCTTCAGCCATCTCGCCGGTGCCAGCGTGCTCCTCATGCTCGGCTACCAGACCATCGTCCTCGCCATGCGCGACGGCGACATCTCGGTGGTCGCGCCCTTCCGCTACACGGGTCTTCTCTGGGCGATCACCATCGGCATCGTCTTCTTCTCGGAGGCACCGGACCGCTGGATGCTGGCCGGCGTTGCCATTATCGTTGGCTCGGGTCTTTACACCTTTTACCGCGAGAGCCTGCGCGGCCGACAGGCCGTGGCGCAGCGGTCTGTCGCCGGACCGCTCGAATAAAGGAGCGCAAGGATGGTCGACAACGCCGCCGATTCGGACCGTCGCCCGCCTGCCGTCGTCCTCGCCGGCGGGCGCTCCTCGCGCATGGGCAGCCCTAAAGCCGCGGTGATGCTCGGCGGACAAACCATGCTTGCCCGCGTCGTCGCGCGTCTGTCGCCGCAGGCCGCGAGCATCGCGGTCAACCTCAACATCGATCCGGGCATCGCTCTCCCGAGTGGTGCCCCGGTCATCGCTGACACGATACCTGGCTTGCCCGGCCCGCTCGCCGGCGTGCTGGCCGCCCTGCGCCACGCAAGGAAGGTCGCGCCGGAGGCAAGCCACGTCGTGACCGTGCCGATCGATGCGCCGTTCTTTCCAACCACGCTTGCTGCTCGGCTTCAGGGGGCGCTGATCGTCGGGGACGAGATTGCCGTTGCCTGGTCCCTTGGCGAAATGCATCCGCTGTTCGCACTTTGGCCGCTGGCGATCGCCGACGATCTCGATTCCTGGATCCGCACGGATGAGAAACGCCGCGTCCGCGCTTTCATTGCTCGTCACTCGTCGGTCGCGGTAGACTTTCCGATCGTTGCGACGAAAGCGGGGCCGCTCGATCCGTTCTTCAACGTCAACACGCCGCAGCAGCTTGAAGAAGCTGAAGAATGGCTGAACCGCCTCGAGGATTCCGTAATATGACCCCACCCAAGATATTCGGCATCGCCGGCTGGAAAAATTCCGGCAAGACCGGCCTGATGGTACGGCTCGTCGGCGAAATGACACGGCGCGGTTATATGGTGTCGACTGTCAAGCATGCCCACCACGACTTCGACATCGACAAGGTCGGCGCCGACAGCTACCGCCACCGCGAGGCCGGCGCCCACGAAGTGACGATCGTCTCCTCGACGCGTTTTGCGATCATGCACGAATTGCGCGGCGCGCCCGAGCCCAGCTTCGAGGAAATCCTGGCGCGGCTCGCACCCTGCGATCTCGTGCTGATCGAAGGCTACAAGCGCGAGCCGATCCCGAAGGTCGAGGCGCGCCGGCTGGAATCAGCCAACCGCGAACCGCTCGCGCCGACCGATCCGCATATCGTCGCCATCGCCGCCGACCACCCGGTGACTGACAGCGATCTTCCCGTCTTCGATCTCGACGACACGGACGCGATTGCCGACTTCGTCGAGACGACCACGGGGCTGCGGCGCGAAACTTAATTCTTCCGCAAGCGGTCCAGGTGCTGTTGCGCCTCCGGCAGTGCTCGTGCTGCCTTTTGCAACAGGCGCAAACAAAAAACGGGGCCGGTTGCCCGGCCCCGATTTCCGTTTAGCGAACTGCTGAGCGACTTATCGCTGCGCTACCGGGCGTACCAGCGGGGTGACACGGCGGATCGTCACGCGGCGGTTCTCCTGTTCAGCCTCCGGCGTGCGGATCTTCAGGAACCGCTCGCCATAGCCCTGGGTCACCAGGTTTTCGGCCGGGACGCCATAGACCTCGGTCAACAGCACCGCGACAGACTCGGCACGCTCGTCGGAGAGCACCAGATTCGATCGGTCGGAGCCGACGGCATCCGTGTGGCCCTCGATGAAGAAGGTTTCGCCCGGATCCTTCTCGAGCACCTTGCTCATTGCGTCCGCGACATTGCGAAGCGTCTTGGCCTGTGTCATCGACACCTCGGCACTGCCGGTGGCGAATTCGATGGTGTCGAGATCGATACGACGAACCTTGTCGCGCAGGCGCGCGGAATTGCGAACCTCATCGATGGTGTAGACGCGCTCGACTTGCTCGACCGGCGGCTCGGACAGGAACTCGTAGTAGTCCCGGTCCGGATCTTCGGCCACATCGACGATATACTCGTCGACCGGTATGCCAAGACGCATCGGCGGCAGTTCGTAGCCGACGTCGACGATCGCCGGCCGGTCATCTTCGTATTCCGGCGTGTACATCATCACATATTCATCGCCGTTCCTATCGACGCGCGTGCGCGTCAGGATATCGCCGTAACGATTATAGACGGTGACGATCTGGTAGCCGCCGGGGCGAACGATCGTTTCGCGGACGCGGCCGCCTGAAAGATTGTCGTAGTACGACTCTTCCGAATTCTGCCGCAGACGCGGCCGATCGTCGCCCCTGACGAAGATGCGATCGCCAACGCCGAGGATCACGCGATCGTCAACCTGTTCGACGACCTGCACTTCCGTCACATTGTTCTCCGTAACGTTATTGACGGTCGTGTTGTTGATCACCGTGTTATTGATGACCGTGTTGTTGACGATGTTGGTCGTTTCCGGCACGGCAAAGGCCGGCGCTTCCTCGACCCGCGCGCCCTCCTCCTTCAGCACGGCCTCGATCCGTTGCGAAAGTTCCTCCTTGCTCTCGACGGGGATCGCCGCCTGTGCCTGCGCAGAAGCATCGTCGGTGGGAGCAGCTACGCTTTCCTGCTTGGCGCGCAGTTCCTCGCGCTGCTTGCGCCGGGCCTCGCGCGACTGGTTGCCGCCGGCATTGTCGGCGTCCTTGTCGCTGTCGAGCACGGCCGCACCCTTTTCGACGGGAAGCACAACGGTCTCGTCGGACGCCGCCGGATCCTCGGCGACCTTCTGCTTTTCTTCCGTCGTGCGCTCGTCGACGACTTCGGGAGCGGGCTGCCCTTGGGACTGCTCGCCTTCCGCCGTTGCCGGCTGTTCCGCACCCGGAACCGGCTGCTGCTCGCCCTCGCCCGTCTGCTGGGCTGGAGCCTCCGTCGCCGGCTGCTCGGCGGTCGTTCCGCCTTCAGGAACGACGGCCGGCTGCTGGGCAGCCTTTTGCTCGTCGGTTTGGCGCTGCTCCTCGGCCTGTTGCTGACGTTTCTTGCGGGTCGGGGCCTGCTCTTCAGCCTGCTGCGGGGCGCTTTCCTCGGCCGCGGGCTGCAGTTCTTCGGCTTGTTGCTGGCGCTTCTTGCGGGTGGGAGCCTGCTCTTCCGCCTGCTGCGGAGCGCTCTCCTCGGCGGCGGGCTGCTGCTCCTCGGCCTGTTGCTGGCGTTTCTTGCGCCTTGGAGCCTGCTCCTCGGCCTGCTGCGGGGCGCTCTCCTCGGCGGCGGGCTGCTGCTCCTCGGCCTGTTGCTGGCGCTTCTTGCGCCTTGGAGCCTGCTCTTCGGCCTGCTGCGGAGCAGCCTCTTCGGCCGCCGGCTGCTGCTCTTCGGCCTGTTGCTGGCGCTTCTTGCGTCTTGGAGCCTGCTCCTCGGCCTGCTGCGGGGCGCTTTCCTCGGCGGCAGGCTGCTGCTCCTCGGCCTGCTGCTGGCGCTTCTTACGCCTTGGCGCTTGCTGCTCTTCGGCCTGCGGCTGCTGTTCTTCCGCCTGTCCCTGGGACTCCTCCTCGGCGGCACGCTGCTTGCGCTTCTTCAGCAGCAGCAAATCTTCCGGCGACGGCTGTTCGGTGCCTTCCTGCGCGACTTCGAACGGCGCCATCAGGCTGTCGGCAAGCGCTGGTTGGACCGCAAGGGAAGCCACGAAAACGGGCAAGGCAACCGTTGCGAAAAGTTTGGATCGAATGGACATTGTCTTCCTTCCTCTTGTGGCCCGGCGTCCTCGAGCGCCGCGCCACAGTTCAAGCCGCATCGCGTCGGCACAGGGCCATGACCGGTGGTTCCGGCATTTTTGTGTCGGCCGAAAGTCCGTAGTCGAACTCCGCAGCCACCGATCGGTTCCGTCCAAAGGCCTATCGAAGCCGACATTAACCATTCCTGAACGGATCGTTCATCCGCCCCCTCAACGATGCGGCTTAAGAGGACAACATTTCGGGTTTCGCGGTGGGCGACGCCGCTTTCCTGTTGATTTTTACCGGAAAAGCGTACGAATATCGCCGCAACCGGCGGCAACCCCCGCCGGCGCGATTTGGCATCCGCGCACAAGAACAGACCGGATGCCGGCCAACAGAGAGGATAATCATGCGTATTTCCAGACGGCTGGTAGCCGCCGCATCGGCTGCCGTTTTCGTGCTCATGGCGGGCACCGCCATGGCGGAGGGCGAAAAGGTCGTGATCGGCACCGAGGGCGCTTACCCGCCCTTCAACAATCTCGCGGCGGATGGCTCGCTGACGGGCTTCGACGTCGACATCGCCAAGGCACTTTGTGAGGAAATGAAGGCCGAGTGCACCTTCGTGACGCAAGACTGGGAAGGGATCATCCCGGCGCTGATCGCCAAGAAGTTCGACGCGATCATCGCCTCCATGTCGATCACCGAGGAACGCAAGCAGAAGGTCGATTTCACCAACAAGTACTACAACACACCGCCGGCGATCGTCGTACCGAAGGATTCGCCGATCACCGAGGCGACCGAAGCCGCCCTGCAAGGCAAGATTCTGGGCGCCCAGGCTTCCACGACCCATTCCAACTATGCGGAAGCGCATATGAAGGGCGCGGAGATCAAGCTTTACCCGACCGCCGATGAGTACAAGCTCGATATCGCGAACGGCCGCGTCGACGCGGTCATCGACGACGTCGTCGTGCTCTCCGAATGGCTGAAGAGCGAAGATGGCGCTTGCTGCAAGTTGCTCGGCACGCTGCCGGTCGACCCGGTGATCAACGGCGAAGGCGCCGGCATCGCCGTTCGCAAGGGCGACGATGCACTGCGCGAGAAGTTCAACAAGGCGATCGAAGCCATCCGCGCCAACGGCAAGTACAAGGAAATCAACGAAAAGTACTTCCCCTTCGACGTCTACGGCAGCTGATCGCCCGCGTCTCCCGCGACGATCTACTGCATGTCTCCTTAAATCGACCTCGATTTAAGGACGAAGACATGCAGCAATTCAAAGTGCTACAGCGACCTTTGCGCGCCTGATAGGGCGCGCGGCGCTGCAGCAGTGATGCCGAGAAAGTCTCGGTTGATGAAGAGAATGCAACGGCGGATGGGCTTGCCCTTCCGCCGTTTTTGTTTGACAAGAAAAACAATACTAAGCGCCTTCGGCGCCAATAAGAATGACCAGGGGAACGTAACGGCATGAGCGGACTATCTGCCGCCATTTATTCCGGTACAGCCGGGATCCTTTCGATCATCGATCCGTTCTGCGGGCCGGCCGGGATCTTTCGTTGGTTCGCGTCCGGCACGCTCCTGGCGTGCGGCGATAGCGGCTGGGGCGACGAGATCGCCTACGGCTTCCTCGTGACCGCGAGCCTCGCGATAGCCACCCTGCCCCTCGGACTGGCGATCGGCTTTTTCATCGCCCTTGCCAAGCAATCATCGGAAAGATCGCTGCGGTTGTCGGCCAACATCTACACGACGATCTTTCGCGGCCTTCCGGAACTCCTGACGCTCTTCATCGTCTATTACGGCCTGCAGATCCTGGTGCAGCAGTTTCTCGCGACGCTCGGTTATGAGGAGCCTATCGAGATCAATGCCTTTGTCGCCGGCATGATCGCGCTCGGCGTCGTTTTCTCCGCCTATTGCTCGGAGGTGTTGCTTTCCGCCTTCAAGGCCATTCCGCAGGGCCAATACGAAGCGGGCGATGCCCTCGGCTTTCACCGCGGCAAGACGATGCGGCTCATTATCCTGCCGCAGCTCATACGCATCGCGCTTCCCGGTCTCGGCAATCTCTGGATGGCGCTGCTCAAGGATACGGCCCTCGTTTCGGTCGTCGGCCTGCCCGACATTCTTCGCCAGACGGGCATCGCGGCGCGCATGACCAAGCAGGCCTTTCAGTTCTTCGGCGTTGCCTGCGTCCTGTTCCTCGTCCTGGCGATGATATCGTCCGTCGTATTCTCGGCGCTCGAGCGCTCCACCAAACGTGCGGAGATGCGCCGATGAGCATTGCCGAAACGATGATTCCACCGCAAGCGCCGCCGCCCGCCCCGCCGAAGCCCTACACGCTCGCTCGCTTCTTCGGCAGCGTCGCCCTCGGCGTTTGGCTGGCCTTCGCCGTCGGCATCTTCCTGACAATCGTGAACGGCTGGGACCCGGAGAAATTCTCGCGCTACGGACCGAGCTTCCTCTCCGGTCTCGGCGTGACGCTGATCCTCGTCATCTCTTCGATCCCGATGGGGGCCGTCCTGTCGTTCCCCGTCGTGCTCGGGCGCATGTCGAAGAACAGGTTCTGGTCCTGGATTGCCTATATCTACGTCTATTTCTTCCGCGGCACGCCGCTGATTGCCCAGCTCTTCCTCGTTTATTACGGTCTCGGCAGCTTCCGGCCGCAGCTCGAATCGATCGGCCTTTGGTGGTTTTTCCGCGACGCCTGGAACTGCGCGCTCTTCACCTTCACGCTGAATACCGCCGCCTATCAGGCGGAAATCCTGCGCGGCGCCATCGAGAGCGTGCCGCGCGGCCAGCATGAGGGGGCGGCCGCCCTGGGCCTGCCGGAGCGCATTGCCTTCTTCAAGGTCATCCTGCCGCAGGCGATGATCGTGGCACTGCGCCCCTATGGCAACGAGATCATCCTGATGATCAGGGCTCGGCTATCGTCGCGATCGTTACCGTCTTCGACCTGATGGGAGAGACCCGGCGCGCCTTTTCCCGCACATTCGACTTCCAGATGTATGTCTGGGCGGCGGTGCTGTATCTCCTGATCGTAGAGTTGCTGCGCAATATCTGGGCCTGGATCGAAGCGCGGTTGACGCGTCATCTCAAGCGCTGAGGCGCAACGCCGCGTAGCAAGCAGACTTGGCAGCACTCACCACCTCTTGCTGCCAAGTCCTTGTTTTTTCGAGTTAATCTCCAACGCTACGCCAATATTAGGTCTTGATTAACAAATCAAGCGCTTCATCATAGGGACCAACCTTTGTTGGAAGCGAGGTCCTTGATGACGAACGACATGGAACTGCAGCTCAACGGGTATGGCCTGACGACGGCTCAGATACTCTACCGGATGCCCGACCATCCCGCCCTGTTGCAGACCTATATCTGGCAGCACTACGATATCGCCCCGGACTTTCCCGAAATGCGGAGCTTTCTCAGGTTCTGGCAGGAGAAGCTGGACGGACCGCTGCATTCGGTCCGCTATGTGCATCGCAAGCTCATATCGGCGACGGAATGGCGGGCGCTCAAGGGCGAACTCATTCTGCACTGAGAATTTCGCTATTACGTCCCGCGCTGTCCGGCGCGCTCAGACATGCACCTCGCCATGGGCAAGTTCGCCCTCGTGGGCTTCCTTGTGAAGCGACCCGTAGAGGACGACGCCGTAGAAGAGCGCAACGCCAATCATGACGCTCCAGCCTGGCAGGAGGCCCAGAGCGGCATTCTCGGTAAAGTCCGTCCAAGAACGGACATGGCCGAAAGGAACGCCGTTGGACGACATCTTCGGCGACGATATCTTCAGCGTCCAGGCGAGCAGCAGGATCAGGTACATCCAACAATAGTTGCGCTGCAGCCGTCGGCAAACCGCCTCCTTGTAGGTCATCAGGAAGGCTGGCCTGCGAAGGCTTTTGGCAATCGCCGCCGACCACTTGAAACTCTGCGTGCCTTCCGGGGCGAGGATCTGTGCGAAATAGCCGCGCTCGAGTTGCCGCACGCGGGCGCGATAGACATCGAAGAAGCGGTAGCGTCTGGCTTCGATCAACAGAAGCAAGGTGATCAGCAGTATCGCAAAGAGCAGCACGCCGTGGTGCGAGGACGGCGTCGACAGCGACACGGAAAGCATTGCCGCGACGACAGTGATTGCCCAGTTGGACGTGCGGTCGATGCGATCGCGCCAGCCGGCCATCCGCCCCAGTTCGCCGCGGTAGTAGTGCACGATTGTGTTGATCGTCTCCTGCGACGTCTGCGGCAGGGGCGGACCGTGCCTCTCCGGCACCTCCGTTTCCAATGTCAGCGGGCTCAGATCAGCAGACATCGGCATCCTCCCGATTTCTCATCCTTTTCATGATCATGACTCCAATTGCCTTGCGGATAAATCCCGCCAGGCAAGGCACCACCGATTTCTTGAGCAAATGCTAAATGTGCTCTGTCCCACCGGCCCCGCATGAGGAAACGAAATGGCAAGTAAGGACGGCCGCCGAGAGGCGATTGCCAAAGGCCTCCCGCGGTCGTAAGAAGCGCGCATGACGCAAAAGAACAAAAAGATCGACGAGGAAGCGCTGGCGGAAGCCTATAACCGCGCCCTTTCCCTGGAAAAGTCCGGCAACTTCGACGCCGCCGCGGCAGCTTACCGCGAGGTGCTGGACCTCGATCCCGACGATCACGGAGGCGCTTCGGTCCGGCTTGCCTCGATGGGACGGGGCGAGACGCCGTTCAAGGCCCCGGATGCCTATGTCGCAACCCTTTTCGATCAGCATGCAGACGTCTTCGACAATGTGCTTGTCGATCAGCTCGGCTATTGCGTGCCGCTGCTCGTCCGCCAGCGCGTCCAGGCTTTGGATCTCGGATCCTTCAAGCGGATACTCGATCTCGGCTGCGGCACGGGTCTGACCGGCGGCGCATTGCGCGATCTGGCAGAGGACATCACCGGCATCGACCTTTCCGAGAACATGGTCGAGATCGCCCATGAGAAGGACCTCTACGAGACGCTCTACGTCGCCGAAGCGATCGATTTCCTCGACGACAATGAAGAAGCGCCGTTCGACCTGATCGTCGCCACCGATGTGCTGCCCTATATGGGCGCGCTGGAGGCCCTGTTCTTCGGCGCCGTCGACAACCTCGTACCGGGCGGCCTTTTGATCTTCTCCAGCGAAACTCTTCCCGAAGAGACATTTGCCGGCAAACCCTTCATGGTCGGCCCGCACCAGCGTTTCGCCCATTCGGAAGCCTATCTGCGCGATCGGCTCACGGCGACCGGGTTCGAGATCGTCGAGGTGACCGACATCACCGTGCGGATGGAAGAAGGCGAACCGATTGCCGGGCAATTGGTGATCGCACGCTTTCTTTAGGATCTGAAGCTGACATCGCGGATCCGGGGGACGCTCTTGCTCCTGCGCGGCGAAATCCTAATTTCCTCGAATGGAACTTGTCGAAGTCTTCCAGCGTCTCGGTGTCGCATTCTCTGTCGGCCTTCTCGTCGGATGCGAGAGAGGCTGGCAGGAGCGTGACGAGCGCTCGGGCGGAAGAACTGCGGGCATCCGGACCTTCGGGCTCTCCGGCTTTCTTGGCGGACTTGCCGGTTACCTTCAGACGCTTGCAGGTCCGGTCGCGCCGGCGGTCCTGATGCTGCTGTTCGGCGCCGCCTTCGTCCTGTTCAGAATGCGCGAGGCAAAGGAAGAAGAGGATTTCGGCGTTACAACGGTCGTCGCGGCTCTCCTCGTCTTTGCGTTGGGTGCGACAGCGGTCGTCGGTGACGTGCGGGTCGCCGCAGCCGGCAGCGTCGCGACAACCGCGCTGCTTGCCGCCAAGCGCAGCCTCCACACTTTCCTGCGGCAGTTGACCTGGCTCGAGCTGCGGGCCGCTCTCGTTCTTCTCGCCATGACCTTGGTCGCCCTGCCACTGCTCCCGAACGAGACGGTTGATCCGTGGAATATACTCAACCCATTCGAACTGTGGCTGTTGACGATTACGATCGCCGCCATCTCATTTGCCGGCTATGTCGCCATCCGCGTTGCCGGCCCCGGTCGCGGCATTCTGTTCGCCGGCGCGGCCGGCGGCCTGGTTTCCTCGACCGCGCTGACGCTTTCTTTCGCGCGCTTCGCCGCGGAGGCGCCGGAGAGTGCCCGGCGACTGGCGTCCGGCGCGGCGATAGCCGGCGCCCTGTCGCTCATCCGCGTCCTCGTCATCGGTGCGGCCTTGGCGCCGATTCTGCTCGTGCCGCTAGCGATTGCGCTCGTTCCGGCGGTATTGATCATGCTGGCTGCCAGTGTGGTCGTCATCCTTCGTGACTCCAGCAAGAAGGGCGCACCGGATCTCCATCTCGACAATCCGTTCGAACTGGGCGAGGTGCTGCGTTTCGGCGCCTTGCTGGGCGCCGTGATCGTGGCTTCAAAGGTCCTGGTCGACAGGATCGGC
The DNA here is from genome assembly GCF_001461695.1 of Sinorhizobium fredii USDA 205. Lineage (GTDB taxonomy): Bacteria > Pseudomonadota > Alphaproteobacteria > Rhizobiales > Rhizobiaceae > Sinorhizobium > Sinorhizobium fredii. The sequence goes on along the minus strand of NZ_AUTC01000077.1, from coordinate 29,279 downwards.
GCAACCATGCTCTTTGCCGTCGCCGCCGTATCGGGCCTGATGGACCTCGATGCCATCACGCTCTCGACGGCGCGCCTCACCGGAACCACGGTCGATATCACCACCGCCGTTGCGGCCATCCTGATCGCCGTTGTGGTCAATCTGCTCACAAAAGTCGTGTTGGCCTTCACAGCGGGCGGCAAAGGACCTTACGCGGTCACGCTTGCGGTGGCGACCGTCGTTGCGATCTCCGCCGGCGCCCTCGGCTACTTCATGCTCGGTTCCTTCGTTCCGGCATCATTCATGCCGGCATGAAATGGTAGTTACGACCTGCGCTCGGCCTTCCTCCTTCCGCCCAATTCCGCTAAATCTTTGGCCAATTGTAAACAGGAGCTTTCGCAATGGCCAAAGTCGCATTCCTCGGTCTCGGCGTCATGGGTTATCCGATGGCCGGCCACCTCAAGGTTCGTGGCGGACATGACGTGACCGTCTACAACCGCACTGCCGCCAAGGCCGAGCGTTGGGCGGCCGAGTTTGGCGGACGCGCCGCCGCGACGCCCGCCGAAGCGGCAAAGGGCCAGGAGTTCGTGTTTGCTTGCGTCGGCAACGACGACGACCTTCGATCGGTGACAGTAGGCACGGACGGCGCCTTCGAGACCATCGCCTCCGGCGCGATCTTCATCGACAATACGACGGCCTCCGCCGAAGTTGCTCGCGAACTCTATGCCGCTGCCGGCGCCAAGGGCGCCCATTTCATCGATGCGCCGGTTTCCGGCGGCCAGGCGGGCGCCGAGAACGGCGTGCTGACGGTCATGTGTGGCGGCGATGCCGAGGCCTTCGATAAGGCGAAGCCGGTGATCGAAGCCTATGCCCGTATGGTCGGCCTGATGGGACCGGCGGGTGCCGGCCAGCTTACCAAGATGATCAACCAGATCTGCATTGCCGGCCTCGTCCAGGGCCTTGCCGAAGGCATCCATTTCGGCAAGAAGGCAGGGCTCGACATTGAAAACGTGATCGACGTCATTTCCAAGGGCGCGGCCGGCTCCTGGCAGATGGAAAACCGCCACAAGACGATGAATGCCGGAAAATACGATTTCGGGTTTGCCGTCGACTGGATGCGCAAGGACCTCGATATCGTGCTTGCGGAAGCCCGGCGCAACGGCGCCAAGCTCCCCGTGACCGCTCTCGTCGACCAGTTCTATGCCGAGGTCCAGGCCCTCGGCGGCAGCCGCTGGGACACGTCCTCCCTGCTCGCCCGGCTCGAAAAGTGACGCTCTCGCCGGCATCCTCGGCGGAAGAGATCATCGATCATCTGCGCAGCATTGCCTCCGCGGAAAACCGGGCCGGCATGGCACGCTTCGGCATCGCGACCGAAACGGCGCTCGGCATTTCCAATGTCGAGCTTCGTCGCATCGCCCGGCTGACAAAGGCCGAGCATGCCCGCGCCCTCGAACTCTGGCGATCCGGCATCCGGGAGGCGCGCATCCTGGCGGCCTATACCGCCGAGCCCGAGGCATTGACGGTCGACGACGCACGTCTTTGGGCAGCCGACTGCAACTCCTGGGAAGTCGTCGACACCGTGGCCGACCTGTTCGTCGCCGCCCGGTTCGAGCAAGTGTTGATCCCGGAATTCGCCGCCGACAGCCGGGAATTCATCCGCCGGCTTGCCTTCGCGATGATCGCCACCTGCGCGGTGCATCTGAAACAGGCGCCGGATTCGGCACTGCTCGTCTGGCTGCCCTTGATCGAGGCCCATGCCGACGACGAGCGCAATTTCGTGAAGAAGGCGGTCAACTGGGCGCTGAGGCAGATCGGCAAGCGCAGCGCCGCCTGTCACGGGCCGGCTCTGATGCTCGCGGAAAAGCTCGCCGCGAGTGCCAACCGCGCGGCGCGCTGGACAGGCAAGGACGCCGCTCGGGAACTGACCGATGCAAAGGTCCGCAGCAGGTTGGGACTTGCGGATTGAAACAGGAAAATGCCAGCGAAATCGTGATGATGAATGCGGAAGCGAAACTTCCGCATCAACTACGACGGAACTAGTCCTCGTTCGATTTCGCCTGGTCGATGACCATGTAGTCGAGCGGCAATTGCGTCGTATACTTGATCTGCTCCATGGCGAAGGCCGAAGAGACGTCGCGGATCTCGATCTTGGCGATCAGCCGCTTGTAAAAGGCGTCATAGGCGGCAATATCCGGCACGACGACGCGCAGCAGATAATCGACGTCGCCGCTCATGCGGTAGAATTCGACCACTTCCGGAAAATCGGCAACCACTTCGGAAAAGCGACGCAACCATTCCATCGAGTGGGCGCTGGTGCGAACCGAAACGAACACCGTCACCTTGGTGTTGACCTTGACCGGATCGAGCAGCGCGACGCGACGGCGAATGACGCCATCCTCTTCCATCTTCTGGATGCGCCGCCAGCAGGGCGTCGTCGAAAGCCCGACCTTCTTGGCGAGGTCGGCGACGGCCAGAGTCGAGTCCTCCTGCAGAAGACGCAGGATCTTGCGGTCCAGACGGTCCATGGAAAATCCTCTCGAATATTTTTCCCTCTATAGCGCGGAATTTATGAAAAGAAAGAAAATTGTTTCACCGGATCAGCGCTTCGACCCGTTCGCGCAGATAGGGAAGCAGTTCTGTCTCGAACCACGGATTCTTCCGCAGCCAGCCGGTATTGCGCCAGCTCGGATGCGGCAAGGGCAATATCGCGGTGCCGATGTTGCGCTTCACATACCGCTCCCAGTTGCGGACGGTGTCGGTCATCGATTTCGGACAGTCGGCTCCGATATGCCAGCGCTGCGCATGGTGGCCAACCGCCAATATGAGCTCGATCTGCGGCATGGCGTCCATCGCCCGCCGCCGCCACAGCGGCGCGCATTCGGCTCGCGGCGGCAGGTCGCCGCCATGCCTGTCGTAGCCTGGAAAGCAGAAACCCATAGGAACGATGGCGAAGTTGCGCGGATCGTAGAAGGCGTCGCGGTCGACCGCGAGCCATTGCCGCAACCGGTCGCCCGACGCATCGTTGAAGGGAAGCCCGCTTTCATGCACCCGCAAGCCCGGCGCCTGGCCGGCAATGAGGATGCGGGCGGTGGCGGAAAGGACTGCCACGGGCCGCGGCTCATGCGGCAGGCGATGGCCCTCGCCGCGCGCCGGATCGTCGCGACAGAGGCGGCAGGCCGCGATCGCGGCCCGCAACTCCCGCAGCCGCTCCTCGTCGCTAGGCACCGACGAACTCCTTCGCGATCTTCCAAGCCTGGTCTTCGAGCCACTGCACGATGAGTTCAAGCCAATCGCCGGCCCGGTGCGGCGCCTCCTCGGCTTTGCCCTGGGAACGGCGCCATTCCTGCGGGCGGACGAAATCCCCTGCCCACAGCCCGGCTTGGCTGTCGCGCGCAAAAGCCTCTTCCTCGTGGTAGAGCCCATAGCTGACGGCATGACCGGAGAGAACCATCTCGCGGCCGATGTCGCGCCCACCGGCTTCGCACAGGCCGAGCTCACGGCCGTAGCGGTCGTGGCCATGGAGGCGGCAGCGCGTCGTCGCTCCATCTATGAGGCCCTCTAGACGCTGCTGCGCCTCCGCACCACAGCTCCATCCCGCCCCACCACGCTGACACGTCTGACCGATTTCCGGGGCGTCGATACCCTCGATACGCACACGACGGCCGTTGAGCCGCAGACTGTCTCCGTCACTCGCGACGGCGGCGCCGCGCAGCTCCCCGGTTACGGCCGCTTCCGGCGGCGGCAGCCTGGAAGCGACATAGGCGCCAAGGCTTAGCAGGAGCAGGAAAATCCAGCCGCCGATCAGGCTGCCGCGCCCCTGCCGGCGGTCGTTCCGCGTCGATGTGGTCCCCGGTCGCCCAAAAGCGAAACGCCGGTTGGCCTGCGCCTGCCTTCCGCCACCGACAATACGGAACTTGCGTTGCCCTGGCTTCAAGCGGTGTCCTCCCTGTCTGGCATCGGCTTCCCTGTTGTCACGCAACGGAGAGGCAAAAACCCAATCGCGCCACAATGGTTGTCGAATCCTTCCCACTGCATGTTTCCTTAAATCATGCGATTCAAGGATAAAACATGCAGCAATTCAAAGCGCTACAGCGCCCCCTAGCGCGTCTGAAAAGACGCGCGGGCGCTGTAGAGGGCAGCAACTTCTTAAGGATTGCATCCTAGACTGCAAGCCAACGCAATTCCCGATCCACGAGCATGAGCATCGCTGTCAGCACATCGACTGATAAGATCATCGTCGACAAGTCGCGAAACCATCGGAACAAGGCTGTTTCGAAGGCGGTGCGCGCGACCCGCCAGCGGCTGCAGACCGGTTCGTCCGTGCCCGCCGGCTTCGACCGCGAAATGCTCCTCCTCCACATCGATGCCGTCCTGCACGGCGCCGTTGCCCTCCCCCTGCTGGTCGGTTTGATTTCGGCGATCGGCCTCTATCTCTCCGAGGAGCCGAGCATTCTCCTTTGGGGCCTGATGGCGCTTTCGGCCCATGCGGTCACGGTCTTCCTGGCACGCAAGGCGAAGCGCCAGAACATCGGCGCGGAGAAAGTCGCCATCTGGCGCCGCCGCTTTCTCGCCGGCCAATTGCTCATGGGATTGTGCTGGGCGATCTTTGCCCTCCATGACTGCAGCGCCTGCGGCGAGATTCAATTTGCTCTCTTCGAAGGTACCGGGCTGTTCATCGCCCTTGCGGCCACTGCAATGGGCACGTTCCTGCTGCGCAACGCCTTGGTCTATACCTTCCTTCCGGTCGTCGCCGCGCTCGGTTTCTCGTCGCTGACGGCGGGCGATCCCATTCATGTCGGACTGACCGGCATCCTGTCGCTCTCGCTCGTTTTTCTGGCCTTCATGACGGAGCGCATGAACAAGGCGAATGTGCATATCCTCTCCATGCAGTCGGAAAAGGACGACCTGATCGCCGAACTCGAAGTGGCGAAGTCCATGTCGGACGAGGCGCGCCGGCGTGCCGAAGAGGCAAACCTCGCCAAGTCCCGCTTCCTTGCATCGATGTCGCACGAGCTGCGCACGCCGCTCAATGCCATTCTCGGCTTCTCGGAAGTGATGTCGACGGAGGTGCTGGGGCCGCTCAACAATCCGACCTACAAGGAATACACGGTCGACATTCACCGCTCCGGTGAGCATCTGCTGAACCTCATCAACGAGATCCTCGACCTGTCCCGCATCGAAGCCGGTCGGTACGAGCTCAACGAAGAGGCGGTCAATCTCGCCGAGATCGCCGAGGATTGCATCGGCATGGTGCAGCTCCGCGCCCGCGGCAAGAACATCACGATCGGGTCGCAATTCGAGACGGCCATGCCCTCCGTCTGGGTCGACGAGAAGGCGATACGCCAGGTCGCACTCAATCTCTTGTCGAACGCCGTCAAGTTCACGTCTGCCGGCGGGGAAATCACCGTCAAGGTCGGCTGGACGGCCGGCGGCGGACAGTACATCTCGATCAAGGACAATGGCCCGGGCATTCCCGAGGAAGAGATTCCGATCGTGCTCTCCGCCTTCGGCCAGGGCTCGATCGCGATCAAGAGCGCCGAGCAGGGCACCGGACTTGGCTTGCCGATCGTCCAGGCGATCCTCGCCAAGCACAATGGCCAATTCATCCTGCGCTCGAAGCTTCGCGAAGGCACCGAGGCAATCGCCATCCTGCCGCCCCGCCGCGTCCTGCAGAGCCTGCCGCCGGTCGAGGACGTCCCCTCGCCCGCACGCCGCCGCAAGAGCTTCGCCTGAAAGACGAGGCGCACTACAGCGCCGCGCGTCTTATCAGGCGCGAAAAGGTCGCTGTAGCACTTTGAATTGCTGCATGTCTTTGTCCTTAAATCGAGGTCGATTTAAGGAGACATGCAGTAGCCGTCGTCAGCCAAGGTAGCGCCCCAGGAACACCACGTAAAAGGCGTAGGTGGCGTTCGCCAGAATGAGGCAGAGGCAGGCGAAGGATCCGAGATCCTTGGCGTGCTTGCCCATGTCCGAGATTTCCGGCGAGACGCGATCGACGATCTCTTCGATCGCCGTGTTGATCGCTTCGAAGGCCATCATCAGCAGGAACAGGATGGCCATCGCGACATATTGGAAGACGCTGGCGCCGGCGATGACGAAGGCGGCCATTGCAACGGCGAAGGCCATCAGCTCGTGGCGAAAGGCCGCCTCGCCGATCAGCCGCTTCGCGCCGCCCAGCGAATAGCTCGCGGCCGCAAAGAGATGCCGGATGCCGGTATGCTTTGTGACAGGGGCCGCTTGACCGTGACGGGAGGTGGTGTTCTTGGCGTCCATTTCATCTCGACGAGCTTGACTGTGCAGCTTCGACATTGCGATTGCGGCGAATGCGAGGCCGGCTTCAATCGAAGAACGCCCCCGCATCCCCCGATAGGCGAGAAGGCGCTCCGCTTCAAGACCGCAGTTGCCAAGCATAACATGGCTGACAGTCGACCGACAGGAATGGACCAAGCCGAGGCGTCAGTCCTTGTTGCTGACACCGGCCTGGGCGAAGGTTGCCATTCCGCTATGGCAGGCGGCGGCCGCCTTGACGATGCCTGCGGCAAGTGCGGCGCCCGTGCCCTCGCCGAGCCGCATGCCGAGCGCCAGCAGCGGCGTCTTGCCGAGCTTCTCGATAGCACGAATGTGGCCGGGCTCTCCCGAGACATGGCCGATCAGGCAATGGTCGAGTGCTGCCGGGTTGGCTGCCTTGAGGATCGCCGCGGCTGCGGTTGCCACATAACCGTCGACGATCACCGGCACCTTCTGCATGCGTGCCGCGAGGATGGCGCCAGCCATGGCCGCAATTTCGCGCCCTCCGAGCCGGCGCATCAGTTCGAGCGGATCGGACAGGTGATCGCGATGAAGCGCAACGGCCCTCTCGACGGCCGCGATCTTGCGCTTCAGCACTTCGCCTTCGGAGCCCGTGCCCGGACCGACCCATTCCTCCGCGGTCCCGCCATAGAGGCCGAGATTGATGGCGGCGGCGATCGTCGTGTTGCCGATGCCCATTTCGCCGATGCAGAGCAGGTCCGTGCCGCCGGCGATCGCCTCCATGCCGAAGGCCATCGTCGCGGCGCAGTCGCGTTCGGACAGGGCCGCTTCCTCGGTGATGTCGCCGGTCGGATAATCGAGCGCCAGGTCGAAGACCTTGAGCCCAAGGTCATGGGTGACGCAGATCTGATTGATGGCCGCCCCGCCGGCGGCGAAATTCTCCACCATCTGGGCCGTAACCGACGAGGGGAAAGGCGTGACGCCCTGCCTGGTCACACCGTGATTGCCGGCGAAGATCGCCACGAGCGGCCGGTTGACCGCAGGCGGACGGCCCGTCCAGGCGGCGAGCCAGAAAGCGATTTCCTCGAGACGGCCGAGCGCACCGGGCGGCTTCGTCAGTTGCGAATCCCGCTCGCGGGCCGCAACGAGTGCCGCCGCATCCGGTCCCGGCAGGTTTCGCAACAACTCGCGGAAATCATCAAACGGCAGGCCGCTGGCACTCATGGGGAATCCTTGCTGAACGAAGGGTGGTTCGGCGCCCGTCATAGAGGCTGCCAGCGCTTCCGGCAACGGCATTTGCGCCAAATGCTGTCGCCGGAGCATGATCCGGCAAAGGGCCGGCGATTCGGGCGGCTCCGACCTGGGAGGGACAATGCGCTTTATCGGCGATCTCTGCGATGATCTGGCGCGATCGGTGGCGTTCCTGAGCCGCATCCCCATGCCTCGGCGCCATTTCGCCGATCATGACGGTCGGCTGAGCCGCGCCGTGCGCGCCTTTCCGCTCGCCGGCATTCTGATCGCCCTCCCCGCGGCGCTGCTGGCAGCGCTCCTGGACGTGCTTCAGGCGAGCTCGCTGTTCACCGCTTTCCTGATCGTCGCCGTGCAGGCGCTCGTCACCGGCGCCCTGCACGAGGACGGCCTCGGCGACACGGCCGACGGCCTGGGCGGCGGCCGCGATCGCGACGCGGCACTGGCCATCATGAAGGATAGCCGCATCGGCACCTATGCAGCGGTGGCGCTCATCCTTTCCTTCGGCCTTCGCGTCTCGGCACTCGCCGCCTTCCTGCCGCTTCTCTCTCCCTTTGGTGCCGCGTCTGCACTTCTCGGGACTGCCGCCCTCAGCCGCACGGCCATGGTCTGGCACTGGTCGCGTCTGCCCCCGGCGCGCCGCGACGGTGTCGCCGCGGCAGCAGGCATTCCGGAACCGCGCGCGACATCTCAGGCGCTTGGCTCCGGAGCGATTCTCTCGCTTCTGCTGTTCTATGCAGCCGGGATTCCGCCGATTGCAGCCCTGCTCGCTTTCGCCGCATTCGCCGTCACTGTGTTGGGCTTCGGCAGGATTGTCGGTCGCAAGCTCGGCGGCCATACCGGCGACACGATCGGCGCCACGCAGCAGCTGACGGAAATCGCAGTGCTGGGCGCCCTTGCGCTGGCAATCTGAAAGGCCGATATAATCTCGACGAAACTAGGGTCAGGACCTATTAAATTAATCCATTCTGTTCCGGTCCATGGGATTGGATGGAAGAAAACAAGCGCAAGGCAAGACCCGAAGGTCTTGTCGAGCATTGTTTTCGATCAGGCGGCCCATGGACCGGAACCCGAAGGGCGCGGCGGATTTCGCGCCTGACCGCGTCGGGAAGATTTGAAAATGTTCGGCATTTCCTGCATCTTCCCTCCTAGTCAGACACGAAATCCGCCGCGCAGAATGGATGAATTTAATAGGTCCTGCCCCTAGACCAGAGCACGCCAAGCCGATGGAATCTCCCTGCATTCTCGTCTGCGCAATCGACGACCGGACAGGCTACTGTTTCGGCTGCGGGCGCACGCGAGATGAAATCGGCTCCTGGACGCTCTACACCGATACGGAACGGCACAGCATCATGCTGGCGCTGCCGGCGCGGCTGGAAACCGTCGAGCGAAAGCCGCGACGCGAAACACGCCGGACGCGGCTGGCGCGGGAACGAAGCGGCACATGAACCGTCTGATCCTTCTGCTGGCAATCCTGGCCATCGGCCTTGCACTCCTCATCTTCAATCACGACAGCGGCCAGACCCTCGGCATGAACAATGACGACTTCGGGCGGCTCGTCTCGCTCGGTGCCATTGCGACGCTGTTGGCGGCCGGGGTAATCCGCAGCCGACGCCATTTCGGAGAGAGTGTGCGCCTGATCGCCGTATGGCTGCTGATCGCCGTTGGCCTCGTTTCCGGCTATGCCTATCGCGTCGAGCTTCAGGCCTTCGGCGACCGGGTGCTCTCCGAACTGATGCCCGGCCCGACGATGGTCGTCACCGACAGCGAGGGGCAGCAGGAAGTCGTGCTGCGCAAGCGCCTCGACGGCCACTTCCAGGCCGACGCGACGATCAATGGCGAGGAGGTCAGCATGCTCGTCGACACCGGGGCCAGCAGCATCGCCCTCACCTACGAGGACGCCGAGCGGATCGGCCTCGATCCGGAAAATCTCGGCTATACCCTGACCGTGATGACGGCAAACGGGCCGGCCCTCGCCGCGCCTGTGACGCTGGAGCAAATTGCGATCGGTCCGATCGAGCGCCGCAACATCCGGGCAACCGTCGCCGCGGAAGGCAAGCTCGACCGCAGCCTGCTCGGCATGAGCTTTCTCTCGACCCTTGACTCCCTGCAGATGCGGACCGATGAACTGCGGCTGCGGGACTAGAGCTTGGCAGTTGCGACGGTTCTCGGCGCTCCAATCTGGCTGCGGCCGAGCCGTTGGCTAAGGGGCACGGGCCGCTGTCAGGCGGCCGTGATCCGTTCGCGGTACTTGTCGATGATGACGGCCAGGATGATCACGACGCCGGTGATCAGCTGACGCATGAAGTCGCTCAGTCCGAAGAGGATGAGGCCGTTCGCCAGAACGCCGATGATGCAGGCGCCAAGCAAAGTTCCAATGACGCTGCCGCGTCCGCCACTAAGGCTCGTTCCGCCGATAATGACCGCAGCAATGGCGTTGAGTTCGAAGCCGATGCCGATGATCGGGCTGGCGATGTTGAGCCGCGCCATGTAGACCATCGCGGCAATGCCGACCAGGACGCCGGCGATCGTGAACGCCGCGATCTTGTAGGTCATCAGCGAGTGGCCCGCGAGGCGAACGGCTTCCTCGTTATTGCCGATCCCATAGAGCAGGCGCCCGAACACGGTCTTCGAAAGCACGAACCAGGCAATCGCTACCAGGGCAAGCGCGATCAGGAAGACGACCGGCACGCCGTAGATCATCTGCGAGCCAAAGGCGTTGAAACTCGGCGGAAAGGAATAGATCGTGCGGGCATCCGTGACCTGCAGCGCCGCGCCGCGGGCGATGTTGAGCATGCCGAGCGTCACGATAAAGGACGGCAGTCCCCAGAAGGCGCTGATCCAGCCGTTCAAGAAGCCGCAGAGCGCACCGGTTCCGACGGCTGCAAGGGTCGCCAGGCTCACCGCCTGAAAGACCGAGAGGTCCGGAATGGTCAGCACCGAACCGCCGACGACGGCGCAGAATGCCAGCATGGAGCCGACCGAGAGATCGATACCGCCGATCAGGATGACGAAGGTCATGCCGATGGCGAGGATCAGGTTGATGGTGATCTGCGTCAGGATGTTGGAAATATTGTTGGGCGACAGGAAGTGATCGGTCGTCAGGGCGAAAAACAGGATGAGCAGCACGAGTGCGATCCCGATGCCGGCGTCGCGCAGCAGCAGCTTCATCGAGACTGCCGGAGCGGCCGTGGCCGTCGCAGTTGGTAGGTTTTCGTCGAGTTGCATGTCAGTGCCCCGTCTGTCGTTTTTCGCCCTGGTAGGCGTAGGTCAGGATCTTTTCTTCGGAGAATTCGGCGCGTGGAAGCGAGCCGACGATGCGATGCTGCGACATCACCATGATCCTGTCGCAAAGCGTCATCAGTTCAGGCAGTTCCGAGGAGACCACGAGGAGAGCAAGGCCGCGTTCGGCCAGTCGCCGGATCAAGGCGTAGATCTCCGCCTTGGCGCCGACATCGACGCCGCGGGTCGGTTCATCCAACAGCAGGATTTCCGGCTTGCGCGCGAGCCATTTGGCAAGAACCACCTTTTGCTGATTGCCGCCCGACAGCGTCGCGGCGTTTTTGCCGGGGCCGCCATATTTCAGCTTCAGATCGGCTCCGAGCTTTTCGGTCAGGGCATTTTCGGCCCTTTGATCGAGCAGGCCCGCGCGCGACACATCTGCCAGAGAGGCCATCGTGACGTTGGCGGCGATCGGCATTGACAGGATCAGCCCTTCTTCCTTGCGGTCTTCGGTGACGAACCCGATTCCCGCGCGGATCGCATCGCGGGGGGAGCGCAGGGCTGCCGGTTTGCCGTCCCTCATCAAGGTGCCTGACAGTGGCGGTTCGGCGGCAAAGATGGCGCGCAGCAATTCGGTACGGCCGGAGCCTACGAGACCGGCGATCCCGAGAATTTCGCCCTTGTGAAGATCGAAGGAGATCCCGTCTTCATGGGGTGATTGCGCATGGCGGAAGTTCACCAGCGACAGCACTGTTTCGGAGCGCGCTGACGATCCGATGCTGTGGGTCATCTCCTTTTGCAGTTGCTGCCCGACCATGGCGCGGACCAGCTCGTCCTGCGTCGTCTCGCCAATCCGGCGGCTTGTGACCGTCTCACCATTGCGCAAGACCGTTACCCGGTCGCACAACTTGAAAACCTCGTCGAGGTGATGCGAGACGAAAATGATCGACACGCCACGCCGCCGCAGGTCGTCGATGATTGCGAACAGCCGCTCGGTTTCGCGCGACGTCAGGGTGGCGGTTGGCTCGTCCAGTATGAGCACCCGGCTCTCGGTCATCAGCGCACGGGCGACCTCGACGAGCTGTCGATGGGCGATGCCGAGCCGTTCCACCGGCCAGCGGACGTCGATATCCTTCAGTCCGATGGCATCGAGAGCGGTTCTGGCGCGTGTGTTCATGTCGCGGCGCTTCACCACTCCGAGGGCGTTGCGCGGCAAATGCTCGATAAAGATGTTCTCGGCGACCGAGAGAAACGGGAGCAGGTTGAACTCCTGGTGCACGACCTGCAGGCCGCGCGCCTTGGCATCCCGCGGTGTGTGCGGCGCATAGGCTTCACCAGCCAATGTGATGGCTCCGGAGTCGGGCTTGACAATGCCGCAAAGCACTTTGATGAGGGTGGACTTTCCGGCGCCGTTCTCGCCGATAAGTCCGTGCACCTCTCCGGGTGCGACGGAAAGCGTCACGCCCGCCAGCGCAACGGTTCCGCCGAAGCGTTTGCGAATGTCGTGAAGCTCGAGAAGCGGCTGCGCCACGCTGTCGACGTGGGCAAGGTTCGTATTCATGGAAACACCCCTGCGGGAGAAAGACCGCACCGGCAAGGAGCCGGCGCGGTGCGACCGGCCGCGTTACTTCACGTCGTCCGTGGTAACGAGCTTGATGTCGGTCTTGACCCAGCCCTCGAGCTTCGGTCCGCCGCCCACCACCGCCAGGGCCTTGTCGATGGCATCGGATGCCATTTGCGAACCGAACTGGTCCACGGTCGCGAGCAGCTTGCCTTCCTTCAGCAGCGGCTGGACGGCCGAGACGTTGTCGAAGCCGACGACCTTGATGTCGGGGCGGCCGGCCGCGTCGAGCGCCTTGATGACGCCGATCGCCATCGAATCGTTTGCCGCCATGACACCCTGGATGTCCGGGTGAGCCGTCAGCATGGTCGAGAACACGGAGTTGGCCTCTTCCGTTTCCCAATGCGCGGTGCGCGAATCGAGCAGGTTGAGCTTGCCTGCGGCGATCGCATCCTCAAAGCCGAGCTTGCGCTGGGCCGCGTTGTCGGCGCCTGGATTGCCCTCGATGATAACGACCTTGCCACCCTCGCCGAGCGCCTTGGCGAGAGACTCGCCCGCCAGCTTGGCGCCGCCGCGGTTGTCAGGGCCGACGAAGGCCAGATCCAGCCCGGCATCCTTCTTGGCCTGCTCATCGAGTGAGACGTCGAAGTTGACCACCGTGATGCCTGCATCGATCGCCTTCTTCAGCGGAGCGACCATCGCACGCGAATCGGCTGGTGCAATGACGATCGCATCGACGCCCTGGGTGATGAAGTTCTCGACACCGTTCAACTGGCTTTCGAAATCCGTTTCATTCTGCATGCCGATGGCCTTCAGCTCGTAGTCGCCACGCTTCTTGGCGTGGGCTTCGGCACCCTCCAGCATGTTCTTGAAGAAGTCGTTGGCGAGCGACTTCATGACGAGGCCGACGACCGGCTTGTCGGCGGCGGCGGCAATGGTCGGAAGCGCAGTTGCTGCGACGAGTGCCACGACGGATGCGAGTTTGAAAAGTTTCATCGTAATCCTCCTTGAGAAACCGCCGCCCTCCAGCAGCGGTGAAACGTTTCATCGGCAAGCCAGATATCGTTTCAGGCCGCAGGAAATCGTTTCATCGCGACGCTGTCAATATGAAACGTTTCATCGTTGCAATCTTTTGCACCGGGTATATATCCAGACTCAAAGCTTGCCCGTGGGAGTGCTCTTGACCGTCACCATCAAAGATGTCGCGAAGGCTGCGGGAGTCGCCGTCGGCACGGTCTCGCGGGTCCTTGCGAAGAACAAGACGGTCAGTGAAGAGATTCGGACCCGCGTCGAAGAAGTCATCCAGCAACTCGGCTATACGCCAAACTCCCTGGGACGTAACCTGAGGCTGAACAGGACTGACCTTATAGGCTTGGTGATCCCGGACATCACCAACCCCTTCTTTGCCGAGCTTGCGAAACATGTCGAGATGATGGCGTCGGCCGAAGGCTATTCGGTTCTCCTTGCCAATTCCCATGACGATCCCGCCGCCGAACAGCAGCAGGTGCAAACGCTGCTCGGCCGTCTGCCGAGCGGACTTATCTTGGTTCCGGTCAGCGAAAGCAGGATCGGAGACCTCGTCAGTGGTACGAATACCGTCACCGTCGACCGCCCCCTGAAGGGCCAGACGCTTGTCGGCGTGGATAACAGGAGAGGCGGCTATCTCGCCGCCGACTACCTGTTGTCACTCGGGCACCGCCGCCTCGGCTACATGGGGGGGCCTCAGATCCTGGACGTCGCGCGCGAACGGTATGAAGGCTTCATCAGTCGGATTGAGGAGTTTCAGCAGCAGCATCCGAGCCGGTCGTTCGCCATCCAGACCGTTGACGGCAATTTCGACTACAGGGCCGGCGAGGAGCTTGGCAACAGGCTGCTGCGACAGCAACACCCGCCGACGGCGATCGCCACCGCCAGCGATCAGCAGGCGATCGGCCTGATGCGCGCGGCCGCCGATATCGGTCTCTCCATACCGGACGACCTGTCGATCGTCGGCTTCGACGATATCCCGCTTGCCTCCCTCGTCCTGCCGCGCTTGACGACGATTCGCCAACCGCTCGCCGAGATAGCGCGGATTGCGCTCGATGCAATCCTCAAGCGCTCATCTGCGACAGAGTGCAAGCTTGAGCCGGTCCTGGTCGAACGAAGCTCGACGCGGGCCTGGCCCGCGTAATAACGGCTCAGCGATGGGTGCTGGCCTTAACCCGTCAATTGCGCAGCCTGTAGCCGGTACGGAAGATCCAGGTCAGCAAGGACATGCAGATCGCCAGGAAAGCGAGAATGATCACGGCGCTGGCGAGCGGATTGACGTCGGAGATCTCGAAGAAGCTCCAGCGGAAACCGCTGATCAGGTAGAGCACCGGATTGAAGTGGCTGACCGCCCGCCAGAATGGCGGCAGCATATCGACCGAATAGAAGCTGCCGCCCAAGAAGACGAGCGGCGGGACGACCAGCATCGGGATCAGGTTCAACTGCTCGAAGTCCTTCGCCCAGATGCCGATGATGAAGCCGAAGAGGCTAAAGGTCACCGCCGTCAGCACGAAGAAGAAGATCATCGCGAAGGGGTGGGCGATGCTGAGATCGACGAACAGCGATGCGGTGATCAGGATGATCGTGCCGATCATCAGCCCCTTGGTCGCGGCCGCGCCGACATAGCCGAGAACTATTTCCAGCATCGAGATCGGCGATGACAGCACTTCGTAGATCGTGCCGGTGAACTTGGGGAAATAGATGCCGAAGGAACCGTTGCCGATGCATTGCGTCAGGAGCGTCAGCATCATCAGCCCCGGCGTGATGAAGGCGCCGTAGGAAACGCCGTCGATCTGCTGGATGCGTTCGCCGATCGCCGCGCCAAACACGATGAAATAGAGCGAGGTCGAAATGACCGGCGACACCACGCTCTGCAGCAGGGTGCGTCGCGTACGCGCCATCTCGAAGAAATAGATGGACTTGACCGCCTCGATATTCATCGCCCTGCCTCCACGATCTCGACGAAAATATCTTCGAGCGAGCTTTGCTGCGTCGAAAGATCCCGAAGTCTGATTCCGGTCTCGGCGAGCGTCGCTAGCAGCGCGGTGATGCCGGTCCGTTCGGCGCTCGTGTCGTAGTCGTAGATCAGACTTTGACCATTGTCCTCGAGCGTCAGGTTGTAGGACGACAAGGAATCCGGAATGCGCTCCAACGGTTGGGCGAGATCGACGCGCAACTGCTTGCGGCCAAGCTTCGTCATCAGCGCATTCTTGTCCTCGACCAGGAGGATTTCGCCACCATTGATGACGGCGATCCGGTCGGCGATCTCTTCCGCTTCCTCGATGTAGTGTGTCGTCAGGATGATCGTTACGCCCGAAGCCCGCAGCCGCTCGACGACCTCCCACATGCTCTTGCGCAGGCTGACGTCGACGCCCGCGGTCGGCTCGTCGAGGAAGAGCACGCGCGGCTCGTGCGACAACGCCTTGGCGATCAGCACGCGCCGCTTCATGCCGCCCGAAAGCTCGCGCAGCATGTTGTCCTTCTTGCTCCAGAGCGACAGGTCTTTCAGCACCTTCTCGATATGGGCGGGGTCCGGCTTCTTGCCGTGCAGGCCGCGCGAGAAGGAAACGGTGTTCCACACCGTCTCGAAGGCATCCGTCGTCAGTTCCTGAGGCACCAGCCCGATCATCGACCGCGTCTGGCGGAAGTCGCGGACGACGTCATGGCCATTGACGGTGACCTCCCCGCCGCTCGGATTGACGATGCCGCAGATGATCGAGATCAGGGTGGTCTTGCCGGCCCCGTTGGGTCCGAGCAAAGCGAGGATCTCCCCCTCCTCTATCTCGAGGCTAACGCCCTTCAGCGCCTCGAAGCCGGAGGCATAGGTTTTCGACAGGTTCGAAACGGAAACAATAGAAGCCATGAAAAACGGATCCGAATGCGGGGCAATATCAGAGGATTGCTGCTCTATATGGGCCAATTCGTTTCGCTTTGCAGCCCATCCCGCTCAATTTTAAAGGTGACGCTGCGTCAAACGATACAGCGAGACGCCGATGTTAAGAGGTCCGCTGCCGCAGCCGCGCTCCAAACAGGCGATCATGGGCCGCCATCCCGGCGAGCATCGCGGTGCTGAAGAGCGCGGTTGCCGGCAGGCCGAGCGACAGAGATGCAAGTGCCGGGCCGGGGCATAGCCCGACCATGCCCCAGCCGATGCCGAAGATCGCCGAACCGACGAGCAGCCGGCGATCGATGATGCGTGTTTCCGAAAGATGGAAGCGACTATCGAGAAGCGGTTTGTGCATTCGACGCACCAATGCCATGCCCAGCGCCGAAACGGCGACGGCGCCGGCTAGCACAAAGCCGAGGCTCGGATCCCAATCGCGGGTAATATCGAGGAAACCGCGGACACGCGCCGGGTTCAGCATCCCCGAAAGCGCCAGGCCAAGGCCGAAGACGATGCCGGACATGAGGGCGGCGACAACGCGAAGGCGTTCGATTCGGTTCATGCGAAGAGCCCCATCAGATAGACCGTCGCGACCGCCGCGGCCATGAAGCTGGCGACCGCAGCCATCGAACGGCGTGAAAGGCGCGCAAGCCCCACGACCCCATGGCCGCTGGTGCAGCCAGAACCCATGCGCGAACCGTAGCCGACCAGCAGACCACCCGCGACGACAAGCGGCCAGGGCGTTACCAATTCCACCACGGGCCACGCACCCGCGAGCAGGCGGAAGAGAACGGGTCCGACAAACAGCCCGATGACGAAAGCGGCGCCGGTCGCCGTCTGCACGCCCTGCAGCAGCCGTCCGGCAATGCCGCTCACCCCGGCAACCCGACCGTTCGCCATCATCAGAATCACCGCCGACAGTCCGATCAGCATGCCGCCGCAGAACGTAGCCAAATACGCGGTCATTGCTTCATCTCCTGTCGCAGAATATCTCGTAGAGCGCCATGATCAGCCGTGCCGCCTTCTCCTCGGCGAGGCGATAGAAGATCTGCTTCGCATCGCGCCGTGTCGCGACGATGCCCGCTTCGCGCAGCACGGTCAGTTGCTGCGACAAGGTCGGCTGGTGGATGCCGAGGGTCTCTTCCAACTGGCCGACGGAATGCTCGCCCTCGACAAGCGTGCAGACGATCATCAGCCGGTTCTGGTTTGCGAGTGTCTTGAGCAGGGCGGCCGCTTCGCCCGCTCGCTCGCCCATGTCCGGGCCGACGTTTCGCATTTTCGTGCCCGTTCGCATATCCATCTCCTTTCAGCCCCACGCCGCTCCCTTCAGCGCATTGAGCGGAAATTTCAGATAGCGCGCGCCGTTGGCTTCCGGATCCGGCAACCGGCCGCCGCGAATATTGACCTGCAATGCGTGCAGAATCAGCTTCGGCATCGGCAGCGTCCTGTCGCGCGCCTCGCGCAATTGAACGAACTGATCCTCGGTCATGCCAGCAAGATGGGCGTTGCAGCGCTTCTGCTCGCCTACGGTACTCTCCCAGCGCGGCTCGCGGCCTTCCGGCCGGTAATCGTGACCGATGAAAACGCGGGTTTCGTCCGGCAGCGCCAGGATCTCGGCGATCGAGCGCCACAGCTGGCGTGCGTCGCCCCCCGGGAAATCCGCCCGGGCCGTCCCGCTGTCCGGCATGAAGATCGTGTCGTGGACGAAGGCTGCGTCGCCGAAGATATAGGTCACGGAGGCAAGGGTGTGGCCTGGCGAATAGAGCACCCGTCCTTCGATCGACCCGAGGGGGACGTGTTCGCCGCCGTCGAAGAGATGGTCCCATTGCGACCCGTCCGCTTCGAGCTCAGGCCAGTTGTAAATGCCCTTCCAGAGCTTCTGGACGCGGACGATCTCGGATCCGATGCCTGTGGGCGCCCCGGTCCGTTCCTTCAGATACGCGGCAGCCGAGAAATGATCCGCATGCGGATGGGTGTCGAGGATCGATTCGACCGTCAGGCCGTTCTGCGCCACGTAATCGAGGATCAGATCCGCCTGCTCGGTCGCCGTCGTACCCGATTTCTCGTCGAAGTCGAGCACCGGGTCGATGATGGCGCAACGCTTTGTCAGCGGATCGGAAACGACATATTGGATGCTTCCCGTGCGACACTCGTAAAAGCCTTTGACGTCCGGTTTTGCAAGCGCAGCTGCAGACATCGTTGCCTCCCAATTCATCAATATACATTTAAATATAATATATATCGTCCGGCCGAACAAGTTACTCGGGCGACGTCAATCTCACGTCGCGCGCTTCAAAGACCTCGGAGAGACGGATTATCGCACAGCCGCAATGCGAAGGGGCATCCAATTTCGGGTGGCCGGAATGCGATTATCAGGCTCGATTCCGGGCTAGCCGTAGAGGCTGTAGAGGAAGCGCAAGGCTATCAAGATCATGAAGATACCGAAGCCCGCCTCGAGCTGCCGCCTGTCCATTGCATGCGCCAGGCGCACGCCGAGCGGAGCCACCAGCAACGAGACCGGAATGATCAAGCCAACCGCGATCCAGTTGACGAAACCGGTCGAAAGCGGCGGCAGACCGGGTTCGCCCCAGCCGGCCCAGATGTAACCGAACAGCCCGGGGATCGAGATCAGCACGCCGACGCCGGAGGACGTCGCGATCGCCTGGTGGATCGGCCGGTTGTAGAGCGTCATGAACGTATTGTTGAGCACGCCGCCTCCAACGCCCATCAGGCCGGACAAAACGCCGATCACTACGCCGACGAGCCACCTGATCGGATTCTTCGGAAGCTCGGTGCCAAGGCGCCAGGTCGCGCGGTTGAAGATCATCCGCAATGCCACCGCGAGCGCGATGGCGGCGAAGACAAGCCGCAAGGTTTCGCTGCTGACATAGGCCGCGATCACGGTGGCCAGGATGGCGCCGAGCGGAATGGCGAGGATCCAATTGCGTAGCAGGGCCGTGTCGACGACGCCGCGCCGGTAGTGCAGCAGGAAGGAACGCACCGATGTCGGCACGATGATTGCCGTTGAGGTGCCCACCGACAGATGCATCCGCTCCGCGTCGTCGACACCGAGGAGCCCGAAGACCTGAAAGAAGACCGGCACAAGGATGGCGCCGCCGCCGACGCCGAAGAGGCCGGCAAGTACGCCGGACACGACACCGGCCGCGGCCAGCGCCAGGGCAAACATCATCAGTTCCGAGAGCGGCGGCATGGAAAACCCGATCTTGCTGAAGGCCGGCAACAGATTCTGCCGATGGGGATGAGCCCCATCACTGTCATGAAACGGTGATGCTTTTCAATCACCTTCAAGAGGCGTTGAGCAACCCCGCTCTCGTGATTTGCACGCCGGAGCCTCCCCTATCCTCCGGTCGTTTTTGGCCGGCCCCCGCCGGCCTCTTTTTTTGCGCGCCTTGCCGCCAATGCATGTCGCCCAAAAGTGTGCAGCGGTTTTGGGATGACGACATGCACAAAGACAAGAAGCTAAAGCGCGCCGCGTGAATACGTTTGAATGCGACGCGCTTTAGTCGCAATGGCGGTAGCCGGACTTCCGGGTCCTGAGGTCGAAGTGGAAATGGTCCTTGTGGTAGGGGTCGCTGCCGGGGCCGAGCACGGTGTGGAAATATTTGCAGCTGTCGGCGCGCACCGCCTTCAACAGCCCGCGCTCCCGGAAGGCGAAGAAGCCCTTTCGGCGCACGTCGATCTCCTTGCCGTTCTTCAACACGAATTTGCCGACGTCGATAGCATTGCCGCGTGCGTGTTCCGACATCGGATTGCCGCGGCGCGAGTTCATCGTCCGGCAGGAATAGCCGCCGAGCGGCTTGATCGTCTTGACGCCGGACCAGTAGCGATAGCGCGAGGACGGCGCGAGCTCGTATTTCACCCATTTGGCGAAGGCTTCGGTCACCTGGCAATTGAGCTTCACCGCAGGCTTGACGGCAATATTGCCGGAAAGGCCGCTGATCTCGACCGGGTAGTCGATGCCGCACGACGGACCGTTATAAATGCGCGGCACGTCGCGGAAGGTGACGCCGAGCTTCTGCAGGCGCTGGCGGCAGGCGATCTCCGAGCGCGGCATTTCGCCGGTGTATTCAGGCGTCGACAGCGGATTGCGGGCGCGCGGCAGGAAGGCGACCTGCTGCGGCTCCTCGGCGCGCCGAATGGTTCGCTGCGGCTCGACGGGTCGCGCCCTCTTCACTTCTTCCGCGGAAATCTGCTCGGGCGACAGCGGCGGCAGATCGGGATCGTAACCCGGACTAGCTTCCGAAACAGGCTCCGGCTCGGCCGGGCCGCCGAGCTGACGCACGTTGTCCTCGCCAATACCGCCGACGACCGGCTGGGCGGTGTTGCCTTCGGCGATGTCACCGGCCTGCTCCTGCGCCAGGCCGACGACCGGCTCGACGCCGAGCATCGCATCCATGTTGACGCCTTCGGGAGGAACCGTCATCGGACCGGCGCTTGCGACTTGGGTCTCAGCCATCTCCGGCTGGCTGTCGATCATCGGCAGGCTGCCTTGCGGGTCGGCGGCGCCAGCGGTCCTGTCGCTGAACGTCGATACCGGCTCTTCCGACGGATAGGCGGCCGCCTGTTGTTGCGGATTGGCAACGACGCGGCTCGGCCTGATGGCGCCGACACGGGACGCAGCATCGATCCTGGCCGGTGGCGAAAGTACGTCCGTGCTACAGGCCACAAGCGGAATGGACAGCAGCAGCGCCGTCAACGGTCGATGGAGAAGAGAAACATACGCCATACCAATTGCCGCCTTCGTCCATGACAAAGCCACCGCCTGCCCACAATCGAAACGTGACGTGCCGCTATGTCGCCAAGCAGGCAGGCGGCCGAAAAAGTCGGGTTCAAGCCGCACTATAGGCAAACGTGGTTAATGAAGCTTTGCCCGCGACCAAAAGTGGCCCGCACTGGCACAAGCCTCTGGCTCGGCGACCCTATGTCAGCCGCACTCGCCTCGGTGGACAATCCGGAAACCGGCCGCGCCGGCCTCGCAGGCGTTCGGGAAGGTCGTGAGCCGTGCGCCGCGCTGGCCGCACACCGGAGCATATTCCCGCGTGCAAAACTGCTGCGGCGGCGCGGGATCATCGCTGCGACGGCATTCGCCCGATCCGACCACCCGGAACCCGTCGGCGCGCGCCTCGCAGGCATTCGGAAATGTCCGCCTCTGCCGGCCGCGCTGGCCGCAGACCGGCGCGTATTGGCGGCTGCAGGCCTGCTCCACCGGCGGACGCACATCCGGCCGGCATTCGCCGCGGTGCAGGACGCGGAACCCGTCGGCGCGCGCATTGCAGGCGTTGGGGAAGGTTCTGAGCCGGTTGCCGCGTTCGCCGCAGACCGGTGCGAACTCCATCGTGCACATTTGCGGCGGCCGGATCGGCGCGGGGCCGGGGCGCTCGTCGACGACGACCGTGCAGGCGGAAAGAAGGCCGATCACCATCAAGACCGCAGCGGATGGCCGCGAGATCAATAGCCTGAGAAGCGACATGGAAATCCTCCGCGGTGATGCTGCGCCCGGGCGGCTGCGCAGCCGCCCTCTCCCGGCGCGATCTCACCTGGAATGGACAGCGCGGTCAAGATCCGCGAACCGGATCACTTTCATACAACTGGCGATAGGAAGCGAGTCGAAACAAAAGGACCCGCGCCCTTTCGAACGCGGGTCAGTCCTGCAACTGCACTTCTCTTTTGTTGATGCTTTAGGCCGCCCGGCCATACGCCGCTTGCCCGTCCCGCAAGCGGAACTTCTCGAGCAGCGACTTCAACTCGCGGCTTTCCTGGGCCAATACCTGGCTCGCGGCCGTCGTTTCCTCGACCATCGCCGCGTTCTGCTGCGTCATCTGGTCCATGCTGTTGACGGCCGTGTTGACCTCCTGGAGGCCCGTCGCCTGTTCCCGCGCCGCGGTGGCGATCGAGGCAACCTGTTCGTTCACCTGGTTGACGAGCGCCTCGATCTCCATCAGGGCGTCGCCCGTTGAGCGGACGAGCTCGACCCCCGCGCCGACTTCCTTGACCGATGTGCCGATCAGACCCTTGATCTCCTTCGCAGCTCCAGCCGAACGTTGCGCAAGCTCGCGGACTTCCTGGGCGACGACCGCAAAGCCGCGTCCCGCCTCGCCTGCCCGCGCCGCTTCCACGCCGGCGTTCAGCGCCAGCAGGTTGGTCTGGAAGGCGATTTCGTCGATGACGCCGATGATCTGGCTGATGCGGCTCGAAGAATCCTCGATACGCCCCATGGCATCGATCGCGTTGCGGACGATGCCGCCCGATTTCGCGGCACTTGCCTTGGTCTCGTTGACCATGTCGCGCGCCTCGACGGCGCGGTCCGAGGCGTGGCGCACGGTCGACGTGATCTCGTCGAGCGCCGCGGCGGTTTCTTCCAGGGCGGCGGCCTGTTGCTCCGTCCGCCGTGCCAGATTGTTCGCCGCCTCGGAAATGTCGCCGGCACTGCCGTGCACGACCTCCGTCGATTGCGAGATCGCCCCGATCACATCGCGAAGCGCGGCGACGGCGGTATTGAAGTCGTGCTTGAGCTTGCCGTATTCCGGCGCGATGCGGCCGACCTCGGCCGTCAGATCGCCGCTTGCCAGCCGCTCCAGCGCGGCGCCGAGCGCTTCCATCGCCTCAGCCTGGGCGGCCGCGGTCGAGCGCTGCAGTTCCTCATTGCCGCGCCGCTCGGCGTTCAGCCGATCCTGCTGCTCGTCTTCGCGTGATCGCAGTTCCAGGCGCTCCTTCACGGAATCCCGCAGCACCAGCAGAACCTTGGCCATCTGGCCGATCTCGTCGGCGCGGTCCGTTTCAGGAACCTCCGAGGAAACGTCCTCGTCGGCAATCGCCTGCATCGAGACCTTCAGCCGTTCCACCGGCCGCACGACGCTGCGGACGATCGCCAGCGCCGCCATCAGGATCGCCAGCGCGGCCGCGGCAAGAATGCCGCCCACCTGCCAGGCGCGCTCGCGGAACATTGCCGCGAGGTCGTCGGCATAGACGCCGGTGCCGACGACCCAGCCCCAGGGCTTGAAGCCGGCCACATGCGAATATTTCAGCACCGGTTCCTCGGCGCCGGGTTTCGGCCAGTAGTAGTCGACGAAGCCCCTGCCCTCAGCCTGCACCGTCTTGACGAATTCGACGAACAGGAATTTCCCGTTGGGATCCTTGTTCTGGGAAAGATCCTTGCCGTCCAGTTCCGGCTTGATCGGATGCATCACCATCGTCGGCTGCATGTCGTTGACCCAGAAGTAGCCACTGTCCTGGTAGCGCATCGCCTTGATCGCTTCCAAGGCACGCTTCTGCGCCTCCTCGCGCGGCAGCGTCCCGGCCTCTTCCTGCTTGTGATAGGCCTCGAACACCGTAACGGCGTTCTCGTTCATTGCCGAAAGCATCGCCTTACGCTCGGCGACGAGCTTGTCCTGCGCCTGGATCAGGCCGAAGGTCAATGCCGCCGCCATCACCAACAACGCAAATGCCACCAGCGCGTAAAGCCGCGCCGAAATCCGAAATCGTCTCATCCCAGCCTCCCTCTCAGTGGCTTGCAGGATAAGGACAGGTATTTGCGAAGCTCCTAACAAATGCTTCGCTAGATTTTACGGTCGATCCTTAATGAATCGGCAACCATGGCGGGCGCCGAACAGGTGGCGAGATTTGGTGAGACCCTCTTTTTCCGATACCCGCCATGGGCTAAACCTTTTGCCGACAATGGGAGACGGGCCGCATGAATGCAGTGATCAAGCCGAATGGCGAGCTAACCTTGCGCACGCTGGCGATGCCGCGCGATGCCAATGCCGCCGGCGATATATTCGGCGGATGGGTGATGGCGCAGATGGACCTTTCCTGCGGCATCCGGGCCGCCGAACGCGCCAGGGGCCGCGTCGTGACCGCCGCGGTGAAGGAAATGGCGTTCGCCCTGCCGGTGAAGATCGGCGACACGCTGTGCATCTATACGGACATCGTCACAGTCGGGCGCACCTCGATGACGCTCAAGGTCGAGGCCTGGGCGCAGCGCTATCTCTCGCATGTGATGGAGAAGGTCACCGACGCCATTTTCGTGATGGTGGCGCTCGACAGCAGCGGCAAGCCGACACCCGTGCCGGCGGAATAGCGGCAACCCATGGACTCGCCCGCGCCGGATCCGGCGATCTTCTCCCATATCCGCGTCGTGATGGGCATGATCATCAGCCTCAGCCTGGCGCGGCTGCTGAGCGGCGTGGCGCTCTTCATACAGCACCCCGGCAAGACGAAAGTGTACTGGATCCATCTCGGCTGGGTGCTGTTCCTGTTCGTTTTCCTCGTGCATTTCTGGTGGTGGGAGTACCACCTGCACGCGCTGCCGGTGATCGACGTCACCGTCTATCTCTTCGTTATCCTCTACGCCTGCGTCTTCTTCTTCCTGTGCGTGCTGCTTTTCCCCACGTCGCTGGAGGACTACAGCGGCTACGAGCACTATTTCATGTCGCGCCGCGCCTGGTTCTTCGGCTTCCTCGCCCTCGCCTTCATCGTCGACCTGATCGACACGGCGGTGAAGGGAAAGGCTTATTTCGAGTCCTTCGGCATCGAGTATCCGCTGCGTAACGCGGCCTACATAGCGCTCTGCATCGTCGCTGCGCTCACGCCGAACCGCCGGTTCCATGCCGTCTTTCTGGTGGGCGGCCTGCTCTATCAACTGGCCTGGATGTACCGCGCCTTCGACCTGCTGGATTGAGTGGGGCGCGGCCTACCCCTTCGCCCCGCATGCGGAGGGAAGGTCGCGGCAGCCGGATGAGGGGCACCCCGAGCGAAGACCTTCATCCCTTGAAGATGAACGATGCTCCGAGCGCGATCAGCGCGAAGCCGATCAGTTGATGCCAGCCGAGCGGCTCCTTCAGCCAGAAGACCGAGAAGATGATGAAGACGCTGAGCGTGATCACCTCTTGCATCGTTTTCAACTGCGCCGCCGAATAGACGGAATGGCCGATGCGATTGGCCGGGACGGCGAGCCAATACTCGAAGAAGGCGATGCCCCAGCTCGCGACGATGACGATATAGAGCGGCGAGGAGGTGAACTTCAGGTGGCCGTACCAGGCGAAGGTCATGAAGACATTGGAAGCGAGCAGCAGCACAACCGGCCAGACATAGGCGGGATTGATGGCAAGGGACATGAAGACCTCGGGAGAACGCGAATCAGTGTCCGAGGATGATCCGGCCACACCCGCCGTTTCAAGCCTCTCCATGCCGCGCGACCCGCAGTCCATTCATCGTCGACATAACCCTGTAATCGAAAAGCAACGGCCGGCGCAGCCCCGTTGCTGCTGGCCGGAGGTTGGTCCGGGAAGACCGAAAATCCACGCCGGCCGTTTCCCTTTTGTACTCATTCCCCCTTTCCTTTCGGACTGACTCTCTCCATATTCCCCGCCATGACCCGATCTCCGAAGAGTTCCCCGAAGAAACCGTCAACACCCAACGGCTTCGAAGAGGCCCCGCAGGCGCCGCTTTCCGGCACGCCGCTGTCCGGCAACGTCTCCGACTGGGTGAAGCAGCTCGAGGCCGAGGCGGAAGTTTCCGCCTTCGAAAGCCAGCGGGAGATCGCTTCCAAAGCCGGCAAGCACCGCAAGAAGGTCGAGATCGCCGCCTCGAAAACCGCTGCGAAGGGCAAAGGCAAGCCCGAGACCGTCGCGGGCAAGACCGCCCGCGGCACGTCGATGGGCGGCAGCCACGATCCCAAGACGCGCGCCGCCGCCGGGCTCAACCCCGTCGCCGGCCTCGACGTCGCTCTGGAGGATGCCGACAAGCTGACCACCGGTTCCGGTGTCACCGCGACCGTCGAGGCGCTCGCCAAGCTCATCGAGAGCGGCAATCCGCTCTTCAAGGACGGCAAGCTCTGGACGCCGCACCGCCCTGCCCGACCGGAAAAGTCCGAAGGCGGCATCGCCATCCGCATGCAATCGGACTACGAGCCCGCCGGCGACCAGCCGACGGCGATCGGCGACCTTGTCGACGGTCTCACCACCGGCGAGCGCAACCAGGTGCTGCTCGGCGTCACCGGTTCGGGAAAGACCTTCACCATGGCCAAGGTGATCGAGGCGACGCAGCGCCCGGCCGTCATTCTGGCGCCGAACAAGACACTCGCCGCCCAGCTCTATTCCGAGTTCAAGAACTTCTTTCCGGACAACGCCGTCGAGTATTTCGTCTCCTACTACGACTACTACCAGCCGGAAGCCTATGTGCCGCGCTCCGACACCTATATCGAGAAGGAGTCCTCGATCAACGAGCAGATCGACCGCATGCGCCACTCGGCGACGCGCTCGCTGCTCGAACGCGACGACGTCATCATCGTCGCCTCGGTCTCCTGCATCTACGGTATCGGCTCGGTCGAGACCTATACGGCGATGACCTTCCAGATGAATGTCGGCGACCGGCTGGACCAGCGGCAATTGCTCGCCGACCTGGTGGCACAGCAATACAAGCGCCGCGACATGGATTTCCAGCGCGGTTCGTTCCGGGTGCGCGGCGACACGATCGAGATCTTCCCGGCCCACCTGGAGGACGCCGCCTGGCGCATCTCGATGTTCGGCGACGAGATCGACGCCATCACCGAGTTCGATCCGCTGACCGGCCAGAGGACCGGCGATCTGAAATCGGTGAAGATCTACGCCAACTCGCACTACGTGACGCCGCGGCCGACGCTGAATGCCGCCACCAAGGCGATCAAGGACGAGCTGGCGCACCGCCTCGTCGAGCTGGAACGGGCCGGCCGGCTGCTCGAAGCGCAGCGCCTCGAACAGCGCACCCGCTACGACCTGGAAATGCTGGAGGCCACCGGCTCCTGCCAGGGCATCGAGAACTATTCGCGCTATCTGACGGGCCGCAAGCCGGGCGAGCCGCCGCCGACGCTGTTCGAATATATTCCGGACAACGCGCTGATCTTCATCGACGAGAGCCACGTCACTATTCCGCAGATCGGCGGGATGTATCGCGGCGACTTCCGTCGCAAGGCGACGCTGGCCGAATACGGCTTCCGCCTGCCCTCCTGCATGGACAACCGACCTTTGCGTTTCGAGGAGTGGGACGCGATGCGCCCCGACACGATCGCCGTTTCGGCGACGCCCGGCGGCTGGGAGATGGAGCAGTCCGGCGGCGTCTTCGCCGAACAGGTGATCCGCCCGACCGGCCTCATCGACCCGCCGGTCGAGGTGCGCTCGGCCAAAACCCAGGTCGACGACGTGCTCGGCGAGATCCGTGAGACGGCCGCCGCCGGCTACCGCACGCTCGTCACCGTGCTGACCAAGCGCATGGCCGAGGATCTGACCGAATATCTGCACGAGCAGGGCGTGCGGGTACGCTACATGCACTCCGACATCGACACGCTGGAGCGCATCGAGATCATCCGCGACCTGCGCCTCGGCGCTTTCGACGTGCTGGTCGGCATCAACCTGCTGCGCGAGGGCCTCGACATTCCCGAATGCGGCTTCGTCGCCATCCTCGACGCCGACAAGGAAGGCTTCCTGCGCTCGGAAACCTCGCTGATCCAGACGATCGGCCGCGCCGCCCGCAATGTCGACGGCAAGGTCATCCTCTATGCCGACACGATCACCGGCTCGATGAGCCGGGCGATGGAGGAGACCGCCCGCCGCCGCGAGAAGCAGATGGCTTATAACCTCGAAAACGGCATCACGCCGGAATCGGTGAAAGCGAAGATCTCCGACATTCTCGACTCGGTCTACGAGCGCGACCACGTCCGCGCCGACATCTCCGGCGTCGCCGGCAAGGGTTTTGCCGAGGCCGGCCACCTCGTCGGCAACAATCTGCAGGCGCATCTCAACGCGCTCGAAAAGCAGATGCGCGACGCCGCCGCCGACCTCGACTTCGAAACCGCCGCGCGGCTGCGCGACGAGATCAAGCGCCTCAAGGCCGCCGAACTCGCCGTGCTGGATGATCCGATGGCGCGCGAAGAAGCCAGGTCGCAGGAAGGCGGTAAGCGGGGCGGAAAGGGTGCGGCCGGCACGCCTGACTCCCTCCCCCTTGTAGGGAGGGTTGGGGAGGGGAAAAACGAAACCTCTCCCGGCCCTTCGGGCCACCCCCCCCACAAGGGGGAGGGAAAGTCCTACTTCGCCAAACCCTCACTCGACGACATGGGCCCGGGCACCGACACCGAACGCCCGCTGTTCCGCAAGCCCGACCTCGACGAAATGGGCCGCGACGTGGCAATTCCTGCCGGCCGCGAGGCGGAGGAGCGTTCGCTGTTCCGGAAGAATACCCGTCCGGACGCCCTGTCCGACGAAGGCGGGCAAGATAGCGAGTCCGGACCATCAAAGACTTCAAGCTATTTTCGCAAAAATAACTTGGACGAGATGACCGTCGGACGGACAGAGAAGCCCGTGACCGGAAAAGTTCCGGAGAAGCCGCTGATCCGCGCCAAGCCAGGCGTCGGCTCCTACGAGGACCCGGCGGAGGAGAAGCGCCACAAGGGACGGACGAAGGGAAAGACGGGTCGGCCGGGACGGTAAAGCTTTCCGTCGCCGCATCTCCAGCAGCATCAAGCCCTTTACGGCCTTTGGATCAGCGCACCGCACACGCCCTTTCTGCTCTCGATCGAAGTTAGTCCCTGCTGGCCGAAATCAACTTCATCCGGGCGATCACCGGCTCAACGTGAGAAACCCGCAACCGCGCGCGGTTACCACAAATTTTTAACGGCCACGCGGGGATTTTTAGCTCGCAGATCCGACAAAACCCCTAATTTTGTAGGGAACATTTCCCGCCGGAACTGCATTTAAGCCTTTACTAAATTAGGGAGATTTAAATGAAGGCCACCTATGCACTTCTCACGAGTACCGGCCTGGCGCTGATGTCGGCCGGCTTTTTAGCATCGGCTACGATCCCGGCACGAGGCCAGGAAGCCGAACGGCCCATCCTAACGGCTGACCAGTGCAGTCCGTTGACAGAGGCGAACTATCAGCTCTGCTGCATTGCGCAGAACAGAGATCAGATCCTCACCGCCGGGCAAATAGAGCAATGCCCTCCGCTGTCCACGGCGCTGATTCGCAACGTCTTTTCCACGACATCCACCAACGGAGTCACGGGTGGGAATGGAGGCGGCGGTAACGGCGGCGGCGGCGGCGGCGGCGGTGGCGGCGGTAA
>NZ_AUTC01000076.1 GCF_001461695.1 Sinorhizobium fredii USDA 205 | reverse complement strand
TCTCATCTTGATTGACGCTTCGTCTCATCTTGGTTGTCGCGCTGCACTGCCCTGCAAATAAAGTTCTCGCTCACCGAGTGACCTATTGGGGTCGACACGCCGGACGGGGCCAGGCGATGCAATTTGGCCAGAAGCTGGTGTTTATCCCTCCGCCTCAGAGGTATCGCACGCCTGCATGCGCGAATTCTCGGTGACGTCAGGTACCGTGTTCCACTCGCGCAAGCTCTCATGGCGATCTGGGGGGATGTCACGGCCGTCAAGTGCATCGCCGCCCTGCACCTCACCCGCAAGCTCGGCGTCGAGTACAAGACCGCCTGGGTGCTGCTGGCGAAGATCAGGGAGGCGATCGGCCTTCGCCGCGCGAAGATGAAGCTGTGGGGTTCGGGACAGATCGACGGAAAGTACGTCGGCGGCCACATCAAGCCCGAGAACCGGAAGGAGGACCGCATCGACCGCCGCCTGACGGAGAACCAGAACGGCAAGCAACTCTGCGTCCTCCCGTTGCGCGAACACAACAAGGACGCGCCGAACCGCACTCGCACCCGCGTCGTCCGCGACGAGAACGCAAGGGATGCCTGGGCGGCCGTTCGCGACCATGTGGAGCCGCGTTCAGTGCTCGCCGCCGACGAGCATGGTTCCTACGCATGCGATGACGAAGGCAGCTTTAGACTGCTTTTTGTCACGCTATCTCACAGCTCCACCGAGGCCAGGTGACGACGGACGACGCCGTTGCTCCTGCTTTGATTTTCGTCGTTCAAACGTGATGATGTTGTCGCCGCGCATGTGATCCCACGTGATTGGCGGTAGACCTCGTAACACCGTATCGACGTTCGGGGAGAGTCTTTGACGAGCCGCTCTTACGCCAATGTTCTTGGTACGGTGATGTCGTATCGCGCCACGTAAGCGCCCCCCTTCACCAGAGACCGCTTGCCCGAACCCAAATCGATGCGGTTATGATTGAGATGGTTCGCCCATTGGTGTCCTGCGAGTTCTGCGAGATACAGGAACATGCGCTTCACCTTCACGGATGTGCAGGCCTCGAGCAGCTTCTGAACCTGAGCCGGCCGGACATTGTTGAGGCCTTCCATGAGCTGCCCGCATTCGACATACGAGGACTCGTCCGTCGCAAGGTACAGACACTCCATCAGGGCGCGCGTCGGCTTCGATGCTTTGATTGAGAAGCCGCTGAGCTCCACCGTACCCACGCCCGCACCAGCGGGCAGGAGATTTGTCCGATGATACTCGACGTCCGCACCCCATCCATGTTGCCTGAACCAGGTAGGCAGCCTTTCACCCGGTTGTCCGAAAAGACAAACCCTTGGCCGCCCCAGTTCAAGGTAATGGGCCTTGCCATGGAGTGACAGGGCAGTTCGGCCGCCCGGATGGATGGAAGCTGCCAGCTGCTCTTGAAGGGCGTAGACCGCGCCCTCGTATCCAACCTTGTCGCCAGAGCGGATCATCGCCCCGTTGCCGATCGAGGTCAGCCAGTGGCTCCCTCGATAACGCTTCTGAAGGTCGTGGCTATAACCTTTGCAGATCAGCCACTGCGACAGGGCGACCGTACCGCGGGGAATCATATCAGGCAGACGGTTTATTTTTGAGCGCATCACGGTACTCCTAGTACCTCTGTATGCTGGAAAATAAAACAGAACAAGGGGCTCGTAAGGGGTGAAACCGCTGGTCGACGTCCTCAGCAGGATCGTCAACGGCCATCTTTCCGTTCGGCCTCGCAATTATCTGTCTTGACGACGAAGATACATCC
>NZ_AUTC01000075.1 GCF_001461695.1 Sinorhizobium fredii USDA 205 | reverse complement strand
CCGATCCGACACTCTCGGCAGCCATCGTGCAGCAGCGGCCACCACATCGTTAGATAGCATTATTCGATGAGCCAATAGCTTGGCTCAACTCCTAACTTCGTTTGACAGAAGTGTTAAACCTGCACTTCACCGCTTAGCCCTGGGATGGAGTTGCCCCCAAAAGACCGGACATGCTCAGGTTTGAGATTGCGAGCTGATGAACTCGCGCGGCGATTGATATCCTAAAGCACTGTGCGGGTGAAGATTGTTGTAATGCTCGAACCAGAACGGCAGTTGAGCGATTTCGGTTTCAGCATCCGGGGTGGGATTGACCGAGACGTAATCGCGCTTGAAGGTTTTGACGAACGCCTCGGCGGGCTGCGCACCGGCGTCGTGCACGGCTCCATGCCGATGTCGCGCAGCAAGGATTCGGTGTCCTTGGCGATGAAGCAGGAGCCGTGGTCGGTAAGCCATTCGATGGGTTCGGACAGCATGTTGATGCGGCCGAAGCGGTTCTCGACAGCGGTGATCACGAGGTCGTGCACGTCTTCGCTCTTGATGCCCTCCGTGGTGGCGACATGGGCGATTGCCTCGCGGTCGCAGCAGTCGAGGGCGAAGGCGACACGGACCTTCTCCTTGTTGTCGCAGCCGATCTCGAAGCCATCGGAGCACCATCTGATGTTCGAACGTTCGACGGCGACCTGGCCGTCGTGAAGGCGATCATCGACCGCTCCGGTATGACGCACCAGCAGCAGATTGTGTAGCTTCATCACCCGGTAGACGCGCTTGGCATTGGGCCACGAACGCCCCAGTTTCCGAGCATTCCGACGCAGGATGGCATGGACACGCCGATAGCCGTAGGTGGGCGTATCGGCGATGACGGCCTTGATGTCCTCCACCAGCTCGCGATCAGGGTAGCGGCGGGCGTCCTCTGGCTCTGGAAGGGGAGCCTGCGGCACGCGCGGCGATATTCGAGCGGGCGACCCCTAAAGTTTCGCAGACGGTCTTCATTCCAAAATCCCCCTGGGAAGAGAGAGCGAGCGCAACAGATGTTTTTTTGGGCCACCGGCGATTTCGAGGGCTTCCTTCAGGATTTCGCTCTCCATCGTCTTCTTGCCCAACAGGCGTTGCAACTCCTTCACCTGGGCCTGAAGCGCCCGATATTCGGAAGCCGGAACGACCTCCTCTTCGGCGGCCGTCGCCGTCAGTGCCCCTTGGGACGCCAGCTTGCGCCAGGCAAACAACCGGTTCGGCTGGATGCCGTGTCGACGCGCGACGATACTCACCGTGGCGTCCGCCTCATAGGTCTCGTGGATGATCGCCAGCTTCTCTGCTGTGCTCCAGCGCCGCCGACGTTCCGGCCCGGAGAGGACGACTTCCATCTTAGCGAGTTGATCGGGGCAAAATCGCCGTCCCAAGTTTTCGACCTACAGTGTTCCTTCCTGCGCAAGCGTATAGACATGGGTGTCGAGCAGGTCAAAGAATCCCAGGCGCTCAGCACCAAGGCTTTGATTGATATGTCGAAGCCAATCAAGGAATTCTTTGAAAAGGTTATAGCAGACCTCAAGACGGCCTGATCGTCAGCGATCCCCGCCGTGGCAGGCCGTGACCCGCCACGGCTTTGCGCTGAGTAGCCTGGAGTACCATTCGATAATTTCCGTCGATTTGTCGGATTGATGACATCGGCTTGCGTTATAGGTGTGGGAAATCCCGGACGCTATCTACGGCTTCTTTCGCCCTCCTGCAGGAAGGGGGGCACCGTAAAGTTAACCGACGGCTGAGGAAGATGTGCGTACATG
>NZ_AUTC01000074.1 GCF_001461695.1 Sinorhizobium fredii USDA 205 | reverse complement strand
CGGCGCCTGGCGCCGAGCGGGCTCGCCGGAGGCGGCGTCCTCGCGCAAAAACAGGCGCCTTCGGAAGATGTCGACATGGAACGCAAGGCCGACTTTGCCCAGGGCCTGCTGAGGACGCGCGAGATCCAGATTCTCGATCTCATTTGCATGGGCACGCAGAACAAGATCATCGCCCATCGTCTCGGGCTTTCCGAAAACACCGTCAAGGCGCATGTCCGCAACATCTACAAGAAGATGAATGTGCACAACCGGACGGAGGCGGCGTCGCGCTACTTCCGGAGCGACGCTGATCTCGCCTCGCTCCCACACTCTTGCGCTGACGCAATTGAAGTATCGGCTTGAATGCCGTGGCCACGCGACCACAGCGCTGCGCGTCTTGTACGACGATGCCGCTATGGGCGGGCATGCGAACGAAAAGTTTTCGTCACCCGTCGCGGGTTTTGACCGGCTGCTCTCGATCATGCCTCCGGCCGGCC
Source organism: Sinorhizobium fredii USDA 205 (assembly GCF_001461695.1). GTDB lineage: Bacteria > Pseudomonadota > Alphaproteobacteria > Rhizobiales > Rhizobiaceae > Sinorhizobium > Sinorhizobium fredii. The sequence goes on along the minus strand of NZ_AUTC01000074.1, from coordinate 1,315 downwards.
GGCCTCTCAGGTGAAGGGTGATTCGGCGAGGAGGGCCCTAACTAAACTGATCTGATCATGCTGTCAGATCGTTGAGAAAATTCTGGCACCAGCGCGAAACGTCGTGCTCCAGCAAGTGATCCATCATCGCCTTCCAACGTTCCTTCCGCTCTTCCAGCGGCATGCTGAGCGCGCGTGCCATGGCGTTTGCGGTGCCCTCTATGTCGTAGGGATTGACAAGAAGCGCTCCCCGGAGCTCGCGGGCAGCGCCCGCGAAGCGCGAAAGAACAAGCACGCCAGGATCGTCCGGATCCTGCGCGGCAACATATTCCTTTGCGACGAGGTTCATGCCGTCTCGAAGCGGCGTCACGAGGCCGACTTTTCCAAGCCGGTAAAGCCCTGCAAGAATGCGGCGGCCCACCGAGCGGTTGATGTAGCGTATAGGCACCCAATCGACGGCGCCGAGCGCGCCGTTCACCCTTCCGGCCTGTTCGGCAACAGTGCGTTGCATGGCTTCATATTCCGGCACTTCGGAGCGCGACTTCGGCGTGATTTGCAGATAGGTGACACGCCCGTGCATGGCTGGATTAGCCAGGATGAAGCGCTCAAAGGCGTCGATGCGCTGCGTCAGTCCCTTGGAATAATCGAGGCGATCGACACCGATGATGAGGTCGCGGTGCTCGATGCTTTCACGCGCCTTTTTGACCGTGCTGTTGGTCGATGCCTTTTTGGCGAATTCGGCGAAGGCCGCAGTCTCGATGCCGATTGCATAGACGCCGCCTCTGAATATGCGGCCATAGGCACTGAAGCGGCCTCCGCCAAGTGCGTCGCCGATGCCTTCCCGCCTGAGGCAGCTGGCGAAGTTCTCAAGGTCATGATCGGTCTGAAAGCCGACGACGTCGTAGTGCGACAGGCCGCGCATGATCTCCTCATGAACGGGCATCGTGAAGAGTACGTCTGGAGGCGGCCAGGGAATGTGGAGGAAGAAGCCGATGCGGTTCTTCAAGCCCATTCGACGCAGTTCCGCGGCGAGAGGGATCAAGTGGTAGTCGTGCACCCAGATGACGTCATCGGGTTTGACAAGCGGCGCCAGGCGATGGGCGAAGAAGCGGTTGACGCGGAAATACCCGGCCATTTCCTTGCGACCGTATTCGGCGAGATCAAGGCGGTAGTGGCAGATCGGCCAGAGAACGCGGTTGGCGAAGCCGTGATAGTATTCCTCTACGTCGGTATCGGTCAGATCCGTCAGCGCATAGGTGATGTTGCCCTGCTGCAGTTGCGCAAGCGGCGCCGGCTCGTGCGCGCCGCTCGATTTTCCCGACCAGCCCATCCATAT
>NZ_AUTC01000073.1 GCF_001461695.1 Sinorhizobium fredii USDA 205 | reverse complement strand
GTAACCATCCGGTCAGGACCGCAGTAGCCGAGGCTTTTTGCGATTTCTTTCTGCCACTGGTTTCGATGGCGGGTCGCCAATTCCGCGAAGATTGCGGATAATCTGTTGAAGGTTTTCGATCCCCACTTGGGTGAACAAGATGATGTGCTCGCTGAGCTCCGAGGCCGGATAGTCATCATATGCCCACAAGCAGCCATCTTCAGAGAACATCTCAATCGAACATTCTCGCAAGAAGTCTTCGTCCTCATCAAGCATCGCGGCGACATATTTCAGGGTGTAGAGGGCAGAGTTGCGGTAGCCCATGATGCCTCGTTCTGTGTTTTCAGATTTGGTCAGTGCTGCTGGTTTTGGCTCTTCGCAAATCCAGCTTTTCCAAGTGTCCGACGGCGGGCAATTTTAGCGACACGGTCTTGAATGATATCAACGCTTAAATCTTCTGGGTCGAAGCGGCCACCATACCAACGCACGAACTCTCGATGCTGCGCATGCCGTGGCTTCGCCATGACGTTCAGGAATTCCTCGAACCCCGAGGTGCTGCCAACATCTTCCGGCGGCGCTCTGCGCTCACCATCGATGAAGCGCGGATATTCGATGCTGGGGTTTCCATCCTCCACTGCCTCGACCGTGATAGTGTGCCGCCAGTTATCACCAAAGTCATAGGTGTAGCTAAAGGTCGCGATCCCACGCTCGATGAGTGCCGCTATGCGGACGTTGCGAGCAGCAAAGGTTTTGCGTTCGTAGAGGTCTTCTGGATCCGGCACATCGTAACATCGCCCACCAGCCTCGAACTCGAACAGATGATAATCCTCGAACAGCATCACGGCCTGAATGACATCGTGGAGCCCCTTCAAGCTCATCGTGAGTGGAACCTCGACCCTGCGCCAGATCAAAGGCTCGATATCGTCGAGTTGGATATGTAGCCTGGCGATGCGATCGACGGTCATGATGCCAAAGCCATCATAGGCCGCGGACCTGTCCAATTCCACGGCAGCAGCTCTGCAAGCTTTGTTGTCGGCGTGTCAGCGATACGCGCGAGAACGTCGGCAAGCCAAGCCTGCGGATCGACGTCGTTGAGCTTGGCCGTCATGATCATCGTCGCCATGAAGGCGGCGCGATCAGCACCACGATCAGAACCCGCAAACAGCCACGACTTCCTGCCGAGAGCGAAGCCGCGCAGAGCGCGTTCGGCGGCATTGTTGGTCAGGCAAATCCGACCGTCGCCCAGGAAGGACGTAAAGCCCTCCCAGCGCTTTAGCATGTAGTCGATCGGCTCGGCGACCGGAGAGCTGCGCGACAGCTTTGTCCGCTCGGCCCGCATCCAGGCCTCAAGCTCTTCGACAAGACGACGGCTGTCCCGCTGGCGTCGCGCCAGTCTTTCACTTGCAGCGAGACGATTGATGTCACGCTCGATATCGAACAGGGCATCGATCCGTTTCACGGCCTCGAGCGCCACCGGCGAGATCGGCGTGGCGTTCTTTCCCCGTTTGGCGTTGGTGGCGATGTCGGCAAGCACGAAGAACTTGCGACGCGAATGCGACCAGCACAATGCCTGGGTCAGCGGACCAGAATCGCGGTCCATTTTGAAGAGCGGGTTGTAGCCGCCATAGGCGTCGGCCTGCAGAATGCCGGTGAAGGTCTTTAGATGGCGCTCGGGATGTTCCTGCCGCCGATCGCGGGAGGCATAGTAGAGGGCGGCTGGCGGCGACGTTCCGCTGAACGGCCGATCGTCCCTGACATAGGTCCAAATCCGCCCGGTATCGGTCTTGCCCTTCGCCAGGATCGGCACGGTCGTGTCATCGCCATGTAGACGCTCGGCGGTCAGCACATGCGCCTCGATCAATCCGTGCAAGGGCTTCAAG
>NZ_AUTC01000072.1 GCF_001461695.1 Sinorhizobium fredii USDA 205 | reverse complement strand
CCAGACCTGGCGCAACGGTTACCGCGACCGTTCACTCGACACCCGGCTCGGCACGCTGAACCTGAAGATCCCGAAGATGCGCACCGGAGCCTACTTTCCCGGCTTCCTGGAGCCGAGGAAGACGGTGGAGAAGGCGCTCGTCGCCGTCATCCAGGAAGCTTGGATCAATGGCGTTTCGACCCGCAAGGTCGATGAGCTGGTGCAGGCGATGGGCATGACCGGTATTTCCAAGTCCTCGGTGTCGAAGCTGTGCAAGGACATCGATGAGCGTGTGAATGCCTTTCTCAAGCGCCCCCTTTCCGGCGACTGGCCATACCTATGGCTCGATGCCACCTATCTGAAGATGCGCGAGGGCGGCCGCATCGTCTCGGTGGCGGCGATAATCGCCGTGGCTGTCGATACGGACGGAAAGCGGGAAATCGTCGGCCTCCACATCGGCCCTTCCGAAGCCGAACCGTTCTGGACAAGCTTCTTGCGTGATCTGGTCCGTCGCGGCCTCACCGGCGTCAAACTGGTCATCTCCGATGCCCATGAGGGGCTGAAGGCCGCCATTGTCCGCGTGCTCGGCGCGACATGGCAAAGATGCCGCGTGGGGCTGTTGAAGAAGTGCTATGTATCTGATTCAATTGAGCAGTCGTTGATTCTCTGGAGCCTCCACGATGCTCGGCCGTAAGGAACGCGATCAGCTTGAACTGTACATGTGCGGCTCGCTTCGGGATCTGGTCCCTGACGATCACGTATTGGTAAAGGTCGATCGAGTTCTCGACCTCTCCTGGCTACACGAGGAGGTGGCTGAGCTTTATGCGGCGGGCTTCGGCCGACCCGGCATCGACCCGGAAGTAGCAGTCCGGCTGATGCTTGCAGGCTTTCTTCTCGGAATTGTCCATGACCGTCGGCTGATGCGCGAGGCTCAGGTAAACATCGCTATTCGCTGGTTTATCGGCTTCGGTCTGCACGAAGCTCTCCCGGACCATTCGTCGTTGACCCGTATCCGTCAGCGCTGGGGTGCAGAACGTTTCCGAACTATCTTTGAGCGGACGGTAAAGGTCTGCGTAGCGGCCAAAGTCGCCAAGGGTGAGGTCGTTCATGTCGACGCCTCACTCATTCGGGCCGACGTCAGTTGGGAAAGTCTTGCGGTCCGCCATATAGATGCGGTCACCGACGCCAACGAAGCCGCTGAGAGCGAACGAAAAAGCCGCAAAACAGGCAAATACAAGAAAGTCTGCGTCACCGACCCTGACGCGTCCATGGCGACCAACGGGCGTAATCGGAGACTGGAGCCGGCCTACAAGCAACATGCCGTGGTGGATGATGCTTGCGGCGTAATTTTAGATGTGGAGGTCACCACAGGCGAGATTAATGAGGGGCAAGTCATACTCAGTCGTCTCGACGCGGTCGCCGCGATGACCGGCACGATAATCAAAACGGCAACGGCCGACGCCGGCTATGCGTATGCTAAGGTGTTCGCAGGAATGGAGCAACGCGCGATCGAAGCGGTTATTCCGGCAAAGGCAGAGCCAATCCGTAGCCCTGTGCCTATGCGCCGCTTTCGTTATGACGCCAAGCACGACACCCTTAAATGTCCGCGTGGCAAGATGCTGAAGGCGGGCCGTGCCGTTAAACATGGGCGCTTCTTTACATCTCGCGCGGCCGACTGTCGGCACTGCGATCTGGCGCGACTTTGCCTTTCCAATGGCCGTGTGAACAAGGCGGTAGTGCTCGGCGATGACTATCCGGCACTCCTGCGAGCTCGTCGCCGAAGAGAACGATGGTCGGACGAGGACCGAGCTTTGTACCAGCGTCACCGCTGGCGCTCAGAGGGATATCACGGCGAAGCGAAGACTTGGCACGGGCTATCGAGAGCGATCCGGCGCGGCCTCATAAATAT
>NZ_AUTC01000071.1 GCF_001461695.1 Sinorhizobium fredii USDA 205 | reverse complement strand
TCTCATCTTGATTGACGCTTCGTCTCATCTTGGTTGTCGCGCTGCAGGCAACTGTTCCAATGCAACTGAGTCTCCTTTGGACGTTCAATAGGTGACCGTCACTACGACCGTGTCGCTGTAAGCGCCGGCCGGCCGAGTCGCCACCTCGTTTCGTGGCCATGCGTCCATCCGACCCCTTTGGTGTCTTTTATGTCGGCGTCGTCACCGGGCCAAGGAGTCGATCGATCACGTGCGTTCGTGAGCTTGGTTGTGTCGAGGATAACGAACTCACGTCAGCGTATCATGCGCAGCTCAAAATGGAACAAAACCGAGTGCTAAACGTTATGGAACGTTGGAGTGCAATTACGAGAAAAGCACCGTGCTAGGTACTCCTGGGAGACGTACATGGATATCACCACGCTTCTCATCATACTTCTGATAGTTATTCTGCTAGGCGGCGGCTTTTACGGACGAGGACGCTGGTATTAAACCACGCCCAAGGATACTTTACTTGTCCCATGGGGAAATTTTGGGAGTAAAGTTACGGTCAAGCTGGTACAAGGGCCACACTCGCGCCCTTGTACAAAACAGCACTGCAACGAGCCGCCCCATTCCGGGGCCACGCCATTAATTGAGGTCCACTTTATCCTGCGTATTAGACGCGAGGGAGATAGGTGTCGGTTAAACCCTCGAAATTTCAAGAGTTCAAGAGATATCAGATTTGCTCAGTGGGGTGCCTGCGTTCCTCGACTTCGGCGGTGGTCCACTCAAGGAAGAGGCTGTAGGCGACCGCCAGCAGCGTTGGCCCCAGAAAAATTCCGATGAATCCAAAGGCGACGACGCCGCCAAGGAAACCGAAGAAGCCGAGCAACACGGGTCGGTTGTCGGTCTTGCCAAGGACATAGGGTCTGATGACGTTGTCGATGCTGCTGACGAGGAGCAATCCCCATGCTGCGACGAAGAAGCTCCACCAAACGGCTCCTTGGATAAAAAGCCCTAGCGCCACCGAGCCCCACACCAGAGGGGGGTCTATCGGCACAAACGACAGAACGAACGTAAGGAATCCAAACAATAGCGCCTGAGGTACGCCGGCGATCCAGAAACCAATGCCGGCCAGGACGGCCTGGGCGAGGGCCGTGCCGATCAAGCCGTAAACGACGCCCTTGACCGTCGCGCCCACGACCGTGAGCAGCTCTCGGACCCGGGGGGCCGGCGAATCTTTCGCCGACTGCGCGCACGTAGGCTGCCATCCGCCGGCCGTGAAGGAAGAAGAAAAAGGCGATGAATACGCTCAGCCCGAGTTCTAACAGCCCCGGCGCCGAGCACTGCTCCGCTGGCTACTGCTAAGTTTGTGGCGAGGCCGATCAGCTTCTTGAGCTCAATGATGAACGCGGGCGCATTGTGGGCCAAGCTCTCCCAATAGGCAGCCAGGTTCTCGCCAATGACCGGCAGTCCTGCGACCCAACGCGGTGGCGCCGGAGGCCCCTGCTCGAGAATCTGGTTCACAGCCGTGAGCAGGTTGCTTACGCTGTCTGTCAACGTCGGCACCATCACGGCGAACGGTGCGACGAGAACGAGGGCAACCAGCAACGTCATCACGGCGGCCGCCAGACTTTTATTGCCACCGACTGCCCGCTCGCACCTCTGGTAGACCGGCCATGTCGAGAAACATATCACCGCCGCCCACAGGATGGCTGAGAGGAAGGGCTGAAGGACGGAGCGCAACCGAACGCCAGCAGAAGAAGGGCGCCGACCCCGAGAATTTGTTCGATTGGCTTACCGAGAGGTATCATGCCCAATCTTTCCTATTGCTTCCGGCTAAATTAACAGCGGGGGAACGCGAGTAACGGCTCGGGTGGCCATATCGCCGGCGATGTTCGAGCCGCCGCAGAATCATCGAGTATCTCCATTCTTGTTCCGTCGCAGCCGATCGTCTCACGTACCTCTAGGCCCATCTTACGACGAGTCGCGCATCCTTGGATGGGCGGCCCCTGGCCGCCAAGCCCGCTGCCGGTATCGCGCTGTCGACATCCCGACATCATCCGCCCGATCCTGATCGGTTGACCTAGGTTTCGTCAATCGGTTGCGATCTAGTCATCTGAATCCGAAATTCGTGTCATAAGCTGTTGTCGACCTT
>NZ_AUTC01000070.1 GCF_001461695.1 Sinorhizobium fredii USDA 205 | reverse complement strand
GAGCGGCTTGGCTACCGCCCAGCTACACCACTGGTGGGGACGCGACCAGCTGCGACGTTGAAAGCAAGCCACCCAGATCGTTGTCTTGGGCGCAGCCATGGAGGTCTAACAACGAAAATCCATGCCCTAACCGATGGGCTTGGGCTGCCAGTCAGGATCGTCATCACGCCGGGTCATGCACACGACCTTACTGCGGTGAGCGAAATGCTTGATGGCATTGGTAATGGAGAGACGCTGTTGGCTGACAAGGCTTATGACGCCGACTGGCTGCGTAAAATCATAAGAACGCGGGGAGCGTGGGCGAATATTCCGCCGAGATCAAACCGGAAAGGCTCCATTGTCTTCAGTCCTTGGCTCTACAAAAAGCGCAACCTAATCGAGCGGTTCTTCAACAAACTCAAATGTTCTCGACGAATAGCGACGCGCTACGAAAAGCTTGGCTCGACCTTTTTAGCTATGACGAAACTCGCCTGCATCCGAGTTGTTCTTCGCCATTATGAGTCCGCGACCTACTCCGCAATCGTCCCTTTGGCAACGACATCTCGATCTATTGCCACGATTCCGATTCGTGTAGCTTAATCAAGCGCTCGCACCCGCCAAGCTCCTTCGATGTGCTCATGGCCCAATCTTGCACCTGCTGTTCAGATAGAGACAGGTTTGGGTCTCCGCTCTGCGCCAATAGCTTCAAGTTGGCCCCCTCCAACCTACCGATCGACATTTCGACATCCCGATAAATCTCTGTCTCAGGGCCGCAGCCTTGCCTCTTTAAATAGCCGAGAAACTTCGGCCTCATCGGGGCAGGGTCGGCACCAAGGCGAGCTTCCGGATCAAGCCCGCGCAAGTCGGCCTCGATTTGGTAAAGTTCGCCGATCCGCTTCACGCCTTCCTCGGCAATCGGCGCGACCCCCGTGCGGGTAATCGCCACCAGCTTGCGACGCGCGTGGGCCCAGCAAGAGGCCAGTTGAATGCTTGGCCCGACGCGATCTGGTGCGATTAGCCGATTGTACCCCGCATAGCCGTCCACCTGCAGGATGCCGGAAAAGCCCGGCAATATCCGTTCGGCGTGCTGTCCTCCGCGGCCGGGGCATAGGTGAAGGCAACGACGGGCGGAGCACCGCCGCCCCAGGGCCCATCATCACGCGCCAGCGCTCAGAAGTATCCGGCTTTGGTTTTGCGGGAGCCGGGATCGAGCACCGGGGCACGGGTCTCGTCCATGAAGAGCTTGGTCGAGCGCTTCAGCTCGGTGATCAGCGCATCAAAGACGGGACGCAGTTCAAAGGCTGCCCGGCCGACCCAATCGGCAAGCGTGGACCGGTCGATATCAATGCCCTGTCGGCTGATTTGAGCCTGCAGATAAAGCGGCAGATGATCGGTGTATTTGGAGACCAGCACATGTGCGACCGTGGCTTCTGTTGGCAAGCCCGCCTGGATCAACCGGGCCGGAGCCGGCGCCTGAACGACGCCGTCGGCGCAGGCGCGGCACGCATACTTGGGACGACGGGTGACGATGACACGGAACTGGGCCGGGATCACGTCCAGCCTCTCGGACACATCCTGGCCGATGCAATGCAGGCATCCGGCGCAAGCGCAGATCAGGCTTTCCGGTCGATCACCTCTTCGATCCGTGGGAGATGGCTGGGAAGTGAGCCGCGATTGGCCGCGCGTGGTTTGGAGACCCGTTTTAACGAGGGAGCATCGGCGTCTTCCTCGGCATGGACGGCCGCGATGGCCATCTCCAAATCCTCCAGTGCCAGATCGAACTGGTCGGGATCGGTCTTCTCGATTTGCGCCCGAAGGCCGCCTGCTTGAAGGCGGCAACCAGTCCTTCCAGCCGATCGATACCTCGAGGCGGTCGGCAACAGCTTCGATCATATGGAAGGTTCTAGTTCCAGAACTAGGCGCAGACATAGAAGCTCACAGCAGCTCATCGTGTCCGCTACCGATATCCGACCGCTCACCCCCTCCGCCAGACGGGGTCTGCTTGCCGCTTACAAACACCGGTTACCGTGATCACCTCAATCTGATGCTTCGTCATAGGACTACTCCTAGTGCTTGCACTGTAAGCGGCAAGCTGAGGCCGTTCAGCGGGCGTAGTTCCACGGCTGCAGCGCGACAACCAAGATGAGACGAAGCGTCAATCAAGATGAG
>NZ_AUTC01000069.1 GCF_001461695.1 Sinorhizobium fredii USDA 205 | reverse complement strand
GAAATCGCAAAAAGCCTCGGCTACTGCGGTCCTGACCGGATGGTTACTCCTTGCCGTCAGCAAGGAGACGCTGCGTCAGTGGATGATGGAAGCCGGCATCTGGGTGTTGCGACGCGAACGCAAGAAGCGGGTTTTCCAGCCGCGCGGCCGGCGCGATTGCTTCGGCGAACTCATTCAGATCGACGGCTCGCCGGGGACAGATAAAAAGTCGATCGTGCTGCCAATTTTATCGACGGCGCGGTAAAGGTATGTCCATTGACCACGGACTTTCACACGCGCCAACTTGTCGACTGCAGCCGACGCCGGTGCCAACGCAGCCGCTTTTCGATCTCCGGCGCGTATTTCTAGCCCAGCGAAAGATCGTGTAGTGATCGACAGGCACGCCCCTTCCAACGTCATTTGTTCAAGACCCCTCCCCAGATTCGGGTTTGTCTTTGATCCACGTCAAGGATTACTCCTTCAAACCCTGTAGCCTCTCTTATGGGTTCAGTGAAATACGCCATGAACAGACTCATCAGGCTTATCGGCGATTGCGCCGCGCTTCTGCTCTGACTACCGAGCCGTGCTTTCTCGTGTCTGGGATCGGCGACGGCATTCGGGGACTACGCGCACCACCTTCGTTTGCGGCGGTAAGTGCGTCAACTGGGGATCCGACGAGCCGTTAAAGAATCGAGAGGCGATCAGCTTGAGCTTTCTTGAAACAAGTTTGCAGCTGTTTCGGCAAAAGTATGCGCCTGACTTAGGTGCTGAACAATACGCTCACCACACTGGAGTCGACCGGAATGGCAATCCAATGAGTGGCGCGTTGTTATGGGCTAAGGCTGAAGCCCAGAGGATCAGTAATGTGCTCGTCACTGGCACAACCAATATGGTGGATGCTGAACTCAAGTTAGCCCAAAAACTTCACGGGAGAGTCAGAGATTATGTTCAATGGCATCACCAGGACGAACGATGTCGTAAAGGAATTTCGGTTCTGGAGTATGGGCCTGGAACAGTGCGAGCCTTCCAACAGAAAACGCTTCCGCTTGTTATAGGTCTGCGAGGCGAAACCTCACGTTGCACGCTCGTCGACCGGTCAAGAGAATTCCTCGGGGACATAGCACAGTTGTCATCCGCTTTAGGGTTGAAAATCGAGTTCATACGCGGCGATATATTCTCTGGACGACGCTATTTTTCGACGATGAAGCGGCATTTATTGTCATGTTTGGCCGGACATTTGGAAATCTTGCTGTCCCAACAAATGATACGCACCCCATGGAAGCGGTCGTCGAGACGCTGAAGAAGATATCGAATAGTGCGAAGAGGTGCTGGGTTGCGATCTCAATTGGCTCAGATTTGAGGAGGGATGTGGCGAAGTCCTACTATGAAGCGCATCCTGAATTTCAGCTAAATGTGTTCTATAGAATGAAGGCAGAGCTGCCGGTCGACGGCAATTTCGATCCAGAGGCATTTGAGTATGAGCCGGATGTTATTGGTGGAGACCAATTCATGCAAGTCATACATACAGCGGTGGTCAAAAAGAACCTGGACTTTTGCATTGGCGGCAAGGATATCATCCTATTAAGTGGCGAGCGACTGCATCTGAAGAACTCTTTTTGTTTCTCTGAGTCGTTTTTCAAAAAATGTGCACACCGAGCGGGTTTTGTGCCAATAGATGTGCTCTCAGACGACGCCGGCTCAGCCATTCACGTGTTGCAGAAGGTGAATTAAACAAAACAGAAAGTGACCAGGAGTGATGTCAAGAGACAATGGGACCAGCGGCTCAGCGGCGCCTCGCCTTCGTCGATGCGCACGCTGACTTCGCCTTCCTGCTCCGCCTGAGCCAAGTGCGGAAAAGAGGTCGATGGCGGCGCCCTCGGGTGCAACAGGCGCAGCGAGTTCCAGCCGGTGCTCCACGATGACCTCTGAGCCTTGGTGGAGCACCGGCCGCTTTGATCCAGAGTTTGGGCGATGGCGAGTAAGCGAGTTAGGAAGCAACCAGAGTGTATCATAATTGGCTTGATCGTTGGGACGAGCGGCGGGCGCGGCGCGGTGAGGAAGCGAAGAAAGTAACGAATTTCATCCTCGACGCCGGCCGGGCCTTTCCGGCCGAGAAGAGGATAGAAACTATCGACGAGTTTTGTGTCCTTGCGGACCAGGCCCTGTCTGATTCATATGTGGACGCCCCCTATGGCAAGGGCTTTTTGTCGGGTG
>NZ_AUTC01000068.1 GCF_001461695.1 Sinorhizobium fredii USDA 205 | reverse complement strand
CCTTGCTCCCAAAGCCACCCCACTGCAGCGCTCAACCTTCAAGCGGACGGATCGTACTTCGAGAAGCGATTTTTCGGGTGGCAAGCAGTCGCTCGCAGCGACCAGCACGAAGGGACGCGATGCGGGACAAAGCCGCCGTTCAGCGTAACCTGCTTCATTTCGGATCTGCGAGGATCCTGGGGCGACCGCAAAGATCAGAGATTTTGCCAAGGGGTGGAGCTCTGGGAACCTATGACGGCAGAGGGAAGAGAACGGGCGCTAAACCAAGTTTTTTCCAGGCCCGGACGCACCACTTGGAGCGCGATGTCGATGCCCGGTTGTTCGAGAAACCGGCAGGCAAATTGCCACTGCCAGGCTGCACTTAAGGCACCCGGTCAGGTGCAACTATACCGCCTTCATTCTCAAGAATGTCGATGCGTTTAGCTTCTGATCCCGTAAATTTCAGGCGCACACCAATGCCGGCGCCATTGTCAGGAATGAAGACGGCGCCGGCTCTTTCCAGAGCTGATTGCAAGGCAAACACTTCATCATCATCCGGTTTGTCGAGCTTGCGCTCAAAACGCAGCACGGTTTCCACGCCCACGCCGGCGGATATTGCGAGACGCTCGGACGAGAGGTCGGTAAGTGCACGTGCCGCACGACATTGGGAGCCAGTAATCATGGTTATTGTCCTTTTCTACAAACAGGACCGCCCCATCATCGGGGCGATCAACCGTGGTCATTCGGCCAGCAAGGTGTCGAATTTGCCTCGCTCGAGCTGATCGGCGGAAAGGGTCCGGACGCCAGCGATAATCGTTCTCTACTTTAAGCAAGAAGGCGTGACGTCTCAGAGGAACGGAGGCCTTCGCTTTCCGGCCGATGTTGCTGAGTAACCGCCAACACCGTCAGCTTGTGCCGCCTATCATCCCGTCCGCTCCAACCCATTGTCTGACCGGCGGACAAGCCGAGAAGGGCAGTTCCGATGGGGGTCAGGACGGATATCCTGCCTTCGGAAATATCTGCGTCTTTCGGGAACACGAGCGTCACTGTTCGCCCATCACCGGTGTCAGCTTCATACTCAACCGTCGATCCCATTCGGACGACGTTCCGAGGCACCGAGGTGTCCGCAACTACGAGTGCGCGTTCGAGCTCAATCAAGAGACCATCGGAAACCTCGGGAAGGCGATCAGCCGCAGCCAGCGCAAGTTTATTCAGTCGCTGGTGATCCGTCTCGCCAATCACGATCGAAGGCTTTTGTGAGTTCTGGATGTGCTTCTTCATTTTCCGTTCCTCAGAGTTCACCTTGGCGCCACTGAGTGCGTGGCATTGGTCCGCCATGGGATACCATTGACCGGCCTTGCCTCGCTCATCAAAATCGCCATCACCTCCTCGGGGGATTGGGCCAGCCGAAGCCCCTCCCTGATCAGCGGCGCGCGCACCATACGGAATAGTCGCGACAGCGCAGGCAAGAAGGTGCGAGCCTCAGAGCGTGGCCAAAGCAGGGTAAAGACGAGATCGACGGGATCGCTGTCGGGACTGTTGAAATCTATCGGAGGCGCTAGTCGCGTAAACGAGGCTACAGGCGACGAGATCGAGCGCAGCAACGCGTGCGGGACGGCGATGCCACGACCAATGGCGGTCGATCCGAGCTTTTCGCGCCTCCAAATGCCCCGAAGAACCGCCCGATCATCAAGCCCGGTTCTCCGCGCAAGTTTGAAAGCGATCCTGGACAGCGCCGAGTGTTTTCCCTTTGTCGCAAGGTCAAGAGTAATATCTTCTTCTGACAGGTTTCTGAATGTCATCATGGTTGCCTCTGAGCCGATACGCACGAGCGCAAACGAAGTGCGATTGGCACGTCGTCTGCTGCGCTTTCTGAATAAATCGAGGATGTGGCTGACCCGGACGCGAAGCCGGTAGGGTTCGCGTCCGGGCTAGAGGCCTGCTTTGAGGCGTTGTGGCTCTCTCTGGCGCATGTAAATAATCATAATATCTGAAAGATGGTGAGAGAATATTTTAAATCAAGCGTTCTGCGGCTAAAGGTACACCGCGCTTGAATTCTGGATATCTCTGCTCAGTAACCTTGCACAACCTGAGGAGGACAATTGGTAACCTTGTGACGATGCAGAAATAGTGCATTCAAATGCTAGTTTATTTCGTTGGACTTGTATTGCCGCCGGGTTTTTGAATGGCTCTACGCTACGGGTCGCGAAGGCTGCCGGATTTCGGCGACCGCGGG
>NZ_AUTC01000067.1 GCF_001461695.1 Sinorhizobium fredii USDA 205 | reverse complement strand
CCCCAGGCGTCGCAGACGTTGTGTGAATCCGATAGCCCTTGTGGGGAAGGGTTGGGGAGGGGTCTTGTCCCTCAAATATCCATCCGGTTACTTCGCCCGCTTCAGTGCCTCGCCGAGCACCGAGACGATCTCGGCGAAATGGCTCTTGTCGACGATCAGCGGCGGCGAGAAGGCGATGATGTCGCCGGTGACGCGGATCAGCAGCCCCTTCTCGAAGCAATCGACGAAGACGTCATAGGCGCGGGCGCCGGGCGCGCCGTCGCGCGACTTGAGCTCGATGCCGGCAATGAGGCCGATGGTGCGGATGTCGATGACATGCGGCAGGCCCTTCAGCGAATGCATCGCCTCGTGCCAGTCGTCCTGAAGCTCGGCGGCGCGGGTCATCAGGCCCTCGTCGCGATAGATGTCGAGCGTGGCGATGCCGGCGGCGCAGGCGGCCGGGTGACCGGAATAGGTATAGCCGTGGAAGAGCTCGATCTGGCCTTCCGGGCCGTGCATCAGCGCGTCGTGCACCTTGCGGCTGGCGAAGACCGCGCCCATCGGGATGGCGCCGTTGGTCAGCCCCTTGGCGGTGGTGACGAGGTCCGGCGTCACGCCGAAATAGTCGGTGGCGAAGGCGGCGCCGAGGCGGCCGAAGCCGGTGATCACCTCGTCGAAGATCAGCAGGATGCCGTGCCTGTCGCAGATGGCGCGAAGCCGCTCGAGATAACCCTTCGGCGGGATCAGCACGCCGGTCGAGCCGGCGACGGGCTCGACGATGCAGGCGGCGATCGTCTCGGCGCCGTGCAGCGCTACCAGCCTTTCGAGGTCGTCGGCGAGGTCGGCGCCATGGTCCGGCTGGCCCTTGACGAAGGCGTTCTTGGTAAGGTCATGGGTGTGGCGCAGGTGGTCGGAGCCCGGAAGCTGCGGGAAGACGCGGCGGTTGTTGAGGATGCCGCCGACGGATATGCCGCCGAAGCCGACGCCGTGGTAGCCGCGCTCGCGGCCGATGAGCCGGGTGCGGGTGCCCTGGCCGATCGAGCGCTGATAGGCGAGCGCGATCTTCAGCGCGGTGTCGACCGATTCCGAGCCGGAGCCGGTGAAGAACACCCGGTCGAGCTTCTGGCCCTCGGGACCCGGCGCGATCTCGGCGAGCCGCTCGGCGAAGTCGAAGGCGATCGGATGGCCCATCTGGAAGGAGGGGGCAAAGTCCATCGTCGTCAGCTGCCGTTCGACGGCGGCGGCGATCTGCCGGCGGCCATGGCCGGCATTGACGCACCAGAGACCGGCGGTGCCGTCGAGGATCCTGCGTCCGTCGACGCTGGTATAGTGCATGCCCTCGGCCGAGGCGAGCAGGCGGGGTGCCGCCTTGAACTGGCGGTTGGCGGTAAATGGCATCCAGTAGCTGTCGAGAACCGGGGTGTTGGGCTTGTTGTGGGCGTCCATGGCTTCCTCCTGTCAGGTGCGGGATTGACGCCATGATTTGAATTGCCGAACAAGTCCTTTTCTTTGGTCGACTAACCCATTGTATTTTCTATACGCTGTTTGATAGAATTTCGGTATTCTCAACAAGGACAACACGGAATCTGCGATGAGCGTCGATATCGGCAATCGCCTGCGGCATGTGCGGCTGATGCACAATCTCTCACAGCGCGAGCTCGCCAAGCGGGCGGGCGTCACCAACTCGACCATTTCGCTGATTGAATCGAACGCCTCGAACCCATCGGTCGGCGCCCTGAAGCGCATTCTCGACGGCATCCCGATCGGGCTCGCCGAGTTCTTCTCCTTCGAACCGGAAAGACCGCGCAAGGCCTTCTATGCGGCGGAGGAGCTTGTGGAGATCGGTAAGGGAGCGATTTCCTATCGGCAGATCGGCGACAATCTCTTCGGCCGCAGCCTGCAGATCCTCAAGGAGTGCTATCAGCCGGGGGCAGACACCGGCAAGGTGCCGCTGGTCCATGAAGGCGAAGAGGGCGGGATCGTGCTCTCCGGCCGGCTGGAGGTGACCGTCGACGACGAGCGGCGTATCCTTGGGCCGGGTGACGCCTATTACTTCGAGAGCCGGCGACCACACCGCTTCCGCTGCGTCGGGCCGGTGCCGTGCGAAGTGATCAGTGCCTGCACGCCGCCGACGTTTTGAGGTGCGTACTGGCGGAGGAGATGGTGTCGACGACGGCGCAAAGAATGCCCCTCCCCACCCCCTCCCCACAGGTGCTATCGGATTCACACAACGTCTGCGACGCCTGGGGAATGGGGGCGG
>NZ_AUTC01000066.1 GCF_001461695.1 Sinorhizobium fredii USDA 205 | reverse complement strand
TAGGTCAGATGCTGATCCATCATGCCGGTGGCGAGCACGAAGGTCCGGTCGACGGTCGACCCTTGAGACTTATGGATGGTCGCAGCATAGCCATGATCGATATTGCGATAGCTGTCCTCGCTGATGACAACATCCCGGCCGTTGTCAAGGCGCACCGTCAGCAGCGCACAGCCGCGTTTGTCGCCGGTCGAAACGACCGTGCCGAGCATGCCATTCTTGACGTATTGGGGCCCAAGCCGCCGTGCCCGCGGTTCGATGAAGCGGGCGTTTTCGAGGAAGATGATCCGGTCGCCGGCGGCGAACTCACGAGACCCACGCGCCGTCTGGAATTCCCGCGCAGCAGTCAGTGCGCCCTCGTCGATCATGACCTTGCGCAGGGATTCGTTGAGCTTCCGAACATCCTGGTTGGTGTGGGCGAGAACAAGCAGCTCTTCGCCGCGAAGCCGGCCCGGATGTTCGCCCGCGGCGGATTTCTGAAGCAGGTCACGGCGGGCATCGGTCCAATCGGAAACGATGCGGTCGACGATCTCGGCACGGGTTTCGGTCTCTACAATGTGGCCCTGCTGCGCGTAGGCATCAAGGCCCTCTTCGACTTTGCCGCGGGCGAAGAGACGGGATGCATCGCGCGCCCACTGCTCGCGCTGGCGGCGCACACCGGCAAGTTCCGCGAACCCGATCCGCTCGGTGATCGCCCGGAAGGCCGCGCCCGCCTGGATAGGCTGCAGCTGCATGGCGTCACCGACCAGAACAACCTTCGCCTGCGCCTCTTGGGCGATCTTCAGGACGCGGGCCATCTGCTGGGAGGAGATCATGCCGGCCTCGTCGATCACCAGCACATCGCCCCGATCGAGCTGTTCACGCCCCCCGGCCCACGCCAGTTCCCAGGAAGCCAGCGTGCGCGACCTGATGCCGGAACTGTCCTCCAACCCTTCGGCCGCCTTGCCGGCAAGCGCCGCACCGATCACCCGCCGGTCCTCGCTTTCCCAGGCGACGCGCGCGGCAGCAAGCAGGGTCGACTTACCCGCGCCGGCAAGACCGACCACAGCGGCCATGCCACTGTCGCCGGTGACGTGACGGACGGCATCGACCTGTTCCGCGTGAAGCTTGAATGGCTCTTCCGGATCGGCCGTTTCGACGTTTCGGATTGCAGCCGCAACTTGTTTCGTGGAGACGCCAAAGCCCTTGCGCTCCGACAGGGCCTGCGCCGACTGCGCCATGTCATATTCGATGCGCAGGATCTCTCGCGTGGTGAAGACCGCCGGCTCCGACGCCCTGCCAGTCTGCGCGTCAACCTCCTGCGGCTTCAGCAGCACCAGATCGTCCGAGGCCATAAGCCGCGCGCGGATATTGACGAAGTCCACTGGATCGTCGACGTAGCGATGCAGCGCCTTGGCGATATCCCTCTCTTCGAAGGTGGAGCGTTCGCTGCCGAGCTGCTTCAGCAGAAGCTCGGGATCGGCGATCAGCCGGTCGGCCATCTCCTGTCGGCGCGCAAGATCGGCCGGCGCGAAATACATTTCGACGCCCTTGCGCGCGAGCGCCGCCTTCTCCGGCCCGAGATGTTTCTGTGCGATGCCGTGAAGGCCCTGCTCGGCATAGGAGCGGCCGTCGAGCCGGATCTCATGCCCGGCAAGCGCAAGATGCCGATTGGCGGTTTCCGCCCAGGCGATCTTCCATGCCTTCATGGTTTCCTTATCGCCGGCCCAGAGCTGGTAGACGATCTTTCCGTTCGGCCGGTCCGGCGTGACGACACGCAACGGCTCGCCGTCTTCGCCAAGCACCGCCACCTTCTTCGGCCCGAACCCCTCCTCCGTCAGGGGCCTGAGCGTCGTCATCAAATGGATATGCGGATTGCCGTCCTTGTCGTGATAGACCCAGTCCGCGACCATGCCTTTGGACGTCAAATTGTCCCGGATGAACTCGCGCACCAGGGCGATGTTCTCCGCCCGGGTCAGTTCTTCGGGCAGCGCGATGATCAGCTCCCGGGCAAGCTGCGCGTCCGCTCGTGTCTCGTGAGACTCCACCGCATTCCAGAGCGCCTCGCTCGCCTTGGCGACGGATTGTCGGTCGATCGCCGCCTTCAGCCAGCCCGGGATCTGGTCCGGCAGCGCCAGTTCCTCATGCACCAGTTCAGAGGCCCCACCCCTGTAGCTGAAGGACGTGCCGGCTTGCTCGTCCATCATCCGGGCGCGATGGCGATAGGCGGCGGCCGAGACGATGCTTCGCCCCGCTCCCCTGCTGATCACCTGCGCTCTGACGAACATGATCGCCACGACCGTCTCCAGACCTCTCCGAGCACGTCGCGCCAGCGACGTATATTGCGCCCTCAAACCGATCGGACCGAAGGGCCGATACCGCTTCTCCGGAAGACGGCCATCGGCCGGCTTTCCGGCTGCGACGTTTTCGGGATGATACACACTAGCCTAGTTTACTATCATTTTCCAGATAGTATAATCGACGCCGATCAGATTGCTCGAACAGGAAAGGACATACCCGAATGGCCGCAAAATCATCGATTTCCGATATCGACGCCCAGATCGAAAAGCTGCGCGAGCGCAGACGAACGCTGATAGTAAAATCCGCCGAACGGTTTGCACGCGCCGCGACAAAATCAGGTTTGGCGGAGATGGAGATCGCCGACGAGGAGCTCGACGCGGTCTTCGAAGAGATCGCCGCGCGATTTCGCAAAGGGGAAAAGAAGGGGACTGCTGGCGCAACTGCTTCGCCGCGTCGACCGCCAAATGGCGGGTCTGGAACGACGGCGGAGGTTTCTCATGACGGCTGATCGCAAAAAGGAGGCCCGCGAGAAATTCCTGCTTGGCGGCATCGTCGTCAGGGCGGGACTGTCGAACGCCGACCGGGCGTTTCTGCTCGGCGGCCTCATCGAACTGGCAAGCGTCGCGCCCGGCTCTGCCGAGCATCGGCGGCTGCGCGATATCGGCGAGGAAGCCTTCAAGGCTCCCGCGCTGGATGCGGGATCATCCGGCATCGCGGAGGCGCCGGAATGGCACTGAAGGCAAAACCGCATCCGAGCCTGTTGCTCGTTCTGGTGCCCGTCGCCGTCACCGCCTTTGCCGTCTATGTCGTCGGCTGGCGCTGGCAGGCTCTTGCCGAAGGCATGTCGGGGAAAACGCAATACTGGTTCCTGCGGGTCTCGCCGGTGCCGGCGCTTTTGTTCGGGCCGCTCGCCGGCCTCTTGGCCGTTTGGGCCTTGCCATTGCACCGGCGAAGGCCGGTCGCGATGGCAGGCCTCGCCTGTTTTCTGACGGTCGCCGGCTTCTACGCGGTCCGTGAATTCGGCCGGCTCGCCCCATCCGTGGAGAGCGGCGCGCTATCATGGGACCGGGCACTGTCCTATCTCGACATGGTCGCTGTCGTCGGCGCGGTCGTAGGCTTCATCGCGGTGGCGATCGCCGCGCGTATTTCCACCGTCGTGTCCGAACCGGTGAAGCGCGCCAAGCTCGGAACCTTCGGGGACGCGGACTGGCTGCCGATGTCGGCGGCGGGAAAGCTGTTTCCGCCGGACGGCGAGATCGTGGTCGGCGAGCGCTACCGCGTCGACAAGGACATCGTCCATGAACTGCCCTTCGATCCGAACGATCCTGCCGCATGGGGGAAAGGCGGCAAGACCCCGTTGCTGACCTACCGCCAAGACTTCGATTCCACGCATATGCTCTTCTTTGCCGGGTCGGGTGGATACAAGACGACGAGCAATGTGGTGCCGACGGCGCTGCGTTATACCGGGCCGCTGATCTGCCTCGATCCTTCCACCGAGGTCGCGCCCATGGTGGTCGAGCACCGAACCCGCGTGCTCGGCCGCGAGGTGATGGTGCTTGATCCGACGAACCCGATCATGGGCTTCAACGTGCTCGATGGCATCGAGCACTCACGGCAAAAGGAAGAGGACATCGTCGGCATTGCCCACATGCTTTTGTCGGAAAGTATACGCTTCGAAAGCTCGACCGGCTCCTATTTCCAAAACCAGGCGCACAATCTCCTGACCGGCCTGCTCACCCATGTGATGCTGTCGCCCGAATATGCCGGCCGGCGAAACTTACGCAGTCTCCGGCAGATCGTGTCCGAGCCGGAGCCCTCGGTGCTGGCGATGCTGCGCGACATTCAGGAGCATTCCGCGTCCGCGTTCATCCGCGAGACGCTCGGCGTCTTCACCAACATGACCGAGCAGACCTTCTCCGGCGTCTATTCGACGGCGTCGAAAGACACACAATGGCTCTCGCTCGACAGCTACGCCGCGCTCGTCTGCGGTAATGCGTTCAAGTCGAGCGATATCGTCTCGGGCAACAAGGACGTGTTCCTCAACATCCCGGCATCGATCCTGCGCTCCTATCCGGGGATCGGCCGCGTCATCATCGGCTCGCTGATCAACGCCATGGTCCAGGCCGATGGCGGCTTCAAGCGCCGGGCGCTGTTCATGCTCGATGAGGTCGATCTCCTCGGCTACATGCGGGTACTCGAGGAGGCGCGCGATCGCGGCCGCAAGTACGGCATTTCCATGATGCTGATGTACCAGTCGGTCGGCCAGTTGGAGCGGCATTTCGGGAAGGATGGCGCGACGTCGTGGATCGACGGCTGCGCCTTCGCCTCCTATGCCGCGATCAAGGCGCTCGACACGGCGCGCAATGTTTCGGCGCAGTGCGGCGAGATGACGGTGGAGGTGAAGGGAAGCTCCCGCAACATCGGCTGGGACACGAAGAACAGCGCATCGCGCAAATCCGAGAGCGTCAACTTCCAACGCCGGCCGCTGATCATGCCGCACGAGATCACCCAATCGATGCGAAAAGACGAGCAGATCATCATCGTTCAGGGCCACAGCCCGATCCGCTGCGGTCGGGCAATCTACTTCCGGCGGAAGGACATGAACGAGGCCGCGAAGGCCAATCGCTTCGTCAAGCCGATCCCGTGATGAGCCGCCAGCCTCACATTGGGAGAAGCCCTATCGATCGGAACGGCGATACCGGGCGAACGGGTCCTCCGCGCCAGGCGGCGTGAACCAGTCGAGGAAAATCGTATAGCCGATCGCAAAGGCAACGAGCCCGAGCGCCATCAGACCGAACGCCCAGAAGGGCATGCCGTTCGCCGCTTCGGGATGGGCGTAGACGACGATCGACATCGGCACCATGACGATCGCCGTGAGCATCATGAAACCTGTGAACGGGCGGAACATGCAAAGGATATAGAAGGCGAGATACCACGCGCTGTAAACCGCCGCCCTGACGACGCCGAAGGCGATCGCGAACGGAAGCCTGACGATGAACCGAAGCGCGCGGAAAGTTCCGCTTCGGATCGTCGCGCCGGTTTCGCGTTGAGCGCTTTGAGGCTCTATCGACATGACGGGCTCCTCGGCGAGAGACTGTCAGGTTCCTGAGAGTCTATTCGCACCGTGGGATCAAAGCAAGAACATGATCGATGTCATTCACGCAACCGACGGGGAGCGCAAAGGGTATTCCCTTTGCTATGAGGCGGCCGGTCGATCCGGCCGGATTATTCCGCGAGAGGGGGCGTGACCGGAGGCGGAGACCTTTTTGCGGGCTCCGTGAGCGAAGCGAATAGCACCCGGTCGGCCGTCGGCCGGCTCGCCCAAACAACGATCTTCAGCCTCGACGATCGATCACGAAAATGAATCGGAGGAGGCCGACCGATTCATAAGTGTCGTTGGACGCGAAAGCCGGGACGGGCGATTCTTACGCCATGCTCACTCAGCCCTATCAGCTCTACATCGAACGCACGGATGCGACGAAAAACATGGCGCGCTTCTACGCGCTCGCGATCGAACCGACGCTGTTCGGTACGCCCTGCCTCACGCGGCGTTGGGGACGCATCGGGACAGTCGGACAGGCCATGGTGCATCACTTCGACAAGGAAGAGGATGCTGTCCGCTTGTTCCTCGATCTGCTGCGGACCAAACGGGCGCGCGGCTATCGACCGAACACACGTGTTCGGCGTGAACACATGGCCCGCGGGTTGCCCGCGGCGAGCGTACCGGATCCCTACCGGTGATCACTGGTACGAAGCGGAGCCCCGGGTCGACGCGCCGGTCGATCCGGCGTGCCGGCCCAGGCGCGAGGGCAAACGCCCCCCTCAGAAGGGCGGAGCGGCGTCGATGGCGCCCTCCTGTTCGGCGATCGCCGCCGCCAGTTCGGCCCCAGCCAGTTCCAGCTCCACTTCGATCTGGCGGCGTTCGGCGGGGTCTGCGTTCCTGAGCTCGGCGCGCAGTTCTTCAACCTGAATTTCGAGTGCAATCGTCATCGTCGTCATCTCCTTGGATAGTGTGAAAGATGACGCCCGGGGTCGTGAGGATCGGGCCGGGTCAAGGATCGCGTGAGCGACCGCCGGAGGCGGCGAGCGGAGGAACCGATTTTCTGACGGTGCCCTTCAGGGCACCGGCTGAAAATTGGAGGGGCCGCGATGTCCTTGAGGCGGCGCGATGCTCACGGCAGACTTGGCTATCTGAGCAGACAGGCTTTCCTCTCATGTGGCACGGCAGGAGGAGCAAAAGCGGGCTCGATGCCCGTTTTTGCTCCCGATGCTGCGCGAAACGATGAAGCCGGCCCCGATTGCTCGGGGCCGCTCGCTTGGCTCGTCAGTTCGGATTGTTCCAGAGGATCACCTTCTTGCTCGGATCGCCGCCGGGTGCCGGTGCCAGGTTGCCGAAGATCACGCCGATCTCGGGGGCCTCCAGCTTCACCGAGAGGTATTCCTCGCCGGTCTGGCGGGCGATGCGGTTCCAACCCGCGCCGATCTCGAAGCCGGTCTTGCGGTGGATGACGCGGTAATCGGGGGCTTCTTCGCTCGACTTGCTTGCGTTCGGGACGATGGCGATCGGGGCGTTGACCCGGATGGTGGCGAAGACGCCTTCGAGGATGCCGTCGGTCTTCTGCGTCAGGGTTGCGATCGTGGTGGCCATGGTACTGTCTCCTTCGGTTGCTCGGGACCATTCCCGATGGCGCGCGAAGAGACGGCCGACCTGCTGCGGTCAGCTCGGCCGAAATTTTTGCAAAATTCTATTTTCCGCCGAGAGAAAAGAACCGAAATCGAATTTTGCAAAAATTTCGGCCGAGTCTTACCCCTTTAGGGGTTGGCCGCAAAAGCAGGCGGTCGTCTATACGAGCGACATAAAACGGGAATGGTTCGGGGCAACTGAAGGACGCGACAAACCATCATAGCCGCCCGGCCCAGCGCTGCGGGGTATCGGCCGCGCATCCCTTGAACGTTTTGCCTCCAAGCCAGTCAATCGGGTACCCTCGCCCGCTCCCAACTACAGCAGGCACACGTCCCCTGTCGATATCATCCCTTTGTTGATCCGAGAGGTGGACACGGGGACGGTATGCCGCCTGCAGACCGTGCGGCAATACCGGGTGAAGCTGATCGCGTGGGCATCAGATGAGTGATCTTTCCCCCACTCGTCCGTCCGCGCCCGGCCATCTGAGCCGTCGGTGTTCGCCAGGCACATCGCCACGGGCAAGCGCGCCATCCGAGCGATCGGAGCCGGCTTGGTCAGCGGAACCAAGCCCGTCGGAGATCACGAGACAACTGGATCCGAGCAAGTGACGAACGGAATGCCATAGAGTGCGACATTCTGATCCTGGGAAACGAAATGCGCTCCCTCCGCCATGGCCTGCGCCACGAGAAGATGATCGAAGGGATCGCGGTGATGAAGCGGAAGAGCCGTAAGAGCGATAAGATGCGCATTTGTAATATCCAGCCGGTCGAATCCCTGACCCGGCAAGATCGCAAGAATCTCTTCTATATCGGCATCAAGTTTGCCAATCCGCAGCTTCACGGTGATTTCCCAAAGGGAGACGGCACTGACGAGGACGTCGTTCTCAGGATCGCCGATAAGGCCTCGCGCATGATTCCCCAGCTTCTCGTCGTCGTTCAGCCACCACAACAAGGCATGCGTATCGAGCAGCAGCCTCACGTCCCATCT
Source organism: Sinorhizobium fredii USDA 205 (assembly GCF_001461695.1). GTDB lineage: Bacteria > Pseudomonadota > Alphaproteobacteria > Rhizobiales > Rhizobiaceae > Sinorhizobium > Sinorhizobium fredii. Next base: position 152,138 of record NZ_AUTC01000066.1, on the reverse strand, counting down.
TCCATGGACTTTAGAACATCCTCCGGCAGGCTGTCGAAGTCATCGGCAACTTTGATCTTTCCGCGCAATGCACCTGGTTTCCGTATGACGACGTCTGACGACGGCGGTCCGATTTCCGCAACGACCTTATGATGGGACGTCAGGACGAACCTCTGCCCGTCTTCGACCTGCTTGAGGAAGGACGTCAGGTTGCCGCGAAATTCCCGCACGCCGACGCGGCGGGGAGTTGATGTCTGCTGCCGGGATTGAGGCATGGCGAGGCTCCGTTTCAGTGGGAAATGTGTACACAATTTTCAAGAAATGCAAGCATCGCCTTAGCCATGTGGGGAAATGGCGCCTTAAGCGCCATCCCCCGCAGCCTGCCAGACCGGGATGCCGAGTCGGCGAGCTTTGTCAGCGAGATTGCCGGTGATGCCGGAGCCGGGGAAGATGATGACGCCTGATGGCATGACCGACACCATGTCGTCGTTGCGGCGGAAAGGTGCCGCCTTGGCGTGCTTCGTCCAGTTCGGCTTGAAGGCGATCTGCGTCACCTTTCGCGCCTCGGCCCAGCAGGCGGCGATACGTTCGGCTCCCTTCGGCGAGCCGCCATGCAACAGCACCATATCGGGATATTTGGCGAGAGCCTGATCGAGTTTCGCCCAGATCCGTTCGTGATCGTTGTAATCGATGCCGCCGCCGAAGGCGATCTTGGTGCCGGCCGGGATCAGCACCTCGGTCTCGGCGCGGCGGCGGGCGGACAGGAAATCTCTGGAGTCGATCATCGCCGCGGTCATATTGGCATGGCTGACCTTCGAGCCGGTGCGCGGGCGCCATGCCGATCCGGTCTGGGCTTCGAAGAGATCGGCGGCATAGTCACGCATGAACTCGAAGGCATTGCGGCGCTCGAGGAGCGTGATCCCCTCGGCGATGTGACGCTCGAGCTCGACGCTTTTCACCTCCGAGCCGTCCTGCTCGCTCTGTCCGCTTCGCTGCGCATCCTCATTGCGCTGAAGCTCGCGCTGAATGCGCTCGCCGGCGCGGTGGAAGAGGTTGACCGTCGACCAGAGCAGATCTTCGAGATCGGGCTCCAACCGCGTGTCGCCGAGCATCTCGAACATGGCGTCGAACATCGCGGCCAGCGCCGACTGGACCACTGGCTCCTCGGGCAACGGCCGCGGGTCTGGTTCGTCATGGAAGGGGCGATGGCCATAGATCTGCATCTCGTAGATGAAGCGGTCGGTCGGGGAAGAGGCGTGGTGGGGTTCGAAGGCGTCGTCGATGGGAAGGGACAGGTTCATGATGGTCTCCGTCGGTTTGGGCCGCGCCTCTCGCGGCCTGACGGCGATCCCTTCCATGCGGCGGGCAGACCGGAACCGCGGCGTGCCTCACGCCGCGGCCCAGCGAAGCGCCGGGCGGCTGAGGGAGGGTTTCTTGGCCCGCGAGGAGCGCCGGCTTCAGCATCGGCCCGAAAAGTGGGAACCGGTTTTCGGAACAGCCGATGCGCCAAGGAAGTGCCGGCGCGGGGAAGAAACCCGACCGACCCGCTGAAGGCCCGACAGCCGTCTGGTAAGGGTCGCCTCTCGGCAGGCCCGCGGGCGCGCGCCTACCCGAACGGCGACCAGCATGGACCGGCCTTCCCTGCCACGGCGCGCCCTCTCCCGCCTTTCCGTCCAGCAGCATCAGGTGGGCAGGAAGGCCTGGGCATCTTCCGGCGCGAGCTGGGCTCTCAGATGCCCAGTGAGCCGGTCGGGTCCGAGCCGGCGCAGATCCTCGTTGAAGTCGCCGAGTTCGGGGGTGAGCACGAGCGGCAGGATCCCGAGCGCCTGCGCGCGGCGGCTCAATCCCTCGATGCCATGCCGGCCGGCCGCATCGGCATCGGCAGCGATGTAGAGCCGCTGACAACCATGGGGCAGCCGAAAGGCGGAAAGGTGATTGGCGGTCAGCGTCGCGGCCATCGGCATGCCCGGCATCACGTGCGCGAGCGACAAGATGCTTTCGAGCCCTTCGCCCGCGACTATCACCGGCACGGGCGCATTACCGGGAAAACGGAAGCGCACGGCATTTCCGAGCAGCCCGCCGAGCGCGCGGCGGGGATCGTTCACCTTCGCCTTTCCGTCGCCCCCCGGATCGAGCCAGGTGCGATGCACACCGGTGATCGCGCCTGAGGGATCGGTCACGGCTGCGATCAGCGCCGGATAGCTCAACGTCCTGCCGGTCACGAGGTCCCGGTAAAAGCACGAGGGATGGAAACGGAGCGCCTGGTGCTGAGCTGCCCGCAGGATGCCCCGCTGGCGCAAATAGCTGTCGGCCAGTGAACGGCCAAGCGGCTTCGTCATCCGGAACAAGCGTCTTGCGCGTTCGCCTGCCGGTCTATCGACCGGCGGATCGGTGTGGGCGTCGCCCCTGCGGGACGACGCCGGATGGGGAAGGCTTAGGAAACGCCGCACCTCGTCTGCGACATCACGGAAGTCCACCAACCCGCAGGTTTCTCGAACGAGGTCGAGCAGATCGCCATATTGAGAGGTTGCTGCATCTGTCCACCGCCCAGCACGCGGGCCGGAGAGATGGACATAGAGCGACTTGCCCTTGCTGTTGGCGACGTCGCCGACAATCCAGTAGTTGCCGGCCCGATGGCCGGCGGAGAGGTAATGACGGCAGACCGCCTCGGCGTCGCGCGCGAGACGATCGGCCAATTGAGAAGCGGACAGCATGGCGATCATACCGGTCCAGTGACATCGACGATCGGATGCCGTTCGATGAGGCGAGCGACGATCGCCGATCCTTCCTCGGACGTCGGAATGAAGAACCTGAGCTTCCAGGCGATCATCTCTGAGAACAGACCCACGGATTTGAGCCTGTCCCGCATCCCGTCGGTGAAGCCATTGAGTTCGACACGATAGTCGTTCATCACCCGAACCCGGCGCAACGTCATATCCCCTGCGAGGGCAACGACCGAGGAGCCGCCGAGAAGCGATTGCCAGACCTGGTCGGCGTTGATGACCTCCGTCTGATCGAGCCCGAAATTCCGGCAAAGTCGGGAAAGGCCCTCCGAAGAGATCAAGCGGCCGACGATCCGCTCGCCCTCGTCGGTCTCCAGACGATAGACGCGGCAGAAATCCTGCGGCAGCAATTTCCAGATCGGCAATAGTAGACCGGAGACGACATGCATGGTCGTGATGGAAAACTCCGGGAGATTGGCCACTTCGGCATCCCATGCGGCTGAGAAGATCTGCTCGTCCGCTTCCTCCCAGTTCGTTTCTTCGAGCTGGCGCACCTCAAACCGGATTTCGTCCATCGGCCGGATGAGCGCGACGCGCGGCTGGACTGAACCGTCATCAAGCATGACCGAGCGGGTCGGAACCTGCACGGCCGGGCGGCCGGACTTGCCGTTGACCATCAGCTTGACACGTGGGTCACGGCCCACAAGTTTCAGGGCGTCGGCCAGCAGCAGCGGCGTATTGCGATCCATGCGCTCGATCGTCAGCAGATGCGACTGCGCGCCTGTGACCGGGTGGGTATAGACGAGTTGCCTAGCCTTCACCGTCATACGGTCCGCTGTCAGCGTCTCCAGCCCCTTGTCATAGACACCGGCGGCGATTGCGCCCTCGATCCGGGCAGCCAGCAACTGTTCGAAGGCGTCGAACAACAGGTTCTGCATAGCAACCGTCAGCGCCAGCATGCGGTTGAGGAAGGTGTGGATCGGCGGCAGTTCGTCCTTGAGACCACCTTCCTCGGCGGTCAATGAAAGGCCCGTAATCGTCTCGAATTTTTCCAGCGAGCAGCCATCGATCCCGCTACGGTGGATGAGCTTGTAGAACTGCCTGAGCGCGTCGCGGGCGTACTGGGATTCAAGATTGTCCTCGCTCCTGAACATCCCCTGCCCGCCGGTCTGGCGCTGACCCCGGGTAATCGCGCCGAGTGTGTCGAGGCGCCGCGCAATCGTTGACAGGAAGCGGCGTTCCGCCTTGACGTTGGTGGCGATCATGCGGAAGCGCGGCGGCTGTGCCTGGTTGGTGCGATGACTGCGCCCGAGACCCTGGATCGCCACATCGGCCCGCCAGCCGGCTTCAAGAAGATTGTGCAGACGCAGGCGTTGGTTCTTCGCGCCGAGATCAGCATGATAGGAGCGTCCCGTGCCGCCGGCTTCGCTGAAGATCAGGATCGGCTTTTCGTCATCCATGAAGGCGCGGGTCTCGTCGAGATTGGCGCTGCCCGGCCGACTTTCGACGGCGAAGCGGGCGATCGAGCCGCCGTCGTCGCGGCGGACAATCCGGCGCGTGCGCCCGGTGATCTCGGCAACGCGATCCGTCCCAAAATGCTGGACGATCTGGTCCAGCGCGGTCGGGATCGCCGGCAGGCTGCCGAGCCGTTCGAGCAACGCGTCACGGCGCACGACTGCTTCGCGGCACAGGACCGGGTTGCCCGCGGCGTCATAGACCGGCCGCGACAGGAGGTTGCCTTCGGCGTCGGAATATTCCTCGAAGAGCTGGGTCGGGAAGGAATGGTTGAGATATTCCGCGACGATCTCGCGCGGCGTGACGTCGACCTGAACGTCGCCCCACTCTTCGGTCGGGATCTCGGCGAGCCGGCGCTCGGTGAGCGATTGGCCGGTGGAGATGATCTGGACGATCGCCGCGTGGCCCTCCTCCACATCTTTGTCGATCGCGTTGATCAAGGCCGGTGTCTTCATCGAGGTCAAGAGGTGATTGAAGAAGCGCTGCTTCGAGCTCTCGAAGGCGGACCGGGCGGCGGCTTTGGCGTTTTTATTGAGCGTTCCCTTGCTGCTGATAATACCGCAGGCTTCGAGCGCTTCGTTGAGATTGTTGTGGATGATCTGGAAGGCCTCGGCATAGGAATCGTAGATGCGGACCTGTTCCTTGGTCAGTTCATGTTCGAGGATGTCATATTCCACACCTTCGAACGACAAGGACCTTGATGCGTAGAGCCCCATCGCCTTGAGGTCGCGGGCAAGCACTTCCATCGTCGCAACTCCGCCGTCTTCGATCGCAGCGATGAATTCGGATCGGGTCGAGAAAGGAAAGTCGGCGCTGCCCCAGAGGCCGAGGCGTTCGGCATAGGCGAGTGACTCAACCTCGGACGCACCGGTTGCGGAGACATAGACGACGCGGGCATCGGGCAGAGCGCGCTGCAGGCGCAGACCGGCGCGGCCCTGTTGCGAGGCGGCCTTTTCGCCACGCTCGGACTTGCCGCCGGCGGCATTCGCCATAGCGTGGCCTTCATCGAAGATGATGACGCCGTCGAAATCGTTTCCCAGCCAATCGACGATCTGCTGGACGCGCGATTGCTTGCCTTCGCGCTCGTCGGTGCGCAGCGTGGCAAACGTCACGAAGAGGATGCCCTCCTCGAGCTTGATCGCCTCCCCCTGCCGGAAGCGCGACAGCGGTGTGACCAGCAGCTTCTCCTGACCGAGCGCGCTCCAGTCGCGCTGTGCATCCTCGATCAGGGTTTCGGACTTCGAAATCCACAAATGGCGACGACGGCCCTGAAGCCAGTTATCCAATATGATGCCAGCAGCCTGGCGGCCTTTGCCGGCACCCGTGCCATCGCCCAGAAACCAGCCACGGCGAAAGCGAACAGCACCTTCGGTCTCGGGCGTGACAGCCTTGAGATTGTCGAAGCTGGCATCAACGGACCAGTGGCCGGCGAGATAGCCGGAATGAGCCTCGCCGGCATAGATCACGCTTTCAAGCTGGGCGTCGGACAGATCGCCATCGGTGATGATGCGCTTCGGCAGGTGCGGCCGATAGCTCGGCTTGGGCGGCGCGACCGATGCCATGGCGACGGATTCGACCAGTTTGTCCGGGTGGGGCTTTGCGTCCGGGATATGGATCGCCTGCAAGCGATAGGGTTCGTAGATGCCGTCGGCGACGTCGACGCGGGTGTTCGGCGCTGCATCGCGCAGTTCGTAGTCGAGCTCGACAACCTCGTCGTCGATACGGAGGGGCGGCGGGGATGTCGGTTGCTGTGCACGAACAGCCGGAGTTGTCCGACTTGCCGGAGCGATCACCGCTGCGGGACGGAAGGTGTCGGCGGCCTTGCGGGCGGCCATTTTCGCTGCGCAGGCGCGTACGATTCCATTGGAAAGCGCGCCGATCGAGTTGGGCGCGGTCGAGGGCGAGCGGGGCGGAAGGCCCGATATCCATGAAAGTAATGTTTCCAGATCGGGAGCGACACCGTGCGAGGCGATGAGGCTCTTGGGATCGGCGGCGGCGATCTTGTCGATCACCGTCAGCCGCGTCTCCATCGTCGTGCCGTGCCGGGCATAGACAGAGCCATCGATCGCGGCGCTGAACAGAACCGTGCCGCGCTCTTGCAGGCGGACGAAGGCGTCGTGCCATTTGGGATTGTCGGGTGAAAGGCTGGAACCGGTGATCGCCACTAGCCGGCCGCCAGGGGCAAGCCGCGCGAAGGCGGAGGCAAGATGACGCCATGCGGCGTCGGCCATGCGCCCTTCGACATGAACGCCGGCAGAAAACGGCGGGTTCATCAAGACGACCGTCGGACGAACCGAACGGTCGAGATAGTCATCGATGTGGGCGGCGTCGTGTTGCGACACCACCGAGCCTAAGAAGAGTTGCTCCAGCAGACCGTGGCGAACCGGCGCATATTCGTTGAGAGAAAGGCGCGCATGCGCGAGTTCGCCGAAGATCGCCATGAGGCCGGTTCCGGCAGACGGTTCGAGCACGGTATCGTCCGCCTTGAGGCCTGCGGCGTGGGCCGCGATAAGGCCAAGCGGCAGTGGGGTGGAAAACTGCTGGAGCTGCTGGCTTTCCTCGGAGCGGCGCGTATGGGTCGGAATGAGCGACGCGACCTTGGTCAGCATCGCCAGCGCCGCCTTGGGCACGTTCGTGCGAGCGGAAATCGCCGCGCCGAACTTGCGCAGAAACAGGACCTGCGCGACCTCGGTCGCTTCATAGGCGTCTTTCCATGCCCAGAAACCTTCGGCGTCGGAACCGCCGAAAGTGTCCGTGAGGATGGCGCGCAAATCGGCTGCGCCGATGGACTGCCCGCGTTCGAGAAACGGCAAAAGCTGATGGCCGGCGAGGAGAATTTTTCCTGCACGGCCGGCACGGTCGGCGGGAGCGAGCGACGTAGCGGCCGCGTTCGCGGCGCGGGAAGAGGTCACGTTCATGGGAAATCCTGTCGAGAGCCGGAAAGACCGGCCCGCCCGGACGCTCTCCAAACCCCGGCAGGCCGCCCCTTTCCCGCCCCTCTCTCCCTCCCGGGCGGACGGCGGCCAGCGCCCGGCTTTCAGCCGGGTGCGAGCTTCAGGTTGCCGAAGGCCGCAATGCCGGCGACCGACATCTCATGCAGAACGGCCTTGCCACCAGCGGCAATCCAGTCTGCGGCCTCCTCTGCGCTAAGCTGATGCACGTGAACAGAATGGCGCTCGGCAGTCGCGCGCTGTCGCTCGAAGGCTTCCTGATCCTCGAAGGCGTAGAGCGTGTCTCCCGGGCCGTCCCAATAGACGAGGGCAAAGCGGACAGGCCGTACGACCTCTGAGCGGAAGTTCAGAAAGACCGGCGCGGCGGCCGAGCGGGGGCGGTCGATTGCAGGCATGGTCATGATGCTCTCCTGAAAACGCGGCAAGGCCCGGCGCTCCGTTCGGAGCACCGGACCTGGTTGGAAACAGAAACGTGGAATCGACAGCGTTCGGCCCCGACGGGTCAGGGCGGGCCGGAGGCGACGCCGTCGGTAAGAACCTCGCCGGTGTGGCTTCGAGGAGCTTCAGGGCGGCCGTCGACAGCGACGTACTCGATCGTGAGGTGAGGGAACCCCTTGCCGTCCGGCGCCACATGGTCGTTCGGGCCTTCAACTCCGATGACGATCCCAGGGACCCGGGACGGGACGAGGCTCTCTCCCTCGCTCGCTTTGGTGGGCCCTCCCCCAATGCGGCCCTCCTCTCACCCCTCCGGGCGGCGCGTCCGACCGCAATGGATCGCGGCACCGCCAGGCCGAATGGCTCTTGCGTAGCCCCCGGAAGCAGGTTAATCGACGTGTTGTAATGTTATTACATACCAAATCGCCGGACACGATCCGAACCGGATAACCGAAAGGCTCCAAAGAATGCAGAAGACCATCAAAAAACTCGGCTACGCACTCAGTGTTTCCTCAGCGCTTCTTTTCGCGGGACAGGCTCTTTCCGAGGGGACGTCGGGCGCCCAAACATCATCCGGGCACGATCACGCCCAGAGCCATTCCCATGATGCGAAAGGATCCGTGTACGAAGGGTATTTCGAGGACGATCAGGTAAAGCCGCGCGCGCTTTCGGACTGGGAAGGCGATTGGCAGTCCGTCTATCCCTATCTGGTCGATGGCACGCTGGACCCGGTCTTGGCGGACAAGGCAAAGCACGGCGACAAGAGCGCCGGCGAATATCGCGCCTATTACGACGCTGGATATAAAACCGGCATCGATCGGATCGCCATCGAGGGCAGCAACGTCACGTTCTTCCGCGGAAAAGAGTCTATCAGCGGAAACTATGAAACGGACGGCCATGAAATCCTCACCTACAAGAAGGGCAATCGGGGTGTCCGCTACGTCTTCAAGAAGACCGGTGGTGATGGTACCGCTCCGCAGTTCATCCAGTTCAGTGACCACATCATCACGCCCGAGAAGGCGGGCCATTACCACCTCTATTGGGGCAATGACCGTGCCGCCCTGCTGAAGGAAGTCACCAACTGGCCGACCTACTATCCGTCACACCTGAACGGCAAACAGATCGTCGACGAAATGCTAGCTCATTGAACCTACCCGAAACGTCGGCTGACGGGCTGGAGTGCCCAGATGCCTGAGTTCCCCGGCGCGGGCGAGGAACCGATCCTGATCGGCCTCGCCACGCCGAACGCGGACCGGGGAAGTCGTCATCGACGACGCCGTTCACCCCGCCCATTGGTTCCAACCAAGCTGCGTTCCCCCGGCGCGCGCCGACGGCAGTCTCCGCGACCGTCGCGACCAGAGCCCGAAGGGCGCACGGGTTTTTACTGTCTGTTTTTTGATAGTAAGATGGACGCTACCCGTGTACGTTCGGCCGGAGCAAGAGGAGAACCAAGGTGCGTAACTTCACGATCGGCGATCAGACAGTGGGAGAATCCTCGCCGGAGTTTCGGGCGCTGCTTCCGCACGCCTACGAGCAAAGGCTTCGCCCGATGTGCATGTGCAAGGAGCCCCCGGTTGCGATGTATATCGCGCGCCTGGAGGATCAGTATCTCATCAAACGCATGCCGCTTTCGGGGCGCGACCACGATCCTGCGTGCCCCTCCTATGAGCCTCCCTACGAGCTATCCGGCCTCGGCCCCCTGATCGGCAATGCGATCCGGATCGATGCCGGCGGCAAGGCAGACCTGAAGCTCGATTTTTCCCTGACAAAACGCGGGCCACGATCGGCGCCCGGCGCACCGGCTGAAGCAGCGGAGCCGGGCATACGCAGCGAGCCCAAGAAACTGTCGCTCAGGGCGATGCTGCATTATCTCTGGGAGGCCGGCGAACTGACGGAATGGCGCTCGACGTGGACGGGCCGGCGCGGCTGGGGCCGGGTGCGCACGAGCCTCATCAATGCCGCCTCGCAGATGACCGCAAGGGGCGGTCCGTTGAGCGACATGCTCTTCGTTCCTGAGGTGTTTCATCCGGACGACAAGGACGGGATCGCTGCCCGGCGCGCCGCCGCACTCAAGAGCATACAGGCGACAGGTTCGGGACTGCGAAAACTCATGATGATCGTGGCCGAGGTGAAGGAGTTTTCCGCAGCCCGCGAGGGGCACAAGATAGTCGTACGGCACCTGCCCTTCCCGCTGATGATCGAGAATGGCGCATGGAGGCGACTCGCAGCGCGCTATGAGACCGAACTGGAACTGTGGCACTCGAGCGAGGCATTGCATCTGATCGTCATCGCCACCTTCGGCGTCTCGACCGCCGGCATCGCGTCGGTCGAGGAGGTCGCCCTGATGGTGGTCAACGAGCATTGGCTGCCGTTCGAGGACATCCACGAGCTACGGCTCTTGGAAAAGCTCAGCCACCTCAAGCGAAAGAGCGTCAAGGGCCTGCGTTTCAACCTACCTCGCGACGCGCCGATCGTATCGGCGACATTGCCGGAACAGAAGCCCGCCCCTGTCGCGATGTTCATCATCCCGGCAAGCGCCGGAGATGAATACGAGCAGGCACTCACCAATATGATCGACGCGAGACCGGAGATTGTGCCTTGGGTCTGGAGGGTGGCCGAGGGCGAGATGCCGCGACTTCCTTGATACGGGAACACGGAGCTGCGGGGCGTTGACAGGGCGAGACGAATAAGAACACCTGCGGCATTGACACCTATCCGTCTTTTTCAATCGGACCATCGTGAAGCCTGAAAAGAAACCGTTCGTCGTCGAGATCAAAAATCGGCGTCGCCTGTCCCGAAAAGAACATTCGATCTGGGGAAAAATCGACCTGAAAGCCGCTGGCGATCAGGTCGACGCCGAGCAGACAGCCGGTGAGAGTGATTTGGCAATGTCCATGCGGCCGTCCGAGGCTGCGACGGATCAGAACGCCACCGACATCAGCGCCTGATCGCATCGTAGACCAGCTTCGGTACCACCCATCCGTTCACGTAGAAATATCGCTTCGCCCGGAGACGCGCGATATAGGCGTCTTGCTCCTTGTGGGAGGCAAGACGGTTGAAGTGTGTCCGGGAATAATCGATCATTCCATTCCCTTCAGTCAGTTCCAACGGACCTTCCGCGGCCAAGGCTTGGATGTGGGATTGGAGCGTTCTGACAACGCCGTCGTAGCGGTACTTCTTAGCCAGGGCGGCCTTCAGCCGGCCCGACTGCATCGGAGAGAGTCCATCGGTGGTGAACATCAGGTATCTCCTCGATTCTCGGCGCGCGAACGATTCCGGGGAACTGACCTCGGCCAACGTCTCGGCGCATCTGGGTGGTTGCAAGCGATTAGCTCGGGCCGGCAGCTTCGCCTGGCCGGAAAATCACAGGCGCCGGAAAGTGTTGCGCGTAATGACATCCTGCCGTCGGCGCTTCACCGTCGCGATCACGTCTTGAAGGAAATCGTCCGGCTCCCCGTTGCGGTAAGGCCCGCTCTCCGACCAGACCAGCGTGTCCACCATTGCCGGGATGAAGTGGAAGTCGAACGTGAGGCCATCTCGCTCCAGGACGCCGGAAAGGTCGGCATACGCGTCGAGCGCAAGGGGCACGATCTCTGCGGCGCGGGATCTCATGGCCTGCCATCCGACCGCGTCCCAGACCTTGGACATCTGGACGATCCTGTCCGAGACGGGCCGGCGACCCTCGTGCAGCCCCCGGAAATACAGCATGGCTTCCCATATACAGAGAGCAGCCCGACCTCTCTTGCGGTGAACAGACGATCTGCATCGTCGCCGGCAGGAGCACGCAGACCGTCACTCGGCGCGAGCGACGATAGGGAAAGCTCGAGGGCCCGATCCTGCTGCCGGAAACGGGCCAACAAATCCTCGCTGCTGGTATGATGGATAGCCTTGGCGGTGATCAGCGAAACGCTGGCGCCGAAGGTTTCCGGGCGTTGCGAGGGGTGGTTCGTCCACTGGATCACCACCACTTCGCGCAGCCTCACTGACCGCGCCACGATGGCCTGCACCACGAACTGCCACGGGAATTCGCTCAAGTCGATGTCGACTGACGCTTCCGTATCGACGTTGCCGGACAGGGCTGGCAGAAGGGCTATGATGCGGCTGGCAATGAAGATGTTGAGCGCACTGTCGACGTGTGGCGCCGATGCGCGAAAGGCTTCGATTAGTTCGTGTCGCGTCACGCGGATCGGATTTGTCGCTCCGAAATCGGTGAACAGGACAAGGCCCGCTTCTGTTTCGCTGCATTCGAGCATATTGGTCAGAACCAGCATTTCGAGCGGTGTGATGTCGGCCAATGGGATGGGCGGGTGGCAGATGATCCTGGCTTCGATATTGGTCATGGCATTGCCTTTCGGTGAAATGCGAAAAGCCCGGCGCAATGGCCGGGCGATGAAAGGGATGGATGAGAGGCGCGAGCGAAGAATCCGCAGTCAGGCTGCGCTTTCCAGTAGCTTCCTCGCCTTGCCCTCCAGTTCGAGCCGCGTGTCCTGATGGGCTTTTCCGCGGGCAAGTGCCGTGATGCCCTGGACAAAATCGAAGATGCTCTCCGGTGGCCTCCCTTCTTCGGAAAGCACCGTCTCGATGATCTTGCCGGTTTCGGCCTTGGAGAAGCCGCGCTTGCGGAGGAAATCCGAGCGATCCTCGTCATTTCGCGCAACGACCCGTTCACGTGCGGCGCGAATGCCGGCGATGAAGGGCGCGGGCGAGGAATTGGCGAAGTTCGTCAACGCCGGGGCGGCTTCATGGGCAAAACGTTGCGCCGCGAACTTCGAGTGCCGGATGGTAATTTCCTCGAAATTTTCGGTGCCCCACAAATTGCGATTGGCACAAACCGCCCGCAGATAGAACGATGCTATGCCGAGTGTCTTGGACCCGACTTCGGAGTTCCAGGCATAGAACCCGCGGAAGTAGAGATCCGGCTCACCGTTCGGCAGGCGACCAGCCTCGATCGGATGCATGTCGTCGACGAGGAACAGAAACACATCGCGGTCGCTGGCATAGAGCGTGGTCGTATCTTTGGTGATATCGACGAACGGATTGTGGGTCATGGTTGACCAATCGAGCACGCCCGGTACCTTCCAGATCGTGTCGCCGGTTCCGTTGCCGGCGATGCTCATCACGGCGGCGACCAGATCTTTATCCCAGATGCGGCCGTATTCGGGGCCAGTCATCGCCCGCAGCTCGACGCGGCCGTCATCCATCTCCAGTGTTTTGACCAGTTCGGAGTTGTGGTTGAGGAGCCCGTGCTGAAGATTGATCGCGGCCAGCGGCGCAGGCAGTTGCCGCATATAGCTCGCAGGCGCTCCGACCAGGCTGCAAAGCTGACCGTAGCTCCAATGCGTCGGTGCAATCGGCTCACGCCCGCCGGGAACAATCAAGGCAAGACGCTCGGCATTGTCACGGGTGGCTTCCACGCGGACCTCCACGCTTTCAACCGTTCGAACACGGGCGCGATCGGTTCTGGCGCTGACCGCGCGATGAAGATCGGAGAGCGACAGATAGCGCTCATCGTCGGGACGCGAGAACCATTCGGATGAGACGCGGCCGATGCGTTCGCCGCGGGAAATATCGACCTTGAAGCCGGACGAGACCGGCCGCGGGCTGGAAATCATGGTGTTCATGCTCAAATCTCCTGAAACGAAGAAGCCCGGCTGATCGCTTTCGCGACAACCGGGCTGGTGGGGTGGATGAAGATGGCTCGCCGCCGAAGCGCCTGTCCGACGCGGCAAGCAGGCGGGACGCTCGGGTGCGCCACCCGAGAGCGGCGCGTATTGGATCTCAATCGATCGCCTGGAATATCTCGGCAGCTTCCGGATGGTCGGCCGAATAGGCGTAGAGACGGCCGTAGCCTTCAGAGAGATGTTCGGACTGATACTTGAAGGAGAGATGGGAGAAGGCGAACAGCGTGGCGATGATGCCGGCGGCCTCGGCGGACACCTCCCCCTGAAATCCGGTAATGTCGCCGATGATCCGAAACCGCGATCTGGATGTCGGAGCGAGAAACAGCGGCTTGCCCTCGTATTCGTAGAAATCCCAGAAGCCGCCGCCATAATCGAGCGGGCTCAGCCGCTCCATCAAGCTATAGACTGCGTTCTCGGCGACGATCATGAGTGAACGACCGAACAGGGTCGGCAGGAATTCCTGACGACGCGCTTCGGGGACGATGGTGGCGCTTTGGGGCGCAATCACGGGTGTCGACATCGATTTACTCTCCAGAGAGGCGACAGGGTTCAGGCCGGACAACCCCCTCTCCATCGCCCGGCCTCAACCCTCCCTGGCCCCTCTCTTCCCTCTCCTGCCGATCCCAGCCGCCCCTTCCCGGCGAGACTGCTCTGTCTCCAACGTTCAGAAATCAGAAAGGCCCGACACAGTGGCCGGGCCTCCAATTGAGCAATGGGTTTGGGAACGATTATTCCGCTGCTTCGAGGCGCTCGCCGTCATGCTCCGCACGATCGACGGATGCCTCTTCGGCATCGGCGCCTTCCGTCAGGAAGGCCGGCAGTTCGACGTGAGCACTTTCCACGGCATTGTCATCGATAATCCCGTCCGCATCCGCCACGGGGGCAGCAGCGGCCTCGGCCGGGATCTCGTCGACCGGGAGCCGCAGCACTTCAGGGAGCCATCCGCTTCCTTCCAGCAGCCGGGCGGCCTCACGCGCCATGTCGGGCTTCTTGAGGTGATCGATGAGTTGCGCCGACTGTTCGCCCTTCGCCTCGCGAACGGCTTGCAGGATATGTGCCTTCGTGACGAGCCCGAGATAGTTGTCTACCGTCGGCGTCCAGCCTGCCTCGACCATGCTGAAGCCGATCGAGTGGGCAAGCTGCTTCGCATGGGCGACTTCCCTCGAGCGCCGGTTCCAGGCTTGGATCGTGGCGTTCAGCGACAGGGAGACGCAATGGGCAAAGAGCGCCATGCGGCTGGCCTCGTCGAGAGCGATCAGATAGTCCCAGACTTCGTCGGCATTGCCGGGAAGATCATGGCCCCAGGACTCCTGCCGCTGTTCGATCTCCTTCGCCCAGACCGTATCGCCGAGCCCCTGCGTCTGGCTGAACGCGGTCTGCTGCGCGGTGATCTCCAGGCACGAGTCCGACCCGTATCTGTAGAAGGTTTTCAGGACGAACACATGCAGGGCCGCGACAAAGGCCATCACCGGATCATTGGCAAGCGCGTTGCGAAGCGCGACAGTACGGGCGGCCGTCAGATCCTCGATGATGCGGTCGGAGAGCGGACGAATCTTCCCGTCATCTTCCTCCGGTTCCTCGATACCCACAGGCTTGCCGTTAATCGAGACCCCGCCTGTTGCAGGAGCAGCAACGACATCGTCACCGCTTTTGCCGTTGTCGTCGCGATCATCGACATCACTGCCGGCCGTCTCGACGACAGGTTCATCTTCGGGCCGGACGAACCCCCGTTCGATCTTCAACTCACCATTGACGGCAAGCGAGATGAAGGCGCCACCGCGGGCGACTTCTTCGGGATCGAAGACATAAGGCCGATCGTTCAGGGCATCCAACGCGTTGCCGAGTTCCTCAAGCCGGGCTTCGGTTTCCTCGGAATAGTCTTCCGCCGCGGCATATTCGGCATCGCGCCTGTCATATTCCGCCTTTAGAGCGTCATGGCGTGCAAGCTCCTCCTCGGTGTACTCCACCCGTTCACCGTAGAAGCGGCGGAGGCCGGAGGTGTGGCCATAATGAAAGTCAAAGGCGGCATTGACCCATTTCCAGCCCTCTTCGGTCTTCAGCGCTTCGGCGTCGGCGGCCAGTTTCTCGAGCACGAGCTGTTCGAGCAGCGCTGGGTCCTGCAGCCACCCGCCATTATCCTGCTCGAACAGGTCGCGCATAACGACACCGCCGGCAGCCTCATAGGCGTCGATGCCGACATAGACGGCGCGTCGATCGGATGCCCGAACCGCGGTTTCGGTCAGCATCCGGCGGATATAGTAGGCGTCCTGATTATGGGACCGCGAGATCGTGTCCCAAACCTGCTCCTGCCGGAGGTGGTCATTGGTGATCGAAAATGCCATGACCTGGCCGAGCTTCATCTCGTCATTGGCATAGAGCTCGAGCAGGCGGGGCGAGACGGCGGCCAGCCGCAGGCGCTGCTTCACCGTCGCTACCGAAATGTGGAAGCGGGCGGCAATCTCTTCCTCGTCGAGCCCCTGCTCGCGCAGCGCCATCATACCGCGAAACTCGTCCAGCGGATGTAGATCGAGGCGCTTGACGTTCTCGGCAAGTGAATCCTCGACTTCGAGAGTTTCGCCTTTGCTGACGATGCAGGGAATTCCGGCGGTTTTGGACAGCTTCTTCTGGTTGACCAGCAATTCCAGCGCGCGGTAGCGACGGCCGCCCGCCGGAATACGATAGATGCCGGTCTCTTTGCCGTCTGCATCGACTTCGGCGCGAACATTGAGGCTGGTCAGAAGTCCGCGATGGGCAATGTCTTCGGCGAGCTCCTCGATCGATACGCCCGCCTTGGTCTTGCGCACGTTCTGCTGGCTGAGAACGAGCTTGTTGAAGGGTATGTCGCGCCCGGCGTTGAGGGTGATTTTCTGGTTGGCCTGTGCCATATCGTTTCTCCGTAGCGGGCTGGCCGGAGCCTCTCTCCGACAACCGCAACCCACCGCGAACGCCCCTTCCCCCTCTCCCTCCTTGCCGGTCCGCAACCTTCACCGTTCCCGAATGGCACCCGCCTCATTGCAAACCGCAGATGACTATCTTCCGCCCCGCCACCGCCATTCCCTATCCTACTCGCGGCCATCGGTCCCAGGGAGTCCGTAGAAGAAGTCAGGGGTATTCGCGCGGGCGGACGAAGAGATTCCAGGACAGGTTCAACGGGATGTCATAGATTCGGGTCGGAGCAGTACGCGCTGCTTTGGGGCGTCGAAACCCTGCTAGCGGTTGGTGCCACCCGAAAGGCGGAATTCTCGACACCCGGGGGCGGCGTGATTACGGCCGTTCAGCGAAAAATCACCGCGGGCGACACCCTCGGCCGCTGCAACCACTTCGCCGTCCCGACCGCGTTTCAACACGTCGACGCCCGTCCGGCCATCCAATCAAGCTTTGCGATGGAGACCTTGAGTTCGCACCCGCGAAAACGCATAGCTGCACTGCACAATAAGTGATAGCCGATCGCACAATCTATGGGCATAGTGCCTATAGCTGATGCAGATTGATGGCTTCTCCTCCCAGTGCCATCGCGTCGGCTGTTCCCCTCTGAAGGTTTAGGTACCTTCACACTTCAACGGGCCTCGGTTTTTCCGGCGGCCCGATTTTTTTATGCACTTTGGCTCAAAGCGTGTCCTGAACCGTCAGAGGTCAGTTCAATCCCAATCGTTGAGCGTCCCAGGAAAGAACCGGAGGAAAGGCGGCGGCCTATTTATGGGAGAACGAGGTGACAGGATAAATTGACTCTGCCGTCTTCGAGCGATGGAGCGGACCGCCTCTTTCACAAAAAACAGACCGCACTGCTGCGTCATTCGTTTACCCGAGCTCATTGTCAAAACGACCCGACGGCCTCCATTATCCGCCGAATTCGCTATAAGGCATGCACTCGACCAAATCAGGGGAGAATTCATGGAAACCGTGGAAATCACTGGCCGCAGCGACTTTGCTCTGTGGGCGATCCAGCGCGCGCAGGAAATCGTGACGGCCCAAGGTGCTGCCTTTGCAATGGCGGCGCGTGACATGAACGAAGAGGCCCTAGTGGAAACCGCGGCCGCGCTTGGCAAGGCCATCAGTGACGCCATGCTCGAAGTTTTCGATGGCTTGATAGGTGAGTGAAGGGCGTGAGGGGGAAAGCGATGCGTCCGTCGCACTGCCGAAGTTTCGATACAAGCTTTGGTGAGTAACGGCTGACAGAGTACAGTATTCACGCTCGAGGTGAGCGACGCTTGGTTTCGAGCTCGTATCCGCCGACGTCCTCGCTCAGCGACGCCAACCGATCGAGTGCCGACGCCCGCTTAGCATCTCGAGCGGCCTTGAATGCCGCAACATCCGTAGCCCGCAAGCGCCGGTGACTGCCCACCTTTTCCGCAGCAAGCTCGCCGGTATCGACCAATCGGACGAGATATTGCCTGGAAACGTTGAGAATGTCCGCTGCGGCCTGCGTCGACAGCATCTCTTCGTCAGGTAGCACCGTCACCGCTCGTCCCTCGGCGAGGAGTTCGGCGGCCCGATACATGACCTCGGCTAAGGCATTAGGAAGTTCCTGGCGCTCGCCATCCACATCAATAACCTGAACGATGCCTTGGCGCTTCTTCGAGTTGGCCAGCAATAGCGATGCGACGCGCGCAGCAGCCGACCTCTCGGGTGCCGGAATGGCATTCGAGGTTTTGGTGGAATTTTTATCCGGCGATGTGCGATGTGATACGGCCATGCCGACAATATGACGCATAAACGCTAAGCGGTCGAAGCTACGGTCATCGTGACGTCGAACATCCGCGATTTCGGCAACCTTCCCGATGGCATTGTTGCCCTGACTCCTGATGAATTCCTTTCGCAAATCTTCGCGAAAAATCCAACGGAGGTACTCGAGGCGATCACAGTTCAAGCGGCTGCGTACCGGCGACCAGCGCTGACCATACGGGAACTGATCGAAAGACTTGCGCTCACGTCACCTGGTTTCGCCGAGCAGGCGCTCGAAGCTCTTGATGACCGCTGATCTTAGTTTGTGACGACCAGGAGCCGGCGCGCCGGCGCTCTACTGGAAATTCCGGCTCTTGATCTTCAGTGTATCGATATGAAGATCCGGTGTGAACATATCCCTCGCCCGAACTCCCGGGACCGGTCGCTCGCGGGAATCGGGGCTCCCGGGAGAACCATGGGCGAATTCGTCGCCGCGGCCGGTCGGCGGCCGGAATGTGCCGTCGCGCTCGGCAAGGCTCGACAGATCAGTCGAGAGATCGAAGAGCTGCTGGGCGACCAGGTGCACCACGTCCCCTTCCCGCTGGATCCTGCCGTTGATTGCCATCATGCTGGCGCCGAGGACTGTCCGGCGCGACCGCTCGAAGAGCTTCGGCCAGACGACGACGTTTGCCACACCGGTCTCGTCCTCGATGGTGATGAACATCACGCCCTTTGCCGACCCTGGTCGCTGTCGCACCAGCACCAGCCCGGCCGCCATCAGCCATTGCCCGTCGCGCGCCGTCATCGCTTCGGCGCAGGTGACGATCCGACGCTTGGCAAGGTCGCTCCGCAGGAAACTCAAGGGATGATGCCGGAGCGTCAGCCCGATATGGCTGTAGTCCTCGACGACGTTGTGGCCTTCGGTCATCTGCCTGAGCTTGACTTCCGGCTCCTGCTGCTCGGCAATTGCCCGAGCCTCCCGTTCGGCCGCCGCCGTGAACAGCGGAAGCGGTTCGTCGCGCAGCGCCTTGATTGCCCAGAGCGCATCACGTCGCTCGAGTCGCAATGACGGCCGGAAGCCATCGGCTTCGGCGAGCTCGACGAGCGAGGCGACCGGCACGCCGCATCGCCGCCACATGTCGTCGACCGATGCGAAGGGCTCGTCAGCACGCGCGACGACGATGCGCGCCGCGTCGGCAATCGCCAGACCGCGCACCAGACGCATGCCGAGCCGGACTGCATGCCCATCACTGCCTGCAATCGGCTCGAGCGTGCAATCCCATCGCGACCGATTGATGCAGACGGGACGGACCTCAACGCCGTGCTTCCTCGCGTCGGCGACGATCTGCGCGGGAGCGTAAAAGCCCATCGGCTGCGAGTTCAGAAGCGCCGCACAGAAGACATCCGGAAAATGGCATTTCACGTAGTTGGAGGCGTAAGCGATCATCGCGAAGGACGCGGCATGGCTCTCGGGGAAGCCGTAGGAGCCGAAGCCTTCTAGCTGCGAAAATGTCTTCTCGGCGAACTCCGGCGAGTAGCCGTTCTTGATCATTCCCGAGACGAGCTTGTCCTTGAAGCGTGAAACGCCGCCCGTGAACTTGAAGGTCGCCATGGATTTCCGGAGTTGGTCGGCTTCGCCGCCCGTGAACCCCGCACAGACCATCGCCACCTTCATTGCCGACTCCTGAAACAGTGGCACGCCCAGCGTCTTATGGAGGACCGCCTCCAATTCGGGTGTCGGGTACTCGACCTTCTCCTTGCCCTCGCGCCGGCGCAGATACGGATGGACCATGTCGCCCTGGATCGGGCCGGGGCGGACGATCGCCACCTGGATGACGAGATCGTAGAAGGTTCTGGGTTTCATGCGGGGCAGCATGGACATCTGGGCGCGGGATTCGATCTGGAAGGTGCCGAGCGTGTCAGCCTTGCGGATCATCGCGTAGGTCGCCGGGTCCTCCTGGGGGATGGTCGCAAGGTCGAGATCCTCATGCTTGTGCTCGTAGATCAGGGCGAAAGCCTTGGCCATGCAGGTCAGCATACCGAGCGCCAGCACGTCGACCTTCATCATTTTGAGCGCTTCGACGTCATCCTTGTCCCATTCGATCACCTGCCGGTCGACCATGGTCGCCGGCTCGATCGGCACGAGATGATCCAACCGGTCGTGGGTCAGGACGAAACCGCCGGGATGCTGGCCAAGATGGCGTGGCGCGCCCATCAGCTGCTGGGCAAGTCGTAGAGTCAAGGCGAGCCGCCGGTCCTCCGGATTGAGGCCGAGGTCGCGGACCTGGCGCTCGCCGACCGTTTCCGACCAGGACCAGATGCCGGACGACAGCGCCTTGATCAGATCCTCCGGCAAACCCAGCGCCTTGCCGACATCGCGGATGGCGCCCTTGGCACGATAGCGCGTGACGGTCGAGCAGAGCGCCGCCTTGTCGTGGCCGTAGGTCTTGTAGATCCACTGGATCACCTCCTCGCGCCTCTCGTGCTCGAAATCGACATCGATATCGGGCGGCTCGTCGCGTTCCTGGGAGACAAAGCGCTCGAACAGGAGATCGTTGGTGTCGGGGTCGATCGAGGTGACGCCGAGCACATAGCAGACGGCGGAATTGGCGGCCGATCCCCTGCCCTGGCATAAAATGCCCTGCGATCGGGCATAGCGGATGATCGAGAAGACGGTCAGGAAGTAGGGCGCATATTTCATCGTCTCGATCAGAGCGAGCTCGTGGCGTATCGTCTTCTCGACATTCGCAGGAAGCCCTTCGGGATAACGTGTCTTGACGCCCTCCCAGGTGTAGTGCTCAAGCGACTGCTGCGCCGTCATCCCCGGGATCAGCGCCTCCTCGGGGTACTGATAGACCAGCTCTTCGAGCGAAAACCTGCAGCGCTCGACGATCTCCATCGTCCGCGCCAGCGCTTCCGGGTAACCAGGAAAAAGTCGAGCCATTTCCTCCGGCGGCTTCAGATAACGGTCGGCATGCCGCTCGCGCTCAAAGCCGACGTCGTCGACGGTGGTTCTGGTGCGGATGCAGGTGACGACATCCTGCAGCTGCCGGCGGCCGGGTTCATGAAACAGCACATCATTGGTCACGACCGTCTTTACCCGGTGCTTAACGGCAAGGTTCGACAGCTGGTGCAGTCGCAGCTGATCGTTGGGGCGCGGCGCAGGCAGAGCGAGACATAGGCGCGATCGCCAAAGACCTCGGCCATCTTCCTGAGCTGCACGGCGCAGACGTCGTCCGGCATGTCCGGCACCAGGATGCCGATCAGACCTTCGGCATAGAGCGCCACGTCGTCCAGATGCAGCACGCACTTTGCCTTCCCGCCCCGGCCCTTGCCCAAGGTCAACAGCCTTGTCAGCCGCGAATAAGCGGCACGATCGGTCGGATAGACGAGAATCGACATGCCGTCGGCCAAATCAAGCCGACAGCCGACAATCAGCCTGAGTCCCGTCGCGCGCGAGGCTTCCAGCGCCCGCACGATGCCTGCCAGGCTGTTGCGGTCGACAATGCCGAGCGCTTCAATGCCCATCAGTTTTGCGGTCGCAAACAGCTCCTCCGCCGAGCTCGCGCCGCGGAGGAACGAGAAATGCGTGGTGACTTGCAGTTCGGCATAGCGCATCAGGCAAACATCCCGTGCAGGAACCACTTATGCGATCCTGTTTCCGCGTCGACGCCGTCGCCGGCTCGGAAAATCCAGAAGCGTTCACCGACATCATCCTCAACGACGAAGTAGTCGCGGACCGCAACCCATTCGGAGCTGCGTTTCCACCACTCGCCAAAGATCCGTTCCGGTCCGTCGGCGCGCTTCACTCGCCGCCGCTTGCCACGCCAGGTGAACGAGACGGGCGGATGGTCCGGCAGAAGCGCGATCACTTCGATCGGTTCGGGACGCGCCAGAAGGCGCGGCGGCCTCGGCCAGTTGAGCGGCCAGGTGGCGCCGTCTTCCGCCGCCGTCGGCGCGATCCGCTGAACGCTGCGCTCGGGGACGTCGCTTGCGACCGGCGCCACGCGGAAACTCCGCTGTCCGCCGCGATTGCCGAGTACATCGATCAGCGGCGTCACGTCGGTTACCTGTTCTTCAATGAGCGACGACGCCGACTGTGCCTCGATCAGCGGCTCGGCAATGATTGCGGCCAGGCTGAGCTTCTCGATGCCGAAGCCGGGCTCGATCCTTTCGATGCGATCGCGGAAGAGCTTTGTCAGCCAGGCGATGTCGCGGACCGGCTTCGCCGTCCCGGCCCGAAGCGCCTGGATGGTGTTGTCGACCCGATGGACAATGAGATCGGCACGCCGCACGCCAAGCCCGCGCTTCACGAGTTCCAGACAGAGCTGCCGCACCAGGCGGCTCACATATTTCTCGATTGTCTCGGGTGCGCCGATCGGCTCGGCAAAGGATTTTTGAACCTCGACGAGGTCGACTGGCCGGATCGGATCGATCGGCTCGGCGACGCGGCCGAACATCTGGTCGAGACGGCGTCCGACCTCCGGACCGAAGCGCAGCGTCAGCGGCGCTCGTGGGATGGCGGCGAGATCGCCGACGGTCGCGAAGCCGAGGGTTCGGAGACTTGCGACGGTTTCCGCCGGCAGCCGCAGCGAGGAGAGCGGCAGCCGATTCACGGCCCTGGCTGTCTCGCCGCGGGGGACGATCACCGTCTCACGACTGGTGGTGCGGGCGATCGCATGCGCCGCACCCCAGGTCTCGGCGATCGCCGCTCGCGCTGCGAGACCCCGGCCGCGCAAGCGATTGACGAGACCCGACAGCATCAGTTCCTCGCCACCCTGGAGATGATCGGCGCCTTCGGTATCCATGATGATACCGTCAGGAGGATCCATGGCAACGACGGGCGAATATTGCGACAAGGCCCAGAGCGTCAGCCGTTCCAGGACTGCGAGGTCGGCCGCCGGATCGGCATCGATCATCACCAGGCCCTGGACCAGTGCCTGCGCCTTGGCGGCCGGCATGCCGATGCGAAGACCGAGTTCAAGAGCTGCCCGATCGGCCGCGGCGATCCATCGCTTCGATCCGCTCCTGGCGATCACCACCAGCGGCGTGTCAGGAGACAGCGAAGGATCGGTCCGTCTGATCCGGTCGGTCGGCAGTGTCGGAAGAAAGACGGATACGACCCTGGCCATCACACGCTCCGATGATGAATTCTCCTCCCTCTCCTGCTCTGACCCGCATCAGCTCCGCCAGCCAGCGCGCCCGACCGACGCCCTGCACAGGCAGAGGCTCGGACGGCAGCACCGAAATCCGCCAGCGGCTTGCCGCGGCCGTCGGCATGCCGAAGTCGGAAGCTTCGGTCTGGCGCCGCCACCGGCGGATCACCAGGCCCAAGGTTCCCGACTTTTCCGCCGCCAGCTGCAGCCGGCGCGATGCCGTCATCGGCAGGCGCACCAGCTCGGCGACGACGGCGCCGAGGCCGCCATAGCGCAAAGCCTCCTCGAAACTTGCGAGCACCGTCTCTTCCTTGTCGCACTCGACGAAAATGACGCGGTCGGGATGAAGCCCGACCTGGGCGAGCGCCGGAAAGAAAAGATCGAAGCGCGTCAGGCACCAGACCACCTTGCCGGTGGTGCGGGCAGCGATGCCGCCGATGAAGAGTGCCGCGGCCGCGCCGTCGACCGCGCCGTTTCCGCCGCCTGCCACTTCGTGCAGCGCGCCAAAGGCGAGCCCACCTCCCGGCAGCTGCGCATCAAGCTCCGGCACCCCAAACGGCAGAACACTACGTTTGCGTGAGCCTGCCCCTTCCAGGCTGGCGATTTTCTCGCGCAACTCGTCGAGAACGGCATTTGAAGTGGCGACGACTGCGGTCATGATCTCCTTTACGGCAACCCGTTTTCGGCTTGAGATGGTGAATTATGTTCTGTATTTGTTCTCAAAGCAAAAATGAGTCAATGCGCATGTGGCGCGCGGAAGTTGAGCGAGAGTGCCCATCGAAGAAATCGGTGAACGGATTCAATTCGATGGCAGGAATGGGAATTTTTTCGCATGCGCCGACGGCAGGCTGTGAACGATCTGGGTCCGAGACTGAGGGATCACCGGGCGCCGGCAATTGATTCACCTGTCGCCCATGTCATCGCCACTGCGCGCTTGAGCGCAAGCTGTTGGGAAAGCATTTGGTGCCGGTGTAAGCTTCGCGGCGATCCGCCGCCGCATGGCGAGGGGCTGCGAGCACATGCAAACGCCGGAGGGTGACAAATGCGGCGCGCACTTCCCATGTCTAGGCGATACAGATGGTCGTGACGAAAGCTAGGCCATGACAAACGACGAAGGGAGCGAGCGGCCGCGCAAGATCGTGCATGTGGATATGGATGCCTTCTACGCGTCGGTCGAACAGCGCGACAATCCCGAGCTACGCGGTCTGCCGGTTGCTGTCGGCTATCCTGCCGCCCGTGGGGTGGTGGCGGCCGCCAGCTACGAGGCACGGAGGTTCGGTGTTCATTCGGCGATGCCTTCGGTGACCGCGAAGCGCAAATGCCCCGACCTCGTCTTCGTCAGGCCGCGGTTCGACGTCTACAAGGCCGTCTCGTTGCAGATTCGCGCGATCTTCGCCGAATACACGCCGATGATCGAGCCACTCTCGCTCGATGAGGCCTACCTCGACGTCACCGAAAACCTGAAGGGCATGGAGATCGCCACCGAGATTGCCGCGGAGATCCGGGCGAAGATCAAGCAGGTCACCGGCCTCAATGCGTCGGCCGGGATTTCCTACAACAAATTCCTCGCCAAGATGGCATCCGACCTCAACAAGCCCAATGGTCAGGCTGTCATTACGCCGAAGAACGGGCCGGCCTTCGTCGAGCAACTCCCCATCAAGAAGTTCCATGGCGTCGGTCCTGCAACCGCCGAAAAGATGCATCGGCTCGGGATCGAGACGGGTGCCGATCTCAAAGAGAAGTCGTTCGAGTTTTTGGTCGAACACTTCGGGAAGTCGGGACCATATTTCTATGGCATCGCCCGCGGCATCGACAATCGCGAGATCAAGCCGAACCGCGTGCGGAAATCCGTCGGCGCGGAAGACACGTTCTCTGAGGACATTCACGCCTTTGAGCCGGCACGCGAAGGCCTTCAGCCGCTGATGGAGAAGGTGTGGGGTTACTGCGAGGCCAATGAGATCGGCGCCAAGACCGTGACGCTCAAGGTCAAATATGCCGACTTCACCCAGATCACTCGCAGCAAGACGGTTGCGGCACCTCTGCAAACAATCAGCAATCTCGAGGAGGTGGTCGGGCTGCTTCTCGCCCCGATCTTCCCGCCGCGCAAGGGAATTCGCCTGCTCGGCGTCTCGCTATCCTCGCTGGAACGGCAGACCTCTGGAGTGGCGCCGCAGTTGCGGCTGGCGCTTTAGACCGCCAGTGTCGCCTGGACAGGATCGGTCGAATGGCGCTTGACCCGGAATGTCCCTGCCCGCAACGGCCGAAGGATTTCCTCCTCGGGCACAGGCCCGTCGAGCCAGGCCATGCGTTGATCGCGTGTCAGCACCGCCATCTGCCGGTCGTGGAACGGCGCGAGATCAGCATTCGCCTCGATCGTCAGAATGGCATAGGCCTCCGGCCAGTCTTCTATCGCCGGCCGCCAGATCCCCGCGAAGTAGAACCAGTCGCCATTGGCGAGCGAGAAGCTGAAGCTCCTATGGCGAAACTCCGAGGCCGGCACCAGGCAGCGGTGGCTCGGAAACGTCCTCCCTTCCGATCGAACGACGTTGACGGCGCGCGCATCGCCGTCGCGGGGGCGCAGCCCCCACGGCAGCTCCACCATCTCCACATCGCCGTCATGGCGCCTTATGATCACACGGCGCTCATCGAGCGGGGCGTCAGAATGGAAAATGGTCGCACTCGTCATAGATGGAACATATCAGGAACACACTTGAGAGGCAATTAGACCTGAGACGGAGGAAGCATGTGCAATGATTATCGGCTGATGGTGGATGTCGCCTCGATCGTCGAGGACTTCGCCGAGCTCAAGATCAAGATCCGCTTCGGTGAAGGCGCGCCAAACCTCGAAGCCCGCGAGGACATCAAGATCACCGATCTCGGCCCAATCGTCAGAACGATCGACGGCGCCCGCGATCAGGCCGAGCTCGTGCAGCGGCGCTGGAGTTGGCCGGGGCCGAACAAGCGTCCGGTATATAATTTCCGGTCGGAGGGCCGGGAATTCAATTCCAATCGCTGCCTGATCATTGCTGACGGATTTTACGAGTTCACAGAACCCACGGATCCGAAGAAGAAGCGCAAGGACAAATGGCTGTTCACCAAGAAGGGCGAGCCGATCTTCTGCATTGCCGGCATCTGGCGCGACACGCCCGAGGTCGGGCAAGCTTTCACAATGCTGACGATGGAACCGGGACCGGACATCGCGCCGTACCACGACCGGCAGATTGTCATTCTGGAGCGTGATGCTTGGGCCAACTGGCTCGATCCGACCATCTCAGCCCAATCGCTGATCAAGCCGCTTGCCGCAGGCACACTGGCAGTGGAACAGGTCGGCTGACCTCGCACAAACTAGCAGTCGCCGCGCGAAGGAGGTCTCCATCACCCGCGGGTAAACCTTGGGTAGGACGATGCATCTCCGCGTCCCCTGCATCAGCTGAACAGCTTCCGCTGCCTGCGGAGGGTTAGACCGCCTTGGTAAAGCACCTGCCGGCCGGTTCGTAAAAAATTGGCCGGCCGATGATCTGCCTGGAGGCCAGAAGCAAATTCCTCAACCTAAGCACGCAGTCATTCTTGCAAAACAAGCTGGAATCAATTGCATTGCAGCTCAGGGGGAGGAAGGGATGCCCTACTTTACAGATAACAATCTCATTCTGAATCTAATTGGCGGGCCTAATACTGGCTTCCGTCCCGGTCAACTGGGCGCACTGCACTCAGCGCTGGCGCATTTTTCCGTTTACGATGAGCCAGCGATCCTTTCCTTACCAACGGGCTACGGTAAGACAGCGCTTCTGATGGCTCTGCCCTTTTTGTTGCGAGCGCGGCGGGTGTTGGTTGTGGAGCCGTCTGACGCCTTGCGCCAGCAGACGACCAGCCACTTCAAGGAGCTGTCCGTCCTTCGTCGGCTTGGCGTCGTCGCGGCGGCGACACCCAACCCGGCGGTGCTCGGTCAAAAAGGCGCACCCCGCGACGCTGACGCGTGGACGAAGGCCGCGGGACAGGACGTCGTCATCTCGACACCTCAGAGCCTCTCGCCAGCTGTCGCGCCGGAAGCCCCATCTGACCTCTTTGACCTGATCATCTTCGATGAGGCGCATCACGCGCCCGCGGAAACGTGGGCAGCCTTCCTTGCGCATTATCCGGAAGCGCGATTTGTCTTCCTGACCGCTACCCCCTTCCGCCGAGATCGAAAGGTGATCCCGGGGAGGATGGCCTATTGGTATCCGGTGTCGAAAGCCGCTAAAGAATCCGCTTTCGGGCGCGTCACCTTCACTCCGGCGCCGGTGCGCAATGCCAATGACGATGACGAGATCGACCGGGCGGTTGCACGAACGGCAGTCGCCCGGCTGCGCGCTGATCAGGCGGCTGGCTTCGATCATCGTATTTTCGCCCGCGCGGCGACGATAGCGTCGGCGCGGAGGTTGGTAGGCCTCTACGAAGAGACTGGCGCCCGGGTTAGAGCGATCGACAGTCACGCATCGAAGCGCACCCAGGACAAAGCAGAGGCCGAGCTGCTCGCGGGCGAGA
This sequence comes from Sinorhizobium fredii USDA 205, assembly GCF_001461695.1. GTDB lineage: Bacteria > Pseudomonadota > Alphaproteobacteria > Rhizobiales > Rhizobiaceae > Sinorhizobium > Sinorhizobium fredii. The sequence goes on along the minus strand of NZ_AUTC01000066.1, from coordinate 124,515 downwards.
TCGACGGCGTGGTCTGCGTCGACATGTTTGGCGAAGGCTATGACTTCCCGAAATTGAAGATCGCAGCGCTGCACGCCCCGCACCGGTCGCTTGTTCCCACTCTGCAATTCATCGGTCGCTTCGCGCGCACGAACGATGCCTCGACTGGCGATGCAACGCTCGTAGCGCCGCTCTCGCGACTGAAAGAAGCGTCGGTCAAGCTGTTCAAGGAAGGCGTCGACATCGCGGAGCTGATCGATGATGTCGCGCGCGCTCAGATCGCGGAGGTGGAAGCCGACCGGGAGATGTTGGATTTCCTCAAGATCAACAAGCAGGCCGACTCCGACTACGATTCCGTCACGCCTCTCCTGCTGGAACTCTATGCGCACGCGCAGATCTTCGAGTGCCAAGCCCAACCGGATTTCTCGCTTTTTGGAGATGTCATTGGTCGCAACCTGAGGGTGGCCAAGCAGTGGACATCGGATGACGGGCTAGTGACGCTGCTTCTGACCGTAGACACCTCGCCGCCGAATTGGGCAACCTCAGATGTTCTGGTGAACGTGCGCCATGACGCATTCCTGCTGGCCTACAATCAGGCATCGCGCCTGTGTTACATAGGCTCGACTCGCCGAACGGCACGTATCTACCTCGACCTGATTCAGACGGCGCTGCCCGACCAGCATCGACCGATCAGTTACGAGCGCACGCGGCGTGCCTTGAGTGGGCTGAACAGCCTCAGGTTCTACAATGTCGGCCTAAAGAACACGGCCGTGAACTCCCAAGCCGAGTCTTATCGCGTGATGACTGGACCGGCGGCCGAGCGCGCAATTACAACTGGCGATTCACGCGCCTATTCGCAGGGTCACTTCTTCGGAAGCGGGGTGGGCGACGACGACGTGCGTGAGACGATAGGCGCCAGTAGCAGCTCGCGTATCTGGTCTAACCAACGCCTCTCCGTCGCTGAATACATCGAGTGGATCACCGAACTGAACGGAAGGCTTGGCGGCGGCGGCGGGATAGCAGCGTCGCAACTCGACATCATTCAGCACGCGCGCACCTTGCGGCAGCTGCCGGAGCACATCATTGCCGCCGGCTGGCACAAGCAAGCTTATCGCCTAGCGCCGCGTGTCCGGTGGAGAGCGGGAGCCGCCGCACCTTGGACCTATAGGATCGTCACCGATCTCGAACTCGCCAATTTCCAGGTGAACGGAGGGCGTTCCACCATGACCTTCGATGTCGTCTCGGATACCTTCAGCGGAAGCATTTCCTTCAACCTTGGTGGGGGAGCCTTGTTCACAAAGGCCGGGGCAAGCGATGTCGAAATTGTCACAGGTTATGACGAGTGGACGGACCTGGCGTCGTGGCTATCCCATCATCCTCCAGTCTTTTACGCGGCCGATAAGTCGTCATTCATTGGTGTCAATCTTATTGCTGCAGCAGCCGATGTCGTCACACAGCTTCGCGACGGCGATGCCGACGCTCTCGCGTGGGACAACTGCAAGATTGACATGGAGTTCGGGCCAGACCAGCCTGATGGACGGCTGACTGTCCATCAGGGGCTGGAGCGGCACCTGTGCGCATCGGACGATCTCATTGCGCTCGTTTATGACCACCGCAGCGGGGAAGCAGCTGACTATATCGCGTTCGTGCAAAACCCGGACGGCTCCCTTATTGTCAGGCTCTATCACTGCAAAGGCGCGGGCGGCGCACCCTCTGGCCGGCGCGTCGGCGATGTGTATGAAGTGTCCGGCCAGATGCTGAAATCAATCGCCTTCTGCGATGCCGCGGTGCTTACTCAGCACGTTGAACATCGCATCAATCCGGGTCATCACCGCAACCCTTCACGTTTTGTGAAAGGTGATTTCAACGCCATGAAGCGGGCGCTTGAGACCACCCCGCCGACGGGACTGACGTTTGAAATCTTCGGCGTGCAGCCAGGGATATCGAGGGCAGCCGTGGATGCACACCTCGCCGACTTGATGGTTTATGGATTGGACTACGCTCAGCGCGGCGGAGCCGCCAAGGCTCAACGGCTGACCAGCGCCTAAGGTACTTGCCATGTTCGGTGTGACGATCGGCGCTCACCTCTTAGATCGGCATTATCTGCCGCGCATCCGGGTGATTGCAGTTGAAAGGAATCGAACCAGCAACCAACCTCCTGGACCTAGATGCATGGAAACATCGGAAGGTCGAGACAGTACCAGCCTGGGTACTCACCGCGACGCGCCGTACAGGTGGCTACCGGCGAGACCCGCCTTCCCGATCAGCAATCGCCTTGACGACCTCAAAGTCCATCGCGGCACGCCGTTCGATACGGGCGACTTCGCTCGCACCTTTGGCCCAATGTCAGTATTCGCCAAGTTTGCCTTGAGCACGTCTGCGGAGCGCCATTCGTTGCGCCTCGTAACGAGCGCCAAACGGATCCGATGCAGCTAGCTGCTTCGCATCCTCTTGCCATCGGCGAAGGATTGCACGCCGGTGTTCGATCCATCGCCGCAAGAATCCGATCATGACTGACACCGCCGCGACGCGAGAAGCTCTGACCGGGGTATCCAGATCGCCGAAGTGTCGTCACCGAATGGCACGGCGATTCCCTCGAAGACGCATATCCCGACCCACGCGCAGATGACGGCGTCGAGCATATCCTCAAAGGCTTTCAGCTGCCACGGCGCCGCGTCAAACGGCGGCAGCACCAGTCTTTCCGAAACGCCCTGTACCTCCCCGTCGAGGGAGGTGACGATCGACCGCCAGGTTTCGAAGAGTCTGTTGCGCCGACTGGCAGGGGTTTCCGTTGGCCAGTAATTGCGGGTCTTACCCTGCTTGTAAGGCAGCCGCTTTTCGGCACGCATCAGTTCGACCAGGGCTGGATGCGGGTAGACCTCCAGCAGGCCCGGCGAGCAAACCTCTTTCGTCAGCAGCCCATAGCCGCAAAGCGCAAATCCGCTCCGCAGGTCATCGCTGATTTTACCGGGCCTGATCGCGCTCGGCGTATGCGTGCTACAATGACGGGCGCCATAGGCTGCCGAGACCAGATTGTCCGAAACCCGGCGCGCCGTAATCGGCTCCTGCGACAGACGAGATCCACGGCTGAGCCCGCAATTTTCCCGGCCGCGGCAAGGAGAGCGGCGGCCTCTGCGACCGAGCCGGATGGACGGGACGTGGAGATCCGATCATCTTCGGCGCGATCCAGAAGGTGGCGATAGGACGATCCCGCGAAGATCAGGCGCCAATTGCCGACCGCGGCGGAGACCAATGCGACACCGCTCGGCTGTGCCGCGGTCCAGGCTGCATCAATACCCAGAACGGTCGTCATCGCCCCTCCCGACCATTCAAACAGCCCGGAAGCGGTCGAACGCTGTCAGATATTTGACCGCTGGATCGGCATCCCAGCGATAGATCTCCGTCCGCAGGAAATGCAGCTCCTCTTCCAGCCTCTCTTCTGGCAATTCCGCCCACCAGGACTTCGGACGGCCGTCGGAGCCGTCAGACCAGCGGTAACCGCGCGCCTTGAGCTGATCCTTCATGTCGAACGGGCTGTTCTCTGCATAAATGCGAACCCGCGATCGCTGGCTGGCCTGATAGAGTTCCGCAAATGGCGCCGCAGTGGGGCCGGGCCGTGTCTGCCCGAGCACCTCCAGCAGTGCGAAGCAGTCATCGACCGCGCGGTGGCCATCGTGGAAATAGCCCGACTGGCCGATCAGGTAACCGAGCTTGCTTCCCTCGAAGCCGCGTGCCGACCAGTCGATCTCAGAAACCGAGCAAGCCCAAGCCTTGTTGCAAAACATCTGCGAGAAAGCTTCGCAAAAAGGTCGATCGAAGCCGGCATTGTGAGCAATGATCAAGTCGGCAGGCTCAGTGAGGGATTTGAGGCAGGCAACGTCGATCACCTGACCGGCGACCATATTGTCGGTGATCCCGGTGAGGCGGGTGATTTCGGCGGGGATCGGGCCAGTTGGCTGCTGAAGTCCGCCATAGACGCCCGTGACGTCGCCAATCGCGCCGCGTCATTGAAGGTGAAGGCTATCACGCCGATTTCGATGATTTCGTCGGAGCGATGATTGAGGCCGGTGGTTTCGATATCGAGAATGACGCCACGACGCGGAAATTCCGGCCTCGGGGGCTCGACGATCGGCCGCGGTCGGAGCTTTCGCAAGATGCGATAATTGCCGGTCGCTTGCAGATGACGGGCCATGGCCTCGTCATCCGAACCAATGCCCTCCTGCCCACTTTTTGCAATAACCTGCGGCCTGGCAACCTGCGCGGTAGGCAGAACAGGTGTTGCAAAGAAGTCGAGTTGCGAGGTCATTTTATTCCGATCCGATTGCGGCATGGCCGCGCACAATACGCATCGGCGTCGGGGCAAGCAACGACGACCCTGATCAGGCGCATTTCGCGCGGAGTTTGCGGCTAGGGAACTGCGAACAAGCGCTATTTAAAGCAAGGAAGTACTTTAGGCGCTGACGTCGAAAACGTAGGATGCTGACCAACGATTTGATGATTTTGAGAGCAGCCATGGACAATAAGGCGCAACAGCCAGACCGAGAACATCACTTCTACGTCTCAACCGCCAAGTTTCTATTCCACCACCCTCAGCACGGCGTTGTCGCTATCCGCGATCCGATACGACTAGCGGACGCCAAACGGCATGGGCTGAGCCCCATCATACTTTATGGGCTCACCGTTGCCGGCCTGCCGATCCGCTGGCTGACATTTTCCACCATGGAGAAGCACAAATCGTTGCGCGACGTGCTGCTGACGGCATGGGGAAACGCAGAGGGTTTGCGCGGTCTGCCGGATATTCTGCGTGTGAACCGCCATGTGGCACAGGCCGATCCGACACTGGCGGCGGATCCAAGATCGGCATCCGGCCTGAGGTTGCGGACGCCAAGGATAAAACAGTGCCCGCATCGTTGCGCTCAGCCCAGGATGCCTCCCTGTGGCTGTCAAAAAGACACGACCCGGTCGGTCTGTCGCTGGTCGCGTCCGTCGAGACCCTTTGTCGCGATGCACACGAGGATCACGATTGGAGGGCGGGTCGCGGTCCTCTCAGACTCAGCAACAGAAAACTCGAGGAGAAGATCGAGTCTTGGCTGGAATTGCCGATGCGAAAGCCGGCAGACATTCTCCTCGAAAAAGTGGACTGGGAAGCCGGTGCATGGCTGTCATCCTGGGAGACCTCACTCCCACCCGATCGGCCGCGTTATTTCAAACACGACGGATTTACCGGCAGGATATGGCTGCTTTCGGGAGAAGACCCATCAGAGGACGTCGATGACGACGACGACATCACGGCCTACGAAGAGTACGACAATGCGGCCGAAATCGCCAAAAACCTGGTCGCCTGCTGGCCCAATTCGCCCAGAGAGATCGCCACCGCAGCCGGGATTACCCTGCGGCAACTCCAGTGGTTCATCTCGGAGCGCTCCCTCCTGGACCGAGCGGCGCGCTTCGACCTCTTACGCCTGTTAGGCATCGAATATGACGAAGGGATGGGCGGCTACACGCCCGCAGGACCCTATGTCCTGATTGCCAGGAAGGCTCACGCGCTCGAAGCGGTCTATCAGGAGATTTCCGGCGGCGGTGATGCTTGCCCTTGCGAGATCGTTCCCACCCAAGGTCAGGCCGACCCGAGCTGGAGATACATCTTGATCAATGCATACGGGACACCGCCGACTTTTGTCATGGCGCCTCGGGGAGAGGCAATCACGGAGCGCCTTCCCGACCTGATCATGAACTACGAGGGCATCCGGCCCGTCTCCGCGTCCCTTTACCGGGATGTCGTCTCGACCTGCGCCCGCGCCTGTCAGACACCGCAGGCCAATGTTCGGGAGATGACAGAATTCGCAAGACGGTATGAACGGCATTGGACCGATTGCAAGTGGCTTTCGGACTGAACTTTCTGGTAGCACGTGAGCTCTGATGTCTGATCGTGTTCGAACACACCGGCCTGGATTTTTTGCCCGACTCCTTCCCCAAGGAAAATGGAAAGTGACGCTGAGCTCGTCGTTGCCGGCGGCCCTGCAGATCAACGTGAACGGCGCCGACAATCTTCCTTGTCTGGACGTCATAGCCATTTCCGTCGGCAAGGCTTTGCTGTGGCATTCGGTCGAAGTCCGGTCTCGCAATCGAATCTACAGCCTGCCCTGCCTCGGAGAAGAGGCAGCAACCCGGATTGCGGCAGACCTTTACAGCTTTATCAATAACCACCTCTTCGACTTGATCGGCTCCGACACCGAGCGCCTGAGCGAAGTGGATACGAAACTACAGTCTATCACCGAGGGTAACCGGCAATATCTGGCCCATGCCGACCTGGCCCGTGCGATTGCGAATGTAACAGGTGAAGCCGCGGCCGCGCTTTCGCACCCTCTGTTCGACCCGGAACTGATGCCGGCCACCCTTAAAGCGGCGCTGCCCCGATCGCTCACCTTCCTCACCGATCCGGATGTTCGCCACAGATATAATGATGCGTTTGTCTCGGCTGAGCTGTCGAGATACCGGTCGTTCTACGACAATCTGGATGGCCGGTCATTGTCCGATCAGCAACGCGAGGCGTGCATTCGATTGGAAGACAACAATCTCCTCGTCGCCTCTGCCGGCTCAGGCAAATCCGCCACCATGGTCGGCAAGGTCGCCTACGTCCTCGACAAGCAGCTCTATCGGCCTGAGGAAATCCTTGTGCTCGCTTTCAACAAGAGCGCCGCCGATGAACTGAAAGAGCGGATATACAGACAGCTCGCGGTCGATCCAGGAAATCCGGGATGTAAAGTGATCACGTTTCACGCCCTCGGTCGCGGAATTATCGAAGAGGTCGAAGGCCGTCCCCCTCAGCTTGCCGACTGGGTCGAACATCCCGCCGGCGAGGCCAGAGTGATCGAAGAGATCATAGACGAGCTGCTGCGTTCGGACGCGGAATTCGCCGGGCTTTGGGTCAACCTCCTCGTCCTTCATCCTAAGGCGGATATCCCGGCAGAGGTGTTCGATTCCGAGGCAGACTACGAGCGCTACCTGTCGGTGCGCCGGCGGAAAGGAAATGCGACCGTCGGCACGATGGCCGGCATCTATGTGAAGTCGCTCCAGGAGCAGACAGTCACCAACTGGCTCTGGCTGCACTCCGTCGAGTTCGAGTACGAACGTCAGATCCCGATCAACGAGGGAAACGGGGAAATCCGGTACGTCCATCCGGACTTCTATTACCCCGCCAGCAAAACGATCCATGAGCATCTGGCCATCAACGCTGACGGCACGTCCCCCTTCGCGGACTACGTCACCCATGCCGAAAACAAGCTGGCCGCATACCGCAAGGCCGGGATGGATGTATTCCGGACCACGTCGGCGCAAGCGAGTGATGGATCGCTGATTGCGGAACTCGAAGCAGAGCTTGCGAAACGGGGCATTCGGTTCGAACGTAAAAGCTATGCGGCGATCGTGAAAGCCCTCGAGCCGGTTGTCATCAAGCACTATCACAAGCTGATTGCGATCTGCATCAAACACATTCGCGCCGGCCACCTGACCCTGGACATGCTGCTTGAGCGCGCCAAATCGCTTCACGATCGCACCCGCGCCAGGGAATTTGCGCAGGTCGTCTGGAAGATCACCGAAACCTATTCCCAGAAGCTGGTAGAGGCCAACCGCATCGATTTCGACTCGATGATCGCCAATGCCACGCGGCTAGTGGAAACCGGACAATATGAGAGCCCATACTCCCTGATCCTCGTCGAAGAGTTCCAAGATATTTCCGAGCCGCGCGCGAAGCTGATCAAGGCGCTGAAACACCAGAAGCCGTTCACCAAGATCTTTGCGGTGGGTGACGACTGGCAGTCGATCTATCGCTTTGCCGGTTCGGACATTACGATATTCACGCAGTTCGAGGCGAATTTTGGGGCAAGTTGGCAAGGTCGTCTGGAGCAAACCTATCGCTGCAATCAGCTCATCGCCGAAACAGCGGCCAGCTTCGTCCAGCGCAATCCGATCCAGCTTAAGAAATCGGTGCGGTCGACACGGCCGGCTATCCCACGATCGATCCGGGTCATTCCAATCGACGGTGATCGCGGCAAGTCAGATTTTGCCGATTCATGCCTCCGATTGCTGAAGCGCCTCGATACCTTCCTTGGCGGGATTTCCGTACAGTGGCGGAGCGACGAGCACCAGAAGCTCAAGGTCATGGTGCTGTGGCGCTACAACCAGCTGGATCCGTTCAGGGGGGCGATGCCAAAATTCGAGCATATCGAAGTTTCGGGACTGTCGTTCCATCGAGCCAAGGGACTTGAGGCCGACTATACGATTCTGCTCGATGTCAGCGAAGGCGATTATGGGGTGCCAAGCCGGATAGAGGACGATGAGCTGCTCAATCTAGTCATGCCGCGACCGGAGACGTTTGAGTTTGCCGAGGAGCGCCGCCTTTTCTATGTCGCATTGACCCGCGCGAGCCGCGGTGTGTTCCTGCTGACGAACAGCCGTGAGCCATCCAGATATATTCGGGAGCTCTCAGAAATCGCCGGCGAAAACTTGCGTTTCGAGACGATTGATGGTGACACGCTAAATCCGTGTCCGGCGTGCGGCGTGGGCCAACTGGTAGAACGGAAAGGTCGCGACAACGGCCGCTTTCTCGGGTGCAACCAATATCCCGGCTGTGACCACACGCAGCTAATTGATCGACGAAGCGCCGAATGAACGGGTTTACGTTGCCTGCGCGGCTGCGCGAGGTCTGCAATCGCTCTTCCAGAGGTTCATCGTGTCGCCCGGAAACAACTGCTCTACCGGCGCTAGATCGCACGATACCGAGCGCATTTCGCGTCGGAAGTTATGCGCCCGGATTCCGGTCCAGAAAAGCGCCAATGCTCTGTCGGCTGTAAAAATGGCAGGACGCTCTCCGGGAAACAGCGCGAGGAGGTGAATTAATATTTCAAGCGAACGTATATCTGCGAGCGCGTTGTAGGCGTCCTCGTCAGAGTATGTCGCCCGAAACTTCAACATCTTCTTTGCGGGGCTGCCAGAGTTTGGAACCGCCACTGAGCTCAACGCCGCCAGAACAACCAAAGAACCGCGAGCCACACCGTAGCGATCGGCCGCATCAAGCACATCGGTCCATCGTTTGTCGAAAAGCCTGCGGCTCGTTGGAGCAGTGAGGACAGGCGAGAGATGAAGGAGGAACTTGCTCTTTCGCTCAAGCCCAGCACGGGTGTCTTCGATCAGGCCAAGAGCTCCCCTCAGACTGTCGTTGCCGACAACAAGCTCTGCCTTCGGAAGCGCTTTGCGGAGAAAGGCCGTCACTTCCGTCAGCTGCGCTTCTACGATCTGATGATCTGGAATTCTCCGGTCATTGCCTTCGATCGCGAACAGAAGGGGGTTAAGTCGCACCTCCTGCTCAGCAAGCAAGTCCAGAAAGTCCTGACCCGCGCCGACAACAGAGCCGCCCTCGAAACGTCCCTTTATCTGGCTGATGACATTTCTATCGGGCAGGATCGTAACGCCACCATCGGCGATCGCGAGACCAGACGGAAGCCAACCGCCACGCTGCAGGCTGACGGCCATCGAATTATGAGTGCTCTCGAGCGTCGCGTTTCCGCGTGCCAGACTATCGATCTCAATGCCCTCGATGTTCGTCTCAAGAATTCTGGCGTGACGCCAATTGAGCGGGACGGATAGAGGTCTATGCAGTTGTGCACCTGCCAGCTGGTCGTAGTTTAGTGGTTCCAGCTCGAGGCCACCGATACTCACGGAACGAGGCGGCTGACCGTTTTGCCCATCAAGCTCCAAAAATTTCATGACGAGGCCGGCGTTTGCGGCGTTGGGCGCGGACTTTTCAGTCACTACCCCGGTCATCTACTCGCTGCCTCGAATTTATCTAGCAACGATGTCGCAAGCTTTGTGCCCTGCAGGTAAAGGCCGATTTCGTCCAATGGGTTCTCCTCCAATCCCGATTGCGAGCCCCAGTTCAAGCTACTGACGACGATATGGTCGTTGTCCCACGCCAGGAACTTGGCGTGCAATTGCGGCTCCGGTACGCCAGTTAACTCGACGATGCCATTCAGACGTTCGCGGTGTTGTGCGACATGCCCCCGTTTGATCGGCCCCGACCGTCGCGAGTAGTAGACACGCACGTCACTCAATCGCTTGCCTGCGACCTCTGCGGGGTCGAACAGGGCGGGGACCATATTGGCTCCGACCTTATTCGTGCAGCAAACGAAACGCTCCTGCGCATCGTGCGCCGCAACGCGGAGAAGGCGCTCGTGGTCGTCGGCCCGAAGAATGGTTAGTCTGGCGGTAGGAGGCGGGGTTTCTGAAGACCATGAAAGACGGGCACGCTGACGCCGCAGTTCCGACGCCATAAACAAAAGCGTTTCCACGGATCGGCTGGCGCCGGAGAGTTTGGCAATGATCTCGCGGAGTAGATCCATTCCGGTCGCAACAGCGTTGGTTTCCCTGAGTTCTACGGAAACCTCGACAGCCGAAAACGGGGACGAAAGCCAATTGCAGGACCCCATCACCGCAATTGCACCACCATCGCCATCGTCTGCTAGGAGAAACTTTGCATGGCTGCCCACAGGATCTCTCTGGACGAGCAGATAGCCTCTCGTCTGCCGAACCGCAGATAGCCGAGTGTAGAGTTCCTGCATGGCTGATGCATGCTTGGCGCGATCAAGCGACGTTCCAAAGAACAGGTGACATTTGACGCCTCGTCTGCATGCATCCTCGAGGGCCTGCCATATCCTCTCGCGCCTCTCTTTGCCTTTCTCATCGGACTGCGAAGCGACAAACGTTGAAAGGACAAAGATGTGCGACTTTGCAGCGCCAACGATTTGCTCGAAGCGCTGCAAGTGCTGTTCGGACCCAACGATAAGCTGTTCGGTGGCAAACGACGTGTCGATCACCACAGGCTGGCTGACTGGCGGAGCAGCGGTCGTCGGCAAGATGCCGGTTTTTATTGTCGCCTTCAGGGCTTCCACGAGCTGGTCGCTCGCCCCTAGTGGCAGTATCCCGTCTTTCACATCGTCAAGATTGAGAACCAGGAATTTTCGTTCCAGGAACGAACTGTTGGCCTCGACACCCCGAAGCCATTCGCCCGGACGAAGTGTACCGGCCGTGAACTGACTGACGCGCTGCATCATCGAATAGTCCGTCTCCGGCGCTTCGCCCGATGGAAAAGCGACAATCGCGCCGCTGGCCGGGAGTTTCGAAACCGGGATCGTGTCCACATCTCGCGTCCTGAAGACAGACTGCCCGACCTTTTCATATACGACACTGATACCGATTTCGCGGTCCGTGGTTCGTTCAGGAAGCGCACGTCCCGCGCGAATGAAGCTATGCCCGACGCTGCTTGTGGCGAGCACTGGCTGTGGCGAAAGCCGGACTTCAACGAGGCCGAACTGCATAAGGCGGGCTACGGTCGAGCTCACAATCTGTCGCAGGATTCCCAAGTGTGCCGCGACGGCATCGATCGTTCCTGGGTTGCGATCAAGCGACAGCAGCACCATTTCCTCGATAGGGCTCCAGCCCCACGTGCGCTGAACGATGCCTGGCGCCCGATAATGCCATGCCGGAATGTAGATGTTGTTCATCGGGAGAGCTTCCCATTCTCATCGACCGTGATGATGGAAGCGCCCATACCAACCCCCGGAAATTCCGTCTCTGCAAGCCGCGCGATTTCATCGAGCATCCTTCGCAGGAAGCCTAGCTCATCATTCAGGCCGTCCGGATCGATCCCATTTACGGTGTTGCTGATAAACCTACGGCTGGTGGCAAGTATCAGCTTATGCTTGGCTCGACTGAGGAGCACATTCAGTCGCTGCGGGTTCTTGATGAAACCGAGGGCTCGCGTGCCAACGAGCACGTTGTTTCGAACGAGGCTGGCGACGATCACGTCTGCCTCACCACCCTGGAAGCTGTCACTTGTATAGATAAACTTTCCATCTCCGCGCGGGCTGGCGAAGCCAAAAAGGGTCTTCTCGGTCGTATCGATCTCGGGCTTGAGCAAGCGCTCGAAATGACTCACTTGAGCGGAATAGGGCGACAATACCGCCATCGTCGGCCGACGCCCGTCCGCGGACACGACTGGGCGCAACCTCTTCATGGCGGATACTATCGCCTTTACTTCCGACTCATTTCGGTAAGACCGCCTGACAGTGTGCTCGAACGCTTTGCGTTTGACGACGCTCAACGAGGGCATGTCGAGGATCACGACGGGAGATGCAGGGAAGCCCGCAATTGTTTCGACTGCTGGCTTACGCTGCTTCACGCGCTCCGATGGAACGAGCTCACCTTTATAGAAGGTGTTTGAGACAAGCTCGCCAATTGCTGGATGCATCCGGCTCTGTTCGCGCAAGGTGTTCGCGATCGAGCTCGGACGTTTAGCGTCTCCGGCTCTGAGGGCCTCTCGCTCGGCGATTGATCTGAATGGCTCCTCGAGGCGAGAAGCGGTGGCGAGAACATCGCTGAGCAAGAACTGATCCGCCTTGAGCGCGTCGAGGGCGATTTCCACTTCACCTGGCAGATCGGGGATCGCAGAAAGCTTTTCTTTGGCATCCCTCAGCAATTCGTTTGCGCGCTTGCCATCGTAGAACTTTTGGCGCTCGACCACATCGAAGGGCGACAATTGATTATGGTCGCCGATCATAACCCGGCGGTTACCGAGAAGGAGGGCGCCAATTAGCTCAGCACCATTTGCGCGCGCGGCTTCTTCGATGAAAACCCAGTCGAACTGTTCGCCATCGGCAATCATTTCCTCAAGGACATGGGATGAGGTCGTGGCTAAGGTGACGTCAGACGAGCGAAGCGTCAGATTGTCGGTGTCGCGCAAAGCACGTTCGGCGGTTGACTTTTCCGACCTGTCGACAGGATTTAGCGCCTGAGTGATCTGATGGAGCTGGTTTGCCATGACGGCCGCGCGTTCAGTGTCAGGCTTGGAGATGGAGCGTAACAACGCGACCGAGCTTTGCCGCAGGGTGCTCTCTTCTTCGCTGACCCGAGACCGTTCGACGCGAACGACAATTGTCGACTGCTCGGGCAGGAACTTCCGAAGCTCGTCCTCCATATGAATGAGCGTCTCATGGTTCTGGGCAGACACCAGAATGCGAGCATCGGGCGTTTGGTCGAGGATGCTTTTCACGAGGTGTGAAATCAAAAACGTCTTTCCCACCCCAGGTGGGCCGACGACGACGTTAATCGACCTCCCCGCGACGATCGACTGCCATGCCTCAATCTTCGATGGCTCCATATCTGCATCTGCCGGCGGCGAACCCGGAACAGCGATATCACGCAGCATGTCATCCATTGCCACCTGCGCCGGGTCGTCCAAAGCTCTGAGGAGCTCCACGTTGGCCCTGGCCGCGACAATGTTCTGCAGCCGCCGCCTGATGGCTCGCTCGGTTCCGTTATCCTTGCGAGGCCGGAGAAAGAGCAACTGTCCTGGCGGTACAGTCAGGTTCGTTGCAAAGGCGAACGCAAGTTTCCCGTTAACAAGGTTGCTTCCCTCATAACTGAGTTCCGGCAATCGTTCACGGCCGGTTGCCAGTTTGGCAGACTTCGATACGGTCCAATTCACCTTTCCGTCGTCGTATTTGAGTTCGCGCCACATTGCCTCCGCCGCAGGCCGCAATCCCATTATTTCACGCTGATCGTCCCGCATCGAGTCATCGCGAGGTGCGAGCATCACCACATTTTGCTCGCTATCGGGCGACGCAAGGACTTCGACGGGATACAGGCGAAACTGCTCCCTTAGTAGGGTAAAAGCCTCAAGGAGGAGAAGAGCGAACCACATAGGAACATCATTCGTCACCCCAATTGCTCGCACACGCTCTGAGAAGTCTCGCCATCGTCGTGCACCTGGACCAAGGTTCCGCACGCGCTCTTCGGCACTCGCGCGATTCCTGGCCAAATGTAAACGGTGAACAACATCCTCCGCGCCTTGTATCCAGTCGTTCGGGCGTCTTTTGTGCGCCGCCTCGATCATTCCAACTGCGTCGTTGACGATCTTCACGTTGTAGATCGCCAGATCGGTGAGGATGCGTATGCTATCTTGACCTGCCGGAATGAGACGAACCCCGGCTGTAAGCAGATCTTCCGCGACGAACTGCATAAGGGCAGCGACATCATGCGCCGGTATCGTCCCGGACGACAGAGCCGGTAAATCGCTCTGAAGGACGTTCCGTGAAGGATATAGGATGAGTTCTCCGTCAGAGCTCGACCCGACCCTGTCGAGCTCGGCGATGACTTCCCTTAATTCGCCAAGCACGATGCTGCCGTCAAAAAGCTGAAACTGCGGCGGGTTCGCCAAACGATCCAGCATTCGGCGTTCGATCGATAGCAACGAAGGAGGGGTATCTCCATCCAGGCCGAGTATAGCTGCGGCCACTTCGGCAAGATCGATCCAATCCTGTCGAAATGAAATCGCTCCAGAAGAGCGAAGGAGATGTCCGGAGGCTCCAAGGTCGCCGTCAGCAATGTGGACGCATGCTTCGAATCCCCCGAGACGACAGTCATCGCTATCGTCTGAGTGCGAGAAGATGGTGTGGGTGCTCACACCGCCATGCACGATGCCCGCATCATGGCACAGAGTAAGCGCCTCCGCGATCCGGACGATATTGCGCCAGAAAATAGCTCGGCTCGTGCTCGTGAGAAAGCGGCCCTGTCTTGCTCTCCTTCTATGCGACGTTCCGGAAATCGGGCTACCGGGATCAGCCATAACGATCGCGATTTCCTGCGCATCCTCGACGACCTCGAGCACTTCGACCAGAACTTCACGAGCCCGTCGTGAAGATAGAACACGTCGAATTCGCCGCAGCCCTCGATTAACAATTGCCTTCAAGTCGTCGTCCAGCGCAGTGCCAGTCTTCCGGAAGAGCCGCAGCAAGTATCGCTCACCATCCTCGAGCCCGACTGCTGGCCGCAGGTCGGAATCCCAACCGCCGCTCACACGGGCGAGAGAGTCCTCGGCAAATGTGAACCGGGATTCCAGTGAGAGTTTTTTATGTTGTTTGACCGTATTGACTGTCGTCATTCAGTTCCAGCCTGCCGATTTGCTTTTGACATAGCAGATTCGTCTAGTGGTTGCGTCCAGAATCCGATCTGAAACTAGTATCTTCCCAAACATCATGCCGCGTAGCCTTATCTAAGAATGCGCTTGTTCAATTCGGCATAGGATGGGAGCGTGGTGTCGCGACGTCCCGCGGCATAAAGCCTCCTGACACCATCTTCCATGGAATCGACAGCGGCTTCAAAAAGATGCGGCATTGCATCGGTTAGCCTGGGAAGTTCGAAGATGCGGTGAACAGCCAAGTGGGCGATCGCCATCTCTCGTGCCGAACTGCTCGTCCAGCCGCCGATTCCCGCCTTCCAAAAATGACTTTGGTCGACGATGCCATTGATCCAAAGCCAAGGGGCGAGCCGCTGAACACGATCATCCCAAATTCCCCACGTCGGAAAATAGTCCCGGGAGAAAATGACTTCAGAGCCGTCCTTCAGTTTCCAGACACCGTAGGGGAGCCAAAGGCGGGACGGGACGAAATCAGAGAGGGTCCTGCGCGGAGTCACGACCTCAAAGTCTGCGCGTTCACCAAACCCCGTGTCAAAGAACAGATATGTGGGACGGCCAGCGCGGCGAAGATAAGCCGGCGTGTTGGCGCCATATGCCTTGTCTTTCACGACTGTCCCCGGCCTCCCCCGCCCCGGGGGACCAAAAAGACGTCGCCGCCAGATCCAGGCGCGCAACGTCATCTGCTCGTCAAGCGACCAAGGTGTTTCACGCAAAAGGCGTGCCTTGGACACGGCGTACTGAACCTCGGCGTAAGGGAGACGGAGAGCATCGGCTAGCTCGAGAATGACACGCAGCGCATCTTCGAGACACAAATCGCCGGGTGATGTTTGTCGATCATGATGGCAGCTGCCGGAAAGATCGTGCCAATCGCGGTAGCCCAGCACACTGGCAAGCGCTTCATGCGCATACGAGAGCTTCAGATTGGTCGCAGCACGAACAAGATATTTGGCGGCCTGTTTTGGCCGATCGAGATTGGGAAGCTGGATTCGCATGGAACCACTCCAGCGGTGCAATCTATGGCGTGTCCACTCGGCCCGTGCACCTTGGAAAGAGGTTCTTGCGGGTTGATTCAGTCGTTCCTGCCCTGAGGCTTCGCCACTGTGGACGGCATGGCCGGATGATCCATACGTCCAATGTAGGTGATTCGATGCTCATCGCCAATGAGAGGACGGCAGCATCACCGTGCGAGCTTAAAAGAAGCTACAACACGTTGGATCTAAGCGACAAGATGCGACGTCGTTAACGGCAGCTCCAGCAGAGATTGAAAACTGTCAGAAAACTGCATATATTTCTGACAGGAGATTCATCGTGAAACGACTCGCTGAACAGATACTGACATATACCGAAAGCTTGCCCGAGGGCGCACCGATCGCAGCAAAAGGCCTGCTTCATCTCGGCAATCGAGCTGCGGTGGACCAGGCTCTATCGCGCCTGGCTGAGCGTGGCCGACTGATGCGTGCCGGGCGCGGCGTATATTTGCGCCCGGTTTCGAGCCGGTTCGGCGTCCGCGCGCCTTCGGTTGAGAAAACCGTCGAAGCACTCGCGCTCCAGCGTGGCGAGGTCATCGTGTCAAATGGAGCGTCGGCGGCCAACGCGCTGGGTCTCACAACTCAGGTGCCGGTTCGGTCGGTCTATCTGACATCCGGTCGCAGCCGGACAATGAATTTGGGCCAGCAGGTCGTCGAGTTGCGGCACGCACCGCGCTGGCAATTGGCTTTGGCCGATCGACCTGCCGGCCAGGCTGTGCGCGCGCTCGCCTGGCTGGGACCTGAGAAGGCGGAAGCGGCCTTGAAGACATTGAAGCGCAAGCTGCCATCTTCCACTTTCGGCGAACTCGTCGCGGCCGCGCCCCAACTCCCGAGTTGGCTCGCCAGAACGGTCGGCAAGGTCGCGCATGGCTGAGGCGTTCCTGAGATTGTCGGTCGACGATCGGCGCGAGGCGTTGGCCGTCGCCGCCGATCGATCCGGGCGCCCCGCCCATCTCCTGGAAAAGGACGTGTGGGTCGTCTGGACCCTCGCGACACTGTTCGGGTCCGATCTCGGCGAGCATCTCGTGTTCAAGGGCGGCACATCCCTGTCCAAGGCCTATGGCGTCATTCGGAGATTTTCCGAGGACGTGGATCTGACCTACGACATTCGCGCCATCGCCCCCGATCTGGTGGGCGAGAACGGCGAGGCCCTGCCAAGAAACCGCAGCGAGGAGAAGCGTTGGTCGAAGGCTGTCCGGCATCGACTGCCCGAATGGGTCGACGGGACGGTCCGGCCGCTTGTCGCCGGTGCGATCGATGCGCAAGCGCTTCCCGCAACGATCAGGGTCGAAGGAGATAAGCTGTTCATCGACTATGAGGCGACCTCGGCCGGGTCGGGCTATGTGGCGCCGAGCGTGATGCTGGAGTTCGGGGCTCGGTCGACGGGCGAGCCGGCAAGCCCACGTGATGTCATCTGCGATGCGGCGGGAATGATCGAAGGGGTCGATTTTCCGATGGCGCGCCCACGAGTGATGCATGCCGAGCGGACCTTCTGGGAGAAGGCAACGGCGATGCATGTTTTCTGCTTGCAGGAGCGGCTTCGTGGCGAGCGCTTCGCCCGCCATTGGCATGACGTCGTACGCCTGGATGAAGCAGGCATAGCCGCTAACGCAATGTCCGACCGTGACCTTGCCGATGCAGTTGCCCGCCACAAGAGCATGTTCTTCGCGGAGAAGGCAGCCGACGGTGCGACGATCGACTATGACGCCGCCGTCAACGGAAAACTGCAACTCGTGCCAATTGGCGAAGCACGCACAGCGCTCGCCACTGACTACAGCCGGATGGTCGAGGACGGGTTGCTGCTTGAGGACGCCGAGGCGTTCGAGGTGCTGCTAGAGCGGTGCGGGGACATCGCGGGGCGTGCCAACAGCGCGGCCGTAAAATGAAAGTTGGGGGAAAACGTGGGGCTATACGAGCGGTGGTGTCACGCCGCCAAGGAAAAGGACAAGCGCAGGCATTTCTGGATCTATGTCGAGAAGGATGGCGGCCGCGACGAGATTCGTGATGACCTCGCCGAGACCATTCGTTCGCATTACGACCGACTTGAACGGATCGCCGAAGACGTGAAGCGGCTCGGGTACAAGGTGGCCGCCAATATCCTCAGGGAGGCGATGCCCCAGACGCCCAAAGGTCGCTCCGGCGATCTCGGTGAGATTCTCGCGACCGAGCTGGTCGAGGAAGAGATCGGCCTGCGGGTCCCGGTGCGCCGCCTCCGCTACAAGGACGGCCGCAACATGGCCATGCGCGGCGACGACTTCATCGGCGCCGGATACGATGGGGCCGGCGAGAAGCTCTGGCTCCTGAAAGGCGAAGCTAAGAGCAACAAGGTGCTCGGCAAGGCCACGGTCACGAGCGCCCGCAAGGTGCTTAACCGCGACAACGGCCGCTGCACGCCCGATTCCCTGCTGTTTGTCGCCAACCGCCTGCTGGAGAGCAACGATCCAGATGACAACGCGCTAGGCCGCAGCCTCCGTGACGAGGTGGGCCTGAAGTCCCTTCGCTCCGATCGCATCGACCACATGCTCTTCACCGTGTCGGGTAACGGCCCCCGAAGGAGGACTTCGACGCCACGGGAACCAACCGGGACCACTACGTCGTGAACATACACGTCGAAGACCATCAAGACTTCATCGCGGCCATGTATAAGGAGGCTGAAGACCTTGGAGACGATTGACGAACTGACCGCGTTCCTGGCGACCGCGACCGTCGACGGCGTCCTTGGGCGCCTGCTCTATCGCGGTGCGGCGTGGTCGCTGATGCGCGAGAAGGGCGTGCTCCCACCGAACGCACCGCCCCTTGGCGCCACAATCGAAACCGATCTCGCTGAACACGGCTTCGCCCTGCTTCGGGGCGCGATGGCTCTGCGTTCTCAGGCCGATTCGTCGGAATTGACCAGCAAGGCCTTCGAGCGCGCCGCCAATGCCTTCGAAGCCCTGGTGCGCAACGGCGATCCGGAGTCACCCGATCGCGGTTTCCGTCGCACCATCGCCGCGGCGGCCTATCACCTGGCCGGGTTCTCTGCGGTCGCTTACTCCCTCTTCAACGAGACCACGGACGACCTCAACACCTCGCCGGGTGAAACGGCGATTCGACACCTGATCTTGCGCGATCTGGGTCAGCTGCGCGGCTTCGTTCGCGGATGGTTGGATGACGAGGCTCACGGCGATGAGCAGATCGCCGAGGCGCTGCGGGATGAAGAACCGGACGTCGACGAGGTGCTGTCGACGATCCTCAACACAACGATCTGCCGAGCTTTGGCGCATTTTGACTTCGCACTCGAGACGGGCGAGCCTGAGCCGATCGAAAGCGCCCGGACCTTGCTCCGCACCGCGGTCAGCCTTGCGGACAACGCCGAGAACGTTCCGCTGTGGTGGATCTCGAACCTCTGTCGCCACCTGATCGACGACCTCTGGCAGCATTCACTGCACCAGAACCTGCCAACCGAACCGCCAGAGGGTACAGAGGAAAAATATCCGGACCTGCGCCGGCTGTTCATCTCGTCGCTCTACGCGCGCAAGACATCCGAGGTGGAGCTATGGCCATCGCAGCGCGAAGCGGCCCGACGTTCCACGGATGTCACCGACGATTTGGTCGTCGCCTTGCCGACCAGCGCGGGCAAGACCCGGGTGGCCGAGATTGCCGCGCTTATGACCCTGTCGTCGGCGCGCCGGGTGCTGATCGTCACGCCATTGCGCGCTTTGTCGGCCCAGACCGAGCGCTCCTTCAGAAAGACCTTCGCGCCCCTCGGCTTCAGCGTCTCCTCCCTTTACGGCGCCAGCGGACTTTCGGTCGGTGATGAAGACGCCCTGCGCACCCGCGAGATCATCATTGCAACGCCCGAGAAGCTCGACTTCGCGCTGAGAAGCGACCCGTCGCTGATCGACGACGTCGGTCTGATCGTCCTCGACGAAGGTCACATGATCGGCCCGAGCGAGCGTGAAATCCGCTACGAGACGCTGGTGCAGCGCCTGCTTCGGCGGGCGGATGCAGCAGACCGCCGGATTGTTTGTCTCTCCGCCATCCTGCCGAGCGGTGACGAATTGGACGATCTCACCGCCTGGATACGCTCCGACGAACCGGGTAAGCCGGTGCGTTCCGACTGGCGTCCCACACGACAGCGGTTCGGCGCGCTCACATGGCGAGGCAAGGACGCACTGCTCCGGCTCGACCTCGACGATGATGGTCCCTTTCTCGACAAATTTGTCGTGGAGAAACCAGCACGAGGAAAGGAGAAAAAGCCCTATCCGCGCAAGAATTCGCACCTCGCCCTGTTCGCGGCATGGGAATTTGCAAGCCAGGGCAAGCGGACCCTGATCTTCTCCACCCAGGCGAATTGGGTCGAGAGCTACGGCAAACAGGCCATGGATCTCTGCAAGCGCGGCTATCTGCATTCCCTGTTGGAGGACGAAGCGTCGATCGCCCGGGCCTTGGAGGTCGGCAAAGAATGGCTGGGCGAAGACCATCCCGCCGTCGCCTGCCTCAAGCAGGGCGTCGCCATCCACCACGGCCGGCTGCCAAGTCCATTCTTGCGCGAGTTGGAAGTCCTGCTGTCCGAGGGGGTACTGAAGGTCATCGTCGCTTCGCCGACGCTCTCGCAGGGCCTCAATCTCAACGCCGCCGTACTGTTGGTGCCCGCACTGTATCGCGCCTCCGAGAAGATCAAAGGCGAGGAGTTCGCGAATGTCGCGGGCCGCGCCGGGCGTGCCTTCGTCGACGTCGAGGGGCTGATCGTTCATGTCATGTTCGACAAAATCGACTGGCGAAAAAGGGAATGGCGAAAGCTGGTCGCCTCCGCCAAGGCCCGCACACTGAAAAGCGGTCTCATCCAGATCGTCGCCGAGATCCTCGAACGCCTGTCCCGCGAGGGTGTCCTGGATCGTGACGACGCCTGGGAATATCTCGCCAACGCCCGCGAAGCCTGGAGATCGCCCGAGGAAGAAGCTGCGGTCGCAGAGCGCTTGGCCGCCGCCGTGGAGTATGAGGCCAATGGCGACGACGATGAAGAGGGCGGCGATGACGAGGAAGAAACCATCGACGAGGAGCCGCTCTCGCAGATCGTCGAACGCCTCGACGCGACCGTGTTCGGCCTGATCGAAGCGCTGGACGCCGATCGCGCGGATCTGCCGAAGCTCTTGGACGAGGCGCTTAAGGGGTCCCTCTGGGCCCGCCAGATCGCCCGCGAGGACGAGGACATCGCCCCTTTGCACAAGAAGGTGTTTGAGGCACGCGCCGACCTCATCTGGAAAAGCACCACGGCACAGACGCGACGCGGACATTTCGCCATGGGCGTTGGGCTTGAAGCCGGTCTCTCAATCGACGCGATGGCTGATGAACTGGCTACACTGCTCGATCGGGCAGACGAGGCGGCGCTGAGAGGCGACATCGACGAACTCGTCGACGCCCTCTGCGGTCTC
Source organism: Sinorhizobium fredii USDA 205 (assembly GCF_001461695.1). Lineage (GTDB taxonomy): Bacteria > Pseudomonadota > Alphaproteobacteria > Rhizobiales > Rhizobiaceae > Sinorhizobium > Sinorhizobium fredii. The sequence continues at coordinate 103,063 of NZ_AUTC01000066.1, read as the reverse complement.
GGCGAACGGCTGCTGTTCATGCGGCCCTTCATCCCCGACAAGGCCAATGCGCTACCGGCGAATTGGAAGGCCATCCTGCATAGTTGGGTGTCAGGCGAGGACGTTGCCAAAATCGGACCTCAGAACATGCGCGCAGTCGAAGAGGCCTTCACCTATCGCCTGGTCTGGGCGCTGGAAGCCGTGCGCACCCGCCGCATGTCCCTCGGCTGGTCGCCAGAGACGGTTGCCGGCGGCGGCGCCGCGGCGGTTGAAACCGGCGTCCCGCAATTCATGATGGCGATGCTGATCCGTGCGGGCCTTCCATCACGGCGTGCGGCTATGGCGGCGATCAAAGATGCCCAACCTGTCTTCGTCACACCCGCTGAGATGCGGGTCTGGCTGGAATCCGACGAGATCACGGCCTACACCGACGCTGGCGACTGGCCGACACCTGATACCGCCGCATTATGGGCGCGCTTCCGAACGGAAGCACTCAGCGGCGGCATCCAGAAGTGGTCAGTTGAAAACTATAAACGCCTGCTCGACATCGCGGCCGCTCCTCCTGCCGGCCTCTATCGGATCGTCACCGACGAAGGTGATGGGCGCACCTGGCTGGCGACGCCAGACTACCAACGGCTTGCCCCGTTCAAAAAGTCGGCTGTCGATCCCAAGCCCAGCCTCTTCTGGGGTCGGTTGCCGGGCAACACCAGGCTTGTGGAAGCCTTACGCGTCGGCCGTGGTAAGCTGCGCTGGCCGCCGGCGAATGAGTAAAGGGACCCGTAGCCATGCTCTACGCCTGGATCGGCCACAAGAAGCGCGCGCCCATCGCGAAGGGAGAGCGGACGATTTGCCGTGACTGCGGTGGCTTGCTGACCGCAGTTATGCCGGCTGAGAATACGCCGCATTGGCGGCACAAGGTCGGCGACTGCGATCCCTGGAGCGAGCCCGAGGGACCTTGGCATCTCGGATGGAAAGAACTTTTCGATATGTCATGCCGCGAGATCGCTTTGCGCGACCCGGTAACGAAAGAGTTGCACCGCGCTGACGTTCTCGTGGGCAGTGGCACTCCCCGCGCGACCGTTCTCGAGTTGCAGCACTCGTCGATCAGCGAGGACGAGCGCAATGCACGAGAGGCATTCTATCGGCGCGAACATAGAATGTTTTGGCTGGTCCACATCCACAGCGAAAGCTCGTTCCTTGGCACGTATTTCAGCATGTCGCTCGATTTCGGATCGCGGGTCGTAAACCTTGACGGTAAGGACTTCGCGATCATGTGCTGGATGGGGCCGAACAAGCAGTTCATCGAGAAGTGGAAGCGCGCGGCCGCCCACGTTTTCTTCAATGCAGGCCCTTATATCTTTTACCTTGCAGGCCCCGCCGTGGCCTCTCGTCTGGGAGGCCCCTTGAAGCGCGGCGAGTTCGCGCTCTGCGCCTTGACCCGCGATGAGTTTTTGCGTGCCGTCCGCTGGGAGGATAGTGCATCTTCTTGATGCGTTACGCGCAGCCGAAACGCTTCGCGAACGTTCTGAAGAGCTTGCGTCATACCCACCGCCCATGTTCATTGGTGTGATGGCGAGCATCAGCAACGCTGAAGAAGATCTTGAGCGCAGGGGCAGGATACCCAGGCGTAACCGGCGTCTTATAGAATTCCCCATGCCCGAAACCTCCCCCTCCTGGTCATCTCCCGCAGCCCGAGCTCCAAAACGATCCGCCGCGCCGCCTGCGGCGTCAGATCGAGCGTCTCGGCCACCACGCCAGCTGACACCAGCGGTTTTGCCATGACCAGCTCAACCAGTTCCGGCAACCTCGACGAGGTGCGGCGCCCCTCCAGCTTCCGCTCCATCATCTGTCGCGCCAGCGCCAGCCGGTTATGCTCTTTGAGGCCGATCTCTGCGGCCGCGGTCAACCCGTGGACGATGGCGAGCAGCCGGACCTCGCGATCGCGATGCCGGCGCCGGTCGACGGGGATGGTTTTGAGACCGAGATTGAACGCAACGAGATGCCCTGCTGATGTGACGCCGGCCTGGCGCAGGATCGAGGCCGCCAGCAGCCGACCGAGCCAGGGCGCATACTGCAACACTGACAACTCGTTCCAGGCATCGAGGGCAACGATCGCCTGCAGCACCGCCGGCAGATTTTGGGCTTCCCGCAGCACGCCGCGCCATTCTTCCAGCCGCTCGTCCTCGTCCCAGTCGAGATCGTAAACCAGCGGATCCCTTTCGCGCGTGCTTCCTCGGCCGGGCTTTTTCGCTTCCTCGATCGCAGCGTCAGAGCGGGCGAGCACAGCATCGATGGCGGCGAACTCCGCGTCGACGGCGCTCGCGCCATCATCGGCACCTTCCCCCTCCCCTCCTCCGAACGTTTCGACATTCCGCTCTGTACCGTCCTTCGTGCTGGCGCCATCAATTTCACCCGCAGCTAACGACGCGCCGGCGGCGAAGCCGCGCCCACTTACGGAGCGGAGGCCGTCGGTCGACAGTGCCCAGCCGGGCGGCTGTGCGGCAATGCGCCGACGGGTTTTCAAAACATCGCGGGCGATGGTGAGTTCGTGGGTCGGGGTGCGAATATCTTTTGTGGCGTCATGGAGGACGAGGTCCTCGAGATGGACGAGCTCGCCGTCGATCCAGAGGGAAGCGCAGGCGTCGGCAAAATGCATCCGCTCGATAAAGCCTTCGCCGACCGCCGACCGGGCGATGCGCTCGTCGAGACGGGCCAGCGCGATGCCGGCGTCCGAAATCGGTTTCAGCAGGCTCTGGATAGGTAGGGCGGCGATTTCGTAACGCATTGAAATCATGGTAAATGATTTGCTAAACGAACTCTATATCAAAGTTAGGGTTCTTCACTTCGTATGGTTGCCGGTTGGGCCTTTCACTTCCGATAAGTAATGCTTATCAGAAGTGAGGTTTTCGACGACGGAAATGGAGGTTGTCGGTAGGGTTTCCGGGCTTTTGGGCCGTTTCGGCAAGGTTGACCGGACTGGCCGCAGCAGAGTTTAGCGGCCGCAACTTACATGATCTCGTCACCGGGACGCCCCTGCAGACACCTGTCGCGAGCTTTTCGTTCTTCGGCCTTCTCCAGGAGCCCTAGTTTTCCAGCATTTCCGCCACAGAAGCCCGCTGGCGCGCGTTTGCCTATGCGGACGCTCCGTTGCTCGTCTCCGGTAGCGAATTGGAGCTGGCGAGCTGCTATTCTGAGCAACGATACGGAATCGGGCCAAAAATCCATGGCAAAATCGCCGAAGAGCAATGCCCTCCCCCACCCGCCGGCTGATTGGCGACGCACGTGTTTCCACCGAAGACCAGATCCATGACGCGCAGGTCGACGAGCTGCGGGCGCTCGCTCTCCATCCACCTCGGCCGCAGCAAGAATTCTGGCGCAAGCCAGGATGAGGTTGTCTATCTCACCGGCCGGCCGGTGGACGCGCTGAACGCCTGGCTGGCGGCCGCGAAGATCGACAGTGGTAGCGTGTTTCGGGCGATCGACCCGAAGGCGGTCAACGATGTCGTCAAGCGGCGGGTGACGATGGCCGGGCTGGAGGCGGAGGAGTTTTCCGCACACGGATTGCGGTCTTGATATCTCACCGAAGCCGCGAACCTCGGAGTTCCCCTGCCCGAAGCGATGGAGCAATCCCGTCACCGCTCCGTGCAACAGGCATCCAGCTACTATAACAACGCCACGCGACGACGCGGGCGGGCCGCTAGAGTGCTATCGTGTGCGTCAGCGCTGCCGCGGCCGACCGCGACTAGGCGTCGCCACCGAAGGGTGCACCGGCTATGCTCTCGGACGGGCCGCCTGTGCCTCACTCGGGACTTCCAGCTCGGCCTTCGCCGCAAAAACCGTCTCGTCACCGCGATCAGTTCGCGGTCGCCGGCGCCGATTTCCATGATTCCTCCCCGGCATTTCTCATGTGAGGCGGTGATCGACAACAATGTCGAAAATCGAGATCCGCCTATCCTTACGATGATGACCTGCTTGCGCAACGAAAGGCCCGGCGCGGGAGGAGGTGCGCCGGGCTTCAAAAGTGACTGACAGCTTGGGAGGAGGAGTGCTGTCCGTCGGACCGCAACGACTCGGGAGGAGGTGAAATCGCCTCGGTACTCAAAAGATAATGTTGCGATGCAGCAGCTTCAAGCCGCGACGCTGCACCGATGTCGCACACCTCCAGCTGCAAACAGGAAAGGCCGGGCGAACCCGGCCCTCCGCAATCCGGCTCAGGCCTGGAGGTTGTCAGCCGACATCTTGCCAGACTTGCGATCCTTCACTAGCTCATAGGTGATCTTCTGGCCGTCGTTCAGACCACGCATTCCTGCTCGCTCCACCGCGGAAATGTGAACGAAGACATCGGCGCTGCCGTCGTCCGGCTGGATGAAACCGAAGCCCTTCGCTGCGTTGAACCACTCTACCGTACCGGTCGCCATAACGTCTTCCTTTCATCATTGTCTTGCCGAGCGTCGGAGCTCGCCTGAAGCTTTTGTTTGCGCCAGCACTGATAGACGCTTCTGGCCTCAGGGGAAAGCCGAACGATCTGTCGCCGCATCCCGACACTCCCAGCCCTTCCAAATCGCCGGGCGGTGGCACTACTTTTTGTTTCGTTGTTTCACCCGATACTGATGGACCGCCCTCGGCCTGGCGAACTTCGAACTGGTTCGTCTCGCGGATCAGATCGCTGAGTTTTCGGAAACCGAAGGCGCGGGGGTCGAAATCGGGTGCCAGGTTCAGAAGCTGTTTGCCGACGGTGCCTAAATTGACCCAGCCGTCCTCGGTGTCCTCCTGCGACAGCACCTTCTTGATCAGCCGAACGTCGGCGTCGCTGACTGTAGCGTCTTGTCTACAGACGATGTGTTTTGCTCATCCTTGATCGCGCCGGGAAGCAGGTTCTCGGTGTAGACGAACCACCGGCAAGCCTGGCGAAAACTCTCCGGCGTCTTCTGCTCGCCGAAGCCGAACACATCGACTCCTTGCTCGCGGATACGAGCGGCCAGTCGTGTGAAATCGCTGTCAGAGGAAACCAGGCAGAAGCCGTCGAATCGGCCGCTGTGCAGCAAGTACATTGCGTCAATCACCAACGTTATATCGGAGGCATTCTTCCCGTCGTATAAGCGAACTGTTGCTGTGGAATGATGGCATGCTTTGCCAGCACGTCCGCCCACCCCTTTGAGCGCGTGCCGGAGAAATCGCCATAGATGCGCCGCACGCTTGCCTCACCGATCTTGGCGACCTCTTCGAACAGACCGTCGACGATCTTGGCCGAAGTGTTGTCGGCATCGATCAGGACCGCGAGGCGGGGCGACCGAGTTTCAGACGGCATTTCGCTTCCTCGCAGCCCAATCGCCAGGAGACCATTCAGACTAGCCAAACAACTTCGTCAGGTTCTGCCCGAAAACGCCCTTCCAATCCGTCCATTGGTGTGCGCCCAGCATGGGATCCGTGTTTGAGTCGTGTCGCGCAGTTGGGTAGCTCTGACTGATCAAGAACTCGGAAGCATCTCCGCGCACCACGTCGGTTTACCCGCCGCGCTGATGCCTCGACAACGATGATCATGAGGCCCTCTGCATTCCCGCCCCGTTCGCCCTTAGAAGCGCCATGAGCACGGGCCCCAACGAAAACTCGCCCCGCGCCGCCTTACGCGTCAGATCTCGGAGATATCCGCCGGGCGACTTGATGTGCCCTTCCCGCTCGAGGATACAGGCGATCGCTGCGGCGGCATTGTCGGGCCCCATGACCTCGCAGGCCTCCTGGTAGGCCGACGGGCTGACCCCCAGCATCGACCGGACGACGACCGCGGCGGCCATCATGTCGCGCCAGTTGCTGATCGTGCCGCCTGGTCCGTACATCGTAATTTCGGGGCAGGCCCGCAGTATCATGCCAAGTGGGAAATTCCGGATCGGCTCCCGCTTGGGCGGATCATCATCCGCCGGCTTCGCCCCCTGCTCTTTTCCAGAGCTAGGTTCAAATTCATGGATGGAGTCGGATTTTGAATTCTGTATGTGGCGCTCACCATGAGCATCATTGGTGCTGATATTTTCGTCTTTATTCTGCATTTCCAGGATGTTGACGACCTCCCCCTGCAGGAGCTCCATCTCGTCCAGGATTGACGTGACGTCGCCCAGCGTCGGAGAGCGCGGAATCCTGCTCACGAGGCCTATGTAGATCTCCTCAATGGTCTCCCAGTCGCCCGACGCGCCTTCCTCGATCGCAGCGGAAATGAGCTTTCGGACGTCACGGCGGCAAATCGTCAGACTTTCCTTGGCTCGGCGCAAGGCCGCTCGATCGGCCGCGACCTGCTGCGCCATCTGTGCGAACTCTTCGGCACGCAAAAGGAGTGGTGAAATATCGAAGCCAAATGCACTTTCGATCTCACCTGTCCTGTCCTTTCTAGCGTAGCGCTTGCCGTTGGCACTATCCTTCCGGACGATCAGACCTGCCTCGACAAGAATGGCTAGGTGCCTTCGAAGCGTGGCGCCGGCTATGCCATGCGCACGGAGTGTCAGCTGGGCATTCGATGGAAAGACAATCAACTGCGCATCCTGGCGAAGCTCGTTGTCAGGATAGAAGGTAAGCAACGCGTCAAGCACTGCAAGGCTGCGGTCCTGTAATCCGAGCACTTCCCGTGCTTCTGATACATCCCGAAAAACTTTCCACTTGTCAGCCGATTTGCCGGGCTTGATCTCGGTCGTCGCAATCTGTCGCCGTACCAAGGCAAGCGTCATCGGCCGCCGCCCGAAGGGCGTCGTCACATTCCCACTCTGCATTTTTCTTCACCTTCTAAGAGGCAAAAGAAATCCGCCCGCCTATCGACGGCTACGACTCTTGACAGTGATTCGTGGAAATGCGATTCTCGATTTGCTCAGAATACGAGAGAGGCTTCCACGACGAGGGTCGATTGGGGGCCTTTTTCTTTTACGGTTTAGTCTCCTTGCACTTTCTCTTCCTTCCTGAATTCCTCGTAGAGGCGCTCCAGGTTTTCAGTGAGAAACCTTCCAAATTTCCCGGCATCCTTCGCCTTCAATGAAAGCGAAAAGCTCTTGCCAGTGTTCTTGAATTCCGCGGACAGGCTCTTGTCCTTCGGCTGCCATGTGGTAGCCGCAACAGCACGTTTTGCGGGCTTCCTTGCTCGCTTGAGTTCATTGAGAACCAGATCGAAGCGGCGATCGGAAGGCGTTTCTGGGAAACTCCCGTCGGCCGTCACTGCAAGTGCGGTAGCCAAGTTTTCAGGCCGCTCGATCAATTGGGCAAGCTCAAGCCATCGATCACGTCCCACACCTTTCGCAGCCCCAATGGCAGATGAGACTTCCACCGGGATCCTGCCGGTGACTGACAGCATTCTCGTCAGCATAGGGGGATCAATTGACAGCGCCAGCTCTATGGTTCGCCGCTCGTAGCCGAGATCCAGGAGCTGTTGGGCGAAAGTAGCGCGTTCGATGAACGACAAGTTTTCGCGCGCCGAATTTTCCTGGCCTTGGGCAACAACGTGGTCGACATCCGCGACCTCTTTAACAACCGCTCTAACTGTTCGATTGAGGAGCTTGGCGGCTCGCACGCGTCGATGTCCAAAGACAATTTGATAACGGCCTTCGTCTACTGGATGGGGCCGCACAAGGACCGGTGTATCCTGCCCCCGCTCCCGGATAGCCTCAACGAGTTCGTTGAACGCTAACTCGTCATCGTCCATGCGGTCAGACACAAACGAGCTGTCGATCTCTTTCGGGTCGAGTTCTACAACCGCCTCGCCCTGCAAGATCTGTTCCGCCTTGGCCGCCTTCTGTGCAAGCTCCCCGAGGGAACTGATCATTGACCGGGAGGCTCCTCGACTTGCGTAACCAGGGGTGGCTTTTCTCTCGGACCTTGCTCCGTCTCCACTGGTTATGTTGGCGAAGACATCCTTACGAGCCATCACGTCCACTCCGATCTTGGCCTAACTCAGTGAAACCATTGGCAAAAAAACCAATGTGTACGGCTGACAATTTTCTACGCATGTCGCCGCCCCCAAGCCTGATGCATCAACTCGATAACCTCCGAATTAACCAGGTCCATCGCCTCGCGCGCTCGGTCATAGGTAGCTGGGGTAAATTGAGAGCGCTCCACTTCGTAGAGCGTCTGTTTTGTTAGTCCGGCGTCCGAAACGGCCGTCGACTTCACCATGTGGTTTTTCATCATCTGCCGAGCAAACATCGACTGCATGAAGCCGACCATCTGCTGCTGCGGAATGTCCATAGGCTCGTACCGGGTAATCAGGTACCGGAACCAATCCAGACTAACCGTTACACCCGCTCCCTCGATGCTCTTCAATATGTCGCCTAGCATAAGCAGGAACTGGGACATCGACATGATGTCCAGCATTTGGGGATGTACAGTTATGAGGACCGACGTGGCAGCCGTCAGCGCGGTAAGTGTCAGGTAGCCGAGCTGGGGAGGGCAGTCCACAACCACCACGTCGTAGCGATCGTCGACCTCGGCCAGCGCGGTGCCTATTCTCGTATAAAACAGCTTGCCTTCAGACGAGTCCTTCCGCTGCATTGCGAGCGGTGTTTCATACTCGTACTCCTGCAATTCCAAATTCGCTGGCACGATGTCGAGGTTTGGGAAGTTTGTGGGCTGTATAATCTCGATGATCGACCTGCGATTGTCATCATATCGAAGGGACTCATAAAACGACGGCTTCTCATCAAGCTCAGGCTGGATTCCATATAAAGCCGTCATTGAGGCTTGTGGATCGAGGTCGACCGCAAGGACACGATAGCCTTTGAGTGCCAAGTGCTGTGCAAGGTGAGCCGATGTCGTCGTCTTTCCCGAACCGCCCTTGAAATTCACAACCGCAATGACTTGAAGCTTTTCGCCCTTGTTGCGGTGGGGGACCCTATCCAGGAGCGACCGCAGCTCGTTCATCTGTTCAGCACTGTAGTATCGACGGCCCGTGGCAGTGACCGTTGGCTCGACACCTTTTCCTTGTAGGTGTAGCTTTTTCAAGTAGCTCTGGGAGACTCCGACGAAATCCGCCACCTCCGCTAGCGAGAATTGACGTAAGGTCTTCTGCGCGTTTGGTGGGAATTTTTCGATTCGAAGCATGTCGAGCTTGCTTGAAATTTCGCCGCCTTGATCCAGAATCGTGTCGGCAAAACTCAGTAATGGCTCTGAAACTGGCTTTGTCACGTTCATTTTTTCAGATGCCCTCAGTCACGATATTTTGCGGAAAATTAGAAATTATCGTCACTGTGCCCCGATTCCCTCCTGCTGACAAGAAAAATAGAGTTAACAAATACTTAACAACCGCACTTGCGAGCGGCGCAGCCCACGGGCTCGAAACCGAATTCTCTTCAACGAAACAAAGGGTTAGGTTGCGGCGCCTTAAAAATGGTCCTTAGTTTGTTCTCCTGTGAATCCTACAGGAGTAGCCCGACCGCGCCTGACGAGACGGCCCGTGCTGCTGGTTTGGGGTTCAACCTTCGCGACTCACCCAACCAAAAACCTTGTCGAAGTCTACAACTGCCCAGCGATTCTGATCCGTGCTCATCTCCGCGACGATTTTCAACGACGAAGACAAGCATGCAGGTTATTGCGATTTCCGCGCACCCAGATCTTCGCGGGAAGCAACTTCTTGAACAGCACCACAGGCGCCGAGCGCGAGTCTTTTCCGATCGGCTAGGCTGGGAGGTGAGCGTTCTCGACGGTGGGGAATCGGATGCTTTCGATGGTCTCCAACCGACCTACATCATCACCGTGTCGGACAGCGGCCATGTGGCAGGATGCGCCAGACTTCTCCCAGCACTTGGCCCGGCCATGACGTCTTTCCCTCGCTTCTTCCGAACGAGGGACTGAAGGCCCATCCCTTTCTGATCGAGAGCTCTCGCTTCTGCGTCGACACGGGTCTCGATGAGGGAAGGGGAGGCGGTATGGTCCATGAGACGACGTTGACGATGTTCGCAGGCATCATCGAATGGTGCATGGCGCATGACTACACCGATATTGTCACCGTGACCGATCTTCGATTCGAGCGAATCCTCGCTCGAGTCGGATGGCCACTGCTGCGATTGGGTGAGCCCAAGAAGATCGGCGTTACGATGGCCGTGGCGGGCACGCTGCCCGCCAATTCGGAGACATTGTGAGGCTTTGCCCTTTCAGTTACCGCTTTGAACTCACCGCTTTTGGCCAGCTGCGAACTCGTGTGAACCCTTTGGTGGCGCATAGCGTCAACCCGGCAGTTGCCGAACGGCTCTCGCGCTGATGAGCGAGCGGCTGATTCGCGGAAGCTCGGATGGAGGATCGCGTCAAACCGGCCGCAAATGTCTTTAGTTGGAAAAGGCGGCGTTCTTCAGCGGGAAACCTAACGCTATGACCTCAAGAAGAACGCTGTGCGTATCGAGAACGACGGTTGCGCCTCGATTCGTAACCTAACGCCTGACAGACCTAGCGACACAGGATGTTCGTGTCAGAAAACCGTCACTACGCTCCTGACTTTCCCTGCTCTGCTCCCAACCTTAAACGGTCGAAAACTTCCGGACAGAACTCAAACTGTCGGGCAGTTCCGCGCCCCATGGAGTTCTTTACGATCGTCTCTGTAAGTATGCCGCGCTCAACGAGTGGATCGATCGATTCCGCCACGGCATTGCGCGTCAATCCGGTGATTTTGACGATATTTGAAAGCGTTAGCTTCTCGTGGCTCTGATGCATCATGTAGAGAACCGTCATCATCCCGAGCTGCTTCAGCCGCGATTGTGGCGTCTCTCCGTCAATCGGTTTGTCGAGAACTTCCTGCAAGGCGTAAGCCGCAAACAGCTGGCTTTGCCAATGTGCGTTGAGTGCGCTTGTCATCTTTTATACTGTCAGTTATATGATCGTAAAACGAGTCGCGAAGTGGCAAAACTTGCTGGCCTCTGCGCGCAATCGCGTCGGTGAAGGGTGGTGGTCATGAACAAGTCTCTCGTGCAGGCAGCCGTCGCTGCAGCCAGCTTAGCGTCATTCTATCTTGTTTTCGACGGCAAAGCGCGCGCGGATGAGTGGGGATGCCAGGTTATCCTGTGCCTTTCCAATCCCGGCGGTCCGACGCAGTATGCGGAGTGCCGGCCGCCGATTCATAAGCTCTGGCGCGCGCTTGCAAAAGGACACTCTTTCCCCACCTGCAGCGGCGTTGGGTTCCGCGCCTCGCGCCCCGGATACGAGCCCTATTACTGCAACGACGGCTACCGCCTGACAACGCGCTATGGTGATCGCGGGCTTGAGGCGAGCTGCATCTCGACCGGGCCACAGACTGTCTCAACTGATGAATGCTATTCCAACAATGATCGGATCACCTCGGCAACGTGGCGGCGGAGCGAAGGCCGCAGAGAGTGCCAACGCTATGTGACGACGCGGCCGAACGTCCGCCCGCAGCCTCATTACATCGACGTGACCATCGACGGCGTCGGCAAACAAAGAGTGTGGTACTGAGCCATGCCTGTTGCTTTCCTCGATCTGGCGCAAACTTGCGCACCCGTAGTTGCGGCCGAGACACTCGCCGGCGTCGTCAGCCTTGAAAGCCAATTCGAGCCCTTCGCCATCAGGATCAACAGCGGCGTTCCGCTCTCGGAGCAGCCCACTACCAAGGCGGAGGCGATCGAGATTGCCACGTCGCTGGCGGCCGAGCGGCAGGACATCCAGCTCGGTCTCGGCGGCATCGGCACAGAAGAACTCGGGAAGCTGAAGCTCTCGATCTCCGACTCCTTCGATCCCTGCCTCAACCTTCAGGCTACCGCGACACTGCTCGACGGATATTACCGGCTCGCAATGAAGGCCGGCGCGGATCCGAACCAAGCCGAACAGGTGATGCTGCAATCCTACTACGGACGGGACGATCCCTCCGTCGGCGCCATGGTCCAGTACGACGAGCAGGTCCGCCAGGAAGTGAAGCGGCTCGGCACAACCCTCGCGGCTCTCATGATCGGAGATGGCGGGCAGGGGAGGGGGATCACCGAAGAGAGCCCTGTCGATGTGGCGGTGGAGAAGGCGAGGGACGACCGGTCTGCCGACGAGGCGGCATCGGCGGCGTCCTGGGATGTTTTCAATTCGCGACGGCAATCTTCCGTCCTCGTGTTTCAGAACAGTCAAATGGAGCAGAGTGAATGACCTTCAGTTCCCGTATCCGCCCGATCGCCGCCTCGACCCTGATGGCCGTCGCCATGGTGGTCAGTCTGGTCGAACCGGCGTTCGCGCAAGCCGCCGGCATCGAGACCGTGCTGCAGAACATCGTCGACATGTTGACCGGCAACATCGCCAAGCTGCTGGCTGTGATCGCGGTGATCGTGATCTGCATTGCCTGGATGTTCGGCTACATGGATCTGAGACGGGCAGGGTTCTGGATCATCGGCATCGGCGGCATCTTCGGCGCCACCGAACTCGTCAACACCATCGTCGGAAGCTGACGCCATGGCGAACGCACGGCCGGCGCTCGAGGAAGACACGCTGTTCATTGCTTGCACCCGCCCGGCGATGATCGCCGGCGTGACGATGGAAGCGATGGGCATGAACGTCATGCTGACGACCATCCTTTACATCGTCGCCGGCTCGATCGCTTACGCGCTCGTCGGCGTCGTCTTCCACCTGGTGTTCCGCGCGCTCGTCAAACACGACCACAACATGTTTCGCATCTTACTGGCCTGGGTGGAGACACGCGGCCGGTCCCGCAACAGCGCCTATTGGGGCGGGGCAACGCTTGCACCGCTGAAGCTCGCCCGCAAATACGACGAAAGGGACCTCGGACTTGCCTAGCCTGACCACACTCAGATCTCGCGAACTCGGTCCGGAGACCTTCATCCCCTATGTCCGCCACGTCGACGAGTCGACGATCGCGCTCGATTCCCGGGCGCTGATGGTGATGATCGCGCTCGAAGGCGTCTCCTTCGAGACCGCGGATGTTCTCGACCTGAATGCCCTCCATCGCGACCTCAACACGCTCTACCGAAACATCGCCGACGAGCGTCTTGCCTTATGGACGCATCTCATCCGCCGTCGCGACAACAGCTATCCGGAAGGCACGTTCACTACGCCGTTCTCGGCGGCGCTCAACGACAAGTATCGCGCGCGAATGGTGGGCGAGGACCTGTTTCGCAACGACCTCTATCTGACCATCCTCTGGTCACCGGCACGCGATCCGGCAGACAAGGCGGCAAAGCTGCTGTCGCGCCTGCGCCGAGCCCGTCGCGCAGGGGCGGAACTCGACGAGGAGGCCCTCAAGCACCTTCGCGACAAGGTCGTCGATGTCACGGCGGCTTTGAAACGCTTCGAGCCCCGCGTGCTGTCCCTCTACGAGCATGACGGCCTGTTGTTCTCGGAGCCGAGCGAAGTGCTGCATCAGTTCGTCGGCGGACGACGCGAGCCGATCCCCCTGACCGAGGGCCGCATTGCGTCGGCGATCTACTCGGATCGTGTCATCGTCGGCCGCGAGACGGTCGAGATCCGCCCCGAAGCAGAAAGCCGCTATGCCGGCATGCTGAGTTTCAAGGAATATCCGGCCCGCACCAGGACCGGCATGCTCGACGGCGTGCTCACCAGTCCTTTCGAACTGATCCTGGCGCAATCCTTCTCCTTCGTCTCGAAGGCGGACGCCCGTGTCATCATGGGCCGCAAGCAGAACCAGATGGTCAGCAGCGGCGACAAGGCGGCCTCGCAGATCGAGGAGCTTGATGGGGCGATGGACGATCTGGAGTCCAACCGGTTCGTGCTCGGCGAGCACCACCTGACGCTTTCCGTCTTCGCCCCATCGGTGAAGGAACTGACCGACAACCTCGCCAAGGCACGCGCCAGCCTGACCAGTGGCGGCGCAGTCGTCGCGCGCGAGGATCTTGGCCTTGAGGCGGCCTGGTGGGCGCAGCTGCCGGGGAACTTCCGCTATCGCGCCCGGTCCGGCGCGATCACCTCCCGGAACTTCGCTGCCTTGTCGCCCTTCCACTCCTATCCGATCGGCCAGAAGGACGCCAACGAGTGGGGGCCCGCCGTCGCCCTGCTCAAGACGGCGTCCGGGTCACCGTACTACTTCAATTTCCATTACGGCGATCTCGGCAACACCTTCGTCTGCGGACCGTCGGGCGCCGGCAAGACCGTGCTCCTCAACTTCATGCTATCGCAACTCGAGAAGCACGACCCGCATGTAGTGTTCTTCGACAAGGACAGGGGGGCGGACCTCTACGTGCGCGCCGCCGGCGGCACCTATCTGCCCCTCAAGAACGGCATTCCGACCGGATGCGCCCCCTTAAAGGCGCTCGAACTGACGCCGGAGAACAAGGTGTTCCTGACGCGCTGGGTCGGCAAGCTCGTCGGCTCAACCACGCGGGAACTGAGCGTGACCGAACTCCGCGACATCGCCGCCGCAATCGACGGCCTTGCCGATCTGCCGGTCGAGCGTCGGACGATCGGCGCGCTCAGGACCTTTCTCAACAACACCGATCCGGAAGGGATCGCGGCAAGGCTGCGGCGGTGGGAGAGGGGAGGGCCACTCGGTTGGGTCTTTGACAACGTCATCGAGGATATCGGCTTCGGCGAATTCGGCATCGGCGGCAAGTTCGTCGGCTACGACATGACCGACTTCCTCGACAACGAGGAAATCCGGACCCCGCTGATGGCCTACCTCTTCCATCGCGTCGAGCAATTGATCGACGGCCGGCGGATCATCATCGTGATCGATGAGTTCTGGAAGGCGCTCCAGGACGAGGGGTTCCGGGACCTCGCCCAGAACAAGCTTAAGACCATTCGAAAGCAGAACGGACTCATGCTCTTTGCCACGCAGAGTCCACGGGATGCGATTGTTTCGCCGATCGCTCACACCATCATCGAGCAATGCCCGACGCAGATATTCCTGCCGAACTCCCGCGGCAATCATGCCGACTATGTCGATGGCTTCAAGCTGACGGAGCGCGAATACGAGCTGGTCGCGCGCGAGCTCTCGGTCGAGAGCCGGCGGTTCGTGTTGAAGCAGGGACATAACAGCGTCGTCGCCGAGCTAGACCTCAAGGGCTTCGACGACGAACTCGCCATCCTCTCCGGCCGAACCGCCAACGTCGAACTTGCCGATGCGATCCGTGCCGAGGTCGGCAACGATGCCAAGGATTGGCTTCCGATTTTCCAGCAGAGAAGGAGTGCAAGTTGATGGCTTCCTATCGACTTCATTGTGCTTCGATTGCCTCCGTGCTCATCCTTTCCGCCAGCGGTGCGGCAGGGCAGGGGATCCCGGTGATCGACCAGACGGCGATCGCCAAGCACATTGAGACGATCGCTGAGCTCAAGTCGCAACTCGATGCGCTCAATCAGCAGATCGAGCAGGCACAGCAGCTCTACGGTTCGCTCAACAAGCTCACCGACATGGCAGATGTTGCCAGCGTCTTGAACGATCCGGCCATTCGCAAAGCGCTGCCGGCGGACTTCAGCGCCATCGAGGGCCTGTTCAAGGCCAACGGTACGGGCGTCTTCGCTGACTCAGCCTCAAAATTCCTCGAAGGTAATACGACCTATCGAACCAACGCCGACGACTTCTACGCGCAGGAGCTTTCGCGCATCCAGAACAAGAACGCCGGTCAGATGAGCCTCGGCCAACAGATTTATGATGCCGCGACCAAGCGTATCGACGGCATCGACCAGCTGCGCGAGAAGATATCGACGGCAGGCGACGCCAAGGATATCGCCGACCTGCAGGCTCGGCTTCAGGCCGAACAGGCCTTCCTTCAGACCGATGTGTTGCGGATGGAAGGCTTGCGCATGGTGCAGCAGGCGCAGGTTCAGGTCGATGAACAGCGCAAGGCCGAGGACTGGCGCCAGCGCATGGATGCGATCAAGGCGGCCCTGCAATGAGAAGATCGCTGCTTCTTCTGACGATGTTTGGCCTGGCCGCCTGCTCGGAGCAGGAGCGGACCTACACGGTTGAAGAACTGGTGGCGGACGAAGCGCTGCTTTCCAGCATCGTCACGAAGTGCCGCAACAATCCAGGAGAGCTCCGCGATACCGCGACTTGCCAAAACGCGGAAAGCGCCGACGGCAAGCTGCGGCTCCAGCGCATGCGGCAATCGTTGGGAGGTTGATGCCCATGTATGAGGTGTTCGCCTTCGTCGACGAGCAGTTCAAGACACCGCTGGAGAACTTCATCTCCACCGGAACGTCGAACATCTCCGAGTGGGTCTCAGGCCCTCTGACGGCAGCGGTGACCCTCTATATCGTGCTCTACGGCTATCTCGTTCTTCGCGGCTCGGTCCAGGAACCGATCCTCGACTTTGCATTTCGGGCGATCAAGCTCGCCATCATCGTCATGCTGGTGAAGAACGCCGGCGAGTACCAGACCTATGTCACCAACATCTTCTTCGATGTGCTTCCGCGCGAGGTGTCCCAGGCGCTGAACAGCGGCACGGCGCCGAGCGCATCGACCTTCGACAGCCTGCTCGACAAGGGACAGGCCTCAGCCACCGATATCTGGTCACGTGCCTCCTGGCCGGTCGATATCGTCACCGGCGTTGGCGGCATGATGGTGATCGGCGCGAGCTTCATCGTCGCCGCAATCGGCTACATCGTTTCGCTTTACGCGCGTCTGGCGCTTGCCATCGTGCTCGCGATCGGCCCGATTTTCGTGGCGCTCGCAATGTTCCAGTCGACGCGACGCTTCACCGAGGCCTGGATCGGCCAGCTTGCGAACTTCGTGATCCTTCAGGTTCTCGTCGTCGCCGTCGGCTCCCTGCTGATCACTTGCATCGACACCACCTTCACGGCGATCGAGGGATATAGCGACGTGCTGATGCGGCCGATCGCGCTTTGCGCCATCTGCCTCGCCGCTCTCTATGTCTTCTATCAGCTTCCCAACATCGCCTCGGCGCTTGCCGCCGGCGGGGCGTCGTTGACCTACGGCTACGGCGCCGCACGCGACGCCCACGAAAGCACGCTCGCCTGGGCGGCGTCCCATACCGTCCGTGCGGCCGGACGTGGCGCCCGAGCCGTTGGTCGAACCTTCACCTCGAAAGGCTCCGGATCATGACGCTTTTCGCACGAACAAGAAAAAGGCTCTCCAGGAATGATCAGAACATTTCCGCTGCTCTGCATGGCGGCCGCCTTAAGCGGCTGCGCATCGCTGACCTATCCGCTCCCGAAATGCGACGGCTATTCGCGCCGTCCTCTCAATCGTTCGATGTGGCAGTGGGAAGACAATAGCAACCTCAAACAGAAACAGTCCGATGCGCGACCGGCGGCGTCTCAGTCCGTCGCCACCGCGTATGTCGACGAGGGCAAGGAACCTCCCACCTTTGCCCATCTCGACATCGACGCATCCTATCGTCCTTGTGAGGGTTGACGCGATGGTCTCCGGAGATGAACTCAAGACATATTTCGAGAAGGCGCGACGCTTCGATCAGGACCGCATGATCCAGGTCGAACGCTCGGCGCGCATCGCCTGGTCCGTTGCCACCGTAGCCGGCATTCTTGCCGGTGCTTCGATCTTCGCCGTCGCCGGCCTCACGCCGCTGAAAACGGTGGAACCGTTTGTCGTGCGGGTCGACAATTCAACGGGCATCGTCGATGTCGTCTCGGCGCTGACATCGACGGCCGGCACTTACGACGAAGCCGTCACCAAATACTTCGCCGCGAAATACGTCCGGGGCCGCGAAGGCTATGTCTGGAGCGAGGCGGAGGAAAATTTCCGCACCGTCGCCTTGTTGTCGACGCAGCCGGAGCAGGCTCGGTTTTCGGCCTTCTATCGCGGCAGCAATCCGGAGTCGCCGCAGAACACCTATGGGCGCGGCGCCACCGCGCGGATCAGCATTGCCTCGATCTCGCTGATCAATCCGAATGTCGTATCCGTCCGATTTATGCGCACGATCACCCGCGGGGAAGAAGTCCGGACAACCCATTGGGTTGCGACGCTCACCTTCTCCTATGTGAACGCGCCGATGTCATCGACGGATCGGCTGGTGAACCCTCTCGGTTTTGCGGTCAGCGAATACCGGGCCGATCCGGAGGCCATCAACTGATGCGGACTATTTTCATCTGCACTCTCCTCCTTACGGTCTCCGCCTCCACGGCGCCTGCCCTCGAAATTCCGCGCGGCGCGTCGCAGGACAACCGTATCCGTTTCGTCGACTACCAGCCCTACAACATCACCCGCATCATCGGTTCGCTGCGCTCCTCGGTGCAGGTCGAGTTCGCGGCCGACGAGGAGGTCGCGCATGTCGCGCTTGGCAACAGTGTCGCCTGGGAGGTCGCACCGGTGGGCAACATCCTGTTTCTCAAACCGCGGGAAAATCAGCCGGTCACCAATATCTCCGTCGTGACCACCCGCCGTGACGGATCGACCCGCAGCTACCAGATGGAATTGACGGTGCGGGATGGCAAGGTGGAGGTCGGCCAAAACACCTACTTCTACGTCAAGTACCGCTATCCCGCCGACGACGCCGAGCGCCGGCGCCAGGCGGCGGCGGCGCGAGCGATCGCCGCGGGGGCGAAGGAGGCCGACAATGTGCTGGCGATCCACGAGGCTTATGGCCCTCGGAACTGGCGTTACTCCGCGCAAGGGGCGCAGGCACTGGAGCCACAATCGGTCTACGACAATGGCAAGGTCACGACCTTTGCCTTCGTTGGCAACCAGGAAATGCCGGCCATCTACATCGAGAACTCGGACGGCAGCGAGAGCCAGGTTCCGAAGTCTGTCGACGGCAACCTGGTTCTCGTCCACGCGATCAGCCGCAAGTTCATCCTGCGCAGGGGAGGGGACGTGCTCTGCGTCTTCAACGAGGCCTACGACCGCGTCGGCATCAATCCGGACACCAATACGACCTCGCCGTCGGTCGAGCGGGTTGTGAAGACCGACGCCAGCGCGGCGCAATAGGAGGCTGTCATAGTTCAGAAAGACGAAAGCCGGATACCCGGCGAGCGGGCCGAAACGGTTGCCGGCAGGAGGATCGACAACAATCCCGTCCTGAAGCGCGGCGCGGTTGCGGCTGCCGTCGTCGCCTTTGTCGGCTTCGCCCTATGGTCGATGAGCGGGGAAGGGAAACGGCAGGACAATGCCCAGCCGGAGCGGGTGGTCATCCGCCAAACGACGAACTTCGAACCGGCCAAGGAGAAAATGGAACCCGTTCAGCCAGTGCCGGAAGTGAAGCTACCAACCCCCATCGTGACCGAGGAGGTCAAGGAGGAAGATCCACTGCTCGACTCGGCGCGGCGGGCGCCCGTCATGGCCTATAGCGGCGGACAGAAAAACGCGACATTGCACCGTGACACCGAAAATCCTCCCATTTCGGCGGACAGCAATTTCGTGCCGTTCGATGGAAGCATGATGGGCCCGAATACGGCCAATGTCGATGAACAGAGGTTCAACGGGTTGCTACGACCGACCAGGCTTGAGGGCTCGCGCGCCGGCACGCTCGGCAACCGGAATTTCATCGTTGCGATGGGAACCTCGATACCCTGCGTCCTGGAAACGGCACTAGCGTCGGATCAGCCCGGCTTCACCAGCTGCGTTATCAACCGGGATGTCCTCTCGGATAATGGCCGGGTCGTGCTGATGGAAAAAGGCACTCAAGTTCTCGGCGAGTACCGCGGCGGCCTCCAGCGAGGACAGAAGCGCCTCTTCGTGCTCTGGAACCGCGCGAAAACCCCGAATGGCGTCATCGTCCCATTGGCCTCGCCGGCGACGGATGCGCTCGGCCGCGCCGGCGTAGACGGCTATGTCGACACGCATTGGTGGGAGCGGTTCGGAAGTGCGCTTCTCCTTTCCATCGTTGGCGACGCCACGAGTTATGCGAACAGTCGGCTGCAGGACAGCGACGTCGACGCGCAGAACACGACGAGCGCCGGCCAGCAGGCCGCGGCGATCGCTGTCGAGCAATCGATCAACATCCCGCCGACGCTCAACAAACATCAGGGTGAACTCGTCTCGATCTTCGTGGCGCGCGATCTCGACTTTTCCGGTGTTTATAGATTGCGGGCGACCGAGCCGAGGAACAAGGTCCTCGACCGGGCGGTGCTCGGCGACTTCGGCCCGCGATCAACGCTCGTGACGAAGTAGGGTAAGGGCGATGACCGAAGGTTCCGACGCGACGGTCGTTCGTGAACTGCTCTCTCCGTTCGCGCCGTTCCTCGATGACAAGTCGCTCTACGAAGTGATCGTCAATCGGCCCGGGCAGGTGTTGACTGAGGGTGCCGGCGGGTGGCGGACCCATGATCTGCCGGAGCTTTCCTTCGAAAAACTGATGCGCCTTGCCCGAGCCGTGGCCAGTTTTTCCAACCAATCCATCGATGAAACGCGGCCGATCCTGTCGGCGACCCTGCCGGGGGACGAACGAATCCAGATCGTCATTCCACCGGCCACCACGAGAAACACGGTCAGCATCACCATCCGGAAGCCATCCTCGGTCGAATTCACGCTCGACGACTTGGAGCAGAGGGAGTTTTTCTCCGAAACGCGGGCGACCAACGACCGGGCGTCGACGCAGGAACAGAATTTGCTGGCACTATACCGTACCGGTCGCTTCAAGGATTTTCTGCGGGAAGCCGTCATCGCACGGAAAAATATCATCATCTCAGGCGCAACCGGATCGGCCAAGACGACGCTGTCGAAAGCGCTGATCAAACATATTCCGGAGCATGAGCGGATCATTTCGATCGAGGACACCCCCGAGCTGGTTATTCCGCAGCCCAACCACGTGCGCCTGTTCTATTCGAAAGGCGCCCAAGGACTTTCGAGTGCCCGCCCCAAAGAACTACTGGAATCTTGTCTCCGGATGCGGCCAGACCGCATTTTGCTGCAAGAGTTACGTGATGGCACGGCCTTCTACTATGTCCGCAATGTCAACTCCGGCCATCCCGGATCGATAACGACCGTGCATGCCGATTCCGCCAAGCTCGCCTTCCAACAGTTGACGCTGCTTGTGAAGGAATCCGAAGGAGGACGTAACTTGGATCGCGAAGACATCGATCGATTGTTGAGGGTCTCGATCGACGTCATTGTCCAATGCAAGCGAATGGACGGTCGGTTTCGAGCAACAGAAATCTACTTTCGAGCCTGACACATCTTCCGTCGGCGTCAGCAACTACCGCCCACGACCAGAAGACAGCTACGCCTGCGTAGATGATCTTGCGAGATGACGGCGATGGGGTTTTGGTCTGCACCCCGCCTAAAGCTTTGACCGGAAACTCTGCGCCGGAACTGCGTTAAGCAATTGCCCACATTCAGCCGCCATTGCACCGAACGAACCACCTGCATCCAAATTGGGGCCTGCGGTTCGAAGCCACTCAAGGCGACGGACGTTAGGAAGGCAGTCATTCAGCTCGACCTGCGATCTTCGCGTTCTGTCACGGATGGTTACGTTGGGGAAATGCCGCTGTGAACGGCAGTCGCTAGCAATGAAGCAAGATCGGACGCTCCGTCCGCGAGTTCTGGGGATCGCGAAAATCCCAGACGGCCGATCTTTGCCCAAAGGTTCAGAGCGCCTCTGCAGATAAGGGCAGCTTTGTTGAGTCCGTCTATCGCTCGGACGAAAACAGACTTCTACGTTGTGATGGAGAATGCGGCCGAAACGCTGCTGGTAGAGACGGCAGAGATTGCGGGAAAGCGTCTCGGCAAGGGTGTCGCAGATCGTGTCCGGGTGGCCCAGGCCTTTCCGTTCCACGATCTCGACCGGATTATCCACTACGATAAGGTCCGATATCGTCAGCGCAAGCATGGCTGATCTCCTTTCGCCTAAGACCGACGTCACGCATTCTACTGCCGCTTGCCGCCTGGGCTTCAGAGCCTGCCGGAGCGGGCAATCGCGCGCAGAAGGCGAAGCGTGAACCAAAGCGCGAGCGCAAAGGCGACCGCCGCGAATACCGGAACCTCGCCGAAAATACGCGGTCCCGCAGTTTCCATGAGCAGCGCCCCCGACACGAAGAGACCTGAGGCAATGAGGCCGAGCACGAACCGGTTGCTGCTCCTTTCAAGCTTTTCATGCAGGCCCTTGAGTTCGCGCACATGCAGAGTAAGCCCCAGGCCGCTGCCTTCCCGAGCGAGCTGTTGGACCCATGTGCTGAGCATCGACGGCAGGTCGCGCGCAGTGTCCGCTGCATCGAGCCTCAGGCGATTGAGCGTGGTTGCCCAATCGGCCTGCTTCATCGCCGCTTCCAATACGCCAGGGGCCTTGGTCTGCAGGGCTTCCAGAAGCTGAAAATCAGGATCGAGGATGCGGACGGTATGCTCGGCGAGAAACATCGCCCGCATCAGGATAAGGAGGTCCAGCGGGACAAAAACGTTTTGCGCCTGTCCGAGTCGCGTCACGCGCAGGAACGCCTCTGCCAGCGACCAGTCCTTGAGCGGCAGCGCCGCATAGTCGCCGATGATCTCCACCAGGCCGCGGCGAAATTCGCTCCGGTCCAGTTCTCCGCCCAATATGCCGAGATCGATTGCAGCCTCGAGGAGCCAGTCGGCGTCCTGACGAACAAAGGCCATGGCAAAGGCGGCAAGCTTGCGGCGCATGGCCCGGTCAAGAAATCCGACGATTCCGAAATCGTGAAGGCAGATCCGCCCGTCTCCGGTGACGAAGAGATTGCCCGGATGAGGATCGCCGTGAAAGACCCCCAACACGAAAATCTGATGCAGGTAAGCATCGACGAAGATTCCCGCGAGGCGAGGGCCGTCCGATCTCAAGGATGCGTCGTCGATCCGTAAGCCGTGGCTTCGCTCCTGGACGATCACCGTCTCCGAGACCAGATCGTCGACCACGTCCGGAATCTTGAGCGTGGGCCAATCGGCGAAGGCCGTCACGAAGCGCCTGATGCTTCTTGCCTCGCGGCAAAAATCGATCTCCTTTAGGAGGTTAGTCCATATCTCCGTGACGATGCGCAGCGGCTGATAGTGGCGCAGGCGAGAAATGATCACCGCAGCCACGCGCGCCAGCCAGAATAGTGAACGCATGTCCTGATTGATCTGGCGTTTCAGGCCGGGTCGGCGAACCTTGATGATGACGCTCCGCCCGTCCCGAAGGCGAGCGCCGTGCACCTGCGCGACGGACGCCGCAGCAAGCGGTGTCTCCTCGAACTCGGCAAACATCTTGGCTACGGGCCGGCCAAGGCCGCGCTCGATCTCTTGCACGGCGACGCTCGTCGGGAAGGCCGAGACGTGGTCCTGCAATTTCTGCAAGGCGACGACGTAGTCATCTGGCACTATGTCCCGGCGTATGCTGAGCGACTGGCCGAACTTGATAAACGTCGTGCCCAGGCGTTCGAGACTGAGGCGAAATCGTTCGGAGGAGGGCGGACTCGAGGGGAGAAGGCGAAGACCCCGCAGGGCGGTTCCCAGTGCGAACGCCATGGCCACGTAGACGATGTGAAAGATACGGAATATCGGCATCTAACATATCAAACGGTTGCCCGTGCCTCATCTCGTATGCTGATGTTCTCATCTTCGGACGCTGCCGAGGCGTAAGATGTCGTGACCGCGGTCATGAAGGCGATGGCGAGGAGCGTCAGCAGGCATTGCCGCCATACCGACCGATAGTCGCGCGCCAGAACAACTGCGGTCGCTTCGGACCTGCAACCTCTCGAATGCAACATGGCCGTTCTCCTCAAAGATCCGGCTTTGGCGGCGTCGCCTCTGTTATTTCCGCCCCGCGGCATCCGTTTTCGAAAGGCGCGTGAAGCTGCCTATACGGACGGCTGGGCGCGATCGAGTCATGATTGGATTCTCTCCATCTGAGCGGATCGGTCATTGAGCGAGATCAAACCCGCAGCGGCGAATTATGTTTGATAATGCCTCGTCAGGAGGGGTGCGCCGGGACAACGCTGCACGGTGCTGATCTTATCATTACGGCCGCCAATTCTTTGATCGGGATCAATCGCCCGCTGCGCCGGAAGGCGTATGCTGCGAGGCGACATGGGAGTTTGATGCGATGCTGGCCAAAGACATCATGACCAAGAAGGTGCTTTCGGTAAGTCCCGAGCACAGTATAAGCCATGCTGCACTTACTATGCTCGAAAATCGAATAAGCGGACTGCCTGTATGCGACGACGACCGCAAGTTGGTTGGCATTTTGTCGGAGGGCGATTTGTTGCGGCGTGCAGAGCTGGGATCGGCAGCATGGCCGAGCGCCATCCGAGACAAAGCCGAACCGGAGGCCTTCACCAAGACACATAGCTGGCGCGTCGGTGACGTGATGACCCAGCGTGTCGTCACGGTTGATGAAGACGCGCCTCTCGGCCGCATCGGCGCGATAATGGCTGCCAACCAGATCAAGCGGATTCCAGTCATGCGAGCTGAAGAGATGGTCGGCATCATAAGCCGAAGCGACATTCTTCGGGCGATCGCTGCCGCCGTGCCTGATGCGATAGCCGGAGGTGACGAGGCGATGCGGCGTGCCGTCCTGGCGCGGCTTTGTTCCGATCTCGGGCTCGACGGAGGGGCAGTCGAGGTGACTGTCGAGAATGGAACCGTCAGCTTGTGGGGGCAGGTCGAAAGCGAAGCGGAACGCGAGGCGGCCCGAGTGGCTGCCCAGACGATCAGCGGTGCGGGGGGCGTCAGGAACAAGTTGCGTATTATCGCTACCTGAGCGCCTAATCGACGATGCTGCGGGTGTGGTTTTAGCCGGTACTGCCCACCACAGTAAATGGCAATTGCGTCGCCCGGCAGGTCATCCGTCCGCTTGTCATCCGAAGATTTATACTGGGCGAGCCGCCACTCAGGATGATCGAGGTCCGAGTGACCGCGGCAGATGAACCGATCATCTTTGCAGGCGCCGTCACCGAAACCCCAAGCCAGGAGCTCTCCCGATGACCGATAGCCTTTCGCCCGACCTTCTGGACCGGATCGACGCCTATTGGCGCGCCGCAAACTATCTTTCGGTCGGCCAGATCTATCTTCGCGCCAACCCGCTTCTGAAGCAGAAGCTCACGCTTGCGCATGTGAAGCCGCGCCTGCTCGGCCACTGGGGGACCACACCGGGCTTGAATTTCCTCTATGTCCACCTCAATCGGCTGATTCAGGTGCATGACCTCAACATGATCTATGTCACCGGGCCGGGGCACGGAGGCCCTGCCCTTGTGGCGAACACCTATCTCGAGGGAACCTACTCCGAGCTCTATCCGGACGTTGGGGAGGACGAGGCCGGTCTTAGGAAGCTCTTCACGCAATTCTCCTATCCGGGAGGTATTCCGAGCCATGTGGCGGCCGAGGTGCCGGGTTCGATCAACGAAGGCGGCGAGCTCGGCTACTGCCTTATGCATGCTTACGGCGCGGTCTTCGACAATCCTGACCTGATCGCTGCCTGCGTCGTCGGCGACGGAGAGGCAGAGACGGGAGCGCTCGCGACGAGCTGGCACTCGAACAAATTCCTCAACCCGGCACGAGATGGAGCCGTTCTCCCGATCCTGCATCTCAACGGCTACAAGATCGCCAATCCAACCGTTCTCGCCCGCATCAGCCATGAGGAACTGGAGGCGCTGTTCAGGGGCTACGGCTACAAACCGCTGTTCGTCGAGGGCGCGGATCCGCGACAGATGCACCAGCTTATGGCGGCAGCGCTCGACAAGGCCCACGGAAAGATTGCCGAGATCCAGCGGCAAGCCCGCAGCGCCGGATTTTCCGACCGCCCTGCCTGGCCCATGATCATCTTCCGATCGCCGAAGGGCTGGACCGGGCCGCGCGAGGTCGACGGCAACAAGACCGAAGGTTCCTGGCGTTCGCATCAGGTGCCGCTCGCAAAGCTCGCGGACGTGCCGGAACATCTCGACATCCTCGAAGGGTGGCTGAAGAGCTATCGGCCCTCAGAACTGTTCAATGAGGATGGCAGGCTTCGTCCCGACCTAAAGGACCTCGCGCCAAAGGGCGAACGCCGCATGGGAGGCAATCCGAACGCCAATGGCGGCCTTCTCCTCAAAGACCTCGATCTGCCGGATTTCCGTCGATACGCGGTGGAGATCGACATTCCGGGCACCCAGACCGCGGAGTCGACCCGCGTCGCCGGCCATTACCTCCGCGACGTTCTGAAACTCAACGCGGAAGACCGGAACTTCCGCATCTTCGGGCCCGACGAAACCGAATCGAACCGGCTGTCGTCCGTCTTCGAGGCGACAGATCGCGCCTTCATGGGCGAGATCCTCGAGAGCGACACGCAGTTATCGCCCGACGGCCGTGTCATGGAGGTGCTGAGCGAACATCTCTGCCAAGGCTGGCTGGAGGGCTATCTGCTGACAGGTCGGCACGGCTTCTTCTCCTGCTACGAAGCCTTCATCCATATCGTCGACTCGATGTTCAACCAGCACGCAAAATGGCTGAAGGTCTGCCGCGAGATTCCCTGGCGAAGGCCGATCGCGTCGCTCACCTACCTGCTGACCTCGCATGTCTGGCGGCAGGACCACAATGGCTTTTCGCATCAGGATCCCGGTTTCATCGATCATGTGGCCAACAAGAAGGCCGACATCATCCGCATCTATCTGCCGCCGGATGCGAACTCGCTTCTCTCGGTGGTCGATCACTGCGTGAGGAGCCGCGACTACGTCAACGTGATCGTCGCAGGCAAACAGCCGCAGTTGCAGTGGATGGACATCGACGCGGCCGTCGCGCATTGCCGGACCGGCCTTGGCGTGTGGGAGTGGGCGTCCAATGACGAACACGACCCCGATGCGGTGGTCGCCTGCGCCGGCGATGTGCCGACCATGGAGGCGCTTGCGGCCGTGATGATCCTGCGCGAAACATTTCCTTCGCTGCGGCTGCGCGTCGTCAACGTCGTCGACCTGATGGCGCTGCAGGCGCCCAGCCAGCATCCTCACGGCATTGCGGACGATGCATTCGATCGGATGTTCACGACCGACAAGCCGGTGATCTTCGCCTATCACGGCTATCCCGCGCTCATTCACCGGTTGACCTATCGCCGCGCCAACCACGCCAACTTCCATGTCCATGGCTACCAGGAGGAAGGCACGACTACGACCCCGTTCGACATGGCCGTTCTCAATAGGCTTGATCGTTTCCATCTCGCCGAGGCGGTGGTCGAGCGCGTGCCGTCGCTCGCAGCGGCGCGAGAAGGCTTCGCCCGTTTCGTCGAAAGCAAGCTCGCGGAACATGATGCCTACATCCGCGACAATGGCGAGGACTTGCCGGAGATACGGAGCTGGCGATGGTTGGCATCCGCCGCTGACGCGCAGTGACGGATGCTTGGAGAACTTGATCTGCGTCAATGTAGATCGTCCCAGACGTCGTACCTTGAAGGAAGTCCTTTACCGAAGGTTAGGAGAGGCGAAATGGCGACACTGCGGACGATCCTGCTGGCGAGCACAATGCTTATGCTTGGCACGCCAGGCTTTGCAAAAGACGCGCACCATCCCGAGGCCACAGCCGGGCAGATCAGCGAAGAAGCTGTGCAGCCGGCGGTTCCCGCCGCAAATCCGGTCGCCGGGATGCCAGGCGGCATGATGTGCGGTGACATGATGGCCGGCATGATGCGGATGATGGCCGGCGGACAAGACCCCATGGGCATGATGGGCGGCCAAGCATCTGCGGGGCAGACCGGCATGAGTGCGATGGCCCAGATGATGGCCCCCGAACACATTGAGGGACGTATCGCGTTCCTGAAGACGGAACTCAAGGTAACGCCTCAGCAGGAGGCGTCTTGGAACGCCTTCACCGAGGTTCTGCGCGCCAATGTCGGCGGCTTGCCGGACGGCATGATGCAGATGCCGGGCGCTATGAGCGACCAGGGCGGTGCCGCCGCGACCCCACTGCAGCGCATCGAAGTCAGGGAAGGCATTCTGAACAGCCGCCTCGAAAGCGTGCGCAAGTTGAAGGCTGTTCTCGCGCCTCTCTATCAGTCGTTCGATGGAGCGCAGAAACAGAAGGCTGACAGACTGCTCGTGCCTCCGATGATGGGCATGATGTAAGAGGGAGACCATTCGTATGAGCAGCGGCGGCAGCCAACGCCGGTTTGCACGGCGAACATGAGAGAGATGTTGCGGAGCCTGCAGGCTTCTGGCGCTCCAAGACAGGGATCGTGCTGATCGGTTTTCTACTGATCGGCGGATTTCTTCTCGTCTCCGAGCATCGCGTGCACGCCCTCGGCTTTCTTCCTTATCTGCTCGTCCTTGCCTGTCCCCTGCTGCATATTTTTCATCATGGTCATGGCGGCCATGGCGCACACAAGCGCGGTCTGTCGCACCGCGGTGCACCCGAGGTCCGCTGAGGCGCATGCGGGATTAAGGCGACCGCTCCTGCGTCCCGCGCGCCCGCGGAGGAGACAATGACGGAGACGATATTTCGCGCGCGGTCCCTCGCGAGAACCTGCCTGACCGGCGAAGTTGCCGTGCAGGCACTGCGTGATCTCAGTCTCCTGACCGTTTACGAAAGCGTCGCCCTCGTCACCGAGATTTCGCCCAACCCCATCCAGCCTCACGAGGCGCTGGCGCCCGTTGGACTCGATGCCCGGCGAAACCACTTTCCCGCACAGCTCTCGGGGGGAGAACAGCAGCGGGTGGCCATTGCGCGGGCGATAGCCAAACGCCCGGAGGTATTGCTCTACGACGAACCGGCGGGCGCACTGGATTCCAAGACTGGGATCCGCGTGATCGACGCGCTGATCAACGTCAACACCCAGCTTGGCACCACGACGCTCATCATTACCCACAACGCAAGCATTCAGGCGGTCGCCGATCGTGTGCTCTTCTTTGCTGACAGAACGATTTCGAGAATTCAAGTGAATGAGCGGCGGCTCACCGCCGAGGCATTGACCTGGTGATGCATGGCCACGCTCGACACCAAATTGCAGCGGGATCTGAGGCGGCTCTGGGGTCAGGTCCTCGCCATTGCCCTAGTGATAGCCGGCGGTGTCGCATCCCTCGTGCTGTCGATCGGATCGTTCAGGTCGCTGGATGAGACGCGCACCGCCTACTACGAACGGTACGAGTTCGCTGATGTCTTCGCGGAGGTGACAGGGGCTCCGAATACGCTTGTCGCTCAGATTGCCGAGATCTCGGGCGTCGCCGCGGTCGAGGCCCGCATCGCCGAATTCGCGCTGCTCGACATCCCGGACTTTCGCGAGCCGGCGACTGGCCGTTTCATATCGCTTCCGGAGGATCGTCCACCGCAGCTCAATCGGCCCTATATGCGAGCCGGCCGTCTGCCTGGCCCAAGTCAGTTTAATGAGGTGATGGTCAATGAGAGCTTTGCGAAAGCTCACGCCTTTGAGCCGGGAGACCGGTTCTCGGCCACGCTAAACGGCCGCAGGCGTGAGCTTACCATCGTCGGTATCGCATTGTCGCCGGAATACGTCTACGCGATCGGACCGGGCGACCGGATGCCCGACGATCGCCGCTTCGGTGTGATCTGGATGTGGGAGCGCGCCCTGGCCGAAGCCTACGGTCTCGATGGCGCGTTCTCCTCGGTCAGCCTCAAGCTGATGCCGGATGCGGTTGAGACCGAGGTCATCGGCGCACTCGACGACCTGCTCGATCGCTACGGCGGCGGTGCCGCCTACGGACGCAAAGATCAGACGTCACATGCCTATCTCGATCACGGCCTCGATATGCTCCGGAACATGAGCCGCACGCTGCCGCCGATTTTCCTCATCGTCAGCGCTTTCCTCGTGAACCTGACGCTAAGCCGACTGGTCGCACTCGAACGGGAGCAGATCGGGCTGCTCAAGGCGTTGGGGTACTTCAATACCAGCATCGTTGCCCACTATCTGAAATTCGTCGCCGCGATTGCCTTCATCGGCATCGCGATCGGTAGCGCGGCGGGGACCTGGCTCGGCGTCTACGTGACGCGGCTTTTCGGCGAGTACTACCGGTTCCCATTCCTCGTCTTCGCCGACAATCCCGATGTCTATGTCCTCGCCGCGGTCCTCAGCATAGCTGCTGGGATCGGCGGGGCGTTTCGGTCCCTTCGCGAGATCGTCTCGTTGGCCGCTGCAGTCGCGATGCAGCCTCCGACTCCTCCGTCATTCCGGCCCTTGCTGTTCGGATGGCCCGCACTTGGCTCCGTCGTCTCACCGCGTACGATGATGATGCTCAGGAACGTTTCGAGGAAGCCGATCCGGGCGGCCCTTGCGACGCTCGGCATGGCCTTTGCGACTGGCATTCTCGTCGTTTCACTCTTCGTTGGGAATGCCATGGAGGAACTGATCGACGTGACCTACTTCATGGCCGATCGCCAGGATGCCACGATCAGCTTCGTGGAGAAGCGGCCCGAGGCCGTCCTGTTCGACGTGAGCAGACTGCCCGGCGTGCTCGCGGTCGAACCCTATCGCCAGGTTCCTATCCGCATCCGAAAGGGAAGCCGCGAGCGCAGGACGCTGCTCTCCGGCAGGCCCGCCGGAGCGGACTTGAGCCGGATCATCGACGTTGATCTGCGCACTGTCAGTCTGCCGGAGGCAGGGGTGGCGATTTCCGCCTATCTGGGACGCCTTCTCGATGCGCGCGTGGGCGACACCGTCGAAGTGGACCTGCTCGACGGCCGGCGACGGACGATTCAACTGACCGTAGCCGCCCTGGTGGAGGATTATTTCGGCATTGCCGCGATGATGGATGCCCAAGCTCTTTCCCGCTTGTTGCGCGAGGCCCCGACGGTGAATGGCGTCCATCTCAGCGTGGACGACGGCAAGCTTGATCTGCTCTACGGGGCCATAAAGCGGATGCCGACGGTTGCGGGGGTAGCGCTGCAGCGTGTGTCCCTCGTGAATTTCCGTCAGAGCCTGGCGATCATTGTGACGACGATGGCGGGCATCTATACGGGGTTGTCCGTCGTGACCGCCTTCGGCGTCGTCTACAACAGCGCCCGCATCTCGCTTTCGGAGCATGCGCGAGAGCTGGCGACCCTGCGCGTCCTCGGCTTCAGCCAGGGCGAGACGATGCGCATTCTTCTGCTCGAACTGGCCGCTATCGTCGCGCTTGCCCAGCCGCCGGGTTGGGCGATCGGTTACGGCCTTTCATTGGTGATGAACAAGCAGCTTGCCGGGGAGCTCATGCGCGCGCCCCTCGTCGTCGAGAATGCCACCTATGTGCTGGCGACCGCGGTCATCTTCTTCGCGGCACTGATTTCGGCGCTTGTCGTCGGGCGTCGCGTCTACGAGCTGGACCTGGTGTCCGTGCTCAAAACCAGGGAATAAGGCCATGCAAGCGAAATGGCTGAAACGGGCCGGATGGCTCACCACTGTCGGGGCGGCGGCGGCTGCCGCCGTCTGGTTCGCCTGGCCGCGGCCGATCCCCGTGGACATGGCCGCCGCTGTGAGGGCGCCGATGGCGGTGACGATCGACGAAGAGGCAAGAACACGCGTCCGGCATGTCTACACGGTCACCGCGCCCGTGACCGGAAAGGTTCTCAGAATCTCCCTTCCGGACGGCCATGACGAAACATCCCTTCACGTCGGCGATGAAGTGATTGCGGGCAAGACGGTAGTGGCGATCATGCAGCCGGTGACCCCAGGCCTGCTCGATGTACGCTCCAGGGCGGAACTGCAGGCAGCCGTCGTCGCCGCGAATGCTATCATCACCTTGGCGGAGGCAGAAATCCGCCGTATCGAAGCGGCAGTCAGGTTCGCTCGTGCCGAACTTGCGCGCGCCGAGGGGCTTGCACGCACCAACACGATTTCTGCACGTGACTTGCAAAGGGCCAGGTTCGATCTCGATACCATTGAAGCGCAACTCGCGACTGCCAAGGCACAGCTTGACGTTCGGCGGCGAGAGCAGGCGGTGGCGTCGGCACGCCTCACCGGATCGCCCGAGGCGGATGTAAGCACCGGCGAAGGCTGCTGCGTCCAAATCCGCGCACCCGTGAACGGCCGTGTGCTCAGGATCGTCCAGGAGGACGAAGCGGTCGTTCAGGCTGGCGCGCCGCTCATCGAGCTCGGTGATCCGAAGGACCTCGAGATAGTCGCGGATTTCCTCTCGAGCGAGGCCGTCCAGATCGACCCCGGTGCTGCGGTCATCGTTGACGGCTGGGGTGGACCGGCCCTGCGCGACCGAGTGAAGCGCATCGATCCCGCCGGCTTCGTGAAGGTTTCGGCTCTCGGAATCGAGGAGCAGCGTGTCGGCACCGTTGTCGATCTCGTCGATCCGCCCGACTCCTGGTCTCGGCTTGGCCATGACTTCCGGGTCATCGTCCACGTATCCATTTGGGAATCGGAAGACGCCCTCGCGATACCCGTGAGTGCGCTGTTTCGGCGGGGGGACGACTGGGCTGTCTTTGCGGTGAGCGACGGTCGCGCCCGAGCCACGATCGTCCGCACTGGACAGCGAAACAGCAGGATGGTGGAAGTGTTGTCGGGGCTCTC
Organism: Sinorhizobium fredii USDA 205; assembly: GCF_001461695.1. Classification (GTDB taxonomy): domain Bacteria; phylum Pseudomonadota; class Alphaproteobacteria; order Rhizobiales; family Rhizobiaceae; genus Sinorhizobium; species Sinorhizobium fredii. Next base: position 70,859 of record NZ_AUTC01000066.1, on the reverse strand, counting down.
GCCAGGGGACCGGGTCGTGCTCCATCCGAGCGACCGTGTGGCCGACGGCACGATGGTGGCAGAGCGGCACAATCGCGCTTGACGCCGCCGTACCCTTGACCGGACCACTTCGCCATGGAGATCGTCGGAGGCCCCGCGGCTGAGGTCCGGTTCGCGCAAGGAAACCGACATTGATGCTGGAGCCTCGTTAGTCGTTTATTGCCTCTTCCTGGAAGCGGCATGAATGGCTGATCGCTTTGCTGTGCAGCTCACCTGCTGCGGTTCGCTCCGGCGGCCGGCTTTACCCATCCACAAAGTGCCTCCACATCACGCTTCACCCAAGCGGAGGGAATACACTTTCAATTTGCCGAGTAGTTCGGAAGACGCTGGCGGTGTGATAAGCGGTAAACCAACATGCCGATCAGCATTGCCGCAACGAAGAGAACGGCCTCCCATAGAAGCGGCTGTCGAGCAAGGGAGCCGAGCCGCGGCTGCGGATGATGTTGGCCACGGCAGAAGGGATCAGCGCGCCACCCATGACAAAGGCCAGCGTCGGGTCCCAGTTACCCGCGACATCGAGGAACGCCAGCACACGTCCGGGATTGATCATGTCGGAGATTACCAGACCCGCCCCGAAGATGAGCCCGCACACGATCGCTGCTAACATCTGGGCCCTCATGGCTGGACTCCAACGAGATGGCGGGTGACGAAGACCGTCGCGCCCGCAACGGCTATGAAGATTGCTGTGGCGGCAAGCGAACGCGGCGAAAGCCGCGCAAGCCCGCAAACGCCGTGGCCGCTCGTGCAGCCCGATCCGAGCCGGGTGCCATAGCCAACGATGAGTCCGGCGGCAATCAGCAGTGCTGGCGAAGACGTGAGCGTGATGTCGGGGTGGCGGACGAGCGTGGCCGTCAGCCAAGCGCCTGCGATGATGCCGGCGAGGAAACCCAGTCCCAACTTGCTGTCGCCGTCATGGGTCAAGCCGGCTGCGGCGGCCGCGAGGCCGGAAATCCCGGCTATCCTTCCGTTCAGCAGAAGGTAGAGGCCTGCCGACAGGCCGATCAGGAGGCCGCCTGCCAGGGGCCAGAGATAGTTTATTTCAGTCATTGCGCTCACACTACGTTCTCAGGTCGGACGTCGTTCTCCTCGGCCGGAGTAGAATCAACTAAGGTCGTTTCGCCTTGATGTACGCGACGAGATCGGCAATCTCGGAACGTGTCAGCGACAGATTGGGCATGCGGGAGTGGTGAGGAGCAGCCAAGAAATCCGAAAGTTTCGCCTCATCAAACGGCTCCGATTTACCAATTTGAGCGAATGTCGGAACCGTATCAGAGCCGCGCATTTGTCCAGGTGCAACGACGTGACATTCGCTGCACCAGCGTTGAGCGATGCCGCGGCCGCGGAGTCGATCGGCCGCGGCGCTCTCGCCGACGACCATCGAAAGGAGAGCAACGGTGACAGCGCTTTGAAAACCGCTTATTCGCTTCATTGCAGCCAGGTCCTATTGGGGTCACCTGCAACTCGCGTTCGTGTCACCGGCCAGGGTTGCAAGCAACACATCTCAAGCCGCGTCCGGGTGAAGAGCTTTCCAAGCAGACACATCAGTCGCAGTTACTGTCACGCACCCAGCAGACGTGAGCTCTTTGCCATCGAATTTGTGAGACGCGATTTCGCTGAAGACTGAGACATATTCCTGCAGGCGGCACTCGTTGCACAGCGGCGGATCGGCGATGTCGAGCAGCGCTTCCTTCGTAACAAGAACGATCTCGTCGCCTCCGACGTCTCTTCCCATGATCAGAAGCGCCTCGTCACCCGATGCCTTCATCATTCCACTGACCAACTTCAAGGGCATTTTCGTCCTCCCGGCACGCGTGCGAGTGGAGCCACCAATCTGTGTTCACTCAAGCATTATGCTTCGCGCGCACAGAAACTCCTTGATCAAGCTCAAAGTCGGTCTCCAATCGCGAGCCTCTCGTAAAGGTAGATCGGGCGATCTGTTCGTGTTGCACTCAAGCGACCGGGTCGTTAGCAGAGGAGAATGCGCTGAGGGGCCGCCGCGTTCAAACGGCCTTGGGTAACTGGCGACCTTTCTATCTGACCAGCAGGAATGAGTTTCCCCGCTTTGAGGTTGAAGTCAGCGCGCCCGTCTGCCGAAGTCGCGCATGTCTTTGATCCAGCGAGAGCGCTCCTTCTCGTCGGCAAACGAGAGGCCATAGAAGCTCTCGCGAATAGGCTTGATTCCGGCGAAGCCCAGCATACTACGCTCGAAACTGCGCACGCCATAGGCGCCGAAATACCACCGATAAAGAAGCACCGGCATTCCCATTGTGACGATTATGCGGGCGGAGCGTCCGGCCAGCAGCCGCTTCGGAAAGCCGCCCTTCTTGTATTCCATTGCAAAGCCCGGCCTGAAGATGTGCTCGAGAAAGCCCTTGAGCAGGGCGGGCATCGTTCCATGCCAAAGAGGAAACAGAAAGACCCAGTGTTCTGCCCAGCGCATATCCTCACGCGATTGCTCCAGGCCGGGTGGCAATGCCCCGGTCTCGAAATCCTCCTGGGTTCGCAGCAGCGGGAACTCGAGCTTGGCCACCTCTATGCGGCGCACCTGGTGTCCCGCTGCCGTGGCAGCATCGGCATAAGCGTCAGCCATGGCGTGCAGGAGGTGCTGCCCGGCTGGGTCCGGATGGCCCTGGACAATTGTGACGCGCCTGGTCATCTGCTGTCTCTCTCATGACCGCGTCGACGACGGTGCGGGCGAATTTGGCCAAACAGACGGCCCGCCACGGGACCCGGAAGGTTGCATTGTGCCTGTCTGAGCAAGGAAATCGCTGACCGCCTTCTTAACGTCCTCCCCATCTCCAACGAGCAGATGCCCGCCGGTGTCGTAGACGACCAACTTCGCGCCCGGAATGCTGCCGGCCGCGAATTTGGCTGCGGGGAGCGTGTTGAAAAGATCATCCTGGGCCGAGACGACCAAGGTGGGAGCGGCGATCTTCTCGAGAGGCAGCCGGTGGAGATCGGGCGCACTATCGATGTTAATGCCGGGGAAGCGCCGCGAAAGCGGTTCGACGCTGCGGATAATGGCCATCACGCGATTTCGGTCGTTTTCGGGGGCCGCTTCAACAACTTCAGGGGGCACCCCGAGGAAGCGGATGAGAATTGACGGAGCAAGCTTTTCGGTCGCCCACCAGGCGAAATCGGCGCCGGTATTGACCAGCCAGAAGACAAACGCGCTGCCACGACTCCCCTCGACCATCACTGGACTCTCGGGCGCGTAGGTTCCAGGGACAATCAGAATGAGCGCTGACACCCTATCCGGATGGCGAAGCGCCAGTTCGATTGCCGAGCGTGCGCCCGCCGAGACACCGACGACCACGGCTTTGTCGATCTGAAGCTCGGAGAGCAGCGCCCTATGGGCGTCCGCTTGGGCGGCGGGCGACGCATCGGACGGAATCGGCGTCCCCAGATACCCGAAGCGCGACGGAGCGATGACGCGAAAGCCGTTTCCGACAAGATCGGCAACGTTGGTCAGCCCCTGATCCCACCCGCCACCTGCACCGTGGATGGACAGGAGCGGAGTGCCTTCACCTCGCTCGGCATATTCGATCGGACCTGCGGCCGTATTCGCAACTCGCGCGCCACTGGCGACCGCAAAACGCGCGCGGTCGATGTCATTGCTGTAGGACAGGAAAACCAGCCCGCCTGCGACCACGACAGCGATAGAGACCGCTGATAACTCCCACCCGATCCGACCCATGGCCGCCATCCTTGGAATTCAAACTTGCGGATATCCTAGTCGGGTTGAGCCCGAAGGACTTTGATGTCCCTCAAACGGACCGATGAGATGCACAGCGATCGGCCGATTTCGATCCGCTCTTTCCTACTGCTCGTCCTCGAGCAAGCGATAGATTTCCTGCTCCTGGGCAAAGTGTAGCCGGGTGATCGCTTCGAGCCCGTGGAGCAGCCGCTGGATCTCGTAGCGCTGCGCCGGGCTCGGCCCGTGCGCGCCGAGGGCCTTTCGAAGGGAGGTCAGGCTGTGGACCTGACGCTGAATCTCCATGTGAGCCCTACTCATGCCGGCAAGGGCATCCGGCGTGGCCGCCCGACTGCGCAGTCTCGGATAGAGTTCCTCGTCGTCCTGCCGCTCGTGCGGCAGAAGACGTCGACGGAGCAGGGCGTCCAGGTCCGCAAGCTCCTTACGGACTTCCGTTTTCGGCAGATTCTGAATGCGTTCGGTCGTATGGCGTAGCTCGTCCACCACGTCCATCAGGGCACGATGCTCGGCTTCGAGCTGTATGAGCTCCGCGTGCGGTAATTGTGTTGTTTTCCGCCAGCCGCGCTTAGGGTTTCCAAGAGCGCGCAGCGCGTTCAAGATGGCGACGACGTCGATCGCTTCTTGCAGCAGTGCACCCTGAACCGGTGTCAGGTAGCCGAAGGCAGCCGCAAACATGCCAGCGACGGACAGGCCCATGCCCATATAGACGCTCTGGAGGGCTATGCTGCGTGACCGGTGCGCGATGCTGATGGCGCTGACGAGGCGATCGAGCCTGTCCACCAGGATCACGACGTCCGCCGCTTCCGAGGAGGCAGCCGCCCCGCGCGCGCCCATAGCCACCCCAACATCGGCGGCTGCGAGAGCCGGCGCATCGTTGACGCCATCGCCCACCATCATCACCGGTCCTGCCGATCTTTCCGCTTCCACAATCCGAGTTTTGTCCTCCGGCTTCAATTCGGCGACAACGCTGTCCAACCCGAGGAAGGACTGAAGGCTTTCCGCGAGCTCGGTGCGATCCCCGGTCGCAAGCACGATCCGATCGACGCCGGCCTCGCGCAATCGCCTCAGCACGCTGCCGGCCTCCGGCCTGACCTCGTCCGCAAGCAGAAACGCCCCCGCCAGAATTCCGTCCTTGGCGGCGAGAACCGAAACGGTGCCATCCCTCCTGATCCACTCCCGGATCTCTCGCGAGAAGGCGGTCTCCTCGATCCTGGCGCTGACGAAATCCCAGCCGCCTACCGCGATCTCGTGGCCGTCGATGCGGCCGGTCACGCCGGAGCCCGCCTCTTCACGGGATCCAGATGGTGCGGCCAGCCGCAATCCCCGCTCTCTTGCGGCTGCGACCAGCGCGCGGGCGATGACGTGGTGCGAGCCCTGATCCAGCGATGCGGCCAGACGCAGCACTTCCAAAGGGTCGAGATCGGTGCGGGACTTGACCTCGATAAGACGGGCCCGGCCATCGGTAATTGTCCCGGTTTTGTCGAGGATCACCGTCTTCACGCGCGCAAGCATCTCGAGCGCGCCGCCGCCCTTCACGAGCACGCCTTTGGCGGCGCAGCGGGAGACACCGGAGACAATCGCCACCGGACCGCGAGAATGAGAGGGCACGGTGTCGCAACGACCAGGACCGCGAGCGCCCGGATCGCTTCGCCACTCTCGGCCCAGGCGCCGCCGGCGAGAAGGAGCGTGATCGTGAGAAACACCAGCGCGTAGCGGTCGGCAAGCCGAACCATCGGCGCCTTCGCGGCTCTTGCCTCCTCCACCAGCCTGACAATTGCCGCATAGGTACTATCGCTCGCCGAATTCGCGGCGAGCATTTCGAAGGCGTCGCCAGCGTTCGTCGTGCCGCTCGTCACCGGCTCGCCGGATCGGCGGCGGACCGGCAGGGCTTCGCCCGTCAAGGCCGCCTCGTCCAGAACGGCGACGCCATCCATCACGTTTCCATCGACCGGCACGACTTCGCCACGGCGCACCAGGATCCGGTCGCCAGGTTTCAACTCTTCGACGGAAACCTCCTGCAACTGCCCATCCGCGTAGCGAGCGGCGATGCGCGGTACCCGATTGAGTAGCGCCGTCAGTTCTCGGCGTGCGCGCCTTTGAGCAAAATCCTCGAGCGCCTGTCCACCCGTGTACATCAGTGCGACGATGCTGCCGGTCAGGTATTCGCCGAGAAGAAGGGCGCCGCCCATCGCCAGCGCTGCGATGAGATCCAGCCCGAATTCCTTCCTTCCGAGACTGATCGCGATCTCGGTAAGGAGGCTCGCAAGGATGACCGCGGTGCCGGCAGCCCAGGACGAGGCGCTGAGATCGGGCCGGTCCGCGAGCCAGGCGACTGTGCCGGAGAGCAAGGCTACAGCGATGACGGCAAGGAGAAGGCGCTTGCCCAGCGCTTCTCCTTGCCAAAACGGCTCGAAAACTCGGCTTCTAGTCAAGGTGCTCTCCGACAGATCTCGTGAAAGATATAAGATAACAGGATCGTTGCCTTGATCCCGCGCAATGCCCCGCAGGAATGCTAACCGCGGCCGAGCGTATCGTGAGCTTGCAACAGCGGGCGGTGTTTGCTTTGCTTGGAGGGGTTTCATTTTGGATCATCACAAATGACGGTACAGCGGCGGCGGCGCATCATTAAGCGTCAGAGGAGTTCTGTTGGTTTGGCGCTTGTCGCTGCAATATCGTTCCTCGCAGGCATGACGGATGCCATAGGGCTTATGTCCCTCGGGGATTTTGTGTCGTTCATGAGTGGCAACACGACTCGCGCATCCGTCGCCCTGATCCAGGGCGACGTCGCGCGGGGAGTGCTTCTCATCGGGGGCCTGATCACCTTCGTGATAGGGAACGCCGCGGGAGTGATGGTCTCGATCAGGTTCAGGCCGCAAGCTGTTTTGCTGTTTGTATCCGTTCTGCTCGCATGCGCAGCCCTGTTATCCGATCAAAGAGAGCTCCGGTTCCTTTTGCTTATTCTGGCGATGGGAGCGATCAACGCCTCTGTCGAGCAGATCGAAGGGCTGCCGGTTGGCTTAACATATGTTACCGGGGCACTGTCACGCTTCGGACGAGGTTTGGGACGCTGGGCGATGGGCATCCGCAACACGCATTGGGTCATCCAAATCGTGCCGTGGCTCGGCATGATGGCAGGAGCCATTTCAGGGGCAGCCCTTGTTCAACAAGTGGGCAACCCTGCCCTATGGTTACCGTCGGCTGCAGCCCTGTCATTGACAGCAGTCGCGATCCAAATACCCCGGCGCTGGCAAAGCAGGTTCATTCAACACCGTTAGTGTATTGGCGCAAGTGAGCTTACCGAGGGCCCACTTACGCGCGCTGGCCGGCCGCTCCAAATCGGATATGCTGTCCGGCCTGATTCACCGGAGTAAATGCCTCAAGACTTGCGCTTCCAGGGGCGGCGACAATACAGCGCCGTGCGTCTTTTCAGACGCGCTAAGGTCCTGTAGCACTTTGAATTGCTGCATGTTGCACGGGGGCGAAGCCGAAAGCGAATGGAAGCTCTTATTCTCCGTTTAGGGCTTGCTCTGGCAATAGGCCTGCTCGTGGGACTTGAGCGAGGATGGCGGGAAAGGGAAGCGCCGGCAGGCAGCCGCACGGCAGGCATCCGCACCTATGGTATTTCGGGTCTGCTTGGGGGGATCTTGGCGGCACTGTCCGATGCGCAGCGGAGCGACCTCATCTTTGCCGCAGGTTTCATGAGCTTCGCGCTGAGTTTTACCTGGTTCAAGCTGCGCGAGGCGCGACACGATGAGGATTTCAGCGTCACCGGCGTCATTGCCGGATTAGCGGTTTTCGCGCTCGGCGGATTGGCGGTGACTGGCGATTACAGGGTGGCGGCGGCGGGCGCGGCTGCACTCGCTGGCGTGCTCGCCAGCCGCGAGCTAATGCACAACCTTCTCAAGAAACTGTCATGGATCGAACTGCGTTCGGCTCTCGTGCTGGCGGCGATGACCGCGATCGGGCTGCCTCTTCTCCCAAACCATGCCATTGACCCCTGGGGCGGTTTTAATCCACGTGAAATCTGGCTCTTCACGGTCCTGAGCGCCACCATTTCATTTATCGGCTACGTCGCGGTTCGCTTGCTTGGCTCGTCAAGAGGATTGTTGGTGGGCGGCTTGGTGGGCGCGGTTGTTTCGTCGACTGCCGTGACGGCTAGCTTCGGTCAGAAAGCACGCTCTGGTGAGGAGCCTACGGCATTGGCGGGAGCGGCAAGCATAGCAGCCGTCGTATCGCTACTGCGGGTGCTGGCGGTCGTCCTTCTCGTCTCCCCGCGCGTCTTGCCCGTGGTCGCCGTACCGATCATCGCGGCTGCGGCCATTTTCGCCGCCGGTGGTGCCGCTCTGATGACCAAATCTCCACCTACCGCCGACGAGCCGGTCAATTCGCGGAATCCGTTTGAGCTCGTTCCGCTTCTTATCTTTGCAGGCCTGTTTGCCCTGACCGCTACGACCGGCGCGGCCTTGATGACCGGTATGGGCAATAATAGCTTGATCGCGATTTCGGCCGTGTCAGGGTTATTCGACGTCGATGTGGCGATACTGACGGCGCTTCGCGCCGGCGGCGGAGCGGCACCGCTGCAGATTGTCGCGGCCGCAGTGCTCGTCGCAGTACTCGCAAACGCAGGCGGAAGGGTATTGGTTGCGATGACGTCTGGAACACTACGCTATGGGGCATCGCTCGCCACTGTATCGCTTCTCGCCGCAGGTACCGGAGTCGCGGTTTATTTCTTCATTGTCCGCTAAATGAGCGTCCAGTCTTCACCGCTGCCGTTGCGGAGAGCGAGATCGAAGGTTCGGGGTCTCACTCATTTTAGTCTCTCCAGCTTCTATGCGGTCGGCGCGCCGCAGCGCAATAGCGCCTACGTCTATTCAAACGCACAAAGGACGCTGTAGCACTTTGAATTCCTGCGTGTTTTGTCCTTAAATCAGCTACGATTTAAAACATCGCCGCTGCAGCTCTGGATCAGTCCGGTGGCCCCGTGTTGCGAAGACTGCGTATGAGCATCAGGACCCTCTCAGCGAGAGATATTGTGCATGCGGCGACGAATCCTTCATTCTTCATCTCAGCCAGATAGGGCAGCCGGATGCCGTCCGGGCGCAGAACGACGCCACCGGCAGCTTCGATCAATGCTTGTCCGGCGGCGCTGTCCCAAACCATCGTCGGTGCAAGCCGGAGATAGAGATCTGCTTCGCCAGCGGCGATGAGAGCGAACTTCAACGAGGAACCGACCTGCCGAACATTGGTCGATTGCAAGTGCTTAACAACCTCTGCTGTGTGCGGATCAAGGTGAGAACGACTGGTGAGAATCAGCGGCTGCGCGCGTTGGTCGGCCACCACACCGCCGAGAATTTCGCGGGTGTCCTCGTGATCCATGACGACGAGCTTCCCCGAGCCGCTGGTGAAGAACATTCGGTCAAGCGCCGGCGCGAAGATGATTCCGGCAGACGGTGCCCCATTCTCTATCAGAGCGATATTGACGGTGAAATCCTCTCGTCCTGAGATGAATTCCTTGGTCCCGTCCAAAGGGTCGACGAGGAGGCAAGTGGAAGGAATACCCGCTTCATAGCTCGACGCGTCTTCTTCACTTACGAGCCGAATGGCCGGAAAGAGGCCTGCGCAGGTTCGCCGTATGATCGCTTCACTCTCAAGATCCGCAACAGTAACGGGTGAGGCGTCGTTTTTGAAGCGGAATGGGAGCGGCGTCCTGCGATGCGCTAAGATAGCTGCGCCTGCCGCTCTGACCACCGGCAGAAGACTCTCAACGAGATCCTTTCTTGCCTTCTCATCCACTGTCGTATTTCCTCCCGAGCCGCGAAAGCCTGATCGTACCGCCATTGCGTCATGGTTCCTTGACTCTCATCAATGAGGCGCAGGCTTGTGGCGTTCATCATCGTTTCATTCTGCGACGCGACGAGAGTTCGCGCTCCGTCACGATGAATTACAGATCGGCGAGACAGTCCCAGCCGGACAGAAAGGCGCCTTTTATGATTACCCAGGATCAGGCGGAGGTCGTCGCCTTTTTGAGCGCGCCTCACGTGCGTGGCGCGGATAAGGTGGAGATCATCGAGACGCACATCTCTTGCATCTTCCTTTCCGGCGATCGCGCTTACAAGATGAAGCGAGCGGTGAAGCTGCCCTATGTAGATTTCTCGACGGCGGAATTGAGGCTTGCAGCCTGTGAAAAGGAGGTGGCTCTGAACAGCGCCACTGCACCGGGCTTGTACCTCGGCGTGCGGCGGATCATGCGCGGCCGCGATGGCCGGCTTTCTTTCGACAAGGGCGACGAGCTTGTCGACGCGGCCATCGAAATGGTCCGTTTCGATCAGGCGGCGTTGTTCGATCGCATGGCCGTTGGCGGCAAGCTTGATGCCGAACTGATGGCCCGGACGGCACGCATGATCGCCCGCTTTCATAAGGGGGCCAAGATCGTTCATCAGGGACCCGGCTCCGCGAACATTGCCGCCGTGCTCCGTATTAATGCCGCCGGTTTTGCCACGAGCCGGCTATTCGACCCCGTCGAGCTTGCCGATTTCGAACAAGCTTTCGAGCGCAACCTGGTAGCTTATGCACCGCTTCTCGATGCGCGTGAGGCCGCAGGCAAGGTCAGGCGATGCCACGGTGACCTGCATCTGCGCAATATCTGCCTGTTGAATGGCGAACCGCGGCTGTTCGACTGCATCGAGTTCAACGACCAGATTGCCACTATCGATACGCTCTACGACCTTGCCTTTCTGCTGATGGATCTTTGGCATCGCGGTTTTCCGCAATTCGCCAATCTGGTCATGAACCGGTATCTCGACGAATCGGGCGACGAGGATGGCTTCGTGCTGCTGCCTTACTTCATGGCGATCCGCGCTGCCGTGAGGGCGCATGTCACAGCAACCCAGATTGAAGAAAGCGGCGAGCGGTCGGACGCGCTCGCCGTCGAGGCTCGATCCTATTTCGACCTGGCGCTCTTCCTGCTGGAAAAGAGGTCGCCCCGGTTGATCGTCATTGGCGGATTGAGTGGTTCCGGCAAAACGACTGTGTCAGAGATATTGGCTGCGCAAATCGGTTCGCCTCCGGGCGCGAGAATTATCGAAAGCGATCGTATCCGCAAGGCGATGTACGGAGTTGTGGCCGAAACGCGACTCTCTGCGGACGCCTATCGTCCGGAGATTTCCGAGAAGGTCTACGGCGAGATGGCGTGCCGCACATTCTCGATCCTGCGCGCAGGAGGATCCGTGGTCGCGGAAGCCGTCTTCGACAAGTTCGCCAATCGTCAGCGCATCGAGGCGGCAGCGAGCGAGGCACATGTGCCATACACAGCTATCTGGCTGGACGCGAGCCCATCCGTCCTTCGCGGCCGCGTTGCCGAAAGGACCGCAGGGCCCTCCGATGCGGATCTGAATGTCCTTTGCCGGCAACTGGCTTACGACGTGGGGGACCTTGATTGGCACCGGATGGATGCCGATCGCTCGGCGGACAACATCGTCGCGGATATCCTGAAGCTCAGCCGTGATTGACTGTGGTGCTGAACTCACGAGGCGCGCATGTCGGCGGGCCTGCTGCGGACCCGCCATTTGTCGAATTCCATGACGAAGAAGATTGACGATGCGGCTAGGAGCAGCATCGCCCATTCCAGCAGCGATATGGGCGACAGTCGCAGGACCTCTCGCAACCAAGGGGTATACATGGCGGCGATGTGGAGTGCCTGTGCCGCTACAATAGAGGCAAGCAGAAGGGGATTGGCAAGGAACCCTAGCGCGAAAATGGATTTGCGCTCGGAACGGCTCGTGAGGGTCTGGAAGTTCTCGAAAAGGACGAACAACAACAGCAGCAGATTGCGGGCTTCGGTTTCGCCATAACCCTGCTTCAGCAGAACGTAGAACATCGCGAAACCTCCCGCGCCCATAACGAGCGTGGATTGCCATATGCGCCGGATCATTAGCCGATCGAAAATCGGTTCGGACGGCCGGCGCGGCGCGCGGCTGAGCTCGTCGCCCTCCGGGTTTTCGCTGGCCAGCGCAATGTCCTGGATGCCGTTGGTCACGAGATTGAGCCAGAGCAACTGCACGGGAAGAAGTGGCATAGGCATGCCGAGGGGAATCGCCAGCAGGAACAGCAGCAGTTCCGCAGCACCTGTCGACATCAGCATGAAAATGACTTTGCGAATGTTGGCGTAGGCGACGCGGCCCTCCCGGATGCCGCTGACGATCGAGGCGAAGTTGTCGTCGGTGATGACGATGTCGGCGCTTTCCTTGGCGACCTCCGTGCCCTTGCGCCCCATCGCCACGCCGATATGCGCGTGCTTCAGCGCCGGCGCATCATTGACGCCGTCGCCGGTGACGGCGACGAAATGCCCGTTGCGGGCCAGCGAGAGGACGATCGCCAGCTTTTGCGAGGGGGCAACACGCGCATAGATGCGACCATCGCGGGTCAGCCCGTCGAGACTTTCCTGTCCCTTTTCCTCGGCCCTGCGGACTTCTTCGCCGGTGACCACCTGATTATCGGTGAAGATCAGTCCGGCCTCTGAGGCAATTGCCGCCGCGGTTCTCGGGTCGTCGCCGGTGACCATCGCCACGTCCACGCCTGCTGTGTGGCAATCGCGAATTGCTTGCGGTACCTCCGGCCGCACTGGATCCTGCATTCCGGCAAGGCCCAGGAAGACCAGATCGACGAGGAGATGCCGGCCGAAGCCTCCATCTGCCTCGATCGCCGTCTCGCCCTCCGCGAAGGCCAGCACCCGCAGGCCACGCGCGGCCATCTCTACCTTTTGCCTGAGGAGGAGCTCCCGATCGATCGGTTCGGCACGACCAGCCATATCCATGCGGTCGGCCATGTCGATCAAGGTTTCCGCGGCGCCTTTGACGAAGATGCGAATACTGTCTGCGTGGCGGTGGAATGAGGCAGCATATTTGAGGTCCGGCTCATAGGGAATGCGGGCGACGAGAGGATAGTCGTCCTCGATCGCCTCGCGCGGCAGCCCTGCCTTGTGGGCGGCTGCCAGCAATGCAACATCGACCGTATCGCCGACGGCGGTCCAGCCGTTCGCTTCCTTGACGAGCGATCCTTCGTTGGGCAGCGACGCGGCCTTAAGCAAGGCAATGGCACGTTTCCGCGCCTCTGCGGGAGGGGTTCCGTCGCCCCGGATCGTGCAGGCGTCCAGATCAGCACCCGTATCGCAGACGATATCGGTGCCGTCCGGCAAGCGGATATCGGTCACGGTTAGCTCATTGAGCGTCAATGTGCCGGTCTTATCGGTGGCGATCATGGTGCAGGAGCCAAGCGCTTCGACTGCCGGCATTCGGCGTACGATGACGTGTGCTTTGGCCATACGGCGCATGCTGATTGCCAGCGCGACCGAGATCGCTATCGGCAGGCCTTCAGGGATCGCGCTCACCGCGAGGCCAACGGACATCATGAACAGCTCGTTGAGCGTCATCGCGCGCGCAATTCCAACAAGGACGAGAAGAGCGATGGCAGCCGCGACGATCCAGGCGATGAGCTGGGAGAAGCGTTCCAAACGGATCATCAAGGGAGGCTTGGCAAAGGATGCCTTGCCGATTTCGGCGGCAATCTTTCCCATCTCCGTGGTCGCACCGGTCGCGACGACGACGCCGCGTCCGCGACCACGCGTGACGAGCGTGCCCGCGAACGCCATGGGGCGCTCGCCCTCTCCGGGAGCAGCCTGGACCGGACCGGATTTGTGCACCGGTGCTGATTCGCCGGTGAGCAGGGACTCGTCACAAACGAGATCGGTCGCCCACAGGAGCCTGATGTCGGCCGGCACGCGTCCGCCCGCCTCAATGGCCACCCTGTCGCCCGGCACTAGGAGCCGAGCGTCGATTTCCCGCAAGCGTCCATCGCGGATGACGTTCGCATACGGCTGTTCAAGCCGGCGCAACGCCAAGGCGGCTTTGGTAGCGGTGTGCTCCTGCAGAGACCCGATGATGCCGTTCGCGATGAGTACGATGCCGATGAACAGCGCATCTTGCAGATCGCTTAATAGGAGAGATACCAGTGCCGCAGCCAGCAGAATGTAGATCAGAGGGCTGCGGAACTGGCGCACGAAAGTGATCGCGAGCGAGGAGGCTCGCGGTTCGGGAAGGCTGTTCGGGCCAAATTGCGCAAGCCGAAGGCGAGCCTCCTCTTCTGTAAGTCCGACACCCTCGCTACCGACAAGGGCTTCCCTGCGCGAAGTAAGATCGGGGAGGGTCGCGTAGGTCATCCGAAGCGCTCCATTCAGGAATTGAATCGGCCCTTGGGTTCTTCGATTGTCAAGTGATCCTCAACCGCCGTCACGCCTCGTGCCGACCAGGCCGCTCGCTCCGCCATGATCCTTTCGCGCCGGCTTTGAACCTTCCCCCGCAAGGTGACATGACTGCCGGATACTTCTACGTCGATGTTTTCGGCTTCGATCTCAGCATTGCGTTTGAGCGCCTCTCTGATGCCATGCCTGATGTCGAGCACATCCAGCATGGGACGGATCCTGAGGCGGTTGTCGATACCCGTGATGCCCGTCAAGCGACGCACCAAGCTCTCGGCTGCAGAGCGCTGGAAATGAAAGTCGACCGTTCCCTCCAGGGTCACATAACCGTTTTCGACCTTGACTTGGATGTCCTTGAGGTCGGCGATTGCGGCTCCCCAAGCAAGGATTTTTACCACGCGGCTGGCGATCTCGTCATCGGCAGCCTTCTTGTTCTCTGGCAAACGCACGACAATTTCCTCGGCGATCGCGCGTACGCCCTTCACTCTTTGGGCAACCCGTTCGGCAGTGTGTTTTTCCTCAAAGCTGTGAACGTGGCCGGTCAGAGTGGCGATGCCGTCTTCAACCGTCACGCCGATGTTCGCAGCGTCTATGCTGGGTTCATATTCGAGTTCATCCAAAATATCCTGGCGTAGGCGAATGTCGCTCATGATCGTCTCCTTCCTCTCAGCCAGTAGCCAAACGATGGTATAAGTATTGGCCATTCCCGACCAACGGTCTTTGAGGGACGTCAAGGCACGAACGCCCGATGGAGATTTAACCTCAACTCATCGGTCCACGTCTTAAGGAGGGGAGATCATGCTCATCAAGGAATTGTCCCGTCACGAATGCAATAGCGTGGTCGAGGCCGCTCACGTGGCTCGTCTTGCCTGCTGCAAGGAAGGAAGACCTTATATCGTGCCCGTCACTTATGCTTACACTGGCAACTGCCTCTATTGCTTTTCGATGCCTGGTCAGAAGATCGACTGGATGCGCGCCAACCCGCATGTGTGCCTTCAAGTCGATGAGTTTTCAGGTGAGCGCCGATGGAAAAGCGTCCTGGTTTTTGGTCGTTACCAGGAGTTGTCGCACGAAGGGCGCTGGCAGAGAGAGTACATGCATGCTTGGTCGCTGCTAGAGTCGCGGCCAAATTGGTGGGAGCCGGGTGGATTGAAGCCCGCACCACAAGGCGTCGTAGCAGCTTCGCCGCATATTTTCTTCAGTGTCGACATTGAAGACATGACTGGCCGAGCCGCATTCGAAGGTGAAGCATGACCGCAAGCAGGAAAGCGCAGCGTAATGCGGGGCCTTCCTTTCGATTTGGCAGGCAAGTGTTCAGTGCACCATCAACACCGGTACAATGGGTGCCTCGATCATCGCCTTGGTAACGCCTCCGAATATCCTTTCGCGAAGACGTGTGTGCCCGTACGCCCCCATGACGATCAGATCGGCAGAGGTATCAATTGCATGCTGGTTGAGAACCTCGTCGACTCGGCGCCCTCCGCTCGCAAGCCGATCGACGGTCACTTTGATGCCGTGGCGAGCGAGGTAGGTGGCGACATCGGCACCCGGTTCGTCGCCGCTTTTGGTTGAAGCCGCGCTTGGGTCGACCAGAACGACATTCACTTCCTCGGCGCTCTCCATGATTTCCAAAGCTTCGCGGGCCGCTCTCGCGGCTTCCATGGTCGAGTTCCATGCGAGAACAATTTTCTTCGGACGCAAGGTGACGGATTGGCGATTGGTTGCGAGAAGAACCGGTCGCGCCGAATAGAAGAGCGCTCCGTCGATGGCACGCGCTCGCAACGGAGAATCCGTCTTCAGACTGGCGCCGATCAACGTAACGTCCGCATAGCGCGCGCGGTTGCCGACATCGTCGTCGGCCCATGCGGTCTCGCAGTAGATGCCATTTGCATCGAATGAGATCCCGAGGCCCTTCAGCGTTGCTCGGACTCTCTCCACCGCCTTATCTAGTTGCTGCATATCCTCGGCCCGTTCGTCGAGCCAAGCGACCGACATGGCCGCATACTCTCCGAGCGGAGGCGGAACGGCGAGCTTGACCAGGAGAACCGAAAGATGGGCATTTGCGGGAGCGCAGAGATCTGCTGCCGCTGTTAAATCATTCTCGTTTTGGTTCGCATCAATCACCAAAAGAACTGTCTTGTAGGTCATTTCCTTGCTCCTCCGAAGCCGATTAACACTCTCATAAGCAATGTACCCCACGTGACGACGGCCACATTGATCTCTCTCAAGAAGCTCCCGCCTGAGACTGCGGCACCAATGTTGCGAGTCCGTGCGGTTGAATGGGTCGGGTGCCGCGAAATCGCATCCAGACGACCTCTACCTTTCCCAACCCAGACGGGGCCAAAACACCGCTGCTGAAAACCGACGGGGCTGTCAGCAGTCTGAGCATCGCATAGAACGGGCACCTTTTTTCAATCTGACTCGAGGAACGTCAGCGGACCATCAACACCGGTACAATGGGTGCCTCGATCATCGCCTTGGTTACACCACCGAACACCTTTTCGCGAAGGCGCGAACGCCCATAGGCACCCATGACGATCAGATCGGCGGCGGTGTCCAGCGCATGCTGATTGAGAATTTCCTCGACCCGGCGTCCGGCGCTGGGAAGCCGATCGACGGTCACATGTATGCCGTGTCGCGAGAGATAAGTTGCGACATCCGCGCCAGGTTCTCCGCCGTTCCTGCGAGAAGCTGCCGTCGGGTCAACCAGTACGACGTTTACGCTTTCGGCGTTTCTCATCATATCGAGCGCTTCGCGAGCGGCCCTTGTGGATTCGAAGCTTGAGTTCCAGGCCAGGAGAATCCTCTTGGGAAGCAAAGTTACCGATTGTCGGTTTGTTGCAAGCAGGACTGGGCGCGCCGAATAGAAAAGCGCACCCTCGATGGCGCGCGTCCGCAACGAGGGATCCATGCTGGTCCCGATCAATGTAACGTCAGCGTAGCGTGCCCGCTCTCCAACCAGGTCGTCGTCCCATGCAGTTTCGATGTACTCGCCGGCTACGTCGGACGATATTCCAAGGTCCTTGAGCGTCGTTCGTGACGCCTCGATGGCCTTGTCGAGCTGTTCAATTTCGGCCGCCCGAATGTCGAGCCATGCGACCGAGAGAGCCGTATAGTCTCCGAACTGAGGCGGAGCGACCTTCACCAGAAAGACCGAGAGATGTGCGTTTGCCGCGGCGCAGAGATCCGCCGCCGCTGTCAGATCAGCTTCATGTTGGTTGGCATCGAGCACGAGAAGAACTGTCTTGTAGGTCATTGCTCTGGTCTCCCCAGGCGGCGTGGAATTCTGAAAGCCAATTTACGCCAGATGGGGGCCGCTACATTGATCCCGGTCAAGAAGCTCCCGCCTGAGGCTGCAGCGCCATTGTCGCAATCCTTAGGGTTGAATCGGCCGGGTGCGGTAAAATCGCAAATCCAAACTCGCGGCACATTCTGAGCATTTTCGAATTCTCACTCAGAATGAGTCCTTCGATTCGTTGCAGACCGTCGGCTGCAGCATAATCCCTCAGATGAGCCAGAAGAGCCCAGCCAAGTCCTTGCCCCTGCAGGTCGGTCCTGACCAGCAAGCCATATTCCGCGGCCTCGTGATCGGGGTCCGCGTAAAGTCTGGCAATCCCGGCAAGCGTGCCGCTTTGCTTGTCGAGGCAAGGCCATCTCGCGTTCATAGTCCACCTGCGTGAGCCTCACCAGCATCTTGTCCTGGAAGTGCTTGCGCGATGACAGAAAGCGAAGCCGGATGTCAGCCGCGGATGTCTTGGCAAGAAAATCCGGGTAGAGTGCGGCGTCTGCCGGTCTGATCGGTCGCAATTGGTAAAGCCGGTCAGCGAGCGTGACCTGCTTTTCCCAATCGCTCGGATAAGGGCGGATCGCGAGATCGCGATTGGGGCCGGGGCGCGCGACAGCCTGCGGGTCGATTTCGATGCGCGCGTCGAGCGCGATGACTCCCTCGGCGCTGGCGACCATCGGATTCAAATCCATTGAGAGCACGCAGGGAAAATCGACGATCATCTGCGATAGCGCAGTGAGCGCCTTGCAGATCGCTGCCCTGTCTGCGGCCGGCTCGTTGCGAAAACCGGCGAGGAGCCTCCCGATCCGTGTCCGATCGATCAGGTCGCCGGCGAGCATGGTGTCAAGCGGGGGAAGCGCCACTGCGGTGTCTTCGACCACCTCGACGGAAACGCCTCCCGATCCAAACAGAATGACCGGACCGAAGATTGGATCTCGGCTGATGCCCAGGATTAGTTCCCGCGAGTGTCCGCGTTCAATCATCGGCTGGACGGCAAAGCCATCGACAACGGCATCTGGGTCGTGGGCCTTCAGCCGCGCGACAATCGCCTCGGCGGCTTCTCGGGCGGCCATAGGGGTTAAGATATCGAGGACGACGCCGCCCACATCGGATTTGTGCGTGATCGACATCGAGATCAATTTGACGACGACCCTCGTCGCGTCCTCGAGAAGCGATGCGGCAACCCTTTCCGTCTCCTCCGGCGAGCTTGCGATGACGGTTCGAGGGACTGGAATGCCATAAGCCGCAATGACCATCTTGGCTTCGGGTTCGTTCAGCATATGGCGCCCTTCACCAGCCACCCGCTGCAAAATGGATTGGACGACTGCACGGTCCGCAGGCGCTTCGGCCGCCTGGCTAGAGGGCACCCGCAGAAGCGCCTCCTGTGCCTTCGACCATCTGGCGAGATAGGAAACCGCCAAGGCTGCATCGGACGGTGTGTCGTAGCTTGCCAGCCCGGCCTGCTGCAGCACATGACGACCCTCACGAGCGGTCAGGCCGCCCAACCAGCATGTCAGAACGGGCTTGCCCGAGATTGTCCCGGACCGCGCAAGGGAGGCGACGGCACGAGCGGCATCAACGGGCGAGGCAAGGGCTGTCGGGCAATTCATGACGATCAGGATGTCCACTCCCGGACCGGGAGCGACGATCTCGACCGCCGCCCTGTATCGTTCGGGCGACGCATCGCCGATTATATCGACCGGATTGGCGCGCGACCAATCGGCGGGCAGGATTCGCTCCAGGCAGCGTATGGTGTCCGGAGAAAGATCCGCGAGCTCGCACCCCAAGTCCACCAGCCGATCCACGGCGAGGACGCCGGCTCCGCCGCCATTGGTGACTATTGCGACACGGCTTCGCTCAAGAGAGGGAAAGCGCGCGATGGTTTCCGTCGCGTCGAACAATTCGCCAAGGCCTTCGATTCTCAAGATACCGGCGCGGTGCAGAGCCGCGTCCACGACCTTATCGGCACCTGAAAGCGCGCCGGTATGCGTGGCCGCCGCTTTGGCTGCCTCCACGTGCCGGCCCGACTTGATCGCGACAACCGGCTTGACCCGAGCGGCGGCACGAGCCGCCGACAGAAACTTCCGGGGATTTGGGATGGTCTCGAGATACATGACGATCGCCCGCGTCTTGGGATCGCCAGCCAGCAGGTCGAGGAAATCGCCGGCGTCAGCATCGGCCATGTCGCCGAGAGAAATGATTTTGGAAAAGCCGACGTTGTTGTCGGCCGCCCAGTCGATCAATGAAGTCGCGATTGCTCCGGATTGTGAAAGCAACGCGATGTCGCCTGGCTGAGCCTGCAAGTGCGCGAAGCTCGCATTGAGCTTCGCTGATGGGACGATGAGGCCTACGGTGTTCGGCCCGATGATGCGAAAGAGAAATGGTTTCGCAGCATCGAGCATCGCTCGTCTCAGACCTTGGTCAGCGTTGAGGCCCGCCGTGATGACCACCGCAGCGCGCGTTCCCTTCACGCCCAGCTCATGGATGAGCGCCGGCACGGTTTTCGGAGGCGTGACAACAATCGCGAGGTCGGGAACACTTGGAATGTCCGCTACACGGCGATAGCAGCGAAGACCTGCCACCTCGTCGTATTTGGGGTTCACGGGCCAGATTTCGCCCTCGAATGCTGCCGCCATCACGTTTTCGATGATAACCCGGCCAAGCGATCCGCTGCGCGTTGAGGCGCCGATAATCGCAAGCGACTTCGGATCGATGGCGTGATGAAGGTTGCGAATGGTCATGGCTTCACCTCAAACTACGTGACCCACCAGGATATTGTAGTGTTTCGATGGTGCGTTGATCGCGCTCAAAGCACGCAACCCTTTCTGGAAATTGACCTTCCGCAATGCATTCGCCATCGCAACGGTTCATCCTTGTCGAATTGCTCCAGACGAATGCCGACAGGAAGGCTCCATGGGATCCTTAGCATCCGAATATGGAGGAGGGACCGCCTATTGGGCCGCCCCGGCCTCTGATCTGATGGCTGAGTATGGCACCCGTGCAACGGGTTTGAGCAGCGCAGACGCGCGCGAACGTCTGCAGCGTTATGGGCGCAATTCCGTGACGCGGGGAGAGAGGTTTCTGGCCCTTTCCGTTCTGGTCCGGCAATTCCGAAGTCCGCTCATTCTTATCCTTGTATTCGCAGCCGGCATGTCCGCCCTGGTGGGTGAGCGAACCGATGCGCTCATTATCATTCTCATCGTTCTTGTAAGCTGCGCCCTGAGTTTCGTGCAGGAATACCGAGCGTCGCGCGCCGTAGAGGCGCTTCGCAGGCGCATCGCTCAAAAGGCGACAGTGCTCAGAGACGGAGGGCCGAGTGTGATTTCGGCGTTGGATGTCGTGCCTGGAGACATTGTTCGACTTTCCGCGGGCAACCTTGTGCCCGCCGACGGCATCATTCTCGAAGCACGCGACTTCAACGTGAGCGAAGCAGTCCTCACTGGGGAAGCTTTTCCAGTCTCCAAGTCTCCCGGAACGGTGGACCCTGGAACCTCGTTGTCGGGAAGGTCGAACTCGGTCTTTACCGGGAGCTCGGTCCGCAGCGGCACTGCAAGCGTCGTCGTGATCAGGACAGGTGACGCTACAGAATTCGCAGCGATTGCCTCGGCGGTTGCACGGCGCAGTCCAGAGACCGAATTCGCGCGCGGAATTCGCCGTTTCGGTTATCTTATGACCGAGATTATGCTGGTAATCGTTATTCTCGTCTTCTTCGCTAATCTGCTTCTTCAACGCGAACCGATCGATTCGTTGCTGTTCTCCATCGCACTGGCCGTCGGGCTCAGTCCCGAACTCCTGCCGGCTATCATCAGCATTACGCTCGCGCGAGGAGCGCGCACAATGGCCCAAAGCGGCGTCCTCGTCCGGCGTCTCGAGTCAATCGAGAATCTCGGCAGCATGAACATGCTGTGTACCGATAAGACGGGGACGCTCACCGAAGGTGTTGTGCACCTGGACGCCTCCCTCGACGTCGGCGGAGAATCTTCCCCGAGAATTTATTTGTGGGCGCGGTTGAATGCTTCCATGCAAACGGGGCTACAGAACCCACTCGATGAAGCGATCGTCTTGGCAGAAAATGCACCGCCTTCCTCGTCTCTTTACTCGAAGGTGGACGAGATTCCGTATGATTTCGTCAGAAAACGGCTTTCTGTCGTCGTCCGGAAGGATGGTGATCCTGATGGCGATCTGTTGATTTGCAAGGGCGCTGTCGAGAACGTGCTGGCCGTTTGCAGTTCGATTTTGGACGGAGACGCGCCCACAGCTTTCACGGACGCGGCGAGGCAGGCGATCGACGAGAAATTTCGCTCGTGGAGTGGTGGGGGCTACCGAGTGCTTGGTTTGGCCGTTCGCAAAATAGCACGTTCGCAAGCATGTGGTCGGCAAGATGAAAAGGGACTGTGCTTCGCCGGCTTCCTGCTTTTTCTCGATCCACCGAAGGCGGGCATCAGCGAGAGCCTCAAAGTTCTTGCGAAGCGCGGCATTGGCTTAAAGATGATTACGGGGGACAACCGCCATGTCGCCGTGCACCTGGCGAACACCATCGGACTGAGCTCGTCGAGAATACTGACGGGCGGCGAGCTGTCGAAAATGACAAGAGACTCGCTGTTCGCACGAGCGCCCGATATCGACCTCTTCGTCGAGATCGACCCAAATCAGAAGGAACGGGTGATTGAGGCGCTGCGCCGTGCCGGTCATGTGGTCGGATATCTCGGGGACGGAATCAACGATGCGCCCGCTTTGCATGAAGCCGATGTCGGCATCTCGGTCGATGGGGCCGTCGACGTCGCGAGAGAAGCCGCGGATATCGTGCTCTTGAAACGCGATTTGAATGTTCTTCTTCGTGGCATTGACGACGGGCGCAGGTCCTTTGCCAACACAATGAAATACATCTCCATCACGACCAGCGCAAACTTCGGCAACATGATCAGCATGGCCTTCGCCTCCATGTTTCTGCCGTTTCTGCCCCTGCTCGCCAAACAGATCCTTCTCAACAATCTCTTGTCTGATGTGCCGGCGCTCGCCATTGCAGGCGACAGGGTAGATCGCGAGGAAATGCGCAGCCCCCGCCGTTGGGATATTCGCTACGTGCGTCGATTCATGGTGAGCTTCGGACTGGTGAGCTCGCTATTCGACTTCGTCACCTTTGCCGCTCTTGTTCTGCTGGTAAAAGCGGAACCAGCGACCTTTCAAACTGCCTGGTTCATCGAGTCCCTGCTCACTGAGCTGGCAATCGTGCTGATCGTGCGCACGCGGTCCTTCTTCTGGCGGAGCAGGCCGGGCCGAATGTTGCCCTTCCTGACACTGACGACCGCCATCGCGGCCGTAGCACTTCCCTATTCACCTTTCGCGGGCTATTTCGGGTTCGTGCCGTTGCCTTGGCCGCTAATGACAGGTCTGCTGCTGATCACGGTGACGTACCTACTGGCTTCCGAGCTCACCAAACACTGGTTCACTCGGTGGGACAGTCGGCTGCACAGGAGGTCGTATGATCCTGCAGCTCGTGCTTCACGAAGAGCTCTGAGGAGGCCAGACTCGGCTTGACGAGCCTTGTCAGTTGCCACCTCGCACGTCAATCGAGCAGCTCTCGTAGCCGCAACGCCAGCTCTCTGGCGGTGTAGGGCTTTTGCAGCCAACTTCCTGCCGCCCTGCCGGCAGCGCTCGGCCCGGCGTAGCCCGACGTGAACAGCATTTTCACACTGGGTCTGAGTTCGCGCACATGCTGGGCTAACTCGTCGCCACTCATGCCGCCCGGCATTATCATGTCGGCAAAAACGAGAGAGACTTCCGGATGCTCCGACAGGAATTGAAGCGCCTGCGCACCGGCTTCCGCCTCAATAACGGAATACCCGGCATCGCGCAGTCGCGAGACTACGACTCGGCGCACCCGTGCATCGTCCTCGACGACAAGTATCGTCTCATGGCCCCTTGGAATCGGCTCTGTGGCCGCATCTTCTCCTGCGCCAACCTGGGCGGACTGGCTTGCTCCTCGAGTTGCGGGTAGGAAGAGGCGGACGCTCGCTCCCTGACCGGGCTCACTATAGAGCTGAATATGCCCTCCGGATTGCTTGACGAAGCCGTAGACCATGCTGAGGCCAAGGCCTGTTCCCGCACCGGTGCCTTTCGTGGTGAAGAAGGGCTCGAAAGCGCGACGCTTGATCTCTTCGGTCATGCCGACGCCCGTGTCCGTTACGGCAACCAGGACATAGTGTCCCATTCGCACCTCTGGGTACATCTGGGCGTAGTCACGGTCGAGGGCCGTGGTCGAAATCTCGATGGTCAGGCGGCCACCGTTTGGCATTGCGTCGCGCGCGTTCAGCCCCAGGTTCAGGAGGGCGTTTTGAAGTTGGGAGACGTCGATCAGGGCGAGATTACTGCTGCCCTTTACGATCGTTGATAATTCTATGGTCTCGCCCAGGGTTCTGGACAGAAGCTTCGAAAAGTTAGCGACAAGTTCTCCAACGTCGACGAGCTTCGGATTAAGAGGCTGACGCCGACCGAATGCCAGCAATTGTGCTGTCAACTTTGCTCCATCGTCGGCCGCCGCCTGAGCTTCTCGCAAGAGTCCTCTGAGCTTCTCGTCTTGCAGCCGGGCCTCTATCATCTCCAGATTGCCGGTGATCACAGTCAGCAGATTGTTGAAATCATGCGCCAAGCCGCCGGTCAGTTGACCAACGGCTTCCATTTTCTGGGCTTGCCTAAGCTCCTCCTCGACGCGCTGGCGACTGGTCAGATCTCGGATGAAGCCGGTGAATATGCGGCGGCCATTAGCCATCGCTTCCCCCACTGAGAGCTCCATTGGGAACGTTGTGCCGTCCTTTCGTAGGCCGGTGACGACCCGCCCAATTCCGATGATGCGCCGCTCGCCTGTGCGTAGGTAGTTGTCCAGATAGTGGTCATGCGCCTCTCGGTGGGGAGAGGGCATCAGCATATTGACGTTCAATCCAACCACTTCGCTCTCGGCATGTCCGAATAGCCGTTCCGCCGCCACGCTGAAGGAGGTGATCGTGCCTGTTTCATCGATCACCACCATTGCCTCGGGGACGGTATCGAGGATGGAGCGGAGATGTGCCTCTCGCGCCGCCAGATCGGCCTGAGCGCGTCTAAGGTTCGTGATGTCGCTATCAGTTTGCACGACGACCTGGTCGCTTGCAGAGGCCGTCTGCACCCATCGGCTAGTGACGAACACAGGTGTTCCATTGCTGTGTCTGTGTACCAACTCGCCCGACCATGCACCATGACAACTCAAGTGATTGCGGATTTCCTCGAGCGGCACGGGAAATCTGGTGGACAGAAGATCATGAACAATTTTGCCCTGCGCTTCCTCGCCCGACCAGCCGTAAAGCTGCTCACAGCCTTTGCTCCATTGCCGGATCGTTCCGTCGGGCGCGTGGACAATCACGTTGGCGCCGTCGAGAGCATTGATGATCTTGGATTCCCGTTTCTCCATCTGGCGTCTTTCAAGCGTTTGCGGATGCGTACCGACCAGGACGAGCGAGAGGGGGCATCCAGTGCTCGCCTTCGTCGCCCTCGGCCAGCAGTCGAAGCGGTTCCATCTTCAAGACCTTGATCGAGCGGCGTCCTGCTGCCGCGATGATACCGCCGTTTGCAAGCTTTGTTATAGTGCGAGATACGGTCTCGATCGTCATGCCAAGATAATTGGCGATATCGAGGCGGGTCATGGGGAGGTCAACAATGGCACGATGCTCCGAGTTCCCTCTCTCCTTCATCAGCAGCAGGAAGTTGGCAAGCTTCTCCTCGGCACTCCTGCGTGAAAGAAGGACGGCTTGATCCTGCGCAGCAGTCATCTCATCGCGAAGCTTGGAGAATAGCTGCTCCTGCAAGCGTGGATCGCGGGCCACTTCGTCTTCAAAGCGGCGACGAGGGAAGCGGCGAAGTTGCACCGGGGAAATTGCCTCGACCGTGTAAAGATATCGCTCCTTGAGCGACACACCCAGGAGATCTCCGGTGCGTAAGAAGCCCACGATAATCCGACGGCCGTCGCCAAGCAGACGCAGCGCTCGCAGCATTCCATCTTCGACTTCGAAGATATGCGTGGCTTCGTCACCCTCCCAAAAGATGGCTTCACCGGGCTCGAATCTTTCGAGCGCTTGTCGGCTGAAAAGGCAAGAAAGATCCGCCGAAGGCAAGCCCACGGAACCCGCGGTCGCCGCGTGACCATCCTTGATGCTTAGGACCTGAACGCTCATGACTCCCTCCATCATTCATGATGGAAGAGTTGAACGCCGGGCCGTAACCTTACGACGACGCGCATGTGAAGTTTGGTGCTATATTGCAACAGATCGTAACAGCGCGCCGAAGAAAGCAGCGTGTGTGGGGGGCGTTTCATGACGAGTTCCCGGACATTGCCCGAGCACATCCTTGTAGTCGATGACGACTTGAGGATTCGACAAATGCTGTCGCGGTATTTTGAGGAGGAAGGATACCACGTAACCCTCGCCGGCGACGGACAGGAGATGCGCGATTGCCTCGATAAACAATCGATCGACATCATCCTGCTCGACCTGGTGCTGCCTGGCGAGGACGGGCTGACGCTTGCGCGCGACCTCCGCGCGCGCTCGGATGTACCGCTCATCATGCTGACCGGTCGCGATGACGTGGTCGACCGGGTCGTCGGGCTGGAGGTCGGCGCGGACGACTACATCGCCAAACCCTTCCACCTTCGGGAAGTACTGGCGCGAGTCAGGGGCGTTCTTCGTCGCCGCCAACCTCAGCCATCGTCGAGCTTCGGCGACCAGTCGTCAGAAATCTACTGCTTCGAGGGGCTGCGTCTTGATATCGGGCGTCGCCAACTGCTGTCGGAAACTGGGAGCGAGATCCTGCTGACGACCGGTGAGTTCGATATGCTCTGTGTGCTCGTGAAGCACGCGGGTCGCGTCCTTCAACGTGAATTGCTTATGGATCTGACACGGCGCCGTAACCTCGAAGCTTTCGACCGCACCATTGACGCACAGATTGCACGGCTGCGGCGCAAAATCGAGCGTAACCCCAGCCTCCCCGGCCTTATCAAGTCGGTCAGAGGGGTTGGCTATGTCTTCAGCGCAAGGGTGACACGGCATGAAGCGTAGTTTCACCACTTTGAATCGTTTTATGCTTTTGTCCTTACATCGGCGCCGATTTAGGGAGACACGCAGTAGCAACGGCGACTGAGATTGCTCCCAGCCGGCATTGGGACTTATTGCACAGGTATGAGGATTCCGCGATCATTTCGCCGCCCCATATCCGTCGACCCAGGCCAGTTGGCCGGTTCAAGTGCGGCGACGCGAATGAAGCCGCAATGCTTGTTGCGAGCGACCGCCATCAAATAGCCGAGAAGGGCGTTGGACGCACCGCGCGTGTCCCCTGCGCTTATGACGACGAACACCGGCACGTCGAGCATTCTGCCGTACGTTTTGTTGTGCACCAGGCGCATGATGCAGACGCCGGTGATATAACCCAGCGGATTCTCTGCGGTTACTACTTCTTCTGCATATGGCGTCGGCCATTTTCGCGCGAATGCCGTCGCGCAAAGGTCGCGCCAGGCCTGCAAATCGACGTCGTATCCGACCGCCTCGATCAGCCGGTACGTTTTGTCGACCTGAGGGTGCTTGACCGGACCGACGGAGTAGCCGACAGCCATGTTTCTCTCCATAAGACACGCTTCTCAACCGCGCCCGCTGAGCCTTGTCCTCAACACGGCGGACCCTCAGCAGGACGCGACCCTCAGCGAGCCCAGCCCCTGCAAATTACCTCTGACCCCGGCATCACTTCGCGCCGCGAGCAATGCATTGGAGGAGATTTTCGGGAAAATTGCGGGTCTCGTCTTTGACGTTCATCAAAGAGGTGAAAGCGGCAGGAGTTTGATGAGAGTCAAAGCTTCCGGCTCGTATTTGCTGTTTAGATTACGTGAGAGGCGTGGTTCTAGCGCAAGAAAGGGCAACTGCACCAGCCGCGGTTCAGACAGTTGCGATTTCGCGCGCGTTCCAATCCACTGACTTAAGGCGACGGGGCGTGTCATGTCCATCGATCTTCGCGGCCGTAGCGTACTGACGCTCGAGCAGTTCGCACCAGAGGAAATCCGATTTCTGTTGCAGCTCGCCGCCGAGCTGAAGGCGGCGAGGCGAAACGGCAACGAAACTCCCCGGCTCAGTGGCAGGAATATTGTGCTCGTGAGCGAGGGGGACTCGACCGGCGCTTTCTTCGGGTCCGAAGTCGCAGCCTACGACCAAGGCGCACGCGTCGTCAGCCTGACGCTTTCCGCAAGCCATGTGGGGCAATGCGGATCGATCAAGGACACGGCCCGGGTGCTCGGCAGGATCTACGACGCCATCGAATATTGTGGTCATGCCCAAAGCGTTGTGGAGGAGCTGGCGGCCTACGCTCATGTGCCCGTCCATAACGGCTTCACCGACGAATCCCATCCAATTCACGCGTTGGCGGATTTTCTGACGATGCGGGAAATTGCCGGCAAGGAGCTGCGCGACGTCACGATCGCTTTTGTGGGGGACGGTCGCAGCTCCATCGCCAGATCGCTCGCCATGGGCGCGGCCAAGCTCGGCATGGATTTCCGCATGGTCTCGCCGCCGATATTCAGGCCCGCTCCGTCCTTCCTTGACGGCGTGGTGTCGGAGGCGCGCAAGCATGGTGGGAAGTTTACAGCCCTGGAACATGTGGGCGCCGGGGTGCTGGCGGCTGATTTCATTTACACGGCTTCTTGGCTGGGAGAGCAGGAGGAGGGCTGGGCGGAGCGCATCAGACTACTAGCGCCGTTCGGCGTCAGGGCGAATGTCATGGAGGCCACCGAAAATCCGCATTGCAAGTTCATGCATTGCTTGCCCGCTTTCCATGATAACAGCACAAAGGCAGGAGCCCGCGTTGCAAAGCAGTTCGGTCTTGGCTGCATGGAGGTCTCCGACGCGATCTTTGAATCGAAAGCTTCTCTCGTCTTCGATCAGGCGGAAAACCGAATGCACGCGATCAAGGCGATCCTTGTCGCGACCATTGGAGACCCGCACCACGTCAGCGCGCAAGGCACGCTGTAGCGCTTTGAAACGCTGCATGTTTTATCCTGAAATCGGCTACGACTTAAGGAAACATGCAGCAGGCCCCCGGATTGAGTGGACTTCGTTCCACTTGCCGCCGCCCAGGCCTGATGCCGACGCATGGCGGTCTGCATCTTTGATCCGCATCAAGTCGCCCGCCGATGCAAGCGTGCATGCTTCGACATTGTCTTCGATGAGGTCCGTGCTGTGGCGATTGAACCGATCATCCGTTTTCATGGTGCCGCGGGAACCGTTACCGGTTCCTGCCAACTCGTCGAATTCGGTACGACGAAGATCCTCATCGACTGCGGTCTGTTCCAAGGGTCGAAGACAGAAAAGGAACTGAATTACCGCCCCTTTCCCTTCGACCCCAGGAAGATCGACGCCGTCATACTCACGCATGCGCATATCGACCATTCGGGCCTGCTGCCGAAGCTTGTCAGGCTTGGCTATGATGGCCCGATCTTCGCGACGCCCGCGACTACGGATCTCTGCTCCGTCATGCTGCCGGACTCTGCGCATATCCAGGAGAGCGAAGTCGACCAGCTCAATCGCCGCAACCTGCGCCGGGGCCGGCAGACCGTGACGCCGATTTACACCGCACGCGACGCCGCTTCCGCGATCACACTGTTTCGGCAAGTGCGCCTCGGCTCCTGGGAGAAGGCGGGCGAGGGAATTCGCTTCCGTTTCTGGAATGCCGGACATCTGCTCGGATCGGCCTCCGTCGAGATGGAGATCGATGCCGCACCGTCGCCGTTGCGTTTGTTGTTTTCCGGCGACATCGGTCCGCGCCACAAGCTCCTGCAGTTCGATGCGAGAGCGCCGAGTGGCTGGGATTATGTCATCTGCGAGAGCACCTACGGCAACGTCGAGCGCGACGAAACGAACGATGCCGCTCGACGTCACATCCTGCGCTCCGAGGTGTTGACGGCAGCGCATCCGAACGGCGCACTGATCATTCCTTCCTTTGCCGTGGAACGCACGCAGGAGCTGCTTACCGACCTCGTATTTCTGATGGAAACTGGTGGCGTCCCCAAGTGCCCGATCATCATCGACTCTCCACTTGCTACACGCGCGAGCGAGATCTTCCGCCGGCATGCGCGCGAGCTTGAAAACGGCGATGTTCTTGTCAGGGCAATCGAGGCGAAGAACGTGCGCTTCACCGAGACGGCGGAGCAGTCCAAGGCGATTGATTTCATCAGGGGCTTCCACATCGTCATCGCTGCGAGCGGCATGTGCGAGGCCGGGCGCATTCGCCACCGGTTGAAGAATTGGCTCTGGCGAGACGAGGCGACAGTGTTGTTGGTCGGGTATCAGGCGGCCGGCACGCTCGGGCGCTTTCTCGAAGACGGCGCCTCGACGGTGCGCATACAGGGCGACGATATCCGCGTCCGTGCCCGGATCAGGAAGCTGGACATCTATAGCGGCCATGCCGATGGCGGAGAGCTTGCCGACTGGGTGCAGGCCCGGCAGCCGATCAGCGCTGGTGTCTTTCTCGTCCATGGAGAGGCTGACGCACTTGAGGGGCTGAGGGAACGCCTCGTGACCTTCCTACCCCAGGATCACCTGATCCGACCGGGGCTGGACAGCGCTTTTCGTCTGAGCCGGCAAAGAGCGGTCGAGATCTCCGAAGTGATGCCTCCGCCGCGCATCGATCCGATTTTGGCCGGACGGACGGATTGGCACAATGATTTCCAGTCGCTCGTCCTCGATCTGCAGGACGAACTGGCCAAGGCTGCGGACGACAAGGCGCGTCGAGTCGTAATCCGCCGGTTGCGTCGCGCCTTGCAGGAAGAAGCATGAGACGCGCGTCTGGAACGGACTGTGACGCAAGATCAGAGGGGAAGCACACGTGAGCGTGCCCGCGCTTGATAGATGCTACACGATCCTGATCCGTGTTGACCAAGTTGTGCGCCTTTTCAATTCTCTCGATCCGACGCCATTTCGGGAGCGCGATTTGGATGACGATGCCGAGCGGTTTATCGTCGAATGGGCTCAAGAAGCTCCCGGCAACGCGTCCATCGAGATTGTCGTCCAGTTGCCGACGACGGAAGCAAAGCCGGAATACACCCACGCTCTGCAGGAGGCGGTGCGGTACAATTTCGAGAGTCGCGCCAATCAGGCACACCGGGAATTGCGCGAACTCCTGAGAGAAGGGCGACGCGTCCTGCTCATCGGCATCCCGATCCTCGCGTTCAGCCTAATCGCCAGCCAAATGATCAGCGATGCCGCGGGAACGGCAACATATTCGCGGGTGATCGGGGAAAGCCTGCTGATCTTCGGCTGGGTGGCTAACTGGCGCGCGCTGGAAATCTTCCTCTACGGCTGGTGGCCGATTGTACGCCGGCACCGACTCTATCGCCGTCTCGCTGCAGCAACGGTCAAGGTCTTGTCGGTCGGATCTTTCTCGTCCTCCCCCGACGAGAGCGCGAATTGATGCGCATCAATGCATCGCCGGGCAAATCCGGCTGAAATTTCGGGCATTGCTGCATGGAGCGTAAAAATGCTCAAGATCTCAACGGTTCTAGCCTTGGCCGCTCTACTCAACAGTTTGGGAGGGGCTGCCGGAGCGATCGAAATCGAAGCGGGCGTGTCCGCGGTGTTGCAGCGGGTACAGCCGGCGGTCGTCAGTATCCGCACGATCAGCAGCGGAATTTTCAGAAGCGAAGCGCTTGATGATCCGAACGTGCGGAGAGTGCTGGGTCTTCCCGATGATGTGGTTATCTTGCAAACCGGTGTGACTGCGACGGGGTCAGGAGTGATCATCGATCGGGAGAACGGGTACATCATCACGAGTCGTCACCTTGTTGCCGACGCCGACGATGTGTCCGTGAAGCTTGCGGACGGACGGGTATTCCAGGCCGACAGGGTAGGGGAGGATGCGCCGACCGACCTCGCGGTTGTCAAAATCGAGGCACCAAGCCTTTCCTCGGTCAAGTGGGGACATTCATCCGAACTGAAGGTCGGTGATTTCGTCATCGCGGTGGGCAGTCCTTTTGGTCTGACACAAACGGCGACCTTCGGCATCGTCAGCGGTTTGGGCCGCTCGGGTTTGGGTGCCGATGAGTACGAGGACTACATCCAGACCGATGCGGCCATTAATCCAGGCAATTCAGGCGGTGCGCTGGTCAATGCCTCCGGCGAGTTGATCGGTATTGCACGCGGGATTGCTGCGCCAGACGAAGCGACTACCGGCATAGGCTTTGCGATTCCGTCCGACATCGCAGTGCAAATCGTGCGGGAGCTGATCGCCCACGGCGAATACAAGCGCGGGTGGCTTGGCCTCTCGGTCACGGGCGCCGCGGATATGGGGGTAGGTGGTGCCACTGAGACGCAAGGGTTTGTTGTGAACGAGCTCGTCTGCAATTCGCCGGCGGAACGACAAGGCGTGCGCCTCGGCGACATTGTCGTCGCACTGGATGGCCGGACGTTCCCGACGGACACCGCTTTCAGGAACGCGATTAGCCTGCTCCCGGCGAACGCCCGCATCACGCTTGATGTTCGTCGAGGAGAAAAGTTGCAGAAGCTGAGTGTCACGCTTTCTGACGCGGCCGCTCGGCGCAACTTGGACTTGGGCCAGGAATCGGTGGTCGTCGAATTTCCATCCGCCAATGGTTCACCGGCTTGTGCGCCGGCGGGAGCGGTCTTCGTCGACGTTGCATCGGGCAGCGTCGCCTATTCGATGGGGTTGAGAACAGGCGATTATCTGACGGCCATCAATGGCGAGCCGCCCGTCTCCGTCGATCAGATCCGAGGCGTTCTGGAAAGTGCTCAAGGGAGTGCTTCCGTCGACATCCTGCGCGCAGGGACCGCGTACCGGCTGGAACTCGAATAAGCGCGGATTGCGTCCCTTCCGCGTCTGCTGAGACGCGCGGCGCTGTAGGCGGGCTAACGCTCCACGATAGCGACCCCGTCCTTGACCCGGTCGCTCGGGTACAGAATAACTCTGTCTCCAGGACCGAGCCCTTCTCGGATTTCCACGGAGAGCGTGTTTCGCTGGCCGACGGCAACGCGGCGCAATTGCGCCCGTCCCTCTGCTGAGACAAACACGGCCCATTGGTCGCCCTGCCGGAACAGAGCGCCAAGCGGCAGGTTTAGAACTTCGCCTTCGAACAGGATGACGCGCACGTCTACGCGATAACCATGCCCCAGCGAACGCCAACCTTCCGGCGGATCGGCAAAATCCAGCACGACGTCTACGCGCTGTTCCTCGATCCCGAGCGCCGACACCTCGGTTTGTCCGAAGGGCTCGACGCGCCGCACGACCGCGTTGAGATCCTCTCCGCCCCAGCCGGTGATGATCGCCTTCTGGTTGGGCCTGATCTGGACCGCATCCTCCGAAAGAAAATTGGCGACGATCTCCAGATCCGCAGGATCGCCGATATCGAGCAGCGGCGTTCCGGCTTCCACGACGCCTTCACTGCGGCGCATGATCTGCAGCACCACACCGCTCACCGGCGCGGTTACCGACATGCATTCGCAGTCGTCGCGGAGGCTCCGGATCTCCTGCCGCGACAGGAGGCGTGATTGCGCCTGATGAAGCTCGTGCTCTCGCACTTTCAGCGCCGCTTCGGCGGTAGCGAGATTGGCTTGTGCGACGTTGTGGGCACGCTCGGCATCTTCAAGGGCGCGCTGAGAGATCGTCCTGCGTTCGATTAGCAGTCGGGCTCGGGCGCGCTCTCCCTCGGCAAACGTCAAGTCGGCTTTGGCCTTGTTGAGTTCGGCGGCGGCGAGGTTATGAGCCGCCCGCGCCGCCTCGACGGCCGCCTGCAGCTCCGCCTCTATCCGCACGTCCAGGAAGGCTGGCGGAGCGGGCTCGATTTGTGCGAGCTGGGTCTTTCCAGCCTCGACGAGATCGCCGGCTTCGGCGGTGATCCGCTGCAACTGGCCACGCAACGGCGCATGAAGCGTGTAGACGTCGCGCACGCGCGTTTCGCCCTCCTCGTCGATGGTGACGCGGAGTAAGCCCTTTTCCGCCGTGGCGAGGTCAACCGGGATCGGCTGCGGCCGCAATGCGTAGGCGATGCCGGCTACGAGCAAGGCCAACAGGCCGCCCCAGATCACCAACCTGCGTTTCACGACGTTCACGGACTACTCCCTTGTCTTCAGCACTGCGATCAGGTCCAGACGATCGAGCCGCCGACGCACGACCGCGGCGCAGACCAGCGTGGCCGCGAGCGCGATCAGCGCCGCCTTGCCGTAGGTTGCATCCCTCAAGACGAGCGGCACGCGGTAGAGTTCCGTCTCGAAGGCGCTCGTCATGTACCATGCAAGGCCATAGCCGATGGTTGCGCCGAGCGGGATCGCGAGCCATGTCAGAATGCCGACTTCGCCAAGCAGAATGTAGGAGATTTCCCAGCGGCTGAAGCCGAGTACGCGGAGCGTCGCCAATTCGCGCGCCCGTTCGGAAAGCGCGATGCGGATCGAATTGTAGGTGACGCCGACTGAAAGCGTCATCGAGAAGGCGACGAAGAAGCCGATGAAGATAAAGATCGTTTCTCCCATCGTCTTGTAGAACGTGTCGATCGCGGCCTGCCGGAAAAGCACAGCGGCGATGTTGGGGATGTCCTTGAGGCTCTCCAGCAACGTCGCGCGGCTCGGAGCATCGACGCGCATGTGCAGGCCACTCACGACGCGGCCGTCGCCGGCCATCCGGTTGAGCGCGGTCATGTCCATATAGGCGGGCGTGCCGAGATACGTTTCGAAGATCTGCACCACCGGCAGGCTCAGTCGCGTCTGGCGCCCTTCCAGGAGCTCGATGTCGACGGTTTCGCCGGCGCTCACATCGAGAAGCTCAGCGAGCTTGCGTGAGACCATGAGCCCGCCGGGAGGAACCTCGATACGCCCGCGCTCGACGTCGAAGACGGGACTGAGGATGGCGCCGGCCGGGGCGCCAATGATGCCTTGTCGCTCGGAGAGATGCGCGTGACGGATGCGTGCCGAGACAAAACGATAGGGTTCCGCCGCCAGGACGCCCGGCAGATTCTCGAAGTCCGCGACCGTGTCGATCGGCTGCTTGTCGTTGAACGCAACCGTCGCGTCCTGGTGCTGTCCACGCTCGAAGGCGGTCTCGGCAAGAGAATCTATGGCATCGACCCATTGCAGGGCCATGATCAGCACAGCGATCGACAGGGCGAGGCCGAGGCTCGCGAGAAAGGCCCTGACGGGCCATCGGATGATGCGCCGGAAGATCATGCGCGACGGCTCGTCCAAGGCGCCGGCGAGCGCCGTCCGCGATGCCCACATGCGCCGATAGACCGGCGGGGAAGGGGGCAGCATGGCTTCCGCAGGCGGCAGTCGTACGGCCCGCCGTACCGCGGCGAGGCTGCCGGCGAGCGCCGCACCGAGGCTGATGGCGCCGGCGATCACGAAGCCGGCGGGGCCGGGGCGGTAGAGCAGGAACGGAAAGCGGTAGAACTTGGTGTAGAGCTCGGTGTTCCAATGGCCGAGCCATGCACCGATCAGCGAGCCGATCAGGATGCCGATCGTGCCGATGACGAGGACCATCTTGGCGTAGTGCCAGCCGATCGCCCAATTGCCGTAGCCGAACGCCTTCAGGAGCCCGATCTCGCGGCGCTCGGTCTCGATCAGCCGTGCCATCACCATGTTGGTCAGAAAGGCGGCGACGGCGAGGAAGATGGTCGGCATGATCCGCGACATGTTCTTTTGCTGGGCGATCTCGCTTTCCAGGAACCAGTTCGAGGTCTGGTCGGCGCGGCCATAGGCACCGATGCCGCCGAAGGGAGCCAAGAGGCCGTCAAGCCGGCGGATGACGTCTTTTTCGTCAGCGCCCGGCAGCAGGCTGAGGGTGACGTTGTTGAAGGAAGCCTTGAGGTCGAAGGCGGCCGTCAGCGCGTCATGTCCCATCCATAGGATGCCGAAACGCTCGTCGTCCGGCATCAGGCCGCCGGGGGCGATCGCGTAGACGAATTCGGGGCTAAGCGCGGTGCCGACGACCTGCAACGTGCGTTTACGCCCCCTCAAGACTGCATCGAAATTGTCGCCGGGCTTCAAATCGTGAGCCTCGGCGAAAGGCTCACTGACGACCACCTCGTCGGGACGGGTCGGGTCGGCCAGGCGTCCGGACCTGACAACCAACGCGTTCAGAAGCTGGGGCCCCCGTTCGGGCAGCGAGAGCAACTGGGCAACGACCGGCTCTGCAAAACCCGGCATGTCGAGAATCGCGCCTTCGACGATACGCGTCTCCACGAGGCGGACGCCTGGAATATCCGCGATTTCACGCTGGAGATTTTCGGGCGCCCGTTTTGCCTGGGCAAACACATCGGCAAAACGGGTCCGTTCGTAATAGGCGGCGGTCGTTTCCTCGAGGGCTTCGATCGTCGTCAGTGCCATGATGAGAAGGGCGGTGCCGGACGCGATCACCAGTGCGATGGCAAGAACCTGCGCCTTCAGTCTCCAGAGTTCACGGATGAGCTTGCGATCGAGACTGCTCATCATTTTCACCAGGCGAGTTCGCCAGGGGCGCGCTGCGCGGCGTTGGTCCGCGTTTCGACGATGCGCCCGTCGGCAAAGTAGAGCACGCGATTGGCAATCTCGGCAATCACTGCGTTGTGCGTAATCAGCGCCGTCGTTGTGCCGAGTTCCCGATTGATCCTGAGGATCGCGTCGAGCACGAGGATTCCGGTCTTGCTGTCGAGTGCGCCTGTCGGCTCATCGCAGAGAAGCAAGTCGGGGCGCTTGGCGATTGCGCGGGCAATGGCAACGCGCTGCTGCTCGCCGCCGGAAAGTTGCGCGGGGAAGTGATCAAGCCTGTCGCCGAGCCCGACAATCGAAAGCGCTTCAACAGGCGACATTGGGTTTCTGGCGATCTCCGTCACGAGGGAGACGTTTTCGCGCGCCGTCAGGCTGGGGATGAGATTGTAGAATTGGAAAACGAAACCGACGTGATTGCGACGGTAAAGGTTGAGTGCGCGTTCGCTATCTAGAGTGAGGGGCTCTCCGCGAAACCTAACCGTTCCACCAGTCGGCGTATCGAGGCCGCCAAGTATATTGAGCAGGGTCGACTTGCCGCTGCCGGATGGCCCCAATAACACCACCAGTTCGCCCTCGCGAAGGGCCACGTCCACTCCGCGCAGGGCGTGAACTTCTACCGCACCCATCCGATAGATCTTGGTGAGTTCGCGCGCCTCCAGGGCGATGGCCGATGCCTCGTTCTCCACCACTCACTCCTCGGGTCGTCGGCGTGTGGCCGCGACCGCCGCGAAACTCGCCCCGTCTCAGGTGGGTATCATTGCGAAAGATAATGCTCGATCTCCGGGATTGGAAACTTCACGAGATCCTTGGCCACTTCGGCGATGATCAAGGCACGCACCGGGGAATCCAATTGCTTGCGCAGATTGCCAAGAATGCGCGGCGGTGCAACGAGAACCAGTTTACTGGTGCCGTCGTCGCGTGCGAGCGCGCCAAGTTTCTCGCAAATGTGGGAGACGAAGGCTTCCTCCGCCCGGTCGTGCCAGTCCGTTTGCTGGACTGCGCTTCGAGCGTCGCCTTGCGACTGATAAACTCGCCCCTCACGGTCCGTTCCGAGTTCCCGCGTCGGAGGTTGGTATTCCGTTTCGACCTCGACCGGAATGAGATTGATGAGCTCTGCATCCCCTTGGTTACGCAGGATGAGCGCCTTGGCTCCGTCACACACCAGCACGACGCTGCCGTGCGGAATTCTTATCGTCGACATAATGCTGGCCTCAATCGCACACGTTCGTAATCTTCTGTCTCATCATCGCGCCATCAACACGGGGAGCCGGGCTTCGTTGAGCATCGATCGCGTGACGCCACCGAATACGAGCTCGCGCAGCCGGGAGTGACCATAGGCGCCCATGACGATCATGTCGGCGGCCACATCATTCGCATGTCGCTGCAGGACCTGCGCCACGGTCCGGCCCGCGCTCGGCAGCGCATCGACCGTCACATCGATGCCGTGGCGCGCCAGATAGGCGGCGACATCTGCTCCGGGTTCATCTCCGCTCTGCCTGGGCGTTGCCGTGGGATCGACCATAGCCACGTGAACGAACTTGGCGTTGGACATCAGCTGGAGTGCTTCTCGAGCCGCATGTGCGGACTGAGCACGCGAGTCCCATGCTAACAGGACGGTTTTCGGCTTGAGCGTCGGGATGGATCCGGGCGGGATCAGCAACACCGGGCGCCCGGACTGAAAGAGGCCGCCGGTGATGATCTGCTGCTTGAGGTCGGCGTTCTCAAAGGCACCGGGACCCATCAGGATGAGATCAGAATAGAGGGCGCGTTCGCCTATGTCGTAGGTGGCACCTGCCACCTCCGCGTAGATGCTGTCGACATCAAATGAAATCCCCCGCTTCGAGAGTTTGTCGCGAACCGTCTTCGCGGTTTCGCCAAGCGCTTGCAGATTTCGCTCGCGCTGTTCGAGCCACGCTGGCGCAAGCGTTGCATACCGCCCGGTCGGTTGTGGCGCAAAGCCGACGATAAGAGCGCTCAAGTGCGCGGAGACTTGATCGGAGATATCTGTAGCCACCTGCAGGTCGCGGTCGGTCTGCGAAACGCCAATTACGGCAAGCATCGTCTTGAATGACATGTTCTCCTCCGTTGGAACGTCGAAGCGTGACGCGAGAATGAACCCAGCAAGACGCGCCGCGGCGCGTCTTGCTCACCCAGGCGAAATGCTAGGCTGGTTTGATCTGGATCTTGCGCTCGCTCTGCTGCGCTTCGGGAGTCTTTGGCAGGGTCACGGAGAGAACGCCCTTCGAAAAATTGGCGGCGATGTTGTCGGCATCAACGCGTCAGGCAATCGGAAGGCCCTCTGGAATGAGCCGTAGCGACGCTCCGAAAGGACGTAGTCCTTGTTCTTCTCTTCTTTCTGCTCCTGCTTCTCACCCCGGATCGTCAAGGTTCCGTTGGAGACCGCTATCTCTATGTCCTTTTCCTCCATCCCTGGCAGTTCGCAGGTAATTTCGTAACTCTTCTCTGTCTCCGCGACGTCGACGGCGGGCGCGATCTTGAACTCCGACTGCCGCGGCATCCGACGCGTGAATGCGGACGCAAAGGGGCGATGCCACAGGGACGGAGCGAAGTCGTCGAACAGGCGGTCGATTTCGGATCGCAGGCTTTCGAACGGGAGCCACGACTCGCCGCGATGCTCGACGGCTTTCTCTTCCGACTTGATGGGCAGTTTGGTCTCAGGTTCAGCCATGGCTGGTTCTCCTTCAAAGCAGGGTTGCAGGCTCATCGGGCCGCTCGTTGCAAGCACGACCGCAAAGCCACCCTGGCTGGGCCTGCCGCGTTTCTCGCCCGGTGTCCAGCCAGATGTATTTATTAGAGCCCTATGTGGCACCAGCCTCATTGATGCGCGTCAAAGACGGACCCGCCCCCCATTCCTTTTTGACGGAGAACAAGGCGCGCTCCTTGGATGTGTGATGTGCTTGTACGCGGTAGCCGTTCTTCGTGGGTGACGGTGAAGGTCAGCGGAATTCGACAATGACCAGGCACAACCTATTTCACGCTATCCAGACAGCCATTACGAGCAGGCTGCTTCTGATCATCATCGTACTCATGATTGCCTCGCTGTTCAGCGTCCTGCCAATCAAAGGCTGCCCGAATGCAGGCAGGCAGAGAGTAGACACGACAGAGATTTCGGCACTTCCCCACGCTGACCAGTCAGGCCGCGTTTCCGGCGGGCCCCGAGAACGGAGGGGTTAGTCCATCGGTTGATTGAGGGCCTTTGCTGCTCCGCGCAGTATGGCGTCTTCGCTTCTGATCAGCAAAACGGGTATTTGCGACAACCAGTCCGATCGTCTCCCCTTCGCCGCGAACGCGCTCCAAGATGTCAAGTTCCCCGTGCGTTCGGGGTGCAAAGGACATGCTTCCGGCGTGAGTATGGAACTGGGTGCAAGAGCCATTGATTTGAGCGAGTATCCCTACGCCGAGTGCGTCGCCAACGCTTGCGACAGCCTTCGTCGCGTCGCGACGGGCCTCTGCCCATCCGAGGCGGACGACGTCATGCGGAGCGAGATCGGGCAAGATGAGCGAAAGCGCGTCGATGGACTCGATGATTTTAACGTGGTGCCATTCGCCGGCATATCCTTCGGCGAGCCTGCGTTCCAAATCACTGACGAGCAACGACTCGCTGTTTGCGATTGCGATCCCCAAGGCAGGTGGACAAATTGGTAGAGAGCGCCGGTAAGCGGCCAGCGCCTCGACCACGGACGCAAATACGTTTCTTCCGAACTGCACATAATCTTCGATCGTCAGCCTGTCAGTATGGACGACGGCGAAGCGCATGTGCGTCTCGCCAATGTCGGCCACAACAGCGTCATGTGTGAACTCGTTCACCCTCGGCCTCCAACATATTCGCGGCATGCCGAGAGTATGCGGCCGACTAGCCTCTCGCACTTTGATGGACGTCAAGGTCACCGATGTCGTGAAAGCATAGGGTATCGCTGTGTCGATGCGGAGGCCTCGAGCGGACAGGGAGAGCATGTATCTCGTCACGTGCCGCTCTCAGCGATAGGAGGAAGAAATGGCCGCTTCAATCATCTGGTTCGAGGATGTGACGCGGCGCGATATCGCCAATGTGGGAGGCAAGAATGCGTCACTCGGCGAGATGATCACCGGCCTTTCCTCCCATGGCATCAAGGTGCCGGGCGGTTTTGCGACGACAGCGGAGGCCTATTGGAACTTTATCGATGCCAATCACTTGCGGGCACCGATTACTGCACTGCTTGAGAAATGGGAGGCCGGCGGAGCCACCCTCGCCGAGACGGGTGCCGCAATACGCGAGAACATTCTCCGGGGTAGCTGGCCCGCCGAGATCGAAGCGGAAATAGTGGCCGCCTATCGTGCGCTGTCGCGCAGGCTCGACATCGAGGCGGCTTCTGTTGCCGTTCGCTCCAGCGCAACCGCCGAGGACCTCCCGACGGCGAGCTTTGCCGGGCAGCAGGAAAGCTTTCTCAATGTCGTCGGTGAGCGGGCACTGATGAGCGCCTGTAGCCGCTGTTATGCCTCGCTCTTTACCGATAGAGCCATAAGCTACCGCAAGGTAAACGGCTTCGATCACATGAAGGTAGCCTTGTCCGTCGGCGTCCAGGAAATGGTTCGTTCCGACCTCGGCAGCGCAGGCGTCATGTTCTCGATCGAGACCGAGACCGGCTTTGATAAGGTCGTGCTGATCAATGCGGCCTGGGGTCTCGGAGAGTATGTTGTCAAAGGAACCGTCGATCCCGACGAATACCGCGTCTTCAAACCGCTGCTTGGCGACACTGCCCTTGTGCCCATTCTTCAAAAGAGATGCGGCACGAAGAGCAGGAAGCTCACCTATGGCAACAGTTTCGAGCCCACCCTGGGTATCTCCACCTCACGAGAAGAAAAGAGCACCCTCGTACTCACCGATGAGGAAGTCCTCAAGCTCGCCCGCTGGGCGATAGCGATCGAGGAGCATTATGGCTGTCCCATGGACATTGAATGGGCCAAAGACGGCCGCGATGGCCAGCTCCACATCGTGCAGGCCCGGCCCGAAACCGTGCAGGCGAAAGCAGCCTCCGATCAACTTCCAACCTATCAGATCGGCAAGAAGGGGCGCGTCCTGGCAAAGGGCCTCGCGATAGGCAGTGCCATCGCGGCGGGTCCCGTCTGCCTCATCGAGCATCCCGACGACATCGGCAAATTCACCGATGGCTCCATTCTGGTTACCAAAACCACAGACCCGGACTGGGTGCCGCTCATGAAGCGCGCCTCCGCCATCGTCACCGATCATGGGGGACGCACCTCACATGCAGCTATTGTCAGTCGCGAGCTTGGCCTTCCTGCAATCGTCGGCGCAGAGAACGCGACAAGGCTCTTGCACACGGGCGCGATCGTCACCGTGTCCTGCGCCGAGGGCGACGAGGGCCGCATCTATGAAGGGCAGGCCGAATTCAAGGCGGAGACGATCAGCCTCGCCGATATTCCGGAAACGCGGACGAAGGTCATGTTGAACCTTGCCGATCCGCAATCCGCTTCCCGCTGGTGGAGACTCCCGACCGATGGCATTGGGCTTGCGCGCATGGAGTTCGTGATCAGCAATGCGATACAGATCCATCCCATGGCCCTCGCGCACTTCGATCGCCTGCGCGATCAATCGGCAAAGCAGAAGATCGCTGCAATGACATCGGGCTACACGGAGCGGACCCACTATTTCGTCGACGAGCTTTCGCGCGGCCTGGCCCGTCTCGCCGCAGTTGCCTATCCCGAGCCGATCATCGTGCGCATGAGCGATTTCAAGACGAATGAATATGCGGGCCTTTGCGGTGGCGCCGAATTCGAGCCGCAAGAAGAGAACCCGATGATCGGCTTTCGTGGCGCATCTCGCTACTACTCGCCGAAATATCGCGACGGCTTTGCACTTGAGTGTCGGGCTATCAAGCGGTTGCGCGAGGCGATGGGCTTCAAGAACGTTATCGTAATGATTCCGTTCTGCCGGTCGGTTCATGAGGCTGAGAAAGTCCTTCAGGTCATGGCTGAAAACGGCCTTCAGCGCGGCGTCAACGGGCTGCAGGTCTATGTCATGTGCGAAATACCGTCGAACGTTATCCTTGCGGCGGATTTCGCGAGGCTATTCGATGGCTTCTCGATCGGTTCGAATGATCTCACCCAGTTGACGCTCGGTGTCGACAGGGATTCGGAGGATCTCGCTTCCTTGTTCGACGAGCAGGACGAAGCCGTGAAATGGATGATCTCCAAGGTCATCACGGAAGCTCGGCGGGCCGGCGCCAAGATTGGTCTTTGCGGTCAGGCACCAAGCGATCATCCCGATTTCGCGGCATTTCTTGTCGAATGCGGCATCGACTCGATCTCGGTCACACCCGACAGTTTTGTGGCGGTGAAGCAGGCCGTGGCGGCGGCGGAAAAGGGGGGAAAAACGAAATAGGGAAGGCGCGGATTTACCGCCTCGCCTCTGTGCTTTCGGCGTCCAGTTGTTCGGCGGCGACAAACAACAGCGCCCGCATCTTTTCTTGTAGCTGCTCCCTGGTCGCAGGGATTCCGGCGCTCTCGAAATCCCGCAGGACCTTGCGCAGGACGTCGTCGTCGCCAGCTTCGGCCCGTCCGGCGTCAGCGATCTCGTCCGCGTAGGCGGTCGCGTCGGCTCTATCGAGCGCGCGTGCCGCCCATCCGGCAAACAGGCTGTCTCGGCGTTCGCGAACTCTCAAGGAACGCTCGAAATCGAGGATGTACCTTTCTTCGAGCGCTTTCTCTCGCTCCGTCAGTTCCATAATTTCTTGCTCCGATCGTAAGTGAGCTCGAGCGGGGTAGGTTGCAACTATGGTTGCATCGCGGCTTCGGCCATTGACTCCTTCGGCGTCTCGGGAAGTTCCGTCATCGTGGCTTCGGTCAACAACAGCACGCTTGCGACCGAAACCGCGTTTTCGAGCGCGACGCGGATCACTTTGGTGGGGTCGATGATGCCGGCCGAAACCAGGTCGGCATAGACCTTTCGGCCGGCGTCGTATCCGAAACTGCCCTCTCCCTCGAGCATCTTCGCGACTACGACGCCGCCGTCGGTTGCGGAGTTTTCCGCGATCTGCCGTGCCGGGATTTCCAGTGCCCGCTTGAGGATCTGAACGCCGGTGCGCTCGTCGCCTTCGCAGGCTTCCTCCTCCTCTGCGACGGCAGCGATGCACCGCAGGAGAGCCAATCCGCCACCCGGCAGGATGCCTTCGGCCACGGCCGCCTTGGTCGCACTGATGGCGTCATCAAGCGCTTCCTTCTTGGATTTGAGTTCCGCCTCCGTGGCCGCACCCACCTTGATCACCGCCACGCCGCCGGAAAGCTTCGCCAATCGCTCCTGGAGTTTTTCACGGTCATAGTCGCTGCTGGTGGTCGAGATTTCCTTGCGGATCTGTTCCGCCCGGCCACTGATGGCCTTCTTGTCTCCCGCGCCACCGATGATGGTGGTCGTATCTTTTGTAATGACGACCCGCTCGG
Source organism: Sinorhizobium fredii USDA 205 (assembly GCF_001461695.1). GTDB lineage: Bacteria > Pseudomonadota > Alphaproteobacteria > Rhizobiales > Rhizobiaceae > Sinorhizobium > Sinorhizobium fredii. Next base: position 27,582 of record NZ_AUTC01000066.1, on the reverse strand, counting down.
CGCGGCCAAGTTGTTCGGGTGTAACCGTTTCGAGCTTGATGCCCAGCTCCTCGGAAATGAGCTGTCCACCCGTGAGGATGGCGATGTCCTGCAACAGGGCTTTGCGTCGGTCTCCGAACCCCGGCGCCTTGACGGCGCAGTTGTGCAGTGTTCCGCGCATCTGGTTGACGATCAAGGTCGCGAGGGCCTCGGTTTCCACATCTTCAGCGATGATGAGCAGCGGTGTCCCGGCTTTCGCGACGGCCTCCAGGAGTTCCACGCAATCCTTGAGCGAATTGATCTTGCGGTCGAACAGGAGGATCGCGGCGCTTTCGAGAACGACCTCCATTCGCTCGGCATCGGTGACGAAATAGGGAGAAAGATAGCCGCGATCGAATTGCATGCCCTCCACGACTTCGAGGACCGTCTCGGTCGTTTTCGATTCCTCGACGCTGATGACTCCCTCGTCGCCGACCTTTTCCATTGCGTCTCCGACCAGTGTGCCGATCTGTGCGTCGTTGTGGGCCGAAATCGTCGCCACCTGTTCTTTCTCACGCTTCTCGGAGACGGGCCGTGAGTTCTTCTTGAGTTCGGCGACCGCTCGTTTGACGCCGCGGTCAAGCCCGTGCTTGATGTCGATCGCGCTTGCCCCCGCAACGACATTGCGCAGGCCATCGGCGAAAATCGCATGGGCAAGAATGGTCGATGTGGTCGTCCCGTCGCCGACGATTTCCCCTGTCTTCTCCGCCGCCTGGCGCAGCATGCGCGCGCCGAGATTTTCTTCGGGATCTTTGAGGTCGAATTCCTTGGCGATTGTGACCCCGTCATTGCAGACGATCGGGGGCCCCCATTTCCTTTCGATCAGAACGGCTTTCGACCGCGGCCCGAGCGTGACCCGAACGGCATCGGCCAATTGCGAAGCGCCCCTCAAGATCTTCTCTCGGGCAGCCGAATGGAAAAGGACCTGCTTGTGAGCCATGGCTTCATCCTCCGTTCCTTGCCTTTGTAGCACGGACCGGACGGGACGCTTTGACGCGCATCAAACGGCATCTGCACAAGCCCCCAAGCGTCACGCAATCATCTTTGATGCCGGTCAAGGCGAGGGCGGTCGATCGATGGTTAAGTTCTCGAAAGAGAGGTAATAGAGGGTCGCGGCTATGATTTACAACACGATACTGGTGCACTTGGACATAGGAGATGGCGCAGGATCGCAGTTAAGTTTTGCGCGCAACCTCGCCGCGCGTTTTGAGGCAAATCTGATCGGCTTTGCCGCCGGCGACATACACCCGATTGCGGCGCCTCCGCCCGGAGTGGTCGTGGACGCCGAGTTCATGCGGCTTGAGGCGAGGGAGATCGAACGCCGCCTGGAAGCGCTTAGAAGCGATCTTGATGCCAGCGGCGAGATGGGAGGGGCCGATTCGTTGCGCACTACCGTCGGCGATCCGACAAAAGGGTTGGCGATAGCCGCGAGAGCGGCGGACCTTGTAATCGCGGGATCAGGTGGCGAGGAGGGCGGACGCGACGCCCACACCGCCATAGACCTGGGCGCGCTGATACATGCGGCGGGCCGTCCGGTCCTCATACCGCGAGATGATCTCGCACCTCTCAAGGCGAGTAGCGTGGTCGTTGCCTGGAAGGATGCCCGTGAAGCAAGACGGGCGGTCGCAGACGCGATGCCCTTCCTTGCCCATGCGCGCGAAGTCCTGGTAGCGACCGTCGCGGAGCACGAACCGGATCGGGCGATGGCCAGTGCCACCGACGTTGTCCGCTATCTTATCAATCATGGTGCAAAAGCCCGCGCAGAGATCGTGGACCATCGCGAAGGCGAGGCTGGGGAGGCGCTAGTTGGCATCGCCAGGCAGATCGGAGCGGATCTGATCGTCTCTGGCGGCTATGGCCATGGCCGCCTTCGCGAATGGCTGCTTGGCGGCGTCACCCGATCGCTGCTGCGCGAAGGGGCGCTCCACCGCCTAATGTCGGCCTGATGATGCCCCACAATCGCCGCTCCCCGGGATTGCTCACTGGAAAACAGCATGACGAGACTTGTCCCGATCTCAGTGCGGCACTGGCGCAGAAGGTGCGATTCCTCTCCAACCCCGCCTCCTACCCGCAACCGCCGGACAACATCGAGACTAAGGAGACCCATATGTCCTGGGTTTTCATAGCCGACGATTGGGTGCTCAAGCTCAAGAAGCCGGTCTCGCGATCCCACCTCGATTTCAGTACCGTCGAGGCGCGGAAGTTCTTCTGCGAGGAGGAGCTTCGCCTAAACCGCCGGCTGGCACGCGAGACCTATCGCGCCGTCAAGCCGCTCTATTGTGACGATGCGGGCGCGCTGACGTTTGAGCAATCCGCGCACGTCATCGACTGGCTCGTTGAGATGCGGCGGCTGCCGGCGGACGACATGCTGGACGCCCGCATCGCTGCGAACCGGGTAAGCCCGGCCGAGATTTCCGCGATAGTCGATCGGCTTGCCCGGTTCTATATCGGCTGTTCGCCGGAGATTGCCGGTGGCGGGGCCTATATACGACACCTTCTCGAGGAACACGAAATAAACCGCGCCCTGCTGACGCGCCCCGAATTCGAGCTCTCGGGTGTGGCCGCCTTGCTCGACGGTGTCGGCGTCCGTCTGGACGAAATGCGCGGTGTCATCGAATCCCGCATCGCACGCGGAAGGATCGTCGAGGGCCACGGCGACCTGCGGCCGGAGCATGTCTGCCTGGTCACCCCACCGCAGATTATCGATTGTCTCGAATTCAACCGCTCGATGCGGATCATCGATCCCTACGACGAAATCAGCTACCTGGCGCTCGAATGCGAGGTGCTGGGGGCCGATTGGATAAGGCCTCTGCTCTTGTCTGCACTGGAAAGGGAGCTTGGCGATCGTCCCGACGACCGCTTGCTTGCGCTTTATGGCCGCTTTCGCGCCTTGCTGCGGGCAAGGCTGTGCCTGGTTCATCTCCTGGAGCATCCGGTCCGGGAACCGAAGAAATGGCGTCCTTTGGCGCTTGCCTATCTGACACAAGCCCGGCGGCATCCGTCAGTCATCGTCGCCTAGAAGCTCCGTAATCGAGCCGCCGAAGGCGAGCCGACGAATGGCTTCAGCAACAAGCGGCGCACTCGGGACCACCTCGACGCACGATCGCAAGCGTTGTTCAGGCAACCGGAATGGCGCAATGGAGTCCGTTACGATCGTCCCGTCGACCGCGGGATGGGCGAGCATTGCTTCGGCGCCCTTGCTGAAAAGGCCGTGCGTCGCCATCGCATAGACCGCCTTGGCGCCGCGCTGCCGGCAGGCTTCCGCTGCTCTCAGCATGGTGCCGCCGGTGCTGATCATGTCGTCGAGGATGAAGACCGTCGCGTCTTCCACCTCTCCCGCAAAGAGCTCGCCCGAAACGACGCCACGGCTGCGGCGCTTCTCCATGAAGCCGAATCCTGCAGGGGCGCCAGAGAGGCGCTCATAGGCCTCCTTCAGAAGCTGGGCCCGCTTGATGCCGCCGCCATCCGGGGACAAGATCGCGACCGGCCCGCCTGCAGCTTTTCGGGCAATCACGTCGGCGAATAGCTCCTTTGCACTCAGATGAATCGTGCGGCAGCGGAAGGCGTTCTGGAAAGCGGCAATGTTATGCACGTCAAGCGTCATCACCTGATCGGTGCCTGCTGCTTCGAAAAGCTGCGCCACGTAGCGCGTGGTCACCGGATCCCGCGCCTTGGTTTGCCGGTCCTTGCGTGCATAGGCGAGATAAGGAACGACGGCCGTCACGCGTGAAGCGCCTCCTTCGCGACAGCAAGCGATGAAAAACAGCAATTTGCAAAGCTTATCGTTGACAGACTCCCGGGCACTTCCATTCAGTTGCTGCAGGACGTAGACATCCTCGCCACGCACGCTGACAAGCGGTCTGGCCTTGTGCTCACCATCCTCGAAATCGCGTTCCTCGTGTTCGTCGATCGGCACACCGAGAGCGAAAGCAAGCTTTCCGCCAAAAACCCGTGATGCATTCAGTGCAAAGATGCGCATTGGGGCATCCTAAAGGGCAACTGCACTCGTTCCTTGATGCTGATCGAAGGGCCGCACATGCCCCCTCGCGGCACTTTGTAGCGAAGTGAGTTGTTCAGCCTTGGAGGTGGCGATCGACGATTGCTCGTGCCTTTGTAAGCGCTTCCTCCTGAGTATCTGCCAAGACGTGGTCAGGGTCAGTTGGGAGGGAGCGCGGGCCGGGTATTATGTGCACTCGCCATCCCGAAGCATAGTGACTGGCCTCCAAACCGTAGCCGCGATAGTCGCTATGGTGACTTGCAATCAACTGTGACATGTGAAACCCCATCTGTCTCCATTCGTCAAATGTCGTATTACCTGGAATAGCCTGCATTGACGCAAATCAAGGATGTGGGTGAGGTCCAGGTGTGCGTTGCGGCCTTCACGATCGCGCCAGCAGAGTGCTGCGGGTCTCCCACGGAGCACACAAGACGCGGACCAGACTGAGGTGAGCACGGCCTGACGCACCAAGCTGCACGGTTGTAGCGGCGCGGGGCAGTATGGCGGCCCTGCCGCTCCCCTTATTGACCGAAGTCAATCTACGCAGTCGACAAGTGAGCTATGTTTCAGGCACCATATTTTCATGGGGAGCCTCAGATGAAAGCCGCGGACATCATGACCCGGAGGGTCATCGCCATAAGTCCCGAGCATAGCGTAAAGCATGCCGCGTGCGTAATGCTGGAAAACCACATCAGCGGCCTGCCGGTCCTTGACGACAATGAAAGTCTTGTCGGTATTCTGACTGAGGGAGATCTGTTGCGGCGCGCAGAATTGGGACCCGCCGCGTGGCGGGGTACGGGCAGCACGCACGAAGAGGCGCCGGAGATTTTCATCAAGGGAAACAGCTGGCGTGTTGGTGATGTCATGACGCCAGGTGTCGTGACGGTGGATGAAGACACTCCGGTTGACCGTATTGCTGCAGCTATGAAGACGCACGACATCAAACGTGTCCCTGTTGTACGCGCCGGCCAGATGGTGGGCATCGTCAGCCGCGGCGATATTCTGCGGGTGATCGCTGCGGCAGTGCCTGACATAACGGCTGCGGGCGACGAGGCCACGCGACGCGCTGTCCTGGCGAGGCCTTGTTCCGACGTCGGGCTCGACAAGGCGGCTATCGACGTGACCATCGAGGATGGCACAGTTTGCCTATGGGGGGAGGTCGCCAGTGAGGTCCAGCGCGAGGCGGCTCGCGTTGCCGCAGAAGCCGTGAGCGGCGTTGGGCGCGTCAGGAACAAGCTGCGTGTCGGAGCGGGCGCGAGCTTATCAGAACGATCTTGAAGCACCTCGGTGGAGTGAACCATGCCTATCCTTGCAGTGGCTCTCAACCCCACCATCGACGTATGGAGTCAGGCTGAGCGGGTGCGTCCGACCGTTAAGATCCGTACGCACAGCGAGCGGCAACGACCGGGCGGCGGCGGCGTCAATGTCGCACGCGTCATCGCCGAGCTCGGCGGCGAGCCGGAGCTCCTCGTCCTCGCGGGCGGAGCGACTGGAGCCATGCTTAGAGAGGCCCTTGCGACATCAGCCATTCGAACTCACGCCGTGCAGATAGCAGGGCTGACGCGAATTTCCTTTATGGTTCGGGAAGAGGAAACGGGGCTCGAATATCGCTTCGTTCCCGAAGGGCCGGAAGTCGCGCCGGGCGACATCGCGAAGGCGCTTGCGATCGTTGAGAGGTTCAGGGGCGACTTCGTGGTGGCCAGCGGGAGTCTGCCGCGCAACGCTCCCGAAGACATCTATGCTGACATTGGCCGCATAGCCGCGAAAACCGGCGCCAGGTTCATTCTCGACTGCCCGGGGGCGACATTGCGCAGCACCTTGGGCAAGGCACCGGTTTTCCTCGTCAAACCGAGCATTGAAGAGTTGGAAACACTGGCCGGCCGGCGTCTGGACGAGAATGGGGTCGCGCAAGCCGCATCGGCTTTGGTGAAGGAAACTGCAGCAGAGTTCGTTGCAGTCACTATGGGCCGCGAGGGTGCCCTCTTGGCTGGAGCCTTCGGCGTTTTACGCGTCCCGTCTAAGCACGTCGTCGCCAAGTCCACCGTGGGTGCCGGCGACAGCTTCATTGGCGCGCTCACTTGGTTGCTGGCGGAAGGCAGGTCAATTGAGGAGGCGTTCCGGTTTGGTGTCGCCGCGGGAGCAGCCGCCGTCATCGCATCCGGAACCGAGCTGTGCCGGCGCAACGACGTCTTTAAGATTTACAACGGGACCGAACCGCCTCCAGGCGTGCCGTCGACGTCCATCGAAAGCTCCGGTCCATGAACGAGTTTCTGTCCAGAGTGCGGCGGCTGTTTGTGACGATGATTGCGGTCGGACTCTGTGCGTTTGGAACGACTGCCGTTCGGGCGCAAGATCTTAGGATTCGGATTGGCCATTTCCCGAACGTGACACATGCGCAGGCGCTGGTTGCCAGAAACTTCGAACGGCAGGGCCGGAATTGGTACGCCGATCGGCTCGGTCCGAAGATCAAGGTCGAATGGTATGCCTATAATGCCGGTCCGAGTGCCATGGAAGCGATCTTTGCCGAGAGCATTGACCTCACCTACGTCGGACCGAATCCGGCCATTAATGCCTATGCCCGTTCGGGAGGACGAGAGATCCGCATCGTCGCCGGCTCGGTCAACGGTGGTTCTGCGCTTGTCGTGCAGCCGGATGAAAGCCTTGCGAGTGCGGCGGATTTCCGCGGTAAGCGGATCGCAACTCCCCAATTCGGAAATACTCAGGACGTCGCAGCACGCGCCTGGCTCTTGGCGGGAGGCTTGCGGATAACACAGGCAGGCGGGGACGCCCAGGTTGTTCCGACTGCCAATCCGGAGCAACTGTCACTTTTCAAAACCGGACAGCTCGATGCCGTCTGGACTGTCGAACCCTGGGTTTCGCGGCTCGAAATGGAGGCGGGTGGAAGAATCCTCGTTGAAGAAAAGAATGCAATCACGACGGTGCTCGTTGCGCGCGCAGCGTTTCTTGCGAAGCATCGCGACCTCGTTCGACGCTTCGTTGAGGCACATCGCGACCTCAGCGATTGGATCAAGCATCACCCGTTGGACGCGCAGCGGATGATCCGCGACGAACTAAAGGCGTCGTTTCGCGTCAGCATGTCGCCGGAGCTCATTGCGCGCGCATGGGCGCGCATGTCGGTTACCAGCGAGATTTCACGCTCCGCATTGCAGACCTTCGTCACCAAGGCTCAGCAGGTCGGCTTCCTGCGGGAAATGCCGGAGCTTTCGAGACTGATCGAGGTGCCCTGATGCTCGATCAAGTCACCAACCCTTCGACATCGGCTCCGGTTGCCACGGCAACGAGCAAGCTCGTCGTCGAGGGGGTGTCAAAGTGGTTCCGCACGCCGCGAGCAACCATACATGCACTCGACAATGTCTCGATGCAGGTTGCGGCCGGCGAAGTCGTCTGTGTCGTTGGCCCGAGCGGCTGCGGAAAGTCGAGCCTCCTCGACATCATAGCCGGGTTGAGCAAGCCCGATGCCGGTCATGTGCTTGCCGACGGTCTGCCGGTGACCGGCCCGGGTCGGCAGCGTCTGGTCGTGTTCCAGGAGCCGTCGCTGTTTCCCTGGCTCAACGTTTTCGGCAACGTCATGTTCGGCCTGAGGCTTTGCCCCGAGCTCAGCAACGGCGAACGGCGCGAGATCGCGCACCAATATCTCGCCTTGGTCGGCCTCGAAAAATTTGAAGGCGCGCACGTGCATGAACTATCGGGTGGAATGAAGCAGCGGGTAGCCCTGGCGCGGGCGCTGGCCCCCGATCCGCAGGTGCTGCTGATGGACGAACCCTTTGGCGCACTCGATGCGATGACCCGCGAGCACCTTTACGACGATATCCAGCGCATCTGGAGCGACAGCCGCAAGACCGTTGTGTTCGTCACGCACAATATGCGCGAGGCGGCCTGCCTGGGAGATCGCGTGCTATTGATGTCGAAGGCGCCGGGGAGGATCGTCCAGCACTTCGAGATTCCGCTGCCGCGCCCGCGAAGCATCTACGATGTGGAACTCATTGGACACGCCGGACGCGTTGCTGATGCGCTTCGCGGCACAATCGGCGGCGGGGTGACGGAATGAGGCGTTTCGCGATCGTGTCGGGCTTCGTGGTCATGCTACTGGTCGCCTGGGAGTTGGCGTCTGAGAGCGGGCGTTGGTCACCGGTGCTCTTTCCCTCTGTCTTGAGCGTCGCCCGGTATCTCTGGGGTGCCATGCTGGATGGCACGCTTTCTGAAGCGATCAGGGTTACCATGCAGCGGCTTCTGGTTGGCTATGCAATCGGCGTTGCGATCGGCCTGCCTCTCGGCGTACTCACGAGTTCCTCGCAGATCCTGGAAGACACAATCGGCTCTCTCGCACTTGGTCTGCAGACACTACCGAGCGTCTGTTGGGTGCCCTTCGCCGTACTTTGGTTCGGGCAAACAGAGGGTGCGATGCTCTTCGTCGTCGTGATGGGGACCGTATGGTCGGTGATCATCGCGACCAACCATGGCGCGCGCACGATCCCGCCGATCTATGCCCGTGCGGCACGCACCATGGGGTCGCGAGGAATCCATCTCTGGACCATGGTGATGTTGCCGGCTTCCTTGCCGTTCCTGGTTAGCGGCATGAAGCAGGGTTGGGCATTCGCCTGGCGATCGCTGATGGCGGCGGAGATTTTCGTCACGATCCTTACAGGTTTTGGCCTCGGCCAATTGCTCCATTACGGCCGCGAATTGAACGCGATGGACCAGGTGATCGGCGCCATGGTGGTCATCGTGCTGATCGGCCTCCTGGCGGATCGAATTCTCTTTGCGCCCTGGGAGCGCTTCCTCCATCGCCGCTGGGGCACGAACGTCAGGTGAAGGGCTTATCGGAACGTGCTCTCATATCTTATCGCTGTTGACGAAGTGCGCCGCCCTGCGGCTTTGGCTGGGCCAAATTGAAGCTCGCCCACGAAGGTTGTTTTGTAACCGGTGTTTAGCCCCCACGTTGCACTGTCTGGCGTGATCTGTGATCGGCTTTCCATGGATGATCGAAGGGAGTTTCTCCATGGAGACTTGGAGGTTCTCACGAGCGGCAAGGCCGGGCGTGAGGGGCATCGCCACTGGCCGGATGAGGTCAAGGCGCGGGATCGTGTCGGAGAGTCTGCGGCCGGACGTGACGGTGAACGAGGTGGCGGAGCGGTATGGGCTGAAGCCGAACCATCTATCGTCTTGGCGACGATGGCGCGGCAGGGCAAGCTGGTTTTGCCCGCGCCGGAGGATGCGGTTGAATTCGCGGCGATGATTGTCGAGACGACTGTGGCCGCGCCGGCGGTTAAGGAAGTTCCGTGCCCCGAGATCATCGTCGGTCCTGTCACGATCCGCCTGGAGGAAGGCGCATCTGTGGCCCGGATCGTGGCCATTGCGCGTGCATTGGCGGCCTCGGCAAGACCTTTCCGTCAAACCCGGATCATGGTGGCGACAAAGCCAGTGGACTTTCGCAAGGGCCATGACGGGTTGGCGGCGCTGGTGAAGAACGAGCTGCGCAAAGACCCGTTCACCGGAACGGTCTTCGTGTTCCGGTCACGCAAGGCGGACCGGTTGAAGCTGATCTATTGGGATGGCAGCGGTGTGGTGATGGCCTACAAGCGGCTCGAAGAACACACCTTCACCTGGCCTGGTATCAAGGATGGCTTGATGACATTGAGCCATGCGCAGTTCGAAGCCTTGTTTGCGGGCCTGGATTGGCGTCGCGTTCGCGCCGTCGAGGCCAGAGCGCCGGAAGCGATCGAATAGCTGCGGCACGATGACTCGGGTGGCGGATTCCAAAGGCAAAGTGGGGTGAGATTTGATAGACCCTGCGCATGCTTGGTGCCGCCGATCTTCCTGACGATATTGCCGCCCTGAAGGCGATGCTAATCGCGGCGGAGGCGCGTGAAGTTCGCAAGGACGAGCGGATCGAACGGCTGGAAAAACTTGTTGCAGCATTCAAGCAGGCGGCCTTCGGGCGCAAATCCGAGAAGAGCGATCCCGACCAATTTGATCTGGCGCTGGAGGATTTGGAAACCGCCATCGCGGCGATCCACGCCGAGGACGAAGCCGATGCTCCTTCTGGCAAACGTTCCTCCAAACCACGAGCGACCAATCGGGGTTCGCTTCCCGTTCATCTTCCCTGTGTCGAAGAAATCATCGAGCCGGAAAGCCTGATCTGCGTCTGCGGCGGCTGCCTGCATTGCATCGGTGAGGATGTGTCGGAGAGGCTGGACGTGATCCCGGCGCAGTTCCGCGTCATCGTCACCCGCCGCCCAAAATATGCGTGCCGCGCCTGCACGGACGGCGTCGTTCAGGCCCCCGCTTCGGCTCGGCTGATCCAGGGCGGGTTTGCCGACGGAGGCCATGGTCGCGCATGTACTGGTCGCCAAATACGCCGATCATCTTCCTCTGTATCGGCAGGCGCAGATCATGAGCCGCCAGGGTATAGACCTCGACCGCTCCACCCCTCGACCGCTCCACCCTTGCCGACTGGGTCGGCCGGGCAGCCTATGAGTTGCGTCCCGTCTTCGATGCCCTGATCACCGACCTGAAGCGCTCGACCAAGCTCTTCATGGACGAGACCCATGCTCCAGTGCTTGATCCCGGCTCCCGTAAAACCAAAACTGGATACTTCTGGGCCTTGGCACGTGATGATCGCCCATGGAATGGGAATGCTCCACCCGGTGTCGCCTTCACCTATGCGCCAGGTCGCGGGGGACTGCATGCCGAACGGATATTGCAGGGCTTCTCAGGCGTTCTGCAGGTCGACGGCTATGCCGGATACAATCGCCTTGTCGCACCGGACCGTATCGGTCCCGACATCAGGCTAGCCTATTGCTGGGCACACGCGCGTCGCAAGTTGGTGGAGATCACCCGCACTGGACCCACGCCGATTGCCGAGGAAGGCGTAAAGCGGATTGGTGAACTTTACCGGATCGAGGCCGATCTGCGCGGGCTTGATGCGGATACTCGCCTGGTTGCGAGACAGGAGCGTTCAAAACCGCTGATCGCGGACATGAAAACATGGCTCGCACATCACCGTGCCCGCGTTGCTGCCAAATCACCGCTGGGCGAGACTCTGAAATACATCGCCAAATACTGGGACGGCTTGCGCCTCTTCCTGACCGACGGCCGCATCGAACTCGACAACAACAGCGTCGAAAGAACCATCCGGCCGATAGCCCTCAATCGCAAGAACGCACTCTTTGCGGGGCACGATGCCGGAGCCGAAAACTGGGCGACCATCGCCTCGCTCGTCGAAACCTGCAAGCTCAATGACGTCGATCCGCTGGCCTACTTGACCAGCACGCTCACCGCCGTCGTCAACGGCCATAAGCAGAGCCGGATCGATGACCGTGGGATCATCGGGTCTTATGTCGCAAGAGTCACCAATGACTGCTGACGGCCCGAAGGGGCGGCAGGCGTCGTCGCAAGTCAGTTCGTGCAGTCAGTCGATCACTGGATTGCGCTTGGTCGTCTCGGAGCGGCAGGCATTCATATGCTCTAGGTGGCGACACAATAGTGTGCGGCATCCGACCCCGCGCAAGAGGTAAGCCGTGACCGTCCGCAAAGAGTAAACCTCCAATATTTTCCCCGCAATCATCGGTTTGTTAGCGCGAATATCAACAAGAACCCCGCGGCCACGGCCAGTGCGGCAGACTGCTGGTATTGTGTCTTTGCTGACCTGGGCAAAAGATCTGCGATTGTGAGATAAAACATACCCCCTGCGCCGAATGCCAAGAGAACCCCCAGCATTCTCGGAGCGATGTCGCTCAGAAAGGTCCATCCAACGGTAGCAGACGAGAACAGGGCTAAGCCGATCAGCCAAGTCCAGATATATATCGATCGAGACGCATTCTCCCCCTCGTCTGCCCGGATGATTTCAGCGATGCTCATCCCCTCGACGACGTTGTCCAGCATGATAGCTACCCCGATCATGACACCTAGATTTGGATCAGCGGCCAGACCGACCCCGATGCTTAACCCCTCGATCAGTTCCTCAATTGCGGTGCTGCCAGCAAGGAGGGTAACTTTGGATCCCCGCGCTCGTTGGATACGATGCAGGCGAGAAAGCTTGTGCCATTCGTCGGATTCGTGCCCCGCGATGAATCCGTGATTGATGTACAGGTCGAAGATATAAACTGTCAGAAAGCCGACAACGAAACCGGCGATGGTTGGGATCTTACCAGCGGCAGCTCCAGCCGTGGGTATCATTTCGAAGGTAAAAGTGCCCAATAGCACGCCAGCAGCCATGCCTACCGAGATCGACAAAAATAGCGTCCCGATCTTGCCATGTGATCCCAGCCAACCACCTACCGGCGACGCAATGGCAGCCCCACTGGCCAACAATAAAAAGGCAAAGTTGCCTTCGACCATGTGCCGCGCCCCGAACATAAGTACTCTTCCCCCATGGGATGGAGTATCTCTGCGTCTGTGAAGCAAAATGGTCGCTGTTGAAGGGAGTTACGCAGCTTTAATGAGCACGCGTAGTGCCTGTTTCGTTAAATCAACTCGTGACCATAGGTGATCCGCTTGATGATAATATATATCTGAGGCGTCCGCTTTCGGCTACTGACACGGAAGGCGATCAACGGCCAGCACCGGGAGTTCGACGCCTGAACGGACGACTTCCGCTGCTGGCGCAAAGTTGCCATAGCGCTCCATGGCCCGTGGCATTTGATACCGAATCCCGGAATTATCTCGCCCAGGTGTGAGTGGCACACCGCTTACGTTGTTTTCCCGGCATGGCGGAGGTTAGCCACTCAGGCGGCGCTCAAGGAGTTTGTGCGACGATTGGACCAAACCCCAACCACAGCGAACTTGATTTGCCGCAAAGGCCGACGCGGCAGAATCCTTCTCTGATTTGACCTGCGATCTGTCTACTTCCAGCATCCCGCGTCGGTAAGCTCGTTGCTGCAACCATCTTTGCCAGTCAACTTGCGAATGCGCTGCACTGCTGCGCGTTGCCGATCTTCCGTCTCGGCAATCTGAAAGGTCTGGCCGTGTGCGACCGGTCGAAGATCAGGTTGTCCGAACCGCCGATATAGCAGCAGGCTCGATTCTTCGTACTTAGACTCTCTGTCATCAAACAACATAGATAGCCTCCCGGACAACGCAGTTTGGAACAGCACGTCGTTGCGACGGCCGGCCTGCTAACGCGCCTCGACTAATCGCGACCATCGACAACATTAGGCAATCGCGGCTCAAAAAAGTCTTTGACGGCGGTCAAATATTTGGGTCTTGCGCCCAAATCCTGGCATGGCGAATTCGCCCAGCGCACAACCGTGGCCCCGATCCTTGAACTCAAGGACGAGCCGCCGCACGATGGCGCCTCGTGTGAGCGGCAGCAGGGTGTCAGGTTCGGGCTGAATGGGAGATGTTTTGCAAGCATCGCCCCCGACAGTCCAAAAAGCCCTCCCGTCCAAAGCGATCAGTTTTGATCGGGATCAACAAAACAACGGAGAGGTGTGTCTATAGTTTTGATGGTGCAGCCCGCGCAAACAGACGCCGATAGTTCGGGAGCGTGGCACTATGGAATTTTACAAGGCATTCCCTATCGTCGTCATCGACGAAGATTATGAAGGCAAGAACGCGGCGGGGCGGGGAATGCGGAGCCTCGCGCAGGCGATCGAAGGGGAAGGCTTTCGTGTCGTCGGCGGGGTCACCTACGAGGACGCTCGCCGCCTCGTCAATGTCTTCAATACTGAGTGTTGCTGGGTGATCTCAGTAGACGGCGTGGAAGACAGCACAACCCGATGGCAGATTCTCGCCGAGGTGCTCGCCGCAAAAAGATCGAGGAACGACCGGTTGCCGATCTTCCTTTTCGGTGACGGGACGACAGCTGAGATGGTGCCAGCGAACGTATTGCACCACGCCGATGCCTTCATGCGTCTCTTCGAAGATTCTGCCGAGTTTATGGCGCGCGCTATCGTGAGCCACGCACGGAATTACCTCGAGCGTCTGCCGCCTCCGATGTTCAAGGCATTGATGGAATACACGCTTCACGCCGCCTATTCATGGCATACACCCGGGCACGGCGGAGGCGTTGCCTTTCGCAAGAGTCCGGTCGGTCAGCTGTTCTATACGTTCTTCGGCGAGAATACGCTGAGGTCGGATATTTCCGTTTCCGTTGGCAGTCTTGGCTCCTTGCTCGATCATACTGGCCCCATTGCCGAGGGGGAGAGAAACGCCACCCGGATATTCGGCGCGGATCAAACTTTCTTCGTGGTCGGCGGTACATCGGCTGCCAACAAGATCGTCTGGCACGGCACTGTAAGCCGGGGCGACCTGGTTCTCTGTGACCGCAACTGCCATAAATCCATCCTGCACGCGCTCATCATGACGGGTGCGGTACCGATCTACCTGACGCCGTCGCGTAACGGTCTTGGCATCATCGGGCCGATCGCCCAGGATCAGTTCACGCCTGAAGCCATTGCTCAGAAGATTGCAGCCAGCCCGTTCGCCGGGAAGGCGAATGGCAAGGTGCGCCTAATGGTGGTGACCAACTCCACCTACGATGGTCTCTGCTACAACGTCGACGGAATAAAAGAATCTCTTGGCGATACAGTGGATGTCCTGCATTTCGATGAGGCCTGGTATGCCTATGCCAATTTTCACGAGTTCTATGATGGCTACCACGCGATCTCCTCGTCACGTCCCTCACGGTCGCCGCATGCGATAACCGTCGCCACACAATCGACGCACAAGTTCCTGGCGGCCTTCTCGCAGGCGTCGATGATTCATGTGCAGCACGCCGAGACGAAGCAGCTCGATATCGGCGCTTCAACGAGGCGTTCATGATGCACACTTCGACCTCTCCGCAGTACGGCATCATCGCTTCCTGTGACGTCGCCGCAGCGATGATGGAGCAGCCCGCTGGGCGCGCCCTGGTGCAGGAGACCATCGACGAGGCGATGAGTTTCCGCAGAGCCATGAACAACGTCAGGAAACAGATGGAGGATTCCTGGTGGTTCCGGGTCTGGGAGCCGTCCATTGCGGATGAGACGCCAAGCGACACGAGGGCGGAGTGGCTGCTGAAGCCAGGCGACAGCTGGCACGGCTTCGAAGGGGTTGCCGAGAACCACGTGATGGTCGATCCGATCAAGGTCACGATCCTTTCGCCTGGACTGACAGCTGGCGGCACAATGGACGAGCACGGCATTCCCGCTGCTGTCGTGACAAAATTTCTCTCCTCCCGCCGGATCGAAATCGAGAAGACGGGCCTCTACTCATTTCTGGTCCTCTTCTCCATGGGAGTAACCCGGGGCAAGTGGAGCACGCTCATCACCGAGCTTCTGAACTTCAAGGATCTATACGATGCCAATGCGCCTCTGACACGCGTGCTTCCCGACCTTGTGACGGGACATACGGAGGCATACGGGACGCTCGGCCTCAAAGATCTCTGCCGGCAGATTCACGAGGTGTACCGCAAAGACGACGTGCCCCGGGCCGAGCGCGAAATGTACGCGGTTTTGCCCGACGTGATCTTGCGGCCGGCGGATGCCTATAACGAGCTGGTCAAGGGACGTGTGGAAAGCGTCGACATCGATGAGTTGATGGGGCGGACGCTGGCGGTGATGATCGCGCCGTACCCGCCGGGCATTCCGCTCATCATGCCGGGCGAACGGATCACGAGGGCAACGAAGTCGATCCAGGATTATCTCGTATACGCCCGTGAATTCGACCAAAAATTCCCAGGCTTTGAGACTGACATCCATGGGATCCGTTTCGTAAGAGAACCAGGCGAAAGGCGGTACCTTGTGGATTGTCTTAAGGAGAACACAGCAGATGTCACCGCCTGCCCATCGCAGTCGCCTTCGCAGCAGCTAAAGGTGGTTTCACGAGTCGACCAATAAACCGCGGATGTAACCATGTACGATGTTTCATCAACCGCAGCTGTTATTGAGCTTCGTGCGCTCCTGGCAGTTGATGCGCAGATTGATCTCTACAGCGGTAAGCAACTCGTGCTGCGGGCGACGAGCCGCATCGCCAATAGGCAAAGGGCCGTGTTGTATGTCGACTATCTCGAAGCGGTTCTCTTGCGCTTCGCGATCGCTGCCAATCGCACCGATTTCGAGGTCTCGCGAAAGATCGGAAATACGCTGCTCGACGCGATTGAGGCGTCACCCAGGCTGAGTTGAGCAGAATGTTGGCCGGAGACGGACCATGGCACACGAAATTTGGATTGAACAGATCGGTGGCGGCACGAAGACCCTGATCAAGCTGCCGGAGAGCTTCTCTTCCGACCCCTATGTCCTCGCTGATGAGATGCGGCGGATTTGCCAGCAGGCCTACGAAATGGGCCGTATGGACGAGATCGAAGCCGTACAGGAGCTCATCCGCAGCAGGAAGAAGGCCATGACCCCCTGAGGGCCGTAACTAGCGCGGTTGCTCATAAGCTCCCGCGCCGGAACAAAAGGGTGCATCCGCAGTGTTTCGCAAATGGGCATTGCAGCCGCGTGATGGAGGAAGAGGTCAGTCGTGGCGATTCAACCGAACTTTCGGACGCTGTACGAGCGGCATGGGTGATCATGAGGAATTGATAATAGGCGCAATGCGACAGGCTATCCTGGCCCTAATGACTGACAAGTATCCGTTGCCGATCCTCGCAGTCGGGACTCGCGGCTCGCAGTGGCCGCGAACCTAGCGCCTCGCACGGGAGAAGGGAGGTGACCATGCCGGCATCTATCACTGAAACAGGCGGTGACGCAAACCATCGTCGCAGCGCGTCGGAACATCCGGCCAGTCCTGTCGACGGCGGAGTCGTAGCCTGCTTGGATACGTCATGGCTTTCGCACAAGGTCATTCCGCATGCGGCAGCCATTGCACACGCCCTTCATGCCTCACTCACGCTGCTTCATGTCCTGGAAGTGGCGCCCAAGACCGATGTTCCCCTGGATCCATTTGAATGGGACGTTCGGCGCCGCTCGGCCCATGACTACATCAGGCGGTTGGCAAGCGAACGAGGCGACGAAACCTTCCACATCGATACGATCGTCGTCGAGGGACAGCCGGCTGAACAGATCTGTCTTTGGGCACGCAACCAAAAGGTAGGTCTGATAGCGGTGGGCACACATGGAGATAGCGGAGCGGCCGACTGGGCATTGGGCGAGACGGCCCGCAAACTGGTCGAGACGTGTTCAGGCGCACTTCTGCTTGTCCCATCTTCGGTTTCCGATGCGGATGTCGTGCATTACCGGCGCCTGCTTGTGCCACTCGACGGCTCATCTCGAGCGGAAAGCGTTCTTGCCCTCGCAACGCGTCTTGCCAGGGAACAAGACGCCGAGCTGCTACTGACCCACATCATTCCCGTTCCCGAACTGACGGAGATTGGTCCCCTCGAGGTCGAGGACATCAAGCTGAAGGATGCGGTGATCCGCCGAAACGAGCGGGTTGCACGTCAATATCTCGAGCGCATCCGCGCCCGCATTGCGGAACAAGGCCTTGCCGTCAATGTGATTCTCCGCGATGGGGACGTTCGCGGCAGCCTTTCTCGCCTTGCCGTCGAGGAGGCGGCGGATCTTGTCATCATGTCCGCGCACGGTCGCGGCGATCGTGCTGATGTCTCGTGCGGCAGCATTGCATCCTTTCTGGTGACGCATACGGCGACGCCGCTGCTGATTGTGCTGCGCGGTTCGGGGGCCGGTAGCAGTGCTTCTACAGAAAAATCAGATGGGCGGCCTCCTGGTCGTGCGGTGCTATGAGCGCACAAGTTGAGTTCTCCGAATCGGACACTCTCACGTTAGCCGCGCGGCAATTGCAAAAGCGGCACGCAACATCCAGACTGAAACCTCGGCCGATTGCACCTTGGTCGGAGCTGTATCGAATAGAGGGATGGCTCCAGCGGGCGCGGACTGCCGCGTCTGACCCCCCGTCGGGGGCTGTGAGGGCCGCCGAGTGGCTGCTCGACAACGACTACCAGGTTCAGCGCGCGGTGCTGCAGATCGAACCGGACTTGCCGGTAGGGTTTTACGAGCGGCTGCCGAGCCTGGAGGATTCTGGGAGTGAAGGCGTGCCGCGTATCTTTGCGATCGGCTATGGCCTCCTCCAGGCATCGCACCTCCAGCTTTCGCTGACGACGGTGGTCAGGTTCATTCGGTCTTACCAGGAAGGTACCCCGCTGACGATCGCGGAATTGTGGGCGCTTCCGACGATGTTGCGGCTTGCCTGCCTGGAAATCCTCGCCTGTCGCTGCGCGAGGCTCTTTCCGGATCTGAAGCCTCCATTCGCACCGACGCAGCTTGTGGCGCTACTTGACCGTTTCGACGATACCGAATGCATATCGCGAGCGCTGGCCAATCTCGGCGTGATCTCGTCCATACAGTGGAAGGACTTTTTTGACCGGGCCAGTTCTGTCGAGGCGATTCTGCGCGATGAACCGGCTAGAGCTTACCAATTGATGGATTTCGATTCCCGCGACCGCTACCGCAAAGCGGTTGAGGAAATCGCCGCATGCGCCGGCCGGCCAGAGATGGAAATCGCGGAGTGCGCCGTCTTTCGGGCGCGCCAGGCGAAAGGTTCTCCGCATGATCACGTCGGCTACTGGCTGGTTGGCGAAGGGCGCGGTGAATTCGAGACCCTGATTGGCCTGCGTCGTCCGCGGTTAACCGTCTGCAGCCATTGGCTCCGTCGCCACGCCGGGGTACTTTACGCCGCTGCACTGATTGCGGCCACAGCCACCGCGCTGCTCGTTCCAGCGACGTATCTCTCGGTTGTTGGGGCGGGGTCAGGCGGATGGATCCTCGGCATCGCCCTCACGCTGTTGCCGGCTTCAGTCCTTGGGGTCGCCGCCGTGCACGGGATCCTTGCACTGGTCGTCCGTCCCCAGGGACTGCCGAAGCTGGATTTTGAAAAGGCGATCCCGGCCGATTGCGCCACGGCAGTGGTTGTTCCCGTCATCCTTCATGGCGCCGACGAAGTTCCGCATGTGATGGAGCGGCTGGAACGGCATTGGCTGTCCAACCGTGATCGATCGTTGCGCTTCGTGGTTCTCAGCGACCTTTCCGATGCCCCGGCCGGGTATATGCCGGGTGACCAGGAGACGGAACAGGTGCTGTTGGCGGGCATTCAAAGGCTCAACAGCCGGTACGGACAGACACGTGACGGTCCCTTCCATCTTTTGCATCGCCCGCGGCGCTTCAACCCCTCGGAAGGTCGCTGGATGGGGTGGGAGCGCAAGCGCGGCAAGCTTGAAGCGCTCAACCGCCTCATTCTCGACGGTGACACAGGCGGATTTTCCCTGCGCGAAGGTAATGCAGCCGAGCTTGGCCGGACTCGTTTCGTCGTGACCGTCGATGCCGATACGGTCCTTCCGCCCGGTTCCGTATCCCGTCTCGTCGGGGCGCTTGCCCATCCGCTGAACAGCGCCCGCTTCGATGAACGGACTGGCCGAGTTCGAGCCGGCTACACGGTCCTGCAGCCGCGTGTCGAGATCTCGCCTGAAAACGGCAACCGGTCTCTCTTCGCACGCCTCTATGCCGGCAACACCGCAATCGATATTTACACGCGGGCGGTGTCCGACGTGTATCAGGATCTCTTCGGTTCCGGCATGTATACAGGCAAGGGGATCTACGAGGTCGCTCCCTTCCATCGCAGCCTCGATGGACGGGTGCCCGAGAACGCCCTTCTCAGCCATGATCTCTTCGAGGGCATTCAAGGGCGCGCAGCACTCGCAAGCGACATCGTGCTCTATGAGGATTTTCCCATCAGCTATGTCGAATATGCCCGCCGTTGGCATCGCTGGGTCCGCGGTGACTGGCAGCTGCTGCCCTGGCTTGCAAGACGGGTACCCGGCGCCGGCGGCAAGTGGCGCAAGAATCCCTTGACCCTCCTTGACCGTTGGAAGGTATTCGACAATCTGCAGCGCAGCCTCGTTCCGCCCTCCCTCTTGCTGCTCTCAGCAGCCGGCTGGTTGGGCCTGCCAGGCGAACCGTGGGTGTGGATGGCATTCGCTGTGGCCACCCCGGGATGCCACTTTCTTACCGATTTGCTGACGGCCGTTGGCCGTAGCCGGTATCGCGAGGCCGTGCGGGGGGCGTTCCATCAATTGAGCGATCCCGCGGGACGTTGGCTGCTTGCCGTCGTCTTTTTGGCGAACGATGCGATCGTGGCGCTAGATGCCGTCGCAAGGACGTTCTGGCGATTGATCGTATCGCGCAGGCATCTTCTCGAATGGACATCGGCTGCGCAACTGGCAAACGCCGTCAACAGCCGCAGTCCTCGTGCCGCAGCATGGCGATATATGTGGCCCGCTTCGGCTTTATCCGCGGCTGCAGCTTCCGCCGTCGCCTTGCTCAATCCATCGGTCCTCCTGCCTGCGGCCCCCCTGCTGCTGCTGTGGTTCGCCGCGCCGGAGATCGCCGCCTGGCTCAGCCGTCCTCGTGATTGGCGCACGGAGGAGCTTGGTCGGGACGACCTCGCGTTTCTGCGCCAGTTGGCTCGGCGCACCTGGCTCTTTTTCGAAACCTTTGTCGGTCCCGCCGACAACTGGCTGCCGCCGGACAATGTCCAGATGGAGCCTTATGCCATCGCTCACCGCACGTCACCCACCAATATCGGCATGATGTTCCTTTCCTCCCTCGCCGCCTGGGACCTCGGCTATGTGGGATCGACGGATCTCGCGGTGCGTATCCGAAATGGCCTCGACACGCTCGACCGGCTCGAACGCTATCGTGGCCACCTCCTCAACTGGTACGACACGCAGCGCCTGAAGCCGCTTGAGCCGCGCTATGTCTCGACGGTCGACAGCGGCAACCTCGCCGTATCCCTGCTGGCGCTCAAGGAGGGGTGTCGAGAGGCGGCCTGTGCTCCGGCAGTAGGGCCCGGGCGATGGGACGGTCTTGCCGACACGCTCGGCGCGCTGGCAGAAGCGACGGAACGTTTTCCGGAAAAGCCGAGCAACGAGCTTCGAGCCTGTCTGGCTGCGATGATGGAACGCATCGACCATGCCCGCAGCCACGTCTCGGTGACATCTTCCGTGTTGACAGAGATTTGCGAACGGACTTTCCCCGAACTCGAAGCCGCAATCGCGGGCATCGTTGCGCAGCCAGCGGAGCCGCAACCGGAGACATTGCATGATATCCAGAGCTGGCTCGGGCGCACCCGTCACCACCTTTCAAGCATGAAGCGGGATATCGAGACGCTGGCTCCGTGGATTCCCCTCATCGAAACACCTGCTCCGGGCTGCGAAGGCCTGGCACATGAAATTGCGGAACTGATAGCGGTCCCTGTTTCGATATCGGATGTCGAGACCCGCTGCGCCAGCGCACATGCGGTGCTGGAGGCAGCGATGCCGTCGGCGGCGGCAGCAGCACAATGGCTCGCCAAGGTCGATGCGGCCCTGAAAGCGGGTGCCCAGGCGCAGGCAGCGCTCCGCAGGGAATTGCTGGATGTCTCGCAGAGGTCCGGCGCAATGGCATTCGCGATGGACTTCAGGTCGCTGTACGACGTGGAGGCCCGGCTGTTCCGCATCGGTTACAACGTCAGTACCGATCGGATCGATCCCTCCCACTACGATCTGCTCGCCAGCGAGGCCCGCCTGGCGAGCTTCTTTGCGATTGCCAAGGGCGATGTCGCCTTCGAGCACTGGTTCCATCTCGGACGGCTAACGGTTCGGGCGAAATCAGGGCTCTCCCTGGTCTCCTGGGGCGGGTCGATGTTCGAGTATCTTATGCCGGGCCTTCTTCTTCGGAGCGGTATCAAGACGCTGATTGGCCAGAGCGAACGCGCAGCGGTCGATGCGCAGCGCCGTTATGCCGACCAAAGGGGAATTCCCTGGGGGACGTCGGAATCGGCCTTTGCCTCGCGGGACGCAAATCACAATTACCGCTATAGCGGTTTCGGGATAGCCGAGCTTGGCTTGCGGCGCGGACTTTCGCGCGATCTCGTCGTCGCCCCCTATGCAACAGCGCTCGCACTGCCGATCGCGGCCAAAGCGGCCGTCAGGAACCTGCGCGCGTTGGCGCGCCTCGGGCTCGCCGGAAGCTACGGCCTCTTCGAAGCGGCCGACTTCACGCCCGAGCGCGTTGCGAGAGGCGTCTGCTTATCGCCAGTCCGCGCCTATATGGCGCACCACCAGGGCATGACGCTGGCGGCGCTCGACAATGCGCTATGCGATGAGGCTCTCATCCGTCGGTTCCATGCCGACCCGCGCGTCCGGGCGGTCGAGCTCCTCGTTCACGAGCGGGTACCTTGGGAGACGCCCCCTTCGGTCCGCACGCTCGAAAAGCGCCGGGTATCACCGAAGCGGCGGACGAGCATACCGGCCCCGCAACCCTGGAAACCGCGTTCGGCAGAAGCCTTTCCGCAAATGCATGCGCTCGGAAATGGGCGATTGGCGAGCTGGATCACCGAGGCTGGGGGCGGACGTTTGAGCTGGCACGATCATGCACTGACGCGCTGGCTACCCGATGCCACCCGCGACAACCACGGACTCTGGATGTACGTCCGCGATGAGGAGGACGGGTCTGTCTGGTCCGTCGGACGGCAACCGACCGGCGTGGCGCCAGATGATGCACGCGTCATGTTCCATCCCCATATGGCAGAGTTCCATCGCCATGACCATGGCGTCGGCATCAGTATGGAGGTCGGCGTCGTTCCCGGCGATGACCTGGAAATCCGGCGCATGCGCGTGGTCAATGAGGGCGAGCGGCCAAGGCGCCTTCGCTTTACCAGCTACGGTGAGGTGGTGCTTGCCCCGCCCCTTGAGGACGAGCGCCATCCCTGTTTCAGCAAATTATTCGTCGGGAGCGAGCACCTGCCCGCCTTGAACGGGCTGCTTTTCTCGCGCCGTCGCCGTCATCCGCAAGAAAATCCGCCGGTGCTTCTCCACTGGGTCGTTCTTGACGAAGCCGGCGTCGAAATCGCCGGTTTCGAGACCGACCGCCGGCATTTCCTGGGGCGCCAGGGCGATGCCAGGCGTCCTTATGCCGTAAAAGTGGGGCTTTCAAGGACGGCAGGCTGGACGCTTGACCCGGTGATGGCCCTTCAGGTGCAGGTCGCACTGGAGCCGCACGAGCGGCGTCAGTTCGCCTTCCTGACTATGGCCGACGGATCGCGGGAAACGCTCCTCACCACGGCCCAGCGATATGCGACGCTTGCCTCTGTCGACTGGGCGCTCAACGATGCGGCGGCGGAAGCCGCGCGCGAGGCGCAGCAGCTCGGGCTCGATGGGGCTTGGCTGCCCGACCTGCAGGTGCTCGCTTCGTTGCTCGTCTATCGGCATCACGCGCTACGTGCTGCTCCGGAAGTGCTTGCCACAAACAAGCTCGGCCAGCCGCGGCTGTGGGCTCTCGGCATCTCTGGCGATCATCCGGTCCTGCTTGTTCATGCGGGCGATCCCAAAGAGATGGATCTCCTGCACACGCTTGTCGCAGGACATCAGCTCTGGCGCAGGCGCGGAATTCACGTCGATCTTGTAGTCTTACGCGGCGGTGCGACCGGCTATCTGGAGCCGTTCAGGGAACGACTTACCACTCTCCTGCAGGACATGAGCGCGCTTGAACTTCTTGGCCGCAACGGCGGAATCCATTTGATCCTCGCCGATGAGGTGAACGACGAGGAAAGGCGCCTTGTCGAAGCCAGTGCGCAGGCCATTCTCGATGCTTCGAAGGGCCCACTCGCTCGGCAGATCGCTTCCGCGACGGAGTCGCGCCCGCGGCCGCCGCGCCTTGAACCGACTGGACGTCGCGAACCGGTCGAGACAGCGGCAATCCTGCCCCATCCCGCCGATCTT
The DNA here is from genome assembly GCF_001461695.1 of Sinorhizobium fredii USDA 205. Classification (GTDB taxonomy): domain Bacteria; phylum Pseudomonadota; class Alphaproteobacteria; order Rhizobiales; family Rhizobiaceae; genus Sinorhizobium; species Sinorhizobium fredii. The sequence continues at coordinate 3,850 of NZ_AUTC01000066.1, read as the reverse complement.
GTTTTTGACAACGGTCTCGGTGGCATTACTGGTGACGGCCGTGAATACGTTATTCACCTCCAGCCGGGTGAGAAGACACCGGCGCCATGGTGCAATGTGCTTGCAAACGAGCGCTTCGGCACAATCGTCAGCGAGACCGGTCTCGGATTCACCTGGGCAATCAACAGCGGCGAAAATCGGCTGACCCCCTGGACCAATGATCCAGTTGCGGATCCACCAAGTGAGGCGCTCTATCTCAGGGATGAGGAGACCGCCGAGATTTGGACGCCGACGCCAAGCCCGGCGGGAGAAGGGGCGGCCTGTGAGATTCGCCATGGCGCGGGCTATACGGTCTGGCGGCGCGTGGATTGCGGAGTGGAGCAGGAGCTTCTTGTCTTCGTGCCTCCGGATGATCCAGCCAAGATCGTGCGGCTCAAGCTTCGCAATCCCGGCATTCGAACGCGGCGGATCACCGCCACCTATTATGCCGAGTGGCTGCTCGGTTCGCTCAGCGGCAAGGCACGATCCTTCGTCGTGTGCGAGTACAATCCCGCCTGCCACGCGCTGCTTGCGCGCAATCCTTGGAATCCCGATTTTTGCGAGCGCGTGGCGTTCCTGACCTCGACCCGTCCCCCTCATAGCCTGACCACGGATCGCCGGGACTTTCTGGGCCGCGAGGGCAATCTCAGGGCCCCGACGGGGCTCAAGCGCTGGGATCTCGGCGGGCGGGTCGAGGCGGGCGCGGACCCTTGCGCCGCGTTTCAGGTCCATCTCGATATCGGCGCCGGCGACGGGACCGAGGTCGTTTTCGTGCTCGGACAGGGAGACGATCAGGCCCATGCAGTCGAACTTGCGCGTCGTTGGCAGGAGCCGGGGCGCGCGGATCACGCTTTCGAGGAACTTGCTCAACACTGGGACAGGCGGCTCAGCGCCGTTCAGGTCAAGACGCCTGACCCCGCCTTCGACCTGATGGTAAACCGCTGGCTTCTCTACCAGACCCTGGCTTCTCGCATCCTTGCGCGCGCCGGCTTCTACCAGGCGGGCGGCGGCATCGGCTTCCGTGATCAGCTACAGGATGTGCTCGCGTTGTTCCACGCTGAGCCGGAGCGGGTGCGGGCTCACATCCTCACTGCTGCTGCGCGTCAATTCGAGGAAGGCGACGTGCTTCACTGGTGGCACCCGCCTAATGGCCGCGGGGTTCGCACGCGCTGCTCCGACGACCTGCTGTGGCTGCCCTATGTTGCGGGCTGCTATGTCGAGGCGACCGGTGACGCTTCGATCCTGCACGAAAAGGTCCCATTCTTGCGTGCGGTGCCGCTCACGCCCGAGGAAGAGGATCGCTACGCACGCTTCGACATGGTTTCGGAGCCGCGCTCGCTTTTCGAGCATTGCGAACGGGCCCTGGCCCGCGGCGTGACGCAGGGCGCCCATGGCCTCCCGCTGATCGGAACTGGCGATTGGAATGACGGGATGAACCGCGTCGGGCGCAAGGGTCGGGGAGAAAGCGTCTGGCTTGCGTGGTTCGCCGTCGCCACGATCAAGCGATTTGTAGCGCTATCTCTGCGTATGGGACGCGACGACTTGGCCGGGCTCTGGCGTGATCGCGTCGGACAGCTCGAGCAGGCCATCGAGGCGATCGCATGGGACGGGAAGTGGTATGTACGCGCCTTCGACGATGATGGGCTTCCGATTGGCTCGGCGCGCGCCAAGGAGTGCCGCATCGACTCGATTGCCCAGTCCTGGGCCGTTCTCGCGAGCGACGGCATTTCCGAGCGAGGCAAAACAGCCGTCGAGAACGCTGTTCGGGAGCTCATTCGTGAGGACCAGCGACTTATCCGACTCCTTTGGCCACCCTTCGATGCCACGCCTCAGGATCTTGGCTATATCAAGGCTTATCCGCCGGGCGTCAGGGAAAATGGAGGGCAATACACGCACGCTGCCGCATGGCTCGGACACGCCTTTGCCCGCCTCGGCGACGGTGACCAGGCGGCGCATATTTTTGATCTGCTCAATCCGATCCGCAATGCATCCACTCGGACCGACATGGAACACTATCGTGTGGAGCCATACGTGGTGGCGGCCGATATCGCGAGTGTCGCTCCTCACACAGGTTGCGGCGGCTGGACCTGGTACACGGGGTCTGCCGCCTGGATCTTGCGGCTCGGCGTCGAGGCGATCCTCGGCCTCAGGCTGCACGAAGGGAACCTTCTCATCGACCCTTGTCTGCCGAAGCACTGGGGTTCGTTTGAGGCTGAAATCAAGGGCCCGAAGGGCAGTCTTGCAATCCGCGTCGAGGATCCGGAGCGGATCGGCAAGGGCCAGATTGAGGTGGAAGTTGATGGGATCCGACACATGGACATTATCGTGGCGCTTCCAACCGATGGCTCGACGCATCGGGTCCGGGTGCGCCTTCGGAAAAAAGCCTCTACGGCGGCGAAGTCCTAAGGCATACTAAAGTGCGGTGTCGGGCTATCGAATTGTGGTGCGATGGAAACGTCTCCAAGAGTTGCCGGAGCAAGCAGCGGCGACCGGATGGTCGCGTCTCAGCGTGGCTTGGCGCGACAATGTTCGGCCCCCTCGGCTGCCTTTGCTCAATCGCTCTTTTGAAAGCGGTAGCCAGCGGTTTTGACTTGAAGGTTCGACCATGAAGATCGCATTCCTGGCATCACCGAGGCCAGCCGCTCAAGGCGCGCTCGAGGAACTTACGGGCCGCTACGGCCAAACCGCTGCGGTAGATGCCGACTGCATCGTGACCATCGGTGGAGACGGTACCGTCCTGAAGGCGCTCCATGCGGTGCTGCCAATGCCGGCAAAGCCCGTATTCGCCATGCGCACGGAAAGTTCCGTCGGATTTCTCTGCAATCCGTTGCGGACGAATGGCCTGGCCGAACGGCTGCACTCGGCTGTCAGCCTGGAATTGCCTGTGCTCCAAGCGGAGATCGAGGAGACGGGAGGGGGCCGCCGGGTCCTCTTCGGCATCAACGAAATCGTCCTTATCCGACAACGACTCCAAGAGGCCAAATTGCACGTTGCCCTCGGCGGACAAGCAAACCCGATGATCATCTCGGGGGATGGTTTGATGCTGGCGACGCCACTCGGCAGCACGGCCTATAGTCGCTCGCTCGGCGGTCCGCGTCTGCCGCTCAGGTCTTCGCTTTTAACGCTGACAGGCATTGCCATCCGGCGTCCCGCCGACTGGTCTCACATTGTCTTGAGTGATCGCGCGATCCTGGATGTAGAGGTCGTTGAGGCCTCTCACCATCCTGTTCGCATAGAGACCGCCATTGACGCCGTCCCGGACATTCGTCGTGCGCAGCTGTTTTGCAATCGCGAACGCGAGGCGACGCTGCTCTTCGATCGCGTGGCTCAGAACGATTCTTGGACGGCCTTTGGCCGCTCGTGCTGACGCCCCATTTGCGTTGCGTCAAGGCGGGCGCGCCGATCCAGCATTAAACTCAAACTCTTCTTCGATGAAGGAATTGAACCATGTTCATCAGGGAAATGACCGAAGAGGAGTGCATCGCGCTTCTTTCGGCAGAGCGGCTGGCGAGGCTCGCGTGTGCGAAAGACAACCAGCCCTATGTCGTCCCAGTCTACTACGCATATGCCGGCAAATGCCTCTACGCTTTTTCCATGCCCGGGCAGAAGATCGAATGGATGCGCGCCAATCCTCACGTTTGTGTGCAGGTCGACGGGCTTGTCACCGGAAAGCAGTGGAGGAGCGTGGTGGCGTATGGGCGTTATCAGGAACTTCCGGATACGGCACGATGGCATCGTGAATGCCTTCATGCATGGTCCCTTCTCGAGAAGCACGTTAACTGGTGGGAGCCGGGGGATAGCGTCCGTCAAGCTGGTGTAATTTCGGGTGTGG